>NZ_CP043051.1:612500-1225000 GCF_008121495.1 Mediterraneibacter gnavus ATCC 29149 | reverse complement strand
GTGGATGAGGAGAGAATCCTAAGGCCGACGGGAGAAGCATTGTTAAGGAACTCGGCAAAATGACTCCGTAACTTCGGGAGAAGGAGTGCCATGTAAAAGTGGCCGCAGAGAATTGGCCCAAGCAACTGTTTAGCAAAAACACAGGTCTATGCAAAACCGAAAGGTGAGGTATATGGGCTGACGCCTGCCCGGTGCTGGAAGGTTAAGGGGAGAGGTTAGTCGTAAGGCGAAGCTTTGAACTTAAGCCCCAGTAAACGGCGGCCGTAACTATAACGGTCCTAAGGTAGCGAAATTCCTTGTCGGGTAAGTTCCGACCCGCACGAAAGGCGTAATGATTTGGGCACTGTCTCAACAATGCACCCGGTGAAATTGAAATACCAGTGAAGATGCTGGTTACCTGCGCCAGGACGGAAAGACCCCATGGAGCTTTACTCCAGCTTGATACTGGGATTCGATATTGCATGTACAGGATAGGTGGGAGACTGAGAACTGATGACGCCAGTTGTCAGGGAGTCACTGTTGGGATACCACCCTTGTAGTATTGGATTTCTAACCAGCAGCCGTGAACCGGCTGGGGGACAATGTCAGGTGGGGAGTTTGACTGGGGCGGTCGCCTCCGAAAGGGTATCGGAGGCGCTCAAAGGTTCCCTCAGAATGGTTGGAAACCATTCGAAGAGTGCAAAGGCAGAAGGGAGCTTGACTGCGACACCGACGGGTGGAGCAGGTACGAAAGTAGGACTTAGTGATCCGGTGGTATAAAGTGAGATTGCCATCGCTCAACGGATAAAAGCTACCCTGGGGATAACAGGCTTATCACTCCCAAGAGTTCACATCGACGGAGTGGTTTGGCACCTCGATGTCGGCTCATCGCATCCTGGGGCTGAAGTAGGTCCCAAGGGTTGGGCTGTTCGCCCATTAAAGCGGTACGCGAGCTGGGTTCAGAACGTCGTGAGACAGTTCGGTCCCTATCCGGCGTGGGCGTAGGATATTTGAGAGGAGCTGCCCTTAGTACGAGAGGACCGGGGTGGACTGGCCGCTGGTGGATCTGTTGTATTACCAAATGCATAGCAGAGTAGCCAAGCCGGGACGGGATAAACGCTGAAGGCATCTAAGCGTGAAGCCCCCCTCAAGATGAGATATCCCATAACGTCAAGTTAGTAAGACCCCTTGAAGACGACGAGGTAGATAGGGCAGAGGTGGAAGTGCGGTAACGCATGGAGCTGACTGTTACTAATAGGTCGAGGGCATAACCAAGCAAGGTGATAGGAAATGGATGATTCTTTGTATGCAGTTTTGAAGGTACAGGAAATACAGATGGAATGAGAGGCAGCACCGGTTGGTGTTGTTTTTTTGTTTCTTATTATATAAAGAAATTATATTATTGAAAATAAGTTTAGTGAATTTGTAATGGATGTAGTAAAAGAGTAGCAGGAAATCCCTTGACTATTCTCTGGTTTCTTCTTATAATAATTTTGTATTTTAATATCAAAAAGCGATGACAAAGAGAGTAGGATCTTTCTGAACGTTTCAGCGAGCCGGTGGTGGTGGAAGGCCGGTATCAGTAGGATTTTTCCGAAGATCACTTTCGAGCTGCAGTCCTTGAACCGCGAGAAGTAAAGGCTGACGGGGTTCCGCCGTTAAAGGAACGCATATAACGGATATCAGAATATGATATCTAAGTATGTTGTAACAGGTGGTTAACGTAAGATTTTTAAACTTTCGTCCTATTACAGGACGAAAGTTTTTTTACTATAGAAACGAAGGCAGCATCAGTTCCTGTACAGCATAAACAGTAACTCAGAAAAATAAAAGAAAAGTAGAAAGGAAAAGCGCTATGTACAAGAAAGTTTCCACGGATATGAATTTCGTAGGACGTGAAAAAGAAGTTGAAGCATTCTGGAAAGAGCATGATATCTTCCAGAAAAGTATGGAGGAAAAAGAAGGATGTCCGGAGTACACCTTTTACGACGGACCTCCGACAGCAAACGGAAAACCGCATATCGGTCACGTTCTGACACGTGTTATCAAAGATATGATCCCGAGATACCGCACAATGAAGGGATACAAGGTTCCTCGTAAAGCAGGATGGGATACCCATGGTCTGCCGGTAGAGCTGGAAGTAGAAAAGCTGCTTGGTCTGGACGGAAAAGATCAGATTGAAGGATACGGACTGGAGCCGTTTATCGACAAATGTAAAGAGAGCGTATGGAAATACAAAGGAATGTGGGAGGATTTCTCCAGCACGGTTGGATTCTGGGCAGATATGGAGCATCCTTATGTAACATACGACAACAATTTCATCGAATCCGAGTGGTGGGCATTGAAACAGATCTGGGACAAAAAGCTCCTCTACAAAGGATTTAAGATTGTACCTTACTGCCCTCGCTGCGGAACTCCGTTGTCTGCGCAGGAAGTGGCACAGGGATACAAGGATGTGAAAGAGCGTTCTGCAATCGTAAGATTTAAGGTAAAAAACGAAGACGCATACATTCTGGCATGGACAACAACACCTTGGACACTGCCGTCAAACCTTGCACTTTGTGTAAATCCAAGTGAGACTTATGTAAAAGTAAAAGCAGCAGACGGTTATGTATATTACATGGCAGAGGCACTTCTTAATACGGTTCTTGGAAAGCTTGCAGAAGAAGGAACACCGGCTTATGAGGTTCTGGAGACATATGTAGGAAAAGATCTGGAATACAAAGAGTATGAGCCATTGTACCAGTGTGCAGCTGACAGTGCAGAGAAACAGCATAAAAAAGCATTTTATGTGACATGTGATAACTACGTTACATTGACAGACGGTACCGGAGTCGTTCATATTGCGCCTGCATTTGGTGAGGACGATGCAAATGTCGGAAGAAATTATGAACTCCCGTTTGTACAGCTTGTAGATGAAAAAGGGGATATGGCAGCAGAGACTCCGTTTGCAGGAGTATTTGTGAAAAAGGCAGATCCGATGGTACTCAAAGATCTGGATGAGAGAGGACTTCTCTTTGACGCTCCGAAATTTGAGCACAGCTATCCGCACTGCTGGAGATGTGATACTCCGCTGATCTACTACGCACGTGAGTCCTGGTTCATCAAGATGACGGCTGTAAAAGAAGATCTGATTGCAAACAACAACACAATCAACTGGATTCCGGAAAACATCGGAAAAGGACGTTTCGGAGACTGGCTTGAAAACGTTCAGGACTGGGGAATCAGCCGTAACCGTTACTGGGGAACACCGCTGAATATCTGGGAGTGTGAATGCGGACATATGCACTCTATTGGAAGCATTGCAGAATTAAAAGAGATGTCTGATAACTGTCCGGATGATATCGAACTGCACCGTCCATATATCGACGATGTGACGATTACTTGTCCAGAGTGTGGAAAACAGATGCACCGTGTACCGGAAGTGATTGACTGCTGGTTTGACAGTGGTTCCATGCCGTTTGCACAGCACCACTATCCGTTTGAGAACGAAGATTTGTTCAAACAGCAGTTCCCGGCAGACTTTATTTCCGAGGCGGTAGACCAGACAAGAGGATGGTTCTACTCTCTGCTTGCGATTTCTACATTGCTGTTTAACAAAGCGCCATACAAGAATGTTATCGTTCTTGGACATGTGCAGGATGAGAACGGACAGAAGATGAGTAAGTCCAAAGGAAACGCGGTCGATCCATTTGACGCACTGGAGACATACGGAGCAGATGCGATCCGCTGGTACTTCTACAGCAACAGTGCACCATGGCTTCCAAACCGTTTCCACGGAAAAGCAGTTGTAGAAGGACAGCGTAAATTCATGGGAACTCTGTGGAACACATACGCATTCTTCGTACTGTATGCAAATATTGATGGATTTGACGCAACAAAATATACACTGGAATATGATAAATTAGGAGTCATGGATAAATGGCTTCTGTCCAAACTGAATACACTGACAAAAACAGTGGATGAGCATCTGGCAAACTACAGAATTCCGGAAAGTGCAAGAGCACTGCAGGATTTCGTGGATGACATGAGTAACTGGTATGTCAGAAGAAGCCGTGAGCGTTTCTGGGCAAAAGGAATGGAACAGGATAAGATCAATGCGTACATGACATTGTACACTGCGCTTGTGACAGTATCGAAAGTTGCTGCGCCGATGATCCCGTTCATGACAGAAGAAATCTACCAGAACCTGGTGAAGAGTGTTGATGCATCCGCTCCGGAAAGTATCCACCTTTGTGATTATCCGGAGGTTCAGAACGAACTGATCGATGAAAAACTGGAAGCAGATATGGACAATGTATTAAAACTGGTTGTCATGGGCCGTGCATGCCGTAACGCATCCAACATCAAAAACCGTCAGCCGATCGGACAGATGTTCGTGAAAGCAGGATTCGATCTGCCGGAATTTTATCAGGAGATCGTGGCAGATGAGCTGAATGTAAAAAATGTAAAATTTACAGATGATGTAAGAGACTTTACTTCTTATAGTTTTAAACCACAGTTAAAGACAGTCGGACCAAAATATGGTAAAATGTTGGGTGGAATCAAAGCTGCGTTAGACCAGCTCGATGGCAATGCAGCAATGGATGAGATTAACGAAACAGGTTCTCTGAAACTGGATATTAACGGACAGGAAGTAACACTGTTCAAAGAAGATTTGTTGATCGATACTGCACAGATTGAAGGATATGTTTCTGAAAATGACAATGGAATCACCGTTGTTCTGGATACAAATCTGACAGAAGAGCTTCTGGAGGAAGGATTTGTAAGAGAGATCATCAGTAAGATCCAGACAATGAGAAAAGAAGCCGGATTTGAAGTGATGGATAAGATCAAAGTGACCTACAAAGGAAGCGAAAAGGCAGAGGCAGTCTTCGCAGCGAACGGTACACAGATCTGTTCTGAGGTTCTGGCAGTTTCTGCAGAAAAAGCAGAGCCGGCCGGATTCGTAAAAGAATGGAAGATTAATGGAGAAGCTGTTTTCATGGGAGTCGAAAAAGAAGGGAGATAATCGACATGTACAGCAAACGTTTTGAAAAGGAAACATTTAAAGAGGCAGTCAGGGAAAATGTAAGGACTCTGTATCGGAAAAATATTGCTGAAGCATCTCCACAGCAGATATTTCAGGCAGTTTCCTATGCCGTAAAAGATATTATTATGGATGACTGGATCGCTACGCAGAAGGCTTATGATGAAGCAGATGCAAAGGCCGTCTACTATATGTCCATGGAGTTTCTGATGGGACGTGCGCTTGGCAATAACCTGATCAATATGACAGCATACAAAGAGGTCAAAGAAGCACTGGAAGAGATGGACATCGATCTGAACGTTGTTGAGGATGAAGAGCCGGACGCAGCACTTGGAAACGGAGGACTCGGAAGACTTGCAGCATGTTTTCTGGATTCATTGTCCACTTTGAATTATCCGGCATACGGATGTGGAATCCGTTACCGCTATGGAATGTTTAAGCAGAAAATAGAAAATGGTTATCAGGTGGAGACACCTGATAACTGGCTCAAAGAAGGAAATCCGTTTGAGCTGCGCCGCGAGGAATATGCAAAAGAAGTGCGCTTCGGGGGAAATGTACATTTTGACAAAGATCCGGAGACAGGAAAAGATATCTTTGTACAGGAAAATTATGAATCCGTACTTGCAATCCCATATGATATGCCGATCGTGGGATACGGTAATCACGTAGTCAATACACTGCGTGTGTGGGATGCAAAGGCAATCACAGATTTCCAGCTGGACGCATTTGACAGAGGAGATTATCACAAATCCGTAGAGCAGGAGAATCTTGCAAAACTGATCGTAGATGTATTGTATCCGAATGACAATCACTATGCAGGAAAAGAGCTTCGTCTGAAACAGCAGTATTTCTTTATTTCCGCAAGCTTGCAGACAATGCTTGAAAAGTATAAAAAGAAACACAGTGATGTGCGTAAACTCTACGAAAAGGTAGCGATTCAGATGAATGATACCCACCCGACCGTGGCAGTGCCGGAGCTGATGCGTCTTCTCATCGATCAGGAAGGGCTCACATGGGAGGAAGCATGGGATGTGACAACAAAGACCTGTGCATATACGAACCATACGATTATGTCAGAAGCTTTGGAAAAATGGCCGATTGATCTGTTCTCCAGACTGCTTCCGCGTATTTATCAGATCGTACAGGAGATTGACAGAAGATTCCTGATTGAGGTGCGTGCAAAATATCCTGGAAATGAAGAGAAGGTACGCAAGATGGCAATTCTCTATGATGGTCAGGTAAGAATGGCACATATGGCGATCATTGCAGGATATTCTGTCAATGGTGTTGCAAAGCTCCATACGGAGATCCTCAAACACCAAGAGTTAAAAGACTTCTATGAGATGATGCCGGAGAAATTTAATAACAAGACGAATGGAATCACGCAGAGAAGATTTTTGCTTCACGGAAATCAGCTGCTTGCAGACTGGATCACGAATAAGATCGGAGACGGCTGGATCACTGATCTTGCCCAGATCGGAAAGCTGAAAGCCTATGTAGATGATGAGCAGGCGAGAAAAGAGTTCATGGAGATCAAATACCGCAACAAAGTCCGTTTGGCAGCGTATATCAAAAAACACAACGGAATTGAAGTAGATCCGAATTCAATTTTTGATGTACAGGTAAAACGTCTTCATGAGTACAAACGTCAGTTGTTAAATATCATGCATGTAATGTATCTGTACAATCAGATCAAAGAACATCCGGAGGTGAGCTTCTATCCGAGAACCTTTATTTTCGGAGCAAAAGCAGCGGCCGGATATAAACGTGCAAAAGAGACGATCAAACTGATCAACTCCGTAGCAGATGTAGTCAATAATGACAGAAGCATCAATGGCAAATTAAAAGTTGTATTTATCGAAGATTACCGTGTATCCAACGCAGAGCTTTTATTTGCGGCAGCAGATGTCAGTGAGCAGATTTCTACAGCTTCCAAAGAAGCTTCCGGTACCGGAAATATGAAATTCATGCTCAACGGTGCGCCGACATTGGGTACGATGGACGGAGCCAACGTAGAGATTGTGGATGAAGTCGGCATTGAAAATGCATTTATCTTCGGACTCAGTTCAGAAGAAGTTATCAACTATGAAAATCATGGCGGATACAATCCGACAGAGATTTACTTCAATGACTGGGAGATCAAGCGTGTGGTAGATCAGCTGATGGATGGAACCTATGCAAACGGAAACCACGAGATGTACAAAGATCTGTATAACTCACTTCTGAACACACAGTGTACAGACAGACCTGACACATACTTTATTCTGAAGGATTTCCGTTCCTATGCAGATGCACAGAAGAAAGTAGAAGAAGCATATAAAGATAAGGACAGATGGTCCAAAATGGCGATGATGAACACTGCCAGCAGTGGAAAATTCACCTCTGACAGAACGATTGAAGAGTATGTGGATGATATCTGGAAACTGAAGAAGGTGTTTGTAAAGCCGGTCGAAGAATAGGAGGAAGCCTATGGAATTTTACAGTGAATTGCCATATGAGGACTTTAGTTACTATAATACTCCGTCCACTCATGAGGTGGGAGGAAGTATTCTGACAGGAATTTTGATGTTTTACCTGATCATATTACTGGTTGGACTGACCGTTGCGGTCGTAAACTATATTTTCCGCGGAATCGGAATGTACAACATGGCAAAAAGAGAAGGAATGGATTATCCATGGCTGGCGTTTGTACCATTTGCCAGAACGTACCTTCAGGGAGAGCTTGGCGGAACGGTACATCTGAAAAATAAACAGATCAAGAATCCGGGAATCTGGCTGATCGTACTGCCATTTATTTCTTCCATCGTTACCGGTATCCTGTATGTGGTCATATGGGTAGTGCTTGGATTTGGTGTGGTTTTCTCATCTTACGGCGGCTTTAGCTTTGGCGCAGTGACAGGAATCATTATCGTGACAGTTATCGTCATTGTATTTTTTACAGTGTACAATGCAGTCTACAGTGTGCTTCGAATTCTTGTAAACCGTCAGATTTATGAGAAATTTACAACACCGGGAATGGCAGTTGCACATGCGGTTCTGGGAGTATTACTTCCGCTGTATGAATCCATTTGTCTGTTTGTGATGCGGAATCGTCCGTATAATCCGGGAAAAGAACCGGATCTGGGAACACCGTTTATGACAACACCTCCGCCGATCGCGCCGGCACCTGAGATGCCCCGGCAGACATCGGAAGAGGCACCGGCTGCTCCTGCGCCGAAGCAGGAGGAAACGCCTGCAGAAGATCAGAATACAGCGGATCCGGTAGACGGAGAGTTTAAGAAAGTAGACGAAGAGATCATCCCGGGAGAATACCGCAGGGTGGAAGAACTGTCAAGACCGGAGCATGAGCAGATGACTTCCAGCTATACGTATGGCGGGACAAAAGAAGAACCGAAAACAGATGACAAACCATCTGCAGAAGAATAAAAGGATATCAGACCTCCATGGTGCATATACTGCATCATGGAGGTTTTTTATGAAGATAAAACATCAAAAACTAAAATCAGCGGGAGCGTTTTTGACAATCCTGTTATTGCTTCCCTATGTAGTCACAGTTTTTGTAAACGGAATCGATGTACTGGGAATGTCGCAGGAACCTTGTGTTCAGGCAGAAACAGAAGATCAGGACGGTGAGAAGACTGTTAGGACGGTTCCGTGGACAGAATACATGATGGGAATTTTAGGGAAAACAATGCCAGCATCCTATGAAAAAGAGGCACTGAAGGCACAGGCAGTAGTACTTCGTACCATGCTGTATCAGCAGGCTGCACAGGATGTTGTGTTCAAAGAGGCATATCTGACACCGGAAGAATTGAAGAAAAAATGGGGAGCTGAAAATTTTGAGAATTATTATAAGAAATTAAGAGAGGTGCTGGATGAAACAGAGACACAAGTGCTTTTTTATCAGGATTCTTATGCCTGGGTTCCGTATCATCAATCCAGTAACGGAAAGACAAGAAGCGGAAAAGAAGTGATCGGCGGGGATACATATCCGTATCTTGCGACAAGAGAATGTCTGGAGGATGTGAAGGCGGAAGACGAGATGCATGTGTATCAGTTTTCGTATGATGAGATCAAGAAAAAGTGCCGGTCGTTCCTGGAAGCGGCAGAGGGAGAAGCAGAAGCCAAAAAAGCGCTGAAATTCGAAGATTTTGAAATCCAGGAAAAAGATTCTGCAGGATATGTTTCCAAATTTCGGATTGGAAACACGGTCTGCAGCGGAGATGAATTTCGAGATGCGTTATCTCTTGCATCCAGTGCATTTTCCATACAGGAAGAATCAGGAGGACTCAAAATCACCACAATGGGAAAAGGGCACGGACTTGGGATGAGCCAGTGGACGGCAAATGAACTGGCGAAAAACGGTCAAAATTATAAAGAGATTCTGGAATTCTTCTTTGAGGGAACAACGATCACAAACTCCGAAGAAATTTTGGAAAAACCAGAATAAACAGCAGTGCTTCTGGCAAAAATATAGCCAGAGGTGATGAATATGAATAACAATGAAAAGCCTTCCTTAAAAAGTAAAGGAATGTCAGTTGCGATTGTGATCTGTTTCGTCGTTGTAGTATCTGTCGTGGGAGCCGTTGTATACAACAGCTATCACCGAAGAGCAACGGGAAGCCAGCTTGCAAAAAACAACACCGTTACAGAAGAGACCAGAACAACCAATACCAATGATATTGTTCTGCCGCAGGCCGAAGAAGATACATCCGCAGAAAATGGATCAGAGACAGGTACGAATGAAAGCGCAGAGACACAGACAGAGACAGCAGCACCGGCAAAACAAGTTTATTTTGATGAAAACAGTACACTTGCATGGCCGGCAAGTGGAAGTGTGATTCTTGGATACAGCATGGATAAGACGGTATTTTTTCAGACACTGGAACAGTACAAGTATAATCCTGCAATGATTATCGCAGGAGAAGCCGGAGAAATGATAGGAGCTTCTGCAGACGGAATCGTAACCAATATTGAAGAAACTGCACAGACAGGAGTGACAGTCACACTGGATATGGGAAACGGTTACAGTGCAGTTTACGGGCAGCTCAAAGATGTGCCGCTTGCAATTGGGGATTTTGTGGCACAGGGACAGACTGTAGGATATTTAAGTGAACCGACAAAATACTATAGCGTAGAAGGTCCAAATCTTTATTTCGAGGTGACAAAAGACGGAGAAGCGAAAGATCCGGCAGTATATATGGAATAACAGTCAGGGGGTGCGAAAAATAAAATGTTTCGTATCCCTTTTTATTTTCCATAACGATGCTTGATTTGGAGCACAAAAGAGGAGTAAAATAGAGGACATTGATAAGAGGTGACAAAATGAACTATACATATATCTTAAAATGCAAAGATGATTCTCTGTATACCGGATGGACCAATGATCTGAAAAAGCGGATTACAAGCCACAATGCCGGGAAGGGAGCCAAGTATACAAAAGCCAGAAGACCGGTGGAACTGGTCTACTATGAAGAATTTCAGACAAGAGAAGAGGCAATGAAAAGAGAATATGCCATCAAACAGCTGTCCAGAAAAGAAAAAGAGGCACTGATCAAGACCAGGCCTCTTTAAAGGTTCTATATTAAGATAGGAAAATCTTAGCCAAAGTATCTCTTTAACAGACCTTCGAAAGCTTTTCCGTGACGAGCTTCGTCTCTTGCCATCTCGTGTACTGTATCGTGGATTGCATCCAGGTTAGCAGCTTTTGCACGTTTTGCAAGATCGAATTTACCAGCTGTAGCTCCGTTCTCAGCATCAACTCTCATCTCCAGGTTTTTCTTTGTGCTGTCTGTAACAACTTCACCTAACAATTCAGCGAATTTAGAAGCGTGCTCTGCTTCTTCCCAGGCAGCTTTTTCCCAGTATAATCCGATTTCCGGATATCCTTCTCTGTGAGCAACTCTTGCCATAGCAAGGTACATACCAACTTCTGTACATTCTCCTTCAAAGTTTGCTCTTAAGTCAGCAAGGATGTCTTCGCTTACGCCCTGAGCAACACCTACAACGTGCTCTGCAGCCCAAGATCTTTCTCCTGTCTGCTCTTTGAATTTATCAGCTGGTGCATGACAGACTGGACATTCAGCCGGTGCAGCGTCTCCCTCGTGAACATAACCACATACTGTACAAACAAATTTTTTCATAGTTCAAATCTCCTTTTCTTAATTGAATTTGACCGGAATGAGTCGGCCTTTGGTTAATATTATAATACGGAATCAGAAAACTTTCCATATTATGGACAAATTTAAGATTTTTTGATGCAGTTTCCGCATTTTCCATAAAAAGTCATCGTGCAGAAATCAATGATTCCATCAAAATCTTTAGCAGCAATTTCATTTAGCTCTGTGACATTTTGCATATCCATGTTGATATCCAGAACCCTTTTGCAGCAAGTGCAGAAAAAGTGGTTGTGAGGTCTCACATCACCGTCAAATCTGTCCCCGCCGTCAGGAGTTGTAATCTTGACTGCCTCACCGAGATCAGTCAGCAGATTTAAATTCCGGTAAACAGTTCCAAGACTGATATTCGGAAACTCCTCTTTGACATGCATATAGACCGTATCAGCAGTTGGATGCTCAGTGGTCGATGCCAGATAGTTCTTGATGGACTCTCGCTGTCTGCTATATTTCAAAGTAGCCAAGTGAGTTCTCCTTTCAAAACAATAATAGTAATCGTTGCTATGTTTAGACTATAATACAGTTTTGAAAGTTTGTCAATAGGATTTTTGAAAAAAGAATATTTTATTTGATAAAATGTTACAAAAAAGTTAATAAATAAAAAATAAACAGACATAATATATCGTGATATGTCGAAATACAGGAGAAAAAACCCTTTTAAAACTGTTGACACATCGTATAACCACTGATATAATCACACTGTAACAAATTTAATAATTATGTAACATTTAAAACTTCCTACAAAAGATAAAGACAGAAAACAGAGGAGGTTTTATATGAAAGCAGCACACATGAAACAAAAAATAGTCATTCCTGCTCTGGTAGGAATGATGATGATTCCGGGGAGTGCAGTTTATGCGGCAGATCAGAAAGCGGAAGTATATCCGGTTTTGCCGGCTGCAGGAATCGAAACAGTAGTAACAGATTGTTATGAAACGAAAGTAAAGGAGAATCTGCAGTTATATCTGGTACCGACAGGTGAGGGTGAGTATTTGAATATGGCGTTTTCGAATACAGGTGAAGAATTTACTTATATAAGAAGTGCGCCGGATGAGAACAGTGACTGGATCGGAAAATTGTATCCGGATTCGGCAGTCAGAGTTCTCGAATATAAAGAAGACTGGGTGAAGATCCAGTCAGGAGATGCGCAGGGATTCGTTCCGGCAGATACATTGTACCTGGGAGAAGATGCAAAGTCACATGCAGGGGAATACGAAAAAGAGGTTGCAACGGTAACAGCTGATGTTCTGAATGTGAGGGCTGGTCAGGGAGTAGAGACACAGGTTCTGACACAGATTATGCAGAATCAGGAGTATGAAATTACTGGGGAACCAAAAGATGGATGGTATCCGGTGCAGGCAGGGGAAATCGCCGGCTGGGTATCCGGGGAGTATATCAGTATAGAGACAACGTATTCTTACGCAGAGACGAGGGAAGCAGAAGAGGCGAAGAAGCCAGAGCAGACCATAGTGCAGGAAACACAGAAGGTTCAGGAAGCTTCCGCCCAGAGTATTGTGCAAAATCAGGCTGCTTCGGGACAGGCTGTCATAGATTACGCCTGTCAGTTTATTGGAAATCCGTACGTATGGGGCGGTACCAGTCTGACAGAAGGAGCGGATTGCTCTGGATTTGTACAGTCTGTGTATGCACATTTCGGGATTAGCCTGCCAAGGACGACATGGGATATGGAAAATGTGGGAGTTGCTGTCAGCTATGAACAGGCACTTCCCGGAGATATTGTTTTGTATGACGGGCATGTCGGACTGTACATGGGAGACGGGACGATTGTAAATGCAATGAACGAAGCTGACGGGATTGGAATCTGCAGCGCAACTTATACAAATATCATAACGATCAGAAGAGTTCTGTAAATTCAGACCGCATTTTAAAGTTGACTGACTTTGAAATGCGGTATTTTTTCGGGGGAAAATGAGATAGAAAGAAACAAAAAAGTCAACAGGAAAATAAATAAATGGCAAGATGCACAAAAATGTAAAAAAATGTCGAAATTTGAAAAATAGGAGTTTTCAACTTATCCACACTCAAAATATGAAAAAACGTGGAAAACACGACATTTCCGAAAAGTTATTCACATTATCCACACTCAAACAGGTGTTTTTTGTGAATTACTTTTGTGAAAAAAAGAACGGATGTTTTGTAAGGTTATTATGAAATTGCTTGTTTGTCGAAAAAGAAAGAAAAATATATTGACTTTTGAGTATTCGAAAAGCAGTAAAAACAGAAGAAACAATTCAGAAAATTCAAGCAAAATAAGGTTGATTTTAAAACGTATTTTCCGGTTTTGGTGGTTGATAATTTAAAAAATAGAGATTATAATAAAGAACATTGAATAATAGAAGGAGGAATCATAATGGAAACATTTACAAAGAATACAACAATCGGCGAATTATTATCCGTATATCCTGAATGCGCGCCGATCTTAATGGAAATCGGAATGCACTGCCTTGGATGCCCGTCTGCACAGATGGAGACACTGGGTGAGGCAGCGATGGTTCACGGAATCGATGCAGATCTCCTGGTAGAGAAGATCAATGCGGCAAGAGCAGCAAAATAAGACTTATAACATAAAAGAGTGCGGACTGGGCAGTAAAGCTTAAGTCCGCACTCTTTTTATATGCGTTTATACCTGTGACAGCTTTTGAATCGCATCGGAAGAAATCACGACCTCGCAGTGTTCTTCCAGAAATGCAAGAACAGAAGCAGAGGCTTTCTCCAGACTGCCGTATTCAGAAAGCATATTGCAGATCTTGTTAAATTCATTGGCAGAATGATCCGATGGTGTCAGTGCCAGAATATACATATCTGCTTCATCGTCTCGATACAGTGTATTGGAACCGTGGTACGCAGGAGCCAGAAGATGGGCTGCCTGAATGACCAGATCAATATGGTTGAACGAGAACAGACGTACATTGAGCGGTGCTGGTTCCTCCTGTGGTTTGGAGGCAGGCTTGATGTCGGCTGCCGCTTCTTTTACTTTATTGAGCAGGTTCAGGAAGTCTTCTGCGCCCTCCAGCTTTTCCAGCTGTTCTGTCGGGCTTGCTTCAGAATCCATGCTTTGTGTAAATTTCGAGAATCTTGTATCCAGTTCCTCGGGATCTTCTACTTTTGTGATGATCAAAACGATGGAATCACCAGATGAAGGAATCGCTTCGATCATCAGAGGTAAATCTTCCGCTTCAAATCCAAAATCAAAGGATGCCTGCTGCATCATATCCCGAAACAGAGATTTTGCTTTTTCCGTACCGTAAGCCAGTTCACTCAGTTTTAAGTGACGAGCTGCTAAATCAGCATGTGTCAATGTACAACGAATTTGATTTTCATTCAGTTTTTCGATTTTCATGTGCTCACATCCTTACGAATTGAAATGTTGAAAAATATAGTCATTAAGTAGGAAAATAATAACTTATATTTCTTCACTATTAGTATAAACAAAAAGAAAAAAGATGTAAAGGAAAATAGTGAGACTTCTGCATTCTTTCATGTTATCAACAAAAGGGAAGTAGTTATAAACAAAAAACACATTGAAATGACGGAACCCAATCCCTATAATTGGCAGTACAGAAGATAGTGTTCCGGATAAATATCACTTATTTAAGAAGGAGGGATACAAAAGAGACGATCAGATCATCTGAAACGAGTTGCTGAATTTTTCATTTATCAAGACATCAAAGAGCATATCTATCATTAAAATATTCGAAATTCAATGTTCTCGAATCGGGGACGAAATCAATATCAGACAGAAAAGTAAATTCAATGTGAGTTCATGCTATCTTTTGTACCGTGATAATTCAAAGGTACGTCACATACCTTCTGCGGTCAGTTATTACCGGGGATATTTATCAGAGCTCACGGAGGGAAGGAGAAGAACATGAAATCTGATGAGACAGCTTATCAGGAATTATTTGAGGAACTGGAAAAATATGAAAATAAAGGAGTATACATCAGTATGGATGGATTCCCGGCCAGTCCGATGCAGATTGTAGCGGCACATATGACAAGGGAAGAAGGAAGTTATATGCGGGACTATATTCTGGATACAGAAGGATATATTGAATCACTTTCATTTGTAAATATCAAGACAAAAGAACAGGCGTAGATCCCCTTTTACGTCGGACAAAAAGATTTAAAATATTTCTGAAGAATGTTTAAAATACTTCTTAAAATGGCAAATTAGTAATGACTGGTAAAAAAAGTATGTTATAATGGTTCTGTATAGGAGGTACGCATGGACGAAAGAGAAGAGAGGGTTGTGAAAACCCGCAGCACGGCGGGAACACAGCAAAACAAAACAAGAAGGCGCCCACGCAGGATTGCCGGAGAACCAGAGGATACAAGGATGGATTCGAATCGCATACCGCCGTCTAAGAGACGGAAAAAGAGCCGCAGGGCAAGGCGAAGACGAAGAAATATGCTGATCAGGATGCTGCTGGTGATCATATTGATCATAGTGGCTGTTGGGGGCCTGATTTTCTGGAAGCGATATGGCTCATCGAATGAGAAGGCGAATCTGGAACAATATTATGGAATGACAGGTACGGACGATATCGCAGTGATCGTGAATAATCAGGTGATCGCAAAAGCGGATAACGGAGAATATGGGGCAGGAGGCCGTCTGATAGACGAACAGGCTTACATTGAATATTCTGTTCTGCATGATTTTGTGAATAAGCGCTTTTACTGGGATGCGAATGAGAATTTACTGTTGTATACATTGCCGCAGGGAAGTGTTGTTGCAAACATAGGAAGTAAGGAATATACAGAAGTCAGCGAACAAAAAAGTGAAGAGTATGTCATCTGGCAGACAGTCGATAATAAGGCATATGTTGCTTTGGACTTTGTGAAAAAGTACACGAATATGGAATGCAAAGAATATCAAGATCCGAATCGTGTGATGATCGTGAATGAGTTCGGAAAGACGACTGTGGCAGAGATGAAGCGGGATACACAAGTGCGGTTTCAGGGTGGAGTAAAGAGTCCGATCCTGACAGAGGTAAAAAAATCAGAAAAAGTGACTGTGATCGAGGATGAGGATGGCTGGAAGAAAGTTCGCACCAGCGATGGATTTATCGGATATGTACAGACGAATTCGCTGAAACATATCAAAGAGGAGACGATTTCCAGCAGCTTTGAAGAACCACAGTACACAGGTATATCGAAAGATTACAAGATTAATATGGCCTGGCACAATGTGGAGAATACGACTGCCAACGGGTATATTCAGGATATGCTTGCATCCACGAAAGGTCTGACGACGATCGCACCGACCTGGTTTCATATTGCAGATACGCAGGGGAATCTGAATTCAATCGCGGACGCAGATTATGTGAATTATGCGCATCAGTCCAATTTGGAAGTGTGGGCTGTTCTCAGGGATTTTCATGGGGGAATCAATTCGGCGGATGAGACTTATGAGGTGTTAAGTCATACTTCCAGGAGAACGAACCTGATCGATCAGGTTATAGCAGCAGCTCTGCAGGCTGGGATTGATGGAATCAATCTGGATTTTGAACTGATTTCTGCAGAGTGCGGAGAAGATTATGTACAGTTTGTGAGAGAACTTTCCATCAAGTGCCATCAGAATGGACTGGCATTTTCCGTAGATAATTATGTTCCGATGCCTTACAACACATTTTATGATCTGGAAGAACAGTCAGTATTTGCTGATTATGTGGTGATCATGGGGTATGATGAGCATGTGGAGGGTTCTTATGAAGCAGGTTCTGTGGCGTCTTACGGATATGTAAAAGACGGCATAGAGAATGCGTTAAAGTCTGTTCCTAAGGAAAAACTGATCAATGCGATCCCGCTGTATACAAGACTGTGGTTTGAGACACCGAAGACGCAGGAAGAGCTGGCAGCAGAAGCCGGTACAGAAGCGGCAGATTATCCAAATAAAGTGACCAGTACGGCACTGGGAATGGAGGATGCCGAAAAACGGGTGCAGGAAGCCGGTGTACAGGCGTCATGGGATGAAGATACAAGGCAGAATTATGCACAGTGGGATGCAGACGGAGGAACATACAAGATCTGGCTGGAAGACAGTCAGTCGCTGGAAGAGAAGTTAAAGCTGATCAAAAAGAATGATCTTGCTGGTGTTGCCGAATGGCGCCTTGGCTGGGAGAATTCGGGAGTATGGGATCTGATCTCGCAGTACATCAATTAAAAAGTGAATAGAAGAATATAAAAAGGACGCTGAAATTCCGTTTTGGAATTTCAGCGTCGTTGTTTTCTGTAAAGTTGAATTAGAGAATCGATTTGACAAAATTCAGGATTTCGCTTTCACAGGCCTCTCTGGCAGGGATACTTGCAAAGTTGTGATTTCCTTTCGGGATTTTTACAAAAGTTCCGTTTCCGTTGTATCCTTCAAGATATGTTTCACAGGTTTTATCATCTACCAGATTATCTTCTGTTCCGCGAAGAATCAGGACTTTGCCGTCATATCCTTTTGCATCCTCAAAAGGAGAGTAGGTTGCCAGGTCATAGTTGAAATCAAGACCGAATTTCAGTCCTTCCATATCAGCAAATGTCATTCCCTGATTTTTGAAGAAATCTGCTTTTTCTTTACATCCATTCCACATTCCGGCACCCGGGCACATCAAAATCAGTCCGTAAGGATTCAACTTTGGAGCAGCGGTAGCAGCGACAAATCCGCCCATGCTCTGTCCGGATAAGATGATCTTATCTGTATCTACAAAATCTTGTCCTTTCAGCCATTCATAGACATCCTGAGTATCTTCCAGAAGTCCGGTGAAGGTCATTTCTTCGAATTCTCCGTCACTTTCTCCGCAGCCGTAGAAGTCAAAGCGAAGACAGGCGATTCCGTTTGCTTCCAGAACGCGGGCAAGATGTGTATGTGCGTATTTATAACCGGATAAGCTGCCGCCGAATCCGTGAAGGTTGAGTACGACCGGAGGATGGCTGACTCCATCCGGAAGATTTAACATTGCCCGTAGAGTATGATTTTTTCTGTTTTTAATTTCTGTGTAACGAATCATGGTATTATTCTCCTTGTTTTGCTCTTTTTTTCGCGAGTGTTTCTAACATTTCTTCTGTCTTTTTCTTGGAAAGCGGATATACAAAATACAGGATCAGTACAGCAATCAAATATCCGATCGCATAGATCGCAGTATAAGATTTCCAGATATGTGCTTTTACAGCAGCTGTCTGTACAGCTTCATTTACGTTATATCCGATCAGAGCCAGGGTAAAGCTGCTTAAGCTGGAACTTACTGCAGAAGCAAGCTTGCGGAAGAAGGAATAGGTTGCATAGACCATACCTTCTTTTCTGTCGCCGGTGGTCAGTTCCTGGTAATCGATCGCATCGTTTACCATAGCCCAGATGAGTACCTGGAAACCACTTGCACCGAGGTAGCAGATTCCGTTGATAACAATGAACAAGGTCGGATTCTTGATCGGGAAGAAGAATAAAATTCCGAATACGATAGCGGCAAAACCGGCTCCGTACATACACCATTCTTTTTTTCCGAATTTTTTAGATACAAATTTTGTTCCGACAAAAGTGATAATGGAATATACGGTACTGAGCATACCGGATACTGCCATGATCTGAACATTACCAAAGTAATCTTTAAATAAATAAGTATTCAGTCCGTTTACCACACTGGCTGCAATCATACCTGCAAGGCTGGAGAAAATGAGTCCCAGAAGCGCTCTGTTTTTAATGATATGTTTGAGTGCTTCAAAATAGTTGAATTTCTCTCTTTTTTCCACAGTGATGGAAACTCTCTCTTTACACCAGCTGCTTGTGATCATCAGGCAGAATACACCGATTGTTGCACAGATCAGTGCCATCAGGGTAAATCTGGAAGGAATCGGGTTGTTGTCTTTATATAAAACCAAAGGACCTGCAATCACGACGACTGTCATAAAGATTGTACCGCCAAGGCTTCTGTATCTGGACAAGTCTGTTCTGTGATTGACATCATCTGTCATAACGCTGGACAGAGAACCAAACGGTACATTGACACATGTATACAGGGCTTCATATAATACGTAGGTTACTAAAATGTAGATCAGTTTTAATTTATAATCAAAGCTGCTCACATCCAGGAATCCAATCACACACATAATGGCCATAGGAATGGAAAATGCCTTGATCCATGGAATAAAACGTCCGCCTTTCGTAGATTTTCTGGCATCGATCAAAGCGCCGATGATCGGATCGTTGATGGCATCCCAGATTTTAGTGATCAACAGAATCGTTCCGACATGTAAAGGATTTACTTTCAGTACGAGCGTGTAGAATACGGTCAAAAACATTGCCCGAAACTGTTCTGTACAGCAGCACCCCAGATCTCCGAGCGTGTAGCCGATTTTGTCTTTCATTGAAAACTCTCTCACAATTCTTCCTCCTTATCGTGTGGCTTTTTGTTTTCGTTTGTTTACGATGTTCATTATATCTTTATCTGAATAGGAAACATATCCAATTCTTGCTTGAAAACTATCAAAAATTGATATACTATTTATTTTGAATAGTTTTAATAGGGATTTACAGTGATTTTCATATATTTTAACGAGGTGATCATGAAAGAATATATTGCAAAGGAATACAAATATACACAATCAAAATGTAAGAAATTTCCGGCGACTACATATTATACAGTGTTTTTTATTACTGCCGGAAAATGTACATGCAGAAGCAGGGAGAAAACATATTTTTGTGCAACGGAAGAAATCATACTGGTCAATCCGGGTACATCGGTAGAAATTGAATATCCGGCGTCGAAAACTCCGCTGCATTTTCTTCAGATTTCGTTTTCTGCAGAACTGCTGAAACGTTTGTCTGATGAACAAACGGATCTGGAGTCCTACTTTCATGTGGTTCCATATCAGGTTGTAGTCATTCAGGCAGAATCAGAAATCAGTATGCTGATAAAAAATCTTTCGAAAAGGCTTCTGACTCTTCCAAAAGAAACGACAGATTTCGGGCATGCACTGTTTCAGGACAGTATTCTGTCAATGCTGATCGTGCTGCTTTTACGTGCCTGTATTCATGTGGAATTTCACACAAAAAGTAAAACACGATCCCGACTTGCACTGGATGACATTTTTATTTTTATCAAACATCATCTGTACGAAGAAATTTCACTGGAACGTCTGGAAAAGGAATTTTTTATCAGTAAATATCATATTTCCAGAGAATTTAAACGGCAGACAGGAATCACCGTTCATCAGTATATTGTCAAAGCGAAGCTGGATCTGTGCAAACGGCTTCTGGAAAAGGGATATCCTATGACGGAAATCTATAAAATATGTGGACTTGGAAACTATAATAACCTGTTTCGGGCATTTAAAAGGGAGTTTGGAATCACACCAGGAGAATATGTGCGTCAATTCCAGGAGAGACAAAAAACTAAATCTGATGTTCATTAAAATGATTGTTCTCCATAAAACGGGTGACGGTGTCAAGCATTTCCTGTGGTGTGTAGGACTTCACGGTTCCTTTTTTATTATGAGGGAGGGAGTCGCTGTTCATGTTCTTTTTGAACTCATTCGGAGTCTGCCCGGTATATTTTTTAAATGCATTATTCATATAGCGGTAGTCGGAAAATCCGCAGCCGTAGCAGATATCAATCAGAGAAAGTTCACCTTTCATCAGCAGTGCTTTTGCATTGAGATACCGGGTGTAGGTCAGAAATTCACTGAAAGAACGGTGCAGATTTTTCTGAATAAAATGTGATAAATAAGAGGCGGAGAGCTGCATGTGTTTTGCCAGGTCAGACAGAGTCACTCTTTCGGCAGAATGTTCCTCAATGTAACGAATGATTTCAGAGAGCTGGCTGTTTCTCTTGGTAGTGAGCGCAAGTTTGTCTCCATACATTTCATAGTAAGCGCAGCTCTGCAGGATGTCATGCACCATAATGTTGATCAGACCGGCACACTCCAGCTGGTAATAAGGCGCCTGCAGGAGATAAATCTTTAAAAGTTTGCAAAACGAGTAGGTGAACAGTCGCTCATTTTTACTCAAAAGTGTATTTTCCAGAAAGCTGATATGACTCATCTGCGGAAAATATCCTTCAAAATACTGTGGAAGAATATGAAGGGAGAGCAGGGTGGACGGCGCTTTCTCCGAAATAATCTCGTGGAGCTCGTTGGCGTTGATCAGGATGATATCTTTTTCAGAAAAAGACGTAGTATTGCCGTTGATGTTGAATGCCGGATCTCCTTTTAAGACCAGGATCAGCTCAATTTCCGGGTGCAGGTGGGCAGCACGGTATCCTACATCATAGACGGACAGATTCATATTTTTAATTTGGGGATGGTGGATATTTTCAATTTCCAGATGCATAAGAGAACTCCTTTTTTATTGTTGCTTCTATCATAATATAGTGCGCTTTATTATTCAATCAAATTCATAAAACAGCAGGAAAGTGATAGGAAGAAAGCTTAATTGACATATAAAAGAAAACAGGGGATGTGTATAGTAGAACATGTATTGAGCAGAAAGAAAATGTTAAGGAGAGGCTGATTATGAGATTATTAGAACCAATTAAAGTGGGAAAGATCGAGCTGAAAAACAGAGTGATGTTTCCGCCGATGACAACAGGATATGAAGGCAGAGACGGCACAATTGTAGAACAGAGCTTTAACTTCTATAAGAGACTGGCAGAAGGTGGCGTGTCCTATATTGTATTGGGAGATGTTGCTCCTGTAAATACAATCTCACCGACACCGAAGCTGTTCCATGACGGACAGATCGAAGCATTTAGAAAACTGGCAGATGCAGTTCATGAATTTGACTGTAAACTGGGAATCCAGATTTTCCATCCGGAGTATGATGTAGAGGCACTGGCTGAATTATTCCGCAAAGGGGATATGGAAGGCGGACGTGCAAAAATGCGTCATGATATGGTACATTTCATTCAGGAAGTGACGGAAGAGCAGTTGAACAGTATTTTGGATAAGATCGGGGAATGTGTAAAACGTGCACAGTCAGCCGGAGTTGATATTATAGAAGTACACGGAGACCGTCTGATCGGATCATTCTGTTCGACATTGATCAACCGCAGAACAGATTCCTACGGCGGAAGCTTTGAAAACAGAATTCGTTTTGCACTTCGCGTGGTGGATAAGATCAGAGAAGTGGCACCGGATATCTGTATTGATTATAAATTACCTGTAGTAACAGAAAACCCACTGCGCGGAAAAGGCGGTCTGATGATCGATGAGGCAGTAGAGTTTGCAAAAATTCTGGAGAGATCCGGAGTGGATATGATTCATGTAGGACAGGCAAACCATACAGGAAATATGAACGATACGATTCCTGCGATGGGAACACAGCCATATTGTTTCATGTCAAAATATACCAAACAGATCAAAGAAGCAGTCTCTATTCCGGTATCCTCAGTGGGACGTATCGTCACACCGGAGAACGCAGAAGCACTGATCGAAAATGGTGTCTGCGACATCGTGGGTCTGGGACGCTCTCTTCTGGCAGATCCGGATTATGTAAAGAAACTCGAAGCAGGAGAAGGAAGACGCATCCGTCACTGTATGATGTGCAATAAGGGATGTACAGATGCGATCCAGAACCGAAAATTCTTAAGCTGCGTACTCAATGCGGAAAACGGATATGAGTATGAGAGAACGATCACTCCTTCCGATGAGAAGAAAAAAGTAGTTGTGATCGGCGGTGGAGTTGCAGGTATGGAAGCAGCGAGAGTTGCAAGTGTAAAAGGTTATGAGGTTGTTCTGTTTGAAAAAGAAACGACACTTGGCGGTCAGCTCAACATTGCATCGGTTCCTCCGAGAAAATCTGAGATGAACCGTGCACTCCGCTATCTGACAAATGAGATGAAAGAGCTGCATGTAGACTTACGTCTTGGAAGAACAGCAGATGCAGAGATGATCCTGGCAGAGAATCCGGACAATGTGATCGTGGCAGCAGGAGCGCACAATGTGATTCCGCCGATCGAGGGAAGTAAAATGCCGCATGTATTTGATGCATGGAAAGTATTGAATCATGAGGAACTTCCGAGCGGGCGTGTGGTTGTGATCGGAGGCGGTCTGGTCGGAGCAGAGACAGCAGAGCTTCTTGCAGAGATGGGATGTCAGGTTTCTGTAGTAGAGATGATGGAAGAAATCGCAAAAGAAGAATCCAAGACAGTAAGACCGGTATTGTTTGAGAGCTTTGAAAAATATCAGGTTCAGCTGCTGACAGGAACAAAAGTAACAGCCATTACAGCAAACAGTGTGGAAGCAGAAAATGCAGAGGGCAAAGTGTCTCTTCCTTGTGATTACGTAGTACTCGCAGTGGGAGCAAGACCGAATCTGTTTGACGTGCAGGCACTGGAAGACAAAGGCGTACAGGTGAGCTTTGTCGGAGACTGCAATGAGAGAGCAGCAGATATCAATCGTGCAGTAGAAGAAGGGTATCTGGCAGCAAACGTTTTATAAAAAACGTACAGGTGGATGAAACATCCTTCTTTCGCATATACATGAAACAGAGTATATGCGAAAGGGGATGTTTTTTTGAGGTTCAAAAAGGCATTGGGGATACTGCGGACAAAGATTCGTCTGCTGCTGATGATCGGGGTACTTCTGGCGGTGGCAGCGGGATGTCAGTTTGCCGGAGAGTATCTGCACAGTCATTATATTCGGGAGGAAGTATCTGAGACCTCCGGAAATATATCAGAGAAAAAGACGGTTGTGATTGATTCCGGACACGGGGGAAAAGATCCCGGAAAAGTCGGGATCAACGGGGCGCAGGAAAAGGAACTCAATCTGCAGATCGCAGAAAAATTGAAGAAATATCTGGAGGAACATCAGATCACGGTGGTGATGACACGTACAAAGGATGAGGGACTTGCAGATTCTCAGGTGGAAGATCTTAAAGCCAGAGTAGAGTTGATCGACAAAGAATCTCCTGCACTTGCAGTCTGCATTCATCAGAACAGTTATCCACAGGAAAGCGTAAGAGGACCACAGATTTTTTATTTTGCGCACTCGAAGGAGGCAAAGAAAGCAGCAGAGGTAATGCAGACAGAGCTGAAAAATTTCGATCAGGAGCATGCCAGAGAGATTAAGGGAAATACTACATACTATATGCTGAAAAATACAAAGTCACCAATTGTGATCGTAGAATGTGGATTTTTAAGCAGCCCGGTGGAGGCAGGGATGTTGATCGATGAGGCGTATCAGCAGAAGCTTGCCCAGGCAATCGGCAATGGAATCCTGAAATATGTTGAGCGCTGATAAGAAAAATGGTATAATGAAAGCTATGGAAACGATAATTAAGAAAATAGACAAAAACCAAATAGACGAAGATGCAATACGAGAAGCGGGAGAGATTCTCAGAGAAGGAGGACTTGTTGCATTCCCAACAGAGACAGTTTACGGATTGGGGGCGAATGCACTGGACGAGGAGGCAGCGAAAAAAACATATGAAGCAAAGGGCCGTCCTTCTGATAATCCACTGATCGTTCATATTGCAGATCTGGAAGATTTAAGTGAGATTACGGAGAATGTACCTCCGGAGACAGAGCTTCTTGCGAAGCATTTCTGGCCGGGACCTTTGACGATGATCTTTGAAAAAAGTTCTCTGGTTCCATATGGCACGACAGGCGGTCTGGATACCGTTGCTGTGAGGATGCCAAGTGATCTGATCGCGAGAAAGCTGATCCTTGCGGCAGGCGGATATGTATCGGCGCCGAGTGCCAACACATCCGGACGTCCGAGTCCTACTACGGCAGAGCATGTGTGGGAAGATCTGAACGGGAAGATCGAGATGATCATAGACGGAGGAAGTGTAGATATCGGACTGGAGTCTACGATCCTGGATATGACAGTTTCTCCGCCGATGATCTTAAGACCAGGTGCGATCACTGCCGATATGCTGGAAGAAGTGATTGGCGTGGTAAGCGTGGATGAGACGATTCTGGGCAGTGAGAGCAGCCAGGCGCCGAAAGCACCGGGCATGAAATATCGCCATTATGCGCCGAAAGCAAAGCTGACGATCGTAGAAGGAAGCCTCAAGGAGGAAGTGTTTGCCATCCGGCAGCTTGCTTATGAGAAGAGTCGTCAGGGTGTTCAGGTGGGCATTATCGGGACGAATGAAACGGTTGAGTTTTATACCCATGGTCTGGTGAAAAATATCGGTTCCCGTGAAAATGAGAAGACCATTGCAAGGAATCTGTACCGCATTTTGAGAGAGTTTGACGAGGAGGATGTGTCAGAAATCTACAGTGAGTCATTTGCAATCCAGGGAATCGGCAATGCCATTATGAACCGTCTGGAAAAGGCGGCAGGACACTGCAGGATCCCCGCATCAGTTCTTACGAAAGAGCAAAAATACAGAAAAATCGTATTTGTCAGCAATACAGATACCTGTCGTGGGCCGGTTGCGGCAGAGATTTTCAGGCATCAGTCATTAGATCAGGAATATTGGATCGAATCCAAGGGAATGGTCGTTTTGTTTCCAGAGCCGGTAAATCAGAAAGCAGAAGCTATTTTAAAGAGCAATCAGATGACGCTGGAGGGATATACTTCCAGACCGTTTACGGAGAAGAACCTGAATCCGGAGACCCTGATCCTGACGATGGCACAGGCTCAGAAGGAGAAGATACTTTCTGAATATCCGAACGAATATACAGACAATGTATATACACTTACTGAGTTTACGGGAGAAACAGAAGAGATCCCGGATCCATATGGGCAGCCTTTGACTGCATATGGAGAGTGTTATGAGAAGATTACGTTGTTGATAGAAAAATTAGCAGAAATTTTAAATTCATTTACTAAAGGAGGACAATAATGTCAGAAGTACATGTTATGGATCATCCGCTGATCCAGCACAAAATCAGCTATATCCGCAGAGAGGATGTCGGAACAAAAGAATTCAGAGAGGTGATCAGTGAGATCGCGAGTCTGATGTGTTATGAAGCAACAAGAGATCTGAAGCTTCAGGATGTTACAATCAAAACACCGATCTGTGAGATGGTGGGAAAAGAGCTGACAGGAAAAAAACTGGCAGTTGTACCGATTTTAAGAGCGGGACTAGGGATGGTAGACGGAATGTTATCATTGATTCCGGCCGCAAAAGTAGGTCACATCGGTCTGTACCGTGATCCAGAAACATTAGAGCCGGTAGAATATTACTGCAAGCTTCCGGCAGACTGCAGTGAGAGAGAAGTATTTGTAGTAGATCCGATGCTGGCAACAGGCGGATCCAGTGCAGCTGCAATCCAGATGCTCAAGGACAAAGGAGTAAAGCATATCCGCTTTATGTGTATCCTTGCTGCACCGGAAGGGGTCAAGAAGATGCAGGAGGCACATCCGGATGTCGATATGTACATCGGAGCGCTGGATGACCATTTAAACGATCATGGCTACATTGTGCCTGGACTGGGAGATGCGGGAGATCGTATTTTCGGCACAAAATAAAGGAGTTGAAAATCATGTCAGATAAAAGAGAAGATTATCTGACCTGGGATGAGTATTTTATGGGAGTTGCCATGCTTTCCGGGATGCGTTCCAAGGATCCGAATACTCAGGTCGGATGCTGTATTGTGAGTCAGGACAACAAGATTTTGTCCATGGGATACAATGGATTTCCGAAAGGATGCTCAGATGATGAATTTCCGTGGGCGAGGGAAGGCGAAAATCCGCTGGAGACAAAGTATGTGTATTCCACACACAGTGAATTGAATGCCATATTGAATTACAGCGGCGGAAGTCTGGCCGGAGCCAAGCTGTATGTGTCACTGTTTCCGTGTAATGAGTGCGCAAAAGCGATCATTCAGTCGGGAATTAAAGAGGTCATTTATGATTGTGACAAGTATGCGGACACCCCGAGTGTCATGGCATCCAAACGGATGATGGATGCAGCCGGAGTCCGGTATCATCAGTATCATCGATCAAACCGGGAGATTAAAATAAAATTATAGACTGCGCATAAACTACCTTCTGTGGGAATAAGATATATCAGATGTTTCCACAGGAGGTAGTTTTGTTATGAAAAATAAAGCGGCAGCTGTGATTTTAAACTTTTTTCTGAGGGCAGTGATGGGAATCTGCCTGATATATTTTGTTAATCAATACGTCCTGCCGGATCAGGATTCCTGGAAGGTAGGAATTAACGGGCTGTCCTTTTTGACATCCGGAAGCCTTGGTATTCCTGGAGTCTGTATGCTTTATGGAATTCTGGTGTATCAAAGTTTGTAAGGTTTTCACAAAAAACTGCAATTTAGGAAAAGCGTATGGACAAGGCGGGAAACTGCGTTTATAATACATTTCACACAGCAGATCATTCGAGTGCTGTTTTTATCGGACCTGCTTCACAGGTCTTTTGTATCAGGAGATCAGAGGATTCTGATCGTCAGTTATTTTTATTCAGGCTGCGGTTCGCAGCGGTATTTTCATCCAAAAGATTGAATGAATCATACAGAACAGGAGGGATAGGTTGCATCAGAAAAATTTTGTAATCTGTGATCAGGAGGCAGATTATGCGAGAAACCTTATGCAGATGATCGGAGGCAGAAAAGAGCTTGGATTTCAGATGCATATGTTTCAGAAATTGGAACCACTGAAAAAATTCGCAGAACAAAAGCCAATCCAGATCTTGCTGATCGGAGAGGAATATTCGCAGGAAGAAAGACTGGAAATTCCGGCAGCAGAGCGATTTGTACTGGTAAAAGCAGAAGGGAGGTATCTGGCAGACGAAGAAAAGGAGCTTTATAAGTATCAGTCAGTTGATCAGATTCTGACAAAGGTTCTGGAGCTTTCTGTGGACAAGGAACGGGCTGTGGCAAAGACGCTCCGAAAGACAAGGGGAAGTCTGATCGGTGTTTATTCACCCATACACAGGATCGGGAAGACGAAGTATGCGTTGGAACTGGGAAAAGAGCTGGCAGAAAAAGGACCTGTTCTGTATCTGAATCTGGAAGAGTATGCAGGAGGTGAGCATTATTTTTCAAAAGAACAGGAACAGAATCTGGGAGATCTCTTGTATTATTCAAAACAGGAGACCGGAAATCTGGGACTTCGTATCAGCATGATGACAGGCCAGATTGGAAACATGGATTATATACGTCCGATTCCGGTGGTACAGGATCTGCAGGCGGTCACAGCAGAAGAGTGGCTGCAGCTGTTTGAGCAGATTGTGGAAAAAAGTATTTATGAAGTGTTGATCCTGGATTTGGGAGACAGTGTGAACGGACTGTTTTCGATTCTGGAAAAATGTGATTCTGTTCATACGCTTTCGATCGAAGAGCCGGCAGCAAAGGCAAAGCTGCAGCAGTATACGGAGAATCTTTTGCGGACCGGACATGAGAAAATCCTGGAGCATACGGTACAGAAGGTGGTAAGGTCGAGAAACGGCGGTACTGTCATATGAGAAACACAGAGCGATTATATGACCGGGTGATTGAAAAGATGGATATGACCTGCGATATGGAAGACGAGGAACTGCAGGAGCTGATTCATGAAGTGTTGGAGGAGGCTTCAAAAGAAGAGTTTATTCCGCTTCAGGAAAAGATACGGATCAGCAAAGAGTTGTTTAATGCGTTCCGGAAACTGGATATTCTGCAGGAGTTGATCGAAGATGATGAGATCACGGAAATCATGATCAATGGGACGGATCATATTTTTCTGGAAAAAGCGGGGCGTATTTTTGAGTCAGATCGCAGATTTGTGTCAGTTGCAAAGCTGGAAGATGTGATCCAGCAGATTGCGGCAGGTGCGAATCGCTATGTCAATGAAGCATCTCCCATCGTAGATGCGAGACTGGAGGACGGTTCCCGTGTAAATGTTGTACTGCGTCCGGTGGCATTAAACGGTCCGATCATGACGATTCGAAAATTTCCAAAAGAGGCCGTTACAATGAAACAGCTGATCGACTGGGGAAGTATCAGTCAGGAAGCGGTAAATTTCTTAAAAATTCTTGTGGAATCAAAATATAACATTTTTGTCAGCGGAGGGACAGGCTCCGGTAAGACAACATTTCTCAATGCGTTATCAGACTATATTCCAAAAGATGAACGAATTATTACAATTGAAGACAATGCGGAGCTCCAGATCAAGGGTGTTTCGAATCTGGTCAGACTGGAAGCGAGAAACGCAAACCTGGAAGGAGAAGGGGCGGTGACGATCCGTGACCTGATCAAGTCAGCACTTCGTATGAGACCGGATCGGATCATTGTGGGGGAAGTCAGAGGTGATGAAACAGTGGACATGATATCTTCAGCAATGCTTAACGGCCATAGTGGTTCAATGTCTACCGGTCATGCCAACAATCCGATGGATATGCTTCACAGATTGGAGACGATGATGCTGATGGGGATTGAATTGCCTCTGATCGCGATTCAGCAGCAGATCGCTTCTGCTCTGGACGTTATCATTCATCTCGGAAGACTCCGGGATAAGAGCAGAAAAGTACTGGAGATTACAGAAGTACTTGGGTATGAGAATGGAAGGATTCAGTTACAGACATTATATAAATTTCAGGAGGAGGGAATGGAAGATGGAAAAATTAAAGGAACTCTTATGAAGGAAAATGAAATCACTCAGAGAGAAAAACTGCTGGCAGCAGGATATTCAGAAACGGGAATACATGGCGGCAGCGGGTAGAGGAATTCTGATCACGGGGATGACGGCCTATCTGTTTTATGATCATTGGACAGCGTGGATCTTGATGGTTCCGATCGCATTGCTCTATGTGAAGAACTGGGAAGAAGAGTGCTGTAAACAGAAGAAAGAGGAATTCAGAGAACAGTTTCGCGAGAGCATACAGACATTGTCCGCAATTTTAAAAGTCGGGTATTCTGTGGAAAATGCAATCCGGGAAACGTGGAAAGAAATCTGCCCCATTTACAAGAAAAAAACACGAATTATAAAGGAATATGAAACAATGGTCCATCAGCTGGATCTGAATATGACAGCAGAAGAAGTGATGAAGCAGTTTGCCGATCGTGTGAAAGAGGAAGATGTGGAAAATTTTGTAACGGTATTTGGCGCTGCAAAACGTCTGGGAGGAGACAGTATTGCCATTATTCGGCATGCGGCAGACGCAATCGGAGAAAAAATGGAAGTTGAAAGAGAAATACAGGTGATGCTCACTTCAAAAAAGCTGGAATTTAAGATCATGTGTGTGATTCCGTTTGTAATTATTCTGTATATGAGAAGCGCATTTCCTGAGTTTATGGCAGTGCTTTACGGAAATCTTGCAGGCACTTTGTTTATGACAATCTGCCTGATGGTATATCTGACAGCTTATCAGCTGGGCAAAAAAATGACACAAATCGAGGTGTAAGGGGATGGTATGAAAACAGAAAGAAAAGGATATCAAAAGGCAGTACTGGTGATCGCAGTGTTTACGATTCTGGCGGGAGCCTTATATGCGACTGATAATTTTCGGAAAATTCCACAAAACAAATCCGGAAGCAGTATATTAAAACGGAATGAACACGGACAGGGGGAGAAAAATCAAAAGCTGGTCGCAAAAACAAAAGATCAGAAAGCGAAAATCACTGTGGAAATACAGGAACAGTCGTATACACAGGAAGAATTGCAAAGAGTATTTGACACAGCAGGGAAAAAGCTGGAAACGCTTATACTTGGGGAAAATAAGAGTCTGGATGAAGTGAGGTATGATCTGAATCTTGTAAAAACAGTACCGGATACGGGAATCGAGGTATCCTGGGAGTTAAGTGATTACCAGACAGTAAACATTCTTGGCGAACTGCAGGATAAAAATCTGTCGGAAGAGGGAAGGATCATTGAGTTAAAAGCATTACTCACATACGGAGATGCAAAGGCAGAGCATCAGTTTTCGGCAAGAGTGTTTCCGCCAAAGCTGGATGATTCCGGGCAGTTTCAAAGACAGCTGGAAAAGAAAATGAAGGAAGCAGATGAGACAGACCGTGAATCCGGGTATGTGGTGCTTCCGGATGAAATTGAAGGAAAAACAATATCCTGGCATTATGCAAAAGATATGAGAAGTGTGGGAATCTTTGTACTGGGGATTGTGGCAGCGGCCCTGATGCTGGTGCTGGAAAAACAGAATGAAATCCAGAAAAAGAAGGCACGCCGACATCAGCTGGCAATGGATTATCCGGAATTTATCAGTACATTTACATTGTATCTGGGAGCCGGAATGCCTGCACGAAGAGCGTGGTTTCAGATTGCATCGGTTTATCGGCAGCAGGAAAATACGAGATATGTGTATGAGGAGATGGTCTATACCATGCGGGAAATGCAGAGAGGAACTCCGGAGAGTGAATGCTATGAGCATTTTGGAATGCGGTGCGGGCTTCCGGTCTATCGTAAATTTGCGGTGATGCTGTCTCAGAATTTAAGAAAAGGAACAAAGGGACTGGCAGAATTACTTCAGAGAGAAGCGGCGGGAGCGTTTGAAGAGCGAAAAGCAGCAGCCAGAAAACTGGGAGAAGAGACCAGTACCAGACTGCTGGGACCGATGTTTCTGATGCTGGGAGTGGTGCTGATGATCATTGTTGTACCGGCATTTTTGACGATTCAGATTTAAGAAGAAAGGAAGAGGACGATATGTTGAGAAAATTTACAGAGAGCATGAGAGAACGGGTGCAGATGTTTGTGGCAGAGATGCAGGCAGAAACCGGGCTGTCAGTCGTGGAGATGATATTGATATTGGTGGTTATCATTGCACTCGTCTTGATATTTAAAACACAGCTGACGACGCTGGTCAACGATATTTTTGAAAAGATCACAAGTGAAAGTGCGGGAATCTAACGTGAAAAAAGGGGAGATCACAGCATTTTTAAGCCTGATATTTGTACTGATGATCTCATTTGTAACAGCAATTCTGGAAAGTGCATTTGTTCAGGCAGAGAAAAATCAGGCAAGGCTGGATATGGATCGTGCGGTGTATTCGGTATTTGGAGAATATCAGAAGGAATTATTGGAGGAGTATGGAATTTTTGCGGTGGAGGGAAGTTATGAGACCGGTAATTTCTCAGAGAAACAGCTGATCGACAGAATGCACTATTATGGAGCGTCAGGGGTCTGGCCGGAAGTAGAAGGGATTCAATTTCTCACAGATCAAAACGGACAGGCATTTCGGGAAGGAGCTGTCAAATATATGGAAGATCTGTATGGGATTTCGATTATTCAAGGATTGGGGGCCCTGGCAGAAAAGTGGGAACAGCAGGAAATTACCGGGGAACAGACAAAGGATGAGAGTAATCAGAGTCTGGAAGAACTGGATGATATGTTGAATCAGAATCAGAGCTCTCTTCCGATGGAAAATAATCCGCTTCCCCACATCGAACAGTTGAAAAAGTCGGGTCTGATCAGCCTGGTATTTCCGAAAGAAAAGCAGGTTTCCCAAAAGCAGATCCGAGGGGAAGAACAGGCTTCCTCCCGGGCGCTGCGGGTAGGGAGGGGGACATTTTCGGTCAGAAGCGATGTGGATGAGATTACAAAAAAGCTGTTATTTCATGAGTACATTCTTAAAAAATTCGGAAATGCTGTGGAAGAAGAAAAAGAAAAACGATCGCTTGCCTATGAAGTGGAATATCTTCTGGAGGGAAAGACATCTGATCAGGAAAATCTGGAGGCGGTGCTGAACAAGCTGCTTTTGATCCGGATGGGGCTGAATTTTGTATATCTGCAGACGGATACAGCAAAACAGGCGGAGGCAGGAGCTATGGCATTGGCGCTTGCAACGGCAGTAGCGCTTCCGATGCTGGAGCCTGTAGTCAAACAGGTATTGCTGGCAGCGTGGGCATTCGGGGAAAGTGTCATGGATTTACGTTCTCTGATGTCCGGAAAACGCGTTGCTCTGGTAAAAACAGCAGAGAACTGGCAGCTGTCGCTCTCTTCCCTGATGAAGATGGGAACCAGTGAAGATACACAGGAAGGGGCTGATGTAACAGATGGATGGGATTACAAAAGTTATCTGAGAATGCTGTTGTTTTTAGAAAATGGAGATCATCTTACCATGCGTACGCTGGATCGGGTGGAGCAAAATCTGATCTATGAAAAAGGACTTGCCTTTTTTCGTGCAGATGCATGTGTAACAAAGCTCAGACTGCAAAACCTTGTTCAGATCAGAAACGGGTTATCTTATGAATTTCCACTCTATTTCGGATATGAATAAACAACTCCCGCACCCGGCACAGGTGCCCGGATCTACTGCCGAAACGTCCCCTCTGGCAGAGACACTCACAAATTTTAAAGAAAGGAAAAATGATGACACAATCAAATCAAAAACCATCCAATAAGAATCTAAAACGGGCATCTGTGCCGGGGGCGGGAGGAAGTATTACTGTAGAAGCAGCGCTTAGCGTACCGATCTTCTTTTTTGCGGTAGTATGTCTGATCTATTTTATTGAAATTCATAATGTGCAGACAACCATTCGGGCAGCGGCAGTTCATGCGTCCAAGATCTGTACGGAAGATACAGCACTTGTTCCGGTCTTAAATACATCGAAGCTGGAATCGGAAATTGTCAGGAGTATTGGAGCAAAGCGTCTGGAGAACAGTATTGTGAGCGGTGGAAGTAAAGGGATACAATGTGCGGGATCATATTGTAATCCCAATGGGAATGAGCTGAATGTTGTTGTACGATACGGAATCCGGCTTCCGTTTTTACAGTTTGGAAATCTGTCTGCAGAATATAAGGAAGAAATGAAATTCAGCAGTTGGAACGGATTTCAGAAGAAAGGTCTGGAGTCAGGAGATGAACAGATCGTCTATATTACAAAAACAGGGCTGGTTTATCATGAAGATTATCAGTGTACGTATCTGCAGCTTTCTGTCAGGTTTATCCCTTATGCAGACCTGGACGGAATTCGGAACGAAGACGGCGGAAGATATTATAAATGTGACAAATGTGTCCATGGAAGTGCAATGGCAGGAGTTTATATTACAAATACAGGGGGCAAGTATCACAACTCACTCACATGCGGCGGTCTGAACCGGACGATTTATGCGGTTCAGAAATCAAGGGTGATAGGAAGAGGGGGATGTTCACGATGTACGAAATAGGAGAAATTTGTTTTGGAGGATATTTATGTGTTGTTTCCATGTGGGATATCAGAAAAAGAGAAATACCGGTTTGGCTTATTGCGGCAGGTGGGATTCTTTCGGCAAGTCTTGGATATTTTCATGGAAAAATTCCACTGGTACTAATGGTCACAGGCGCGCTTGTGGGCGGAGTGTTTCTTCTGATCAGCAGATTGACACAGGAGGCTTTCGGATATGGTGACAGTCTGATGATCGCGGTGACGGGGGTGTATCTCGGATTTTGGAATGTGTTGTATCTCCTTGTCTGGGCATATGTTCTGGCAGCAGTGTTTGCAGGATACGTGCTGATCAGGAAAGGTTTTCAAAAAGATGCGGCATTTCCGTTTGTTCCGTTTTTGCTGGCTGCGTATATAGGGATCGTCTGTCTGGGAGGGATATAAATGAGGTGTGTAAAAGGGAGTACCACAGTTGAAATGGCATATGTGATGCCGTTGATTTTTCTGGTATTTCTGATCATTGTCCGTACGACATTTTATTATCATGATAAAAGTATTTTAGACGGGATGGCATATGAAGCAGTTACGACAGCGGTTCAGACGGCACGGAATCCAAAAGCGAAAGAAGCGGATGTGGAGACGTTTTGCAGGGAACGGATCAGGTGGAAACTTATTTATTTTTCTATGCCGGAGGTGTCTGTGAATGTGACAGATGATGAGGCAGAGACGACAATTTCCGCGACCAGAGGGAAGATGTGTATCCGGGTAACAAGACAGGTAAAAATCCCGCATCCGGAGAAAAAGATCCGTTTGAAGAAAAAACTGGAAACAATAAAATAGGAGAAGTTGGAAGTGAATACAAAATATGAAAAAGAATTAAACAGAATCTGTCTGCATATTCATGTACCGGAGATTTATGAGGAAGATTATCAGATGCCGATGCTGAGAGCAAATAAAATTCCGGGCATTCTGGAAGTAAACGGCTGCGGAATCGATGGAGAGAGCCGGTATACATATGAAATCACAGGATTAGTTTCCATGGCGGTTTTATTTGAAAACAAGCAGGTTCAAAAAGGGGATATTGAGCAGTTTATCTATTGTCTTCTGGAGAGTATTTCGCAGCTGCAAAAGTATATGCTGCATCCGGGCTGTCTGTTGTTAGAACCGGAATATGTTTTTTGCAGAAAACAGAAATATTTCTTTTGCTATCTGCCTGGAGGGAAACAGGAGCTCTGTGAATCATTTCACCGAATGACAGAGTATTTTGTAGAAAAGCTGGATTATGAAGATGAGAAGGGGATCACGCTTGCTTATGAGCTGCATAAAGCAACACTTGAGGAGAACTATGATCTGGATGCCATTATGCAGGAATACCGTACAGAATGCGAAGAAGCAGAAGAGGAGGAGGAGCCGGATACAGAGGAAGCGTGGGAAGAAGAGGAAATTTCTGATTCTCTGTTTACGTTGGATACGGAAGAGGAATATAAACCAGCAAAGGATACGGAGGTCATCCGGGAATCCGGCGGTGTATGGAGTGCTTGGAAAAAAGCGGCGCATAAAATCAGCAGAGGGAGACTTGGAAGATGGGGAAGCTGGGATGATCTGATATTGGAAACAAATGGACAAGATGAATCCACTCACTTATAATAACTGTATTAAATTGCGCCTGATGAAGGGCGCGGAAAAGAGGGATTCAAATTGCAGAAAAACAAACAGACAGTCTGTACAGCGGCACTGATCGTGATCAATATGGGAATCTTTTTTCTATTGTCATTTCTGGGTAACCCGGAAAATGCGGTATTTATGATAAAATACGGAGCCATGTACCCACCGTTGATTTTTGAAGATGCCCAGTATTATCGGTTGATAACCTGCATTTTTTTACATTTTGGGATCGATCATCTGATGAATAACATGGTAATGCTCGGTGCATTGGGGTGGAATCTGGAGAAGGAGATTGGCAGTTTTAAATTTTTGCTGATTTATTTTGTGAGCGGGATCGGGGCAAATCTGATTTCTCTTGCCATGGATTTTTACACTGGAAATCTGGCAGTCTCAGCAGGTGCATCCGGAGCAATTTTTGGATTGCTCGGGGCACTTCTGTGGGTTGTGATTCGTAACAGAGGAAAGGCCGGAAGGCTCACCGGAAGAGGGATGCTGTTTATGGTACTGTTAAGTCTTTATTTTGGCTTTACCAGTACAGGCGTAGACAATGCGGCCCATGTGGGCGGGCTGATCTGTGGATTTCTGACAGCCGTGCTTTTGTATCACGGAAGGAACGTGCCTAGACAGGAAGTGTAACGGTAAATGTAGTGGATTCCTGCGGAGTGGAAACAGCAGTGAGAGTTCCTTCGTGAGCCTCTGCAATCTTGCGGGAGAATGCCAGTCCAAGTCCGGTTCCGCCCGGTTTGTAGGTGACAAATGGCTGGAAGATACATTCCATCTGCTCCGGAGTGATTCCGCAGCCGGTATCGGTACAGGTGATGGTAATGATATCTCCGCTGCGGGAAGCTGCCAGATGAATGGAGCCTTGTTCGGTGATGGCTTCCTCTGCATTTTTCAGCAGGTTCAGGACAAGTTCCTGCAGTTTGATCTTGTCTCCGGTAAATTCACCGAGAGAGTCGGAGATAGAAGAGGAAAATTCAATATCTGCTTCATTTGTGTCCAGCGAGATTGCAAAAGAGATTGCAACGTTTTTCAAAAGCTGTTCTATAGAGAAGACAGAATAATACAATTCATTGCTGCTGTTAAAGGCAGAAAGCTCTTCTAAAAGCTGAATAATAAAATCGACGTCACCCATTACCTGGCTCCAGTGCGGAATGTCTTTGAGCTCCGGATTTTGTTTTTCCATTACCTGCAGGGCAGAGGAAACAAGAGTAAGGGGATTGCGAATCTCATGTGAGATCGTGGAAATTGTATTTCGGTGATTGCGCAGAAGCTGCGGGATGATCTGCCGTGCATCTTCATTATTGCTCATCAATTTGTTCATTTTATTAATATCGATATTGTATAGCATAGTTATGTCCTCCAAAGTAGTTCTGTTTAAGTGTAGTCTATCATGCGAAAAAGGAGGGTTCAATAAAATAAGTATGACAAAATTCGACAAAAAAGGCGATTTCTGTAAGTAAAATATTCTTCTATTTTCTGGAAAAATGTTTTATACTACAAGTAAACAAAAAAGGAGATGCTTAGATAATGAAAGATGATAACTGTATTTTTTGCAAACTGGCATCAGGTGAGATTCCTTCAGTAACTATTTATGAAGATGCTGATTTTCGTGTAATTCTGGATTTGAGCCCGGCGTCAAAAGGACATGCACTGATCATACCAAAAGAACATTACCGCAATTTATATGATCTGGATGATGAACTGGCAGCAAAAGCGCTGGTGCTGGCAAAAAAGATGATCTGTAAGATGAAAGATATTCTTGGATGTGATGGATATAATATTGTTCAGAATAATGAAGAGCCGGCAGGGCAGACTGTATTCCATTTTCATATGCATTTGATACCGCGTTATGAAGGAGATCAGGTTGGTCTTGGCTGGAAGATGGGTGAACTGACAGAAGCAGACAAGGAAGAGATTCTGAATAAAATCAAGTAATTACTGGAGAAAACATGTTGACGGATAAACAAGATTATGATGAGATATACCAAAAATACAAAAATCTCGTTATGAAGGCAGCATATAAATATTCAGGGAATTACGATATTGCAGAAGATATTACACAGAGTACATTTCTGCAATTATATATGTATATCGATGAATTGAAGGATATCAATATCAAAGCTTGGATGTATACGACTGCAAAGCATATGGCATTGAATTATAACAAGAAAGCAGAAAGAGAAGTTCTCTCGGAAACAGGGGATGATCCTGTTATTTTAGATCTGGAGGACAGCGCAGAAGATACATACATGGAAAGAATGAAGGATGATGAACAGACCAGTCTGCATGAAGAGATTTTTGCAGCCTTGTACAAGCATAATCCACGTTGGTATGATGCAATTCGTTATGTATATTACTTGGAGATTCCGCAGTCTGCTGTTGCAGAAAGAATGGAGATAAGCATAGAAGTGCTGCACAGTTTACTCTACAGAGCAAGAAAATGGATCAGAAAAAAGTTTGGTGTAGAGTATGAGGAATTTTTGGAGCTGTAAACGAACAGGTGTCAAAACGACACCTGTTCAGCTGATTTTAGTGGTGATATAAAACTATCTGCGGGAATTCTCGATGAGATCGATGATTGTATCGATTGAATTTTGCTGATTCGAATCACGCATGGCATCCATAAAACGGCTGCGATCGTTATACAATTTCCGCACTGCCTCTAAAAGAGATTCTTTGGTCAGCTCTTCTTCTTCGAGAACCATGCTGAAGCCCTGACGTTCAAAGGAGCGGGCATTTAAAATCTGATCTCCGCGGCTTGCGTTGGCTGAGAGCGGGATCAGCAGATTCGGTTTTCTCAGAGCAAGAAGTTCGCAGATTGCGTTTGCACCGGCTCTTGAGATCACAATATCTGCAAGTGCAAAGATATCACGAAGCTCATCCTTGATATATTCAAACTGTGTGTAGCCTTTCATAGAAGTCAGAGAGTCATCTACCTTGCCTTTTCCGCAGAGATGGACAATCTGGAAATGCTCTAAAAGTTCCGGGAGTGCCAGACGAACAGCGTTATTTACTGCAACGGATCCAAGGCTTCCGCCGATGACGAGGATGACTGGCTTGTCAGCAGAAAAATGACACAGATCCATAGCCGCGATCCTGTTTCCGGATAATAGTTCCTGACGGATCGGAGAACCTGTTAATACGGCCTTGTCTTTCGGAAGATGCTCCAGAGTCTCAGGAAAGTTACAGCATACCTTTGTAGCAGATGGAATTGCGATCTTGTTGGCAAGTCCGGGTGTCATATCAGATTCGTGAATGATCGTCGGAACTTTATTGTGTTTGCCGGCAAGTACGACAGGAACAGATACAAATCCGCCTTTGGAAAAGATCACATCCGGCTGAAGTTCTTTGATCAGTCTCTTTGCTTCACCGAATCCTTTCAATACGCGGAATGGATCGGTAAAGTTCTGAACACTGAAATAGCGGCGCAGTTTACCGGAAGAGATTCCGTGGTAAGGGATGCCGAATGGCTCGATGAGCTCTTTTTCGATTCCCTGATAAGAGCCAATATACTGAATATCGTATCCGAGTTCCAAAAGACGTGGAATCAGAGCGATATTGGGGGTAACATGACCGGCGGTTCCACCTCCGGTAAGTATGATTCGTTTCATATAAAAACCTCCAGAAAAAATGTGTTAGTTAGTCGGCTGCAACGAAAATAGCCGAGGAAAACATATAATTTCATATTAACCTTATTTAGTGAAATGTCAAGACAAAAGTAGGAACCATAAATAGAATCGTGTAAGGGGTAGAACGATGAAAAAAAAGAACGTGCTTTCACTTCATGAAGAAACAGAAAAAGAAGCGGCAAAAATCGAAAAAGAGATTCTGAAAGACTCCAAACTGGAAGAAATCAAAGTCTCTGATGAAATGGAAAAAAGGCTGGCAGAGCAGATACAGGCATATGAAAAGACACAAAGTCAAAAGAAAAAGAAAGTGCATCGGCACAGTCCGCTTTTCAGAAGAAGAGTAATGGTGGCTGCCGCAGTGCTGATGATCGCGGCTGTTGCAACAAGCGTGACTGCGGTGGGGAGTAAATCTTATCTCAAGGAGATCATTGAGAAGTTTACCGGGGAGACAGGTCAGGCATCGGTGATCAATGTGGAGGATATGGATACGCAGGCAAGTGAGAGTGAAGATGAAACACGAGTATATAGAGAGATAAAAAAAGAGCTGGGAATTCAGGCTGTGAGAATACAGTATAAACCCAAAGGAATGAGATTACAAAAATATATTCTTGATAAGGAACAAGGGAGAGCACAAGTGTTTTATGAATATCAGGGAGAAGTGGTCTGGTATTCTATTTATATGAATGCAGAGGATTCTTCGTTGGGACAGAAAGAATCTGATGAGAATATAGATAAATTTGTAGTAGAGAATAATGGGAAGAAAATAGATGTTATCGAAAGTGATATTGAGGGTTATGAAACGCATCGGTATATTGCAGAATTTGAGAATTATGGTGTTCATTATCAACTGAGAGGAATCATGGAAAAGAAAGAGTTTGAAAAAATTTTAAAAAATTTGAAGTTTTTTTGAAAAAGTGCGTCAGTTTTTCCAGGTTCGATTGTTTACTTAATAGAGGGGGAAGGAGAGAGTTATGAGAATTAGAAAAAAAATGCTGTCTGTATTCTGTGCGGCAATGTTACTGGGAGTGATCACATCAGTCACAGTCCCTCAGGTGCAGGCATCAGATGAGCAGACGAAAAAGGTGGATGGTTCCTATCTAACCATGCAGGAGAGTGCATCGGGTACAAGTCAGAATGAAGATGCAAAAGGTCAGTACATCATGTTAGGAGAGTGTTCTATTACAAAAGCTGGGCGTAATCGAATTTATGTATATGCTGGAACAACGGCTAATCGAACAGTCAATTTTGTTTCTACAATTATATATGTGGATCAGTATAACGAAAAGGATGATGTTTGGGATCAGATTGATGCGTGGAGCAAAGATGCAGAGAATGACTATTTTGTAAGCACTTCGAAATATATTAAGGTGGATCCGGGATATTACTACCGGGTGCGTGCAGAGCATTTCGCAGGTATGGAGTATCCATATGAGGAGGACTATTCCTTCACAGACGGAATTATGATCAAATAGCCAATCACTTACCTTTTATAATTCCATAGTCTCTGAGTGGTTGAAGCAGCCGTCATAGTATGATGCAACTATAAAATAAATTATAAGAGCCTGTACGAAAACACCACAATGAACAGACATGCTTATGACGGCTGCTTCAACCACTCAGGGATACAAAATAATATTGATATGAAATAAGAACAGCAATCGGAATTACTTTCCGATTGCTGTTTTTAATGCTTGTGCGAGCTGATCCGGGCAGGAAGTTGCCTTGAATCCGCAGCGGATTCCTTCTACTCTGTCAATGACTTCCTGAACATCCATTCCTTCTACAAGGCGCGCAATTCCCTGAAGATTGCCGTTACATCCTCCGGTAAAGTGTACATTTTTTACTTTATTGTCTTCGATATCAAATTCGATGTTCTGAGAACAGACTCCAGTTGGTTTGTAATGCATAGTATCAGACCTCCAATTAAAAAATTCATTTGTATGTTATCAGAAGAATTATAACAGACCTGTTTTAGAAATTCCAGAGGAAGTTTATTCACTTTCGTATGTCAGGATTCGAGTGTTTTTGTGGAAAAACGACAATATCTGAAAGTGGACTGTGGATAACTTTCAAAAACGCTCACGCCTTGAAAATCAAGGGAAAGGTGAAGTTTAAAAGGGGAAAAATCCAGGCGGGAAATCAGAGAAAAGAAGCATGGAAACAGACCGAATGTAGAATTATGTAGAACGGTTTTGCGGGCATCCTGGGGAGACTTGTTTTATAATGGCCACAGGCACACAATTGAACGAATTGTGAAAAAGACCATAAACAGGAGGTTTAACTATGTGGAAAGAAGCAGTAGCGGAGACAGGCATCATATTTTATCTGATGCTGGGAGTAGGAATTGTTGGGATACTTGCAAAGGTAATGAATTATGTGACTTTGCGTAAGCTGGTGAATGCGGCCGGGAGTATGTCAAAGAGTACACACAAACTGATGAAGCTTGTTCGTGCAAAATACGAACATGCCTGTATGGTACATGACAGAGTAGAAAATGTGAATGCATTTGTAGAAAAATACATTTATGAGTACAGAGGGTTTTTCCTGAAAATACATACCTGGAGACAGATCCAGATTCAGTCGATCTGGTTTGCGGGAATTCTGGCGGCGATTGGAGCTGTGGGACATTTCATGGCGCATGGATTTTGTGAGCAGGTGTATCAGTATGGTGCGCTTGGGGCAGCAGAGATGGTAGCGTTGTTTGTAATCAGCCAGCTTTCCGATGAATCGTATAAAATCGAGGCGGCGGAGAATTACATGGTGGATTATCTGGAAAATGTGTGTGCGCACCGATACAAACGAATGCGTAAAAATGAAAAAAATCTGGAGGTAATCCGTACGGAGGCAGGAGAATCCCAGAAATTATCCGGCGCCCAGAAAGCATCGCAGAGAGCGGCGGCTGTAGTGAAGAAACAGGATGAGGAGCTTGCCATCAATATAGAGGAAGAACCGAAAAAATTCAAGAAAGAACTGGAGAAGACGATGGAAAAAGAGGATCTGGAAGAACCGGCGCTCAAAGAGGAGGCGATTCGTCAGATTTTGGAAGAATTCCTTGCCTAACAAAGTCAGATTTGATAAAATGGGCTTGTAAATTTATAGAAGTTAGAGAGGAAGGATAAACAATGGCTAATAAAGTAACATTTGATTATTCAAAAGCAGCTGGTTTTGTTCAGGAGCATGAAATGGCATATATGAGCGAGCTTGTGGCACAGGCAAAAGAGAAGCTTGTGGCAAAGAGCGGAGCAGGAAATGATTTTCTTGGATGGATCGATCTTCCGGTTGATTATGATAAAGAAGAGTTTGTACGTATTCAGAAAGCAGCAGAAAAGATCAGAAAAGATTCAGAAGTACTTCTTGTGATCGGAATCGGCGGATCTTATCTCGGAGCGAGAGCTGCCATTGAATTTCTGGGACATTCTTTCGCAAATGTGGTATCCAAAGAGATCAGAAAATCTCCGGAGATCTACTATGTAGGAAACAGCATCAGCAGTACATATATCAAACATCTGATCGATGTAGTGGGAGACAGAGATTTTTCTATCAACATGATCTCAAAATCCGGAACAACAACAGAGCCGGCCATTGCCTTCCGTGTATTTAAAGAGATTCTGGAAAAGAAATACGGAAAAGAAGAAGCAGCAAAGAGAATTTATGCAACAACTGACAAAGCAAAAGGTGCACTGAAGAACCTTGCAACAGAAGAGGGATACGAGACATTTGTAGTACCGGATGATGTAGGAGGACGTTTCTCTGTACTGACAGCAGTTGGTCTGCTTCCGATCGCAGTAAGTGGTGCTGATATCGAGAAACTCATGGAAGGTGCAGCAGCAGGAAGAAAAGAAGCTCTGGAGAATGATTTCGCAGAGAACGGAGCACTTCAGTATGCTGCGATCCGTAACATTTTGCTTAGAAAAGGAAAGACGATCGAAGTTCTGGCAAACTATGAGCCAAGCCTTCACTATGTATCTGAGTGGTGGAAACAGCTTTACGGAGAGAGCGAAGGAAAAGACCAGAAAGGAATCTTCCCGGCATCTGTAGATCTGACAACTGATCTGCACTCTATGGGACAGTTCATTCAGGATGGAAACAGAATCCTGTTTGAGACAGTTATGAATGTGGAGACATCCAAAGAAGAGATCATCATCAATGAAGAGCCTGTAGATCTGGATGGACTGAACTATCTTGCAGGAAAAACAGTTGATTTCATCAACAAGAGCGCGATGAACGGAACAATCCTTGCTCACACAGATGGTAATGTACCGAACCTGATCGTGAACATTCCGGAACAGAACGAATACTATCTGGGACAGTTATTCTACTTCTTCGAATTCGCATGTGGAATCAGCGGATATCTGCTCGGTGTGAATCCATTCAATCAGCCGGGAGTTGAGAGCTATAAGAAAAATATGTTCGCACTCCTTGGAAAACCTGGATTTGAAGCAGAGAGAGAAGAGCTGTTGAAGAGACTGTAATAGGAAAAGAATAAAGTAGGACAAGTAGAAAGCCTCCGGCGGGGAAGATAAGATTCTTTCCCCAGCCGGGGGCTTTTTCATTGCTGCATTTTAAAAATTCTGTTTTTATATTCTTTTGGAGAAATACCATATTGTTTTGTAAAAGCTTTGTAAAAAACGGAATAATCAGAAAATCCACATAGTTCAGGCAATTTTTTTAATGGTGTCTGACTGGAAATTAAATTTTTAGCTTCGATCAGGCGGCGTTGTGTAATATACCGATAAAGGCTCAAACTGATCTGTTTACTGAACAATTGATTGATAGAAGATTCACTGACCAGAAAGTGCGCTGCGATTCGTTTCGCACTTAATTCTTCGGAAAGATGATTTTCTATAAAGTGAATGATCTCGTCCAAAAGAATGGTTTTTTCCGGCTTTAGAGGATTTATTTCATGAGAATTTAAAAATTGATGAAATAAAGTAACGATTTGCGCAGACAAACCAATCTTATAGAGTTCTGCACCCGAAAAATCAGGAGGAATGTTTAACATTTTTTCGTAAAGTTCTTCTACCTGATATAGAATATTTCCGGATAGAAGGAATACATTTTGCGGTAGCAAACAGGACGATTTTTCGATTGGATCATTGTTCAAAAGGTTCATATATTGATGATAGATTTTATTGCTGATCCACATCACAGTTCTGCGGTAAGGTTCTGAAAGCTGTTCCAGATAAAGCGGACAGTGGCTGACACCGGGAGGAATGCATACAATGGAATTTTTAACCAGCTGATAACGGGTATTGCCGACCATATATTGTAAAGAACCACTTTGACAAAATAAAATTTCAAAAAAAGTATGGCTGTGTAAATCTACATTGTCTTTCGAGTAACTGATATCTTCATGTACATCCACATAGTCGCTGTCCATTTCTAATTCCTGATAAGTAATGGAATCGATGGAAAATGTGGGGTCATTTAATAATAATTTAGCTTCGTGAAGTTTCATAAAAATCCTCTCATGTTTTTGTGCAAATAATATAAAACGATAAAATTAAATGTTAGATTTGCAATGTAATTTGATGAATTTGCAATATAAATTGCAATTATTATAACTTATAATTAGGATAACACAAATCACGTGAATTGAAAAGAAAAAGAAAAGAGGACAAGCAGGATGAACAAAAAACAAATTCGCCCGTTCGGGGTGAAGGATGAAATCGGGTATGTATTTGGAGACATGGCGGGCAGCTTTGTAAATTTATTTGTAGATGCATATTTTCTGATTTTTTGTACCAATGTATTGGGAATCAGCGCAGGATGGATGGGAACGTTATTTTTAGTGGCCAGATTATGGGATGCGATCAATGATCCGATTATGGGATCTTTCCCAGATCGTTGGATGATTGGAAAGTCCGGAGATAAATTCAAACCATGGATTAAGATTTTTATGCTTCCACTGGCATTATCTGGTGTGCTTTGCTTTTTTAATGTTCCATTGGAAGGGATTGCACTTCATGCTTATGTAGCATTTGCATATGTTCTGTATGGAATGAGCTACACAGGAACTTCCATGCCATTTGGTGCGATGGCCAGCGTTGTAAGTGATGATCCGATCCAGAGAAGTAAGCTTTCCAGAGCAAGAAGTATCGGTGGAACGATCGTAGGAATCGTAGGACTTTCCATCGTTCCTGTTGTCTGCTTTGACAAGCAGAGCAATATTCTTCCGGAACGTTTTACACTAATCGCGGTAATCTTCGGTGTTTTAAGTATTATCAGCTATTTTGTTCTGCTGAATTTTACACAGGAGCGTATTCGACAGAATTCTGAAAAAGCAGAGAAATTTAATTATGGAAAAGTATTAAAAGCAACCGTACACAACAGACCATTGATCGGAGTTATGGTGGCAACATTAGGAAGTATGCTCTTTATCACTGGATCAAACCAGGTAAGAAGCTACATTTTTAAAGAGTACTATGCAAGAACAGATGTAATGTCTATTATCAGTCTTGCGACAATCCCGATTTTGGTGATCTGTTTCCCATTGGTTCCGAAATTGGTAGCAAAGTTTGGAAAAAAAGCAACTTTAATGGCAGCCATTGTTTCCAGTACAATCTTTAGTGTCATCCCGGTTGTCATGGAAATTAAAAATGTATATGTGTATTCGGCATTGGTTGTATTGGGAACGATCGGACAGACAGTATTTACAATGTTGATCTGGGCGCTTGTTACAGACTGTCTGGATTACAGCGAATGGAAATTTAATGAAAGAAGCGATGGTTCTATGTATTCTTTATATACATTTAGTAGAAAAATAGGTTCGACCATTGCCTCTACAGGAGTTTCTTTCGGATTGGCAGCAATCGGATTTGTTTCCGGTTCTAATGTCGTGCAGACAGCGGAAGCAGTGAATGGAATTTATTTCCTGGTCAATATCATTCCAGTGGTAACTTGCGCTTTAGAGTTGATTGGAGTAGGGCTGATCTTTAATTTGAATAAAGAGACTACAGAACAGATGTATGCAGAATTAAAGGCAAAATAAAGTACAGAAAATGAGGCTGAGTATGCTATGAAAAAAATAGATATTCATTTACATGCAGCGCTAGATCCGGTTCTGGGAACAGAAAAATTCAAGATATCAACAGGCGAAGAAATGCTTGCTCATCTGGAAGAGCTTCAGATTGAAAAAGCGGTTGTTATGTCATCCGGAGAGACAGAAGGAGCAATGGCTTCTGTCTCCGGAAACCAGAAATGCAGAGAACTGGCCAGAAGATTTCCTGAAAAATATGTATGGATGTGTAATCTGGATGAAAATTGTGAAGAAACCATTGAAGAGAGGCTCAGGGAATATCAAAGGCAGGGAGCTGTAGGAATTGGTGAGTTTATGATCTGTAGAAAAATAAACCATCCTTTTGTTCAGGCTGTATTTCAGGCGGCGGAAAAACTGGGAATGCCAATCCTGTTTCATATGAGTCCGCAGGAGGGATATGAATATGGCATTGTCGATGAACCGGGACTGCCGATGTTGGAAGAAGCTTTAGAAAAATATCCCGGATTAAAATTCATAGGGCACAGTCAGCCGTTCTGGCATGAAATCAGTCAGGATGCGAAGCCGGATCTGAAATCTCGAATGGAATGGGGCAGAGGTCCTGTCAGGGAAGGCGGCAGATTGGTCTGTCTTATGAGAAATTATAAAAACTTATACGCAGATCTGTCTGCAAACAGTGGTGGATGTGCTATTATGAGAGATGAAAAGTTTGGTTTACAATTTTTGGAGGAATTTCAGGATCGTCTGATGTTCGGTACAGATATGGTAAATACGGATATGGTATTTCCATTGGGAGAATGGCTGGACAGACAGTATCAGGAAGGAAAATTATCTGCACAGGCCTACCGGAAAATTTGTTTTGAGAATGCCAAAAAGATATTTCAGTTATAAGAGGAAAGGTGAAAAATGAGAACAAGAATTATACCAAAGATGTTGAATGATGAAGTGGAAGAATATCTTACACGAAATGATATTGTGATCGTTCCGGTCGGAACTGTGGAAATGCACGGGGGATTTCCTCTGGATTCGGAAACCGTAGTCAGTGAAGCGTTTGCACTTAAAATGGCGGAGGCATGTGACGGACTTGTATTAACTGGCCTTCCATATTTTTATGCAGGAGCGACTGCAAGTGGAAGAGGAACGGTTCAGGTCAGCATTCAGGAAGGAATTCGTTATCTGACAGGAATTGCGGAAAGTCTTTTACGCCAGGGATTTAAAAGACAGATTTATATCAGTGCACATGGTCCGGCACATATGACAGTGAGTCCGATGGTAAGAGATTTTATGGATAAAACAGGAACTCCGATTTTGTATATGGATATGATCATGCAGCTGATGAGAAATGGACAGGATGTTTTTAAATCTGCAGATACATTCCATGCAATTACGGTGGGCGCTTATGATATGCTGGGCAGATTGGAAGATGTACCGCTGACTACAAAATATGAGCATCAGGAGAAGCAGAGCTGTGCGGAGTTTGATGATGTATTCGCATTGGCATATCAAAGTGGTTCGATCGGATATTATTTTGGAGATCCGAAAGACCACATGAGTACACCGTCAATTCCTACGGAAGAAAGACGTAAAGAACTGGCTGAGGAAGGAAAAGAGACAATTCAGGTTCTTGTGGAACGGATGAATGTGCCTCATATTGCAGAACAGATGAAAAATCTGGAAGCATATAATCAGGAAATTGCAAAACGCTGTCCGTGGGTTCCTTTTGCGCAGTAGAGTGGATCGAACAAGATAAATTTTCTTCGTCTTTCGCTTGCCCTCATTCTGAAAGTATAGTAAGATACCTTCAGAGGAGTTGATAGGAATTATGTTGTATTGGGTAATTATCGGAATATTGATCGCAGCGATCATAGCAGTAATCTTCTTTACGATTTCAAAATTATTAAAAGAGAAAAAAGATTATAATCAGTTTGAACGGAGATATCATTCTGAAGATGATTATGATGATGACTATGATGATGACTATGATGACGAAGAAGATGATGATGAGGAAGAGGATGATTATGAACCAGAACCGAGATGTCGTCCGGTGAGAGAACAGGCAGAACGCCGTACATCTTCTGCCCCGGCGAAGAGACGCTGGAAGATCATTCTGGAAGATGTGGATCAGCAGGATCAGTATAGTTTTATTTTTTATGATTCGCTGGGAATCGGAAGGGTCAGTGCATCGTCAGAGTATGACAAGTTTTTGTCCCTGCCGGAAGATTTAAGAGTATCAAAGGTACACTGCGCGATCATCCGAAGTGGGGATAAGCTGTACTTGAGAGATGAAGGTTCAAAAAACCATACATATTTGAATGGAAAACAGATTCATAAGCCAATTGTGATCCAGAAAGAAGATGTGATCACGGTCGGGGAGACCAGACTGGAAGTTGTAAAAATTCTGCGGGAGACAAGATAATCCCGCAGAATTTTTTTGCAATTCCCTCTTTAACATGCTAAAATGATAAACAGTTAGTGAAATTATTGGAAAGACAAAGGAGGTTACCATGATTAAATTATATGATAACGGTGTGTACTTGTTAAACGGCACAGAAATCCTGGAAGATACGGGAAATGTGTCACTTCCTGTCTCGAAAGAAGAGGCTGCAAAGAATACGATTGCCTATGGAATCCTGGACAGTCATAATACTTCAGGCAATATGGAACGCCTGCAGATTAAATTTGATAAATTGACATCCCACGATATTACGTTTGTGGGAATTATTCAGACGGCAAGAGCTTCCGGACTGGAAAAATTTCCGGTACCGTATGTTTTGACAAACTGTCATAACAGTCTCTGTGCAGTTGGTGGAACGATCAATGAGGATGACCATATGTTTGGGCTTACCTGTGCGAAAAAGTACGGTGGTGTGTATGTTCCGCCTCATCAGGCAGTCATCCATCAGTTTGCAAGAGAGGTTCTTGCAGAGTGCGGCAAGATGATCCTTGGTTCTGACAGCCATACCCGCTACGGAGCATTGGGAACCATGGCAATGGGAGAAGGCGGACCGGAGCTTGTAAAACAGCTTTTGAATAAGACATATGACATCAAGAAACCAGAAGTGATCGGAATCTATCTGGATGGAGAGCCGGCAAAAGGAGTCGGACCTCAGGATGTTGCTCTGGCGATTATCGGAGCTACATTTGCAAATGGATATGTGAACAATAAAGTCATGGAGTTTGTCGGACCTGGAGTCTCAAAACTGAGCGCAGATTACCGAATCGGAATCGATGTTATGACAACAGAGACAACTTGTCTGTCTTCTATCTGGAAAACAGATGAGAAGATTCAGGAATTCTATGAGATCCACGGAAGAAGCGAAGGATACAAAGAACTGAATCCAGGAGCAGTGACTTACTATGATGGAATGGTTTATGTCAATATGAGTGAGATCAAACCAATGATCGCGATGCCGTTCCATCCGAGCAATGTCTATACGATCGATGAAGTAAATGCAAACCTGGCAGACATTCTTCACGAAGTTGAGAAGAAAGCGCTGATCAGTCTGGATGGAGCAGTAGATTACTCTCTCCAGAGCAAGATCGTGAATGGAAAACTGTATGTAGATCAGGGAATTATTGCCGGTTGTGCAGGCGGTGGATTTGAAAACATCTGTGCGGCAGCGGACATCATCAAAGGAAGAAATATCGGTGCGGATGAATTTACATTCAGCGTGTATCCGGCAAGTACACCGATTTATATGGAACTTGTGAAAAATGGAGCGATCGCAGATCTGATGGAGGCAGGAACCGTTGTGAAGACTGCATTCTGCGGACCATGCTTTGGTGCCGGAGATACGCCTGCAAACAATGCGTTCTCAATCCGTCATACAACAAGAAACTTCCCGAACAGAGAAGGTTCCAAGCTGCAGAACGGTCAGATTTCTTCTGTTGCATTGATGGATGCCCGTTCGATTGCGGCAACAGCGGCAAACAAAGGATTCCTGACACCGGCGACAGCAATGGATGTCGAGTACAAGGGACAGAAATATCACTTTGATCAGAACATTTATGCAAATCGTGTATTTGACAGCAAGGGCGTGGCAGATCCAAGTGTAGAGATCAAGTTTGGTCCGAATATCAAAGACTGGCCGGAAATGTCAGCACTTCCACAGAATCTGGTTCTTAAGGTTGTATCTGAGATCCACGATCCTGTTACGACAACAGATGAACTGATTCCGTCCGGTGAGACTTCTTCTTATCGTTCGAATCCGCTGGGACTGGCAGAATTTGCACTTTCCAGAAAAGATCCTGCATATGTAGGACGCGCCAAAGAAGTACAGGCAGCACAGAAGGCGATCGAAGCAGGAAAATGTCCGCTTGAGGTGCTGGAAGAATTAAAACCGGTCATGGCGAAGGTTCAGGAGAAATTCCCACAGGTCGGAGAAGGAAATGTAGGAGTCGGAAGTACGATCTTTGCAGTGAAACCGGGAGACGGTTCTGCACGTGAACAGGCTGCATCCTGCCAGAAAGTACTGGGCGGATGGGCAAACATTGCCAACGAGTATGCTACAAAACGTTATCGTTCAAACCTGATCAACTGGGGAATGCTGCCGCTTCTGACAGATGCGGATGACAAAGCACTTCCATTTAAGAATGATGACTATATCTTCATTCCGGATGTGAGAAACGCAGTAGAAGAAAAGGCAGATGTGATCAAGGCCTATGTTGTAGGAGATGAACTGAAAGAAGTAGAGTTCCGTCTGGGTGATCTGACAGATGCCGAAAGAGAGATTATTTTGAAGGGCTGTCTGATCAATTACTATAGAGGTTAGAGATTAAACAGATGAAAAAATCAGGGAGAAACAAAAAATCTCCCTGATTTTTTATTTTCCATGCAACAAAACTTCACTTGAAAGACTCTTATGTGTGACAAAAGAGTTATTGTGAACAGTAACACAAACAAAAAAGAAAGAGAGGGGATGCGGATGTACGATTATCAAAAAAGTGCGGAAGCAGTTCTGATACGACGTGCAAAGCGCGGGGACGTCAAAGCGTTTTCGGAGTTGTATTCCAGAATCTATGTGGAACTTTATAAATTTGCACTCTATACTCTGAAGCATCCGCAGGAGGCGGAGGATGCAGTCAGTGATACTGTGGTGACAGCTTATGAAAAGATATCCAGTCTCAAAAAGGAGGAGTCTTTCAGAAGCTGGATCTTTACCATATTGAGCAATCATTGTAAGAACCAGTTTCGAAAGAGAGCCCAGACACATGAGTTGGATGAGACTTATCCATCAAAAGAGTCAGACTATGCTGTCTCACAGGATGTAAAGAGTGCATTCTGGAAACTGGATGATGAAGAACGTCTGATTGTTTCATTTTCAGTATTTGGAGGATATCAAAGTGATGAGATCGGTCAGATGCTGGATATGAATCCGGTTACGGTTCGTTCCAGAAAAAAGAGAGCTCTGGAGAAGATGCGAGTGGTTCTTCAGGAAGTGGAGGTATAAGGATGGAAAATAAAAGAGACAGACATTTTACAGAAGAGGAAATAAAAGACAAGATTGTGCAGTCAGCAGAGGGGATGGAAGTGCCTGATTCTTTAAAACCTGAGAATATTGAAAAGAAACTGGCACAGAAAAAGAAAAAACGGACACCAGTTTATGGAATTGTGGCAGCAGCGGCATGTTGTTGTCTTGTTGTGGGGGTAGTTGCACTTTCCGGACGTGGAATGATGCAGGATAAGGAAGCACAAAAAGCAGCGGAAAAGGCTGCAGACGATACAGTCGCTGAGTCGATTGCTGCGTTGGCAAGTGCGAAGGATTATGATCAGATTTACAAGTACGTTCAGGCAGCGGCAGAAGAGGAAGAGATCATGTATGGCACAGGGGGAGCTGATGGAGCGGCTCTTTATACAGGGGAGAAAGCAGTCGCTGATCAGGCTGTATCACATTCCGATACGAATGTGCGGACAGAGGGGGTCGGTGAAGGTGATGTCGTCAAGACGGACGGAAAGTATCTGTATATCATGAGCATGGATAAGGTGCAGATCCTGAATATTGAATCTGAAGAGATGAAGCAAGTAGGAACCATTTCCATGGATGCAAATGATTATCTGATCGAGATTTATTTAAAAGATGAAAAACTGGTCTGTGTGTATGCGAGAACCACCGATGAGACAGACAGTCAGGGAGTCGTCAGAAGTGTGACACATACTGTGGCGGAAGTTTTTGATGTGAGCAATCCGGAAAAGCCAAAATCTTTGGGAGAGATGTCACAGAGCGGAAGTTTCCATACTATGCGTGTATCCGGAGATTACGTGTATCTGCTTAGTACGTTCTATGCCGATATTTCCGGGTCAAAGAATGATGTCAGCAGTTATGTACCGGAAGTGCAGGGGAAAGTGATGGACAGCAGTTATATTTTACTTCCGCAGCAGGAAAAGGGACGAGTTTATACAGTAGTGACTTCATTCAGTCTGAAAGACCCGACAGAGCAGATCGATCACCTGGCATTCTTCGGAGATGGCAGTCAGTGCTATGTAAGTGAGAATAATATTTATGTGTATGACACAATCTATGACGCAAAAGTCTCTCCGGTGACACAGACAGAGATTCGAAAAGTTTCTTATAAAAATGGAGAGCTGGATGGAACGGGCGATGTTGTGATCGATGGTATGGTCAATGATTCTTTTAGTATTGATGAATACAACGGATATCTGCGGGTTGTGACCACAATCCGTGAAAATGATGATACATCCGGCGGTGTGAATCCATTACTGAGGACGGATAGTGCAAGCAATACAGGCAGTCAGGGAGCAGATTCTACAAATGCACTTTATATTTTAGATAAAGACTTGAAAGAAACAGGAAAACTGGATAATCTGGCAGAAGATGAAAGAGTATATTCAGCAAGATTTATGGGAGATACCTGTTATTTTGTAACTTACAAGCAAGTTGATCCACTCTTTTCCGTAGATCTGTCTGATCCGAAAAAGCCGAAAGTACTGGGCGAACTGAAGATACCGGGATTTTCTGATTATCTGCATCCGTATGGAGACGGGCTGCTTCTTGGAATCGGAATGGATGTGGAGGAAGATGGGACAACAGTGAATGGCGTAAAACTGTCTATGTTCGATATTTCGGATCCGAAAGACGTAAAAGAAGTTGCGAAAACAGTGCTGGAGGAGTGCTATTCAACAGATGTATCCTATAATTATCGGGCAGCGTTTGTAGATACGGAGAAGAACCTGATTGGATTCCCGGGATACAAGAACCAGCAGGAATACTACATTTATTCCTATGATAAAGAAAAAGGGTTTACTTGTGTATTTGAGAAAAAGTTGAGCGGATATTCAGAAGTGAGAGGCTTGTACGCGGGAGAAAGATTTTATCTGGTGACAGAGGCGACAGTGGAGTCTTACAGATTGGATAATTTTGAAAAAGTGGATGATGTGGTGTTGTAAGAGGAGATAATTTCAAAGACCAGATATCAAGGTATACTTGCTGTACTTGATATCTGGTCTTTTATGTATGAAATTTTTTAGAGGATCTTTATGAAAATTTCATTGTATCCTCAAAAAATTTCAAGTATAATAAAATTCATCTTGAAAGGAATCCCTTTCAATTTTCAAATATGGCAGAGAGACTGCCATTCAAAAAATTATTCCCAGATAAAGAGTAAAGAGATGGATAAAAGAAGTTATTGATCGGGGTGAACAGTAACTAAAGAGCGGGAGTTTGTCTGTATTTGCGATTGTGAAACATCGCGTCAAAGGATATAATAAAATCAGAAATACAAGTACATGCTCATCGAAATATTTTAAATTCCATCAGAACAAAGGAGGAGCATGTATGGAGAATAAAAAACCAACACAATTTTTAATGAAGCCAAAAGTAGATTTCTGTTTTAAAGAACTGATGGAAGACGAAGAGGTGCGTAACGCATTTCTGGCAGCAGTACTTGGGATCAATCTGAAGGAAATCAATGAGAGTAAGATTTTGCCGTCCCATTTGCGTCAGAAGGATAAAGACGATAAGCTGGGGATTCTGAATTTTATAATGTTTGATGATGAAGAATATTATTGCCGTTTTCATTTCTGGTCAGATAAGGGGAGGAAGTTGTATAGTGATAAATTTGAGATTCATACACTGGAACTTCCGAAGCTGGCAAAACATGATTATCCAGAGACAGAGCTGCTGAAATGGCTTCAGTTCATCAATGCAGAGACAGAGGAGGAATTTGAAATGGCAGCAGAAAAAAGTGAATACATTAAGAAGGCATATGAGGATCTGAATCGGATCAGCGCAGATGAGGAAAAGCGTCTGGAATATGAGGAGAGAGAGCGTGCGATTCGGGATCACCAGTATTTTTCCACGGTTTATAAAAACACCGGTCTAAAAGAGGGACGACGTGAAGGCAGACAAGAAGGTAGACAAGAAGGCATACAGGCTGTTGTGGAGCTGCTTCAGGAAATGGAACTGGAAAAAGAAGTGATATGTGGAAAAGTTCAGGAAAAGTTTCACATTTCTTCACAGGAAGCAGCACAGGAAGTGGAAAAATATTGGAAGTAGGGTCAATGGGCGACTGGGAATATCCACATAAAATGTTCCAGGCTTTCATGTCAAACCAGTTCGCAGATTGCAGGGATACTAAGTGTGGTCTCACGTAGCGCCTAGTATGCCTGACTCAGTTTGATATCTTTGATAATCTGTAGAAACGTGCGTCCGATTTCGTAAATCATGTGAGATAATTGAGAGTCCTGCATTGAACATTTTCAGGCAGTATGGTATTATTTTAAATAGAAAACGGTAAGGAAAGAGGAGAGAAAACAAGACAGATTCTCTCCTTTTTCCGTATATCCGCGAAAAGAGGTTAAATGCAGATGATTTTTGATACACATGCACATTATGATGACAGACAGTTTGAAGAAGACAGAGAAGAATTGCTTGGTTCTATGCGGGAAAATGGCGTAGAGCTGATCGTAGATGCAGGTTCTGATATTGCGTCCTGGGACAAGATTGAGCAGCTGACAGACAGATATCCGTTCATTTACGGTGCGATCGGGGTACATCCGGACGAAGTGGGTGAACTGGACGAGGAGAAGATGAAGCGGATGGAACAACTGCTTGCCAGGGAAAAGATGGTCGCTGTCGGAGAGATCGGACTGGATTATTACTGGGATAAGGAGAACCGGGATTTACAGAAAATGTGGTTTATCCGGCAGCTGGAACTTGCGAAACAACTGGATTTGCCGGTGATCATTCACAGCCGGGAAGCAGCCGCAGATACGATGGAGATTATGAAGCAGTATGCAGGAGAATTAAGCGGTGTGATCCATTGTTTTTCCTATTCCCCGGAGCAGGCGAAAGAGTATGTAAAGATGGGATTTTATCTTGGAATCGGCGGTGTCGTAACCTTTAAAAATGCAAAGAAATTAAAAGAAGTGGTGCAGGAGATCCCTTTGGAGTCACTGGTTCTTGAGACGGACAGCCCGTATCTGGCTCCTGTTCCGAATCGTGGAAAACGCAATAGTTCCCTGAATCTTGTGTATGTTGCAGAAGAGATCGCAGGATTAAAGGGGATTTCTTACGAAGAGGTTGTAAGACAGACAACAGAAAATGCAAAAAAATTATATCGTTTCAAAAAGTAGAGAAAGAGGTGTGCAGATGAAAGAACCAACACTTGGAAATCCGCAGAATACGATCGCGGTGCTTCAGAAGTATAACTTTGTGTTTCAGAAAAAATTCGGACAGAATTTCCTGATAGATACGCATGTACTGGATAAGATCATCGGATCTGCAGAGATTACTAAGGATGATTTTGTGCTGGAGATCGGACCGGGAATCGGAACGATGACACAGTATCTGGCATGCGCTGCGGGAAAGGTAGCGGCAGTAGAGATCGATAAGGCATTGATTCCGATTCTGGAGGATACTCTGGATGGCTATGACAATGTGCAGGTCATCAATGAGGATGTGTTAAAAGTGGATATTGCTGAGCTTGCAAAACAGGAGAATGAAGGAAAGCCGATCAAAGTTGTGGCAAATCTTCCATATTATATTACGACTCCGATCATCATGGGATTGTTTGAAAATCATGTTCCAATGAAGAGTATTACAGTCATGGTTCAGAAAGAAGTAGCAGATCGGATGCAGGTAGGACCGGGAACGAAGGATTACGGAGCGCTGTCACTTGCGGTCCAGTATTACGCAAAACCATATATTGTAGCCAATGTACCGCCGAACTGTTTTATGCCGCGCCCGAAGGTCGGTTCTGCAGTCATCCGTCTTGACAGATATGAAGAACCACCGGTGCAGGTAAAAGATGAAAAACTGATGTTTCGGATCATCCGGGCTTCGTTCAATCAGAGAAGAAAAACGCTTGCGAATGGCCTGAAGAATTCACCGGAGCTGGATTTTACGAAGGAGCAGATCGAAGCGGCGATCGGACATCTCGGCAGAGGCGCGAGTATCCGTGGAGAAGCCCTGACTCTGGAAGAATTTGCAGAGCTTGCGAACTATTTAAGTGATCAAATCGCATAATGATTTCTGTGCAGGTCCAAACAGAATAAACAGCAATAGTTCATAAATATTTAATACACAGTTAATTGTATAGGAGCAAAATCTTTAGTATAATAAAGAAATATAAAACAAATGACGGAAGGAGAGGCTATATGCAGAGAGACATTGAGAACATCATTTTTGAAAATACACCCAAGATTCAGGAGCTGGCACATATTTGTGAGACGAATACAGCGATTGACAAAGAACTGTATACCAAGTATGAGGTGAAGAGAGGTCTTCGTGATTTAAATGGAAAAGGTGTACTTGCAGGTCTGACCAACATTTCAGATATTGTAAATACCAAAGTCGTAGACGGCAAAGAAGTTCCGTGTGAAGGAAGCCTCTACTACCGTGGATATAATATCAAAGAGCTGATCGGCGGATTTTTAAAAGCAGAGCACCCGGGATTTGAAGAGACAACATATCTCCTTTTGTTTGGAGAACTTCCGACAAAGGTGCAGCTGGATGAATTTCGGGCCATGATCGCAGAGCGCCGGACACTTCCGCCGAACTTTGTACGGGATGTAATCATGAAAGCGCCGAGCAGTGATATGATGAACAACATTTCCCGCTATATCCTGAGTATGTATACATACGATGACAAAGCGGATGATATTTCGATTCCGAACGTACTTCGTCAGTGTCTGAATCTGATCAGTCAGTTCCCAATGTTTATGGTATATGCCTACCATGCATATAATTACAGAAGAGGTGAGGATCTTTATATTTATGCACCTCATCCGGAGCTTTCCGCAGCGGAGAATATCCTGATGATGCTTCGTGAAGACAGAAAGTATACAGCGCTTGAGGCAGAGATCCTGGATATGGCACTTGTGCTTCATATGGATCATGGCGGTGGTAATAACTCCACCTTTACGACTCATGTAGTTACTTCTTCCGGTACCGATACGTATTCTACGATTACAGCAGCGATGGCTTCCCTGAAAGGACCGAAGCATGGCGGTGCGAATGTAAAAGTGACACAGATGTTTGAGGATATGAAGGCAACACTGACAGACTGGACTGATGAAGAGCAGATCCGTCAGTATCTGGAAGCACTGTTGGATAAGAAAGCCTTTGATAAAAAAGGTCTGATCTACGGAATGGGACATGCGGTTTATTCCATTTCTGATCCTCGTGCAGATGTATTTCGTGCGTTTGTAAAGCAGCTTGCACAGGAGAAAGGCTGCGAGGCAGAGTATGCGCTTTATGAGAAGGTAGAGCATATGGCTCCGGAAGTAATCGCCGAGAAGCGCAAGATTTACAAAGGTGTCAGTGCGAATGTGGACTTTTACAGTGGTCTGGTGTACAGTATGCTGGATCTTCCTCCGTCACTGTATACACCGATCTTTGCGGCTGCACGTATTGTAGGATGGAGTGCACACCGTCTGGAAGAGCTGAAGAATGCGGATAAGATCATCCGTCCGGCATATAAGCCGCTGGCTCCTCATCGGGAATATATAAAATTAGATGACAGGTAGAGAGAAAGATGAAAGATGAATTTTACTTTCCATCCAAAGATGGAAATACAGAGATTCATACAATTGAATGGAAACCGGAAGGACAGGTAAAGGCAGTCTTGCAGTTGAGTCACGGGATGGTTGAGTATGTTGACAGATATTCGGAGTTTGCAGAATATCTCTGCGAAAAAGGATTTTATGTAGTCGGCAACGATCATCTGGGACATGGAAAGTCAGTACAGAGTAAGTCAGAGTATGGATTTTTTAATGAAAAATATGGAAATGCATGTGTTCTTGGAGATTTACATACATTGAGACAGCGGACGATGAAAAAATACCCGGACGTGCCTTATTTTATGCTTGGACACAGCATGGGATCGTCTCTGCTGAGACAATATATTCAGATGTATGGCAATGGACTCAGTGGAGCGATCATCATGGGGACCATGTCAGAGCAGAATAAGACGGAACTCAAGCTTGGAAAAGATCTGTGCAGGATACTGGCAGTTTTAAAAGGATGGCATTATCGAAGCAAGCTGGTAGACAAGATGGTGAATGGACCTTTCTGTAAAAAATTCAAGCCGGCAAGGACGAGGGCAGACTGGGTGACCAGTGATACGGAAAAGCTGGATCAGTATGTTTCCGATCCGCTGTGTTCGTTTGTATTTACAGTAAATGCCTACTATCAGATGTTCTGCGGAATTCAGCAGACGCAGAAGCGGGAAAGCATCTATATGATACCGAAGACGCTGCCGATTTTTATGGTGTCCGGTTCGGACGATCCGGTCGGAGGATTCGGCAAAGGTGTCAGAAAGATCTATGAGAAGTATCGGGCGGCCGGAATACAGGATGTGACTTTGCGGCTGTATGCCGGAGACCGACATGAGATTTTGAATGAAACAGACCGGGAGCAGGTATATCAGGATTTATACGAATGGATGCAGAGTAAGATGGAAGTATAATCAGAATCCGCTGAAAGTGTTTCAACGTTGCACTTTCAGCGGATTTTTTATTTACCGGCATCCATATAGTTATATAATGTGAATTTTGAGATGCCGAGTATAGAAGCTACCTTATCTCCGGACTTCGTGATCAGAAAAGCGTCGGCATCATTTAAATACTGAACCACTTTGATTTTTTCGTCTTTTGTCATCAGTGCTGCCGGTTTCCCGATATTGGAGATAGCCTGTTCGATCAGGGTATCCAGAAGCTCGGTGACATTGTGTGTAATCTGAGGAGTCGCACTGCGGGAAGCGGATGGCTCGGCGGGATTCTGTGTCTGGATAAAGGACTGCAGGAACTGATTCGCTGCAGCCAGTGCGGTAATATCATAATTGATAGAAAAAATATAGGCAAGCGTTCCGGATTCGTCCTTAATGTAAAAGGTCGAAGACTTCAGCAGACGTCCGTCATTTGTTTTTGTCAGATAAGCGTACTGATCCTGCAGTGTGGACGGATCGGCTTTGATCGCTTCCAGTACGACATTGGATGCACTGTCACCGGATTTTCGGTCAGTGACATGTCCGTTTTCAATATATAAGATTGTGTTTTCGATTCCATGGCGTACATCGTGGATCACGATTTCGCAGGAATCACCGAACTGCTGTGCAAGTCCGTGCGCAATTTGTTTTAATAGATCTAAAGAGTATCCCATTGTTTACATCCTCTCCTGATAAATGTGTAATCGTCTTCTATGATATCATGATTCGTTAACGCTCATTATATCATAAAAAGAAAACAGAAGCTAAAAGAAATTTAGACATCTGAAAATATTTCAGAAATCAGGTTGAATTCATGTGCTGATAAGAGTATTCTATAAATATCAAATGAACAGATAGAAATGCCGGAAAAAGGAGGAGTCCTATGAAATTATTAGTAAAAAATGGTATGATCGCAACAGAGTCGCAGGTATTTCAGGGGGATATTCTGATCGAAGATGAAAAAATAAAGTCCATAGGAACAGTTTTGGAAGAGGAGGATGCCGAGGTGATCGATGCCACAGGCAGATATGTGATCCCGGGGGGTGTGGACGTACATACGCATATGGATCTGCAGTCAGGAAAGTATCGTGCAGTGGATGATTTTTATGATGGAACGGTGGCAGCAGCCTGTGGAGGAACAACGACGATCGTGGATCACATGGCGTTCGGCCCGAAGGGATGCAGCCTGTGGCATCAGGTGGAAGAATATCATCGTCTGGCAGATGGGAAATCAGTCATTGATTATGGATTTCATGGGGTGATCCAGCATGTCAATGCATCCATACTGGGGGAGATGAAAGAGATTGCCGAAAATGATGGAATTACAAGTTTTAAGGTATATACGACATATGATGACATGTTGACTGATGACGAGATTTTTCAGGTACTCAAAGAAGCAAAAAAGGACGGGATAGTGATCGCAGTGCACTGCGAGAATGATGGTGTGATCAATTATCTTAGGAAGACATACCGCGAGTCGGGATGTACAGAGCCAAAGTATCATCCGCTCAGCAGACCGGCGCGTTGTGAGGCGGAGGCAGTGGACCGTCTGCTGCATCTGGCAGCCATGGCAGGTGATGCACCGCTGTATATTGTACATTTGTCCAGCAAAGAAGGGCTGATGGAGGTTATGAAAGCGCGGGCATCCCACCAGAAGAATTTTGCAGTGGAGACCTGTACGCAATATCTGACTCTCACGGATGAGATGTATGAAGATCCCAAGGAAGGGCTGAAAGCGATCATGTCTCCGCCGCTTCGCAAAAAAGAGGATCAGGATGCATTATGGCAGGCATTAAAGGATGGCGTGATCGATGTTGTGGCAACAGATCACTGCCCGTTTCACTTTGGGAAAGAAAAGCAGGCAGGAGCGCAGGATTTTACAGCTTGTCCAAACGGTGCACCGGGAGTTGAAGAGCGGATGCGCATTCTGTTCTCTGAGGGTGTGATGAAAGGCAGAATTACACTGCCGCAGATGGTGCATTATCTGTGTACGAATCCTAGCCGGATGTATGGATTATATCCGCAGAAGGGAACTCTGCTGCCGGGTTCAGATGCGGATCTGATTCTCTTAAATCCGGAGAAAGAGCGCATACTGACACATGCGGATATGCACAGTGCAGTAGATTATACCTGTTATGAGGGGATGGCAGTGAAAGGTGAGATTGAACTGGTCATGCAGAGAGGGCATGTGATCGTGAAAGAGAATCAGTTCTTAGGTAAAAAAGGAGACGGAAAATATCTGAAACGGCATAAGAGCGTATTGGCAGAATAAAGAAAAGGATGGACAGTGATGGAATTTACAATTAGAAATATGATGGAACAGGATAAACAGGAAGTATTGGATATGATGCGGGTATTTTACGCATCTCCCGCAGTGCAGAGTAATGGATCGGATGAGATTTTTGAGAATGATATCAGAACATGCATAGGAGGGAGTCCATATCTGGAAGGATATGTGTTTGAAAATGAAGGGCAGCTTTTGGGGTATGCCATGGCAGCCAAAAGCTTTTCCACAGAGTTTGGAAAGCAGTGTGTCTGGATCGAAGATCTGTATATGAAGCCAGAAAGCAGAGGACTTGGTATCGGAAGTAAGTTTTTTGAATATATAGAAGAAAAATACGCAGACGTGGTAGTTCGCCTGGAAGTGGAAGAAGAAAATGAAAGAGCAGTTCATGTCTATAAAAAAGCAGGATATGAAGTACTGCCATATATGGAGATGATCCGTAAATAAATAATAGAGAAGACCTGAAAGTGGAAGTGATATACTCCCTTTCGGGTCTTTTTTTGAGTTGTTTGTTTTGCACTGAAATGATATAATTGAAATATGATTTTAGTGCAAAATGCTCAAAATTAGTTTGGGTAAAAGATGTCGTAAAACAGGAGGTGCAAAAACATTGAAATGCGATGAAAAGTTAGTCAGACTGGAAGAAACCTATGGGGATTGGGTGAAACAGGAAAAAGAAAACTGCAGGATGAGCTCCGGGGAGATGACGAAGGAATTGTATCCGTATCAGGCCCTGTTTTCTCCGATTCAGGTGAATAAGACTATGATCAAAAACCGCGTGGTAATGGGACCGATGGGGAATCTGAATATGTGTGAAGAGTCAGGACGTCCCAATGACAAGATGCTTCAGTACTTTTTCGCCCGTGCAAAAGGGGGGACAGGGCTTTTGACAACAGGGCTGATTCCGGTCAGTCACGGAATCGATCCGACGGTGACAGAGGTGGATGATCTGTCACTGTTTCCGAGAATCGATCATGCCAGAACAGTGTTTGCAGGTTGGAGAGATCTTGCACAGGGAGTACATGCGTATGGAAGTAAAATCTTTATTCAGATTACACCGGGACTTGGAAGAGTAGGACCACCGACTTGTGTGATGACAAAACATAAGATTCCGGTTTCTGCGTCCGTGAATCCGAGCTTTTATATTCCGCAGCTTCCATGTATTCCGCTGACAGATGCCAATTTGAAAAAAATTGTAAAAAACTGCGGGCAGGCGGCAGCAGATGCAAAAGAGATGGGATTAGACGGTATCTACCTGCATGGGCATGAAGGATATCTGCTGGAACAGATGACGAATCCGGCATTTAACAGAAGACAGATGGGACGCTATAAAGATTATGAAATGTTTGGGCTTGATATCATCCGTGAGATTCGAAAGAGGGCGGGAGATTCCTTCCCGATCATGTATCGGATTGACCTCTCACTGGCACTGAACGAAACATATCAGGAACGGATGAATGAAGTCAGCAGTCTGAAGCGGTTTAAAAATGGAAGAACGATTAAGGATACCCTGCATTATATGGCGAAACTGGTCCGTGCCGGAGTGGATCTGTTTGATGTGGATCTGGGCTGCTATGACAACTGGTGGCTGCCGCATCCACCGGAGGGAATGCCGGCGGGATGTTTCCTTGATATGTCCAAGATCGCAAAAGAATTCTTCCGCAGAAATCGTATCAAATCGAATACCGGAGTGGACGTTCCGGTTGTTGCAGTCGGAAAACTGGGGTATCCGGATATCGCAGAAAAAGCGATCCGGGATGGTGACTGCGACATGGTGATGCTTGCCAGACCACTGCTTGCAGATCCGGACTGGTGCAACAAGGCGTTTGCCGGCAATGTGGAGGAGATCCGGCCGTGTATCGGCTGTCAGGAAGGCTGCGTTAATGAGTTTATTCTGGGAGGGCATCCTCAGTGTGCAGTTAATCCGCGAACCGGATTCGAGGAACGTTTTCCGGAAACCTTTACACCGGCTGAGAAAAAGAAAAACATTGCTGTTGTGGGAGGCGGGCCGGCAGGAATTACATTTGCATTGATCGCGGCAAAACGCGGACACAACGTAACCTTGTATGAAAAATCAGAGAAGCTGGGCGGCAAGATTGCTGTAGGAAGTATTCCGAAGATCAAATTTGACCTGCGCAACTATCTGGCATACCTTGAGAAACAGGTGGAGCTTTGTCAGGAGCAGTATCAGCTTCAGGTACATAAAAATACAACGGTGACTGCAGAACTTCTAAAAGAAAAAGCATATGATTCAGTTATTTTTGCGTATGGAACAAAGGAAATCTTTCCGCCGTTTGAAGGCAGAGAGGAGGCAAATCTAATCCTTGGAACAGACCTTCTGGAACATCCGGAAAAAGCGGAAGGTGCAAATAATATCGTGATCGTAGGCGGTGGAGTGGTAGGCTGTGAGACTGCACACTGGCTGGCAAATGAATATGGAAAGAACGTTACGGTTCTGGAAATGCTGCCTCATTTTATGATGGGGGTCTGTACAGCAAACCGAGGACATTTGCTTCATTATCTGGAAAAATCAGGGGTGCGGCTGTATAACTGTACAAAGGTAAAAGCGCTTGCAAAAGACGGCGTTTATGTGGAACAGAATCAGTCCCAAACTGTGCCGGATCCGTATAATACCTGGCAGCCGCTGCTTCCTCCGAATATTCCGAACCCGATGGAGAAAGCAATCAAAGAAGAAATCGTGGAGAAGAAGATTCCGGCAGATCTGATCGTGTTGGCAATGGGGGGAAAAGCGGATGAGACATTTTTCTTTGAAGCGGGAGAAGAACATCTGGCAAAAGAGATTTATAACATTGGAGACAGCAGCCGGGCAGGAAGAGTTCTGGAGGCAGTACGCGGTGCATATCATCTTGCAGTGCGGATTTAGTGGAAAGGAAGAAAAGGTATGAGCAGAGAGACAAAAATTATCGCATTGACCGGAAAAGGGGGCGTGGGAAAGACTTCTATTTCCGCAGCTCTTGTAAAGCTTCTGGTTGAGGAATTTCCGGAGGAAAAGATCCTTGCCATTGATGCAGATCCGGCGATTGGTCTGGCTACAGCACTGGGAATTGAGCCCAAACTGACGCTGGATGACATTCGAAACGAAATTGTTGCGAATGTGGAGGATGGAAATACAAAGGAAGCAATGGAATTGTTGTCTGAGTCCAGGTATAAGATCGCAGAGGCAATCGTCGAAAAAGAAGGTTTTGCGTTTCTTGCAATCGGACGTCCGGAGTCAGCCGGATGTTATTGCCGCATCAATTCATATTTAAAAGAAGTGATCACGATGATCTCAGAGCAGTTTGATTATGTGGTCATTGACGGAGAGGCAGGCATTGAGCAGATCAACCGCCGTGTAATGGAGAAAGTGACCCATCTGCTTTTGATCTCGGATACCAGCAAAAAGGGATTGGAAGTCATCAAGACAATTGAAAATGTTGCAATGGAGCTGGTGAAATATGACCGCATCGGTCTGATCGTGAACCGGGTGGAGGACCCGGCGATGATCGAAAGACTGGATACCAGAGGTCTGGAGCTTTTGGCAGCGATCCCGTCAGACAAAAAACTGGCATTGTATGATTTTGAAGGACGCAGCATTATGGAGCTTCCAGAAGAATCACCTGTGGTAGTCAATGTGCGGGATGCAATGCAGAAGTTCGGCATTCTGCTGTAAGTGTCAGGAGGGCTGTTATGAAAGATCTAAAACATATGATCTATTTTGAAAAGTTACTGGACAGTGCCTGTAACGATCTGGTCCGGGAAGCGCAGAAGGAGAACCGGGTCGCTGTTGGGTACACCTGTTTTCATATCCCGGAAGTGCTGCTGAATCTGGATCACTGTTTTTCTGTCAGACTACGGGCTCCGTATATGGGTTCTACAGAGATTGCAACGTATTATCTGGCAAGCAGTGCCTGTGAATTTTCCAGAGCATTGCTGGAACGGGCAATCGAGGGCGGATTTCAGTTTCTGGATGCGATTGCCGGGGTTGATATCTGTGAATGCATGAACCGGTGTTACGAAAATATGGAACTGCTGGAGATCCAGGGGAAAGAGAAAAAGAATTTCTTTATCAGCTATGTGGATGTGCCGGGAAAAGATGAAGAAATCACGGTGGAGCATGTGGTAGAGCAGCTGCGAAGAAAGGTGCTGGAACCGCTGCATGAACGGTATGGAACGGATATATCCGATGCGGCGATGAGAAAAGCTGTGGAGAAGCACAATGAGATCTGCAGGATCATTTCTGAGATGGGAGAAATGCGAAAAGCAGAAAATCCGGTGATCACAGGCGCAGAATTTCACAAGATTGTTCTTGCAACCTATGTCTGTCCAAAAGATCTGATCCTGGATAAATTGTATGAAACACTGGAGGAACTCAAACACAGGGAGCCGGATAAAAAATCAAAATTCCGTGCAAGAGTTGTGATCGTGGGCGGAGAGATCGATGATCCGGATATGATCGAACTGGTGGAAGACAGCGGTGCTTATGTTGCCGCAGACCGGTTCTGTTATGGATCGATCCCGGGCCGTCAGGAAATTGTATTAAATGATACGGAGGATGTGCTCACTCAGATTGTGCGGATCAATATTGATCAGACCTCCTGTCCGAGGTATGTCACGCCAAATAAGATCAAGTACAGACAGGATCAGGCGGCGAAACTGGTGGAGGAATATCATGCAGACGGTATTATTTATGAGCAGATGAAATTCTGTTCCTACTGGTCTTTTGAGAGAACACTGCAGAGTCATGTTCTTGCCGAAGAATATAAGATACCGACCTTATCAATTGACCGGCCGTATCAGGCAAAATCAAGCGGACAGCTTCGAACCCGGGTACAGGCATTTGTGGAGAGTCTGGAAATCAAGAAGATCAAAGCTCGCAGAGAGGAGGCCGGAAAATGAGACGAGGAACAAAAATCCAGAAGTTGAAACAAGCACTTCCGGGGATTGTAAAGGATGTCAGGCATTATGCAAAACCAAGGGTAAAGCTGCATAATGAAGGGCTTGGAGATTACTATACGGAAGGGTACCGTTCTCTGAACCAGAGGGAGTGGAAAGGGGTAAGAGATACAGCGTATGATTTTGCCTCCTGGCTGAAGGTATATGGATATATGGCAGTGACACTCGGAAAGCATCCGGTGGCGCTGACGAAATCCTTTGTGCGTTACCCGTGGATGGCTTCTTATCTGACGGTGGCGAATATGCTGGACCGCCATAAGCTGGGACTGCGCGGAAAACAGCTCCGTTATACGCAGGAACAGTTTTACGGAGTGGTACATAACTCGGTAGATGTGATCGCCAAGATCATTGAACGAGATGAGAATCTCAATTCACCAAATAATAAACGTGCTGCAAAATTACGTGCAAAGACGGTGATGTTTGACGAGATGACCCCATCGATCATTATGGCAGGTTTTCCGATGCTGGACTGGATCGATATTGCCATGTCACCGGTCTGCCTTCCGGGAGAGGTTGATCAGAACGCAAATATTATGTATGTAGATGCGGCAGAGCGTATGGGACTGGCGGCAGATGTGTGTCCGCTTCCATCCGCAGAGGTTGGATGTGCGATTGTAGATGACTATCCGCAGGTGGGGAGTTCTTTTATCACAAGTTCTATGCCGTGTGACGGATCTCTCGGCGCGGCTCTGTTTATGGACCGCTATATGAAAAAACTGCCGAGCTTTACGCTGACCCCGCCGCAGCGGTTTAATGAGCCTGAGACGAATGCGTATGCAGTCAAGGATCTGAAGAACTGTATCCGGTTTATCGAAGAGACTTACGACGTGAAGTGGGACTGGGATGCATTCTGGAAAAAGGCAGAAGAATATAATAAGACAACACAGTGCATGCTGGACAAATGGGATGTCAACTGTACGCCTTATCCGCAGGTCATAGGAAGTGCGCTGTCCCTTCAGAGAGAGTATGAATTCCAGACAGCGGCCTGTCTGGATCCGTTTATGACAAAGCAGGATGAAAAAGTGACAAAGATGATGCTCAAAGGATATGAAAAGGACCGGGAAGCAGACAGAAGAGATTATAAATACCGCGCCATTGTATGGTGCTGTCCGGCACATTACTACACCCATTTTACAACCTGGGCGGAACATACGTGGGGAATTCGCACTCTGGTCGATATGGAAAGTATGCTGAGTTATCATTTTTATCATATCGGGGACAAAGAACAGGCGCTGACGGATATGGCAATGGCATATGAGCGGATGATGATGCGTTCCCACAGCAACGGCGGATATGTTAATGCGCTGGATGAGTGCTGGAAGATGTGCGAGAAATTTAATGCGAATATTGTGATCATGTACGATCATGTTTCCTGCAAAAACTTTGGCGGTCTTCATGGATTGTTTGAAGATCAGGCAAGAGAGCGGGGCATTCATCTGATCTGGGTACAGCATGATCTGATGGATCCGAGAACCGTGTCCAGAAAAGCAATGCGCGATGCAGTCAACAAATATATGTCAACGGTGTTCAGGGAAGAACCACTGGATCCGACCTATCTGGATTATAGTGATGAACTGACCTGGTAAGGAGGGAAAAAGATGAAATATTTCGGGGGATGTGATGTAGGTTCGACCTATACGAAAACGGTGATCCTGGATGAAAACGGGGCGATCGTTGCAGCAAATACGATCAAGAGTAAGATCAACAGTGCGCAGAGCGCCAAGGCAGGGCTGGATCAGGCGATCGCGGATGCCGGTCTGAAGGAGATTTCCGATCTGACGTATCTGATCGGAACCGGATACGGGCGAAACAAAGTACCGCAGGCAGATGAAAATATTTCCGAGATCAGCTGTCATGCAATGGGTGTGCATGTGACAGATCCGTCGGTGCGGGCGATCATTGATATCGGCGGACAGGATGTAAAAGGAATTGCGGTTGATACGGACGGAACGGTGAAAACATTTGCGATGAATGACAAATGTGCGGCCGGTACAGGGCGTTTCTTTGAATCCATGGCGAATGCGTTCGAGATGTCTCTGGAAGAATTTTCGAAGCTGAGTCTTACAGCGGAAAATGTGATCCCGATCACGGCACAGTGTACGGTATTTGCAGAGTCTGAGGTTATCACACTGGTCGGAGAAGGAAAACCGCAGAATGAAATTGCGGCAGGAATTCAGCAGGCGGTTGCAAAACGCTGTTTTGTAATGGCGAAAAAAGCCGGAGCGAAAGATGCGATCACACTGACGGGCGGATGTGCGAAAAATCAAGGATTAAAAGCAGCGATTGAGAAGGTGCTCCGTATGAAGGTCATAGAACTTAAGATCGATCCGCAGCTGATGGGTGCGCTCGGAGCGGCAGAATATGCGAGACAAAAGGGATTAGACTTATAAGGAAGGGGCGATCCGGATGAAAAAAACAGTCAGATTTTTTGCAAAAGTGTTTCTTGCCGTGAGTGCAGTGACAGCGGTTTTGTTTACCATCTATATGACCAATGCAGATTCCAAGCTGATCGAATTTATTTATGACAAGCTGCTTCATTATCATGAGACGAAAAAAGTAGAGGATCACATTTAGTTATGCAAGTATATGATAAAGTTATCGAGACAACAAGAGAATTACTGAAGCCTTTCCCGGTAAAAGAGCTGAACAGGAATCATGCAAAACCATGGAATCTGCTCAAAGAAAATGAATTCCTGCTTCAAAAAGAAGTGGCGTTTGAGCTGGGAATCCGTTCGCAGCCGTCCACGTGTTATCAGGCGGTGACCTCTTCGAAAGAGTTACTTCCCGAAGACAAGATTCTTTTATATGGACCGGATCTTCCGGAGATCAAAAAGAATGTTCCGTTTACCAGGATCACGTGGATCCAGATTGATCCGATCGAAGATCAGGATAAAGCGTACCAGCGGATCAAAAAACTGGAATTCGCAAAATTTAAGATCATTCCGGAAGGGTACATGATGCTGTCGTCCAGCATGGATCAAAAAGAACAGGTGCGGGTGAGCAAAAAAGCAATGAAAAAAGCACTGGACTTTGCGACCGTGGGAAATCTGATGATCCAGAAATATAAAGAAGAATTTCAGGCAAAGCATGTCCAGATTCTGTTTATCACACGGGAGCTTCCGGTGATGGACCAGCTCATCGCACAGGGGAAAAAGGTGGATGAGATCACAAATGCATTTGACCATATTTTGAAAAATATTATTCTGGATTGCGATCTGTGTCCGTTGCATCCGATCTGCGATGATGTAGAGGAACTGCGGCAGATACATTTTGCCAGAAAGTAAGAGAATGTCCCGTAGAAATCAAGTAACTTCTGCGGGACATAATAAAGCGTGTAGTATAGAGGAAATACATCAAACTCTCAGACATTGTCTGTGTGACAATTCATGTGTCTGGAACATGGTTTCTAAACAGTTCAAATTCAAAGGCAGTTTCGCTGAAAGAAAAATAGTTATCTAAAGAGGAAATAGGTACTATTGAACTAATTTATATAGTATTATAATGTGTTAAAAAGTCCGAAAACAGTTTGAAATGTTTACATATTTACAAAGTTACATGTTTACAATGTGCTTAACGGGTGGTATATTATAGATATAAATAAGGCACTACTGATAGTTGGTTAGTCCAGATTTAATAAGTTACAAAAAAGTAACCGCAATCCTTTGGCTGAGGGGCGGTTACTTTTTTGATTGATTAATATATGCAATCAGAGGGTTCAGTCCCCCTGTTGAAGGACTAACCGCCTACCATTCTCATGTAGTGCCTTGTCTTATTTTATCAAACACATTGTTGCATGACAAGATATTTTGTCAGAATCCATATATGCAAGTAATTTGAAATATAAGTGGCAGCTATGAAAATTATGTTAGTATTATCAAATGCAGAAGGAGATTGTAATAAGCCAATACAACTTACAGACAACAAAGCAAAATCAGAAATGGAAAAGTTGCAAAACTTATAGGAAGATATTATTTAAAGAATAAAATCAACAGATATTCTTTTAGAAAAATTTGCCCAAAAGACATTTGGGGGAGATGCAGGAACAGCGAAAACCCGCTAACCTTTCGGCTAACGGGTTTCGTTGTTTTATAGTTATCTAAAGGAATGAGGGATTATCGAACTGGTTTATATTGTGTTACAAAGTGTTGTAAAGCCCGGAATTACAGGCTTTTTTAAAATTGACTTACATATAAAGTGTTATATTTATTTATCCTGATTTGACCGAAATTTGCCCCGAGATTCTTTGTTTGGATTTGTTTGAAAATAGTTTGATAAAAATAAAATAGAATGAAATATTTGAAATAAACATAAAAAAATATAGACAAAATAGGGAATAAGATATAATATTAAAGTAAATATATAATCTAAGGAGGAAGGATATTTATGAGAAAAATTTTTAAACGATTTGCTTCACTTTTGACAATCTTTATATTGACTATTATGTCAATAGTTCCTGTCCATGCATCGGAGAATACTTCTGTTGTAAATGTTACGGATGATTTGGCGATACAGATGGCAGAACGTTTTGCAAAGGGAATAGGAGAAAATAGCAATATTGTTGCTAATAATCCGAGAAAATTTTATGATACAACAGGTCAAGCTATTGGATATATTGTAAATTACAATTTAGAAAACAAACCATATGGATATGTAGTTTTTGATACTACGTGTGAATCTTTGATATCAGAATACTCATTTGGTAATAATTCAGCAAATCCATATGAGGTGATTTATCAAAGTGAAGCAAATGTATTTAGTGAAAAAGCAAATACCTCTGAAATATATAAAATAGCTCCGTTTGAATATGGTATTGTTGATAATTTGGGAAAGATTAGAACGAATTATGGTGAAACATTAGAAAAAACAGTACTGTCCTTGAATGAGAGTAGGGGAAAAGACCCAGCTACTTGGGATGAGGTTTTGCTAGATATTGATGAAGTTTATGAAAACTACACGCTTGTTTCAACAAATCATCTTCAAGAATTTATTTCCTTTAATGAGCCGTATATAGAAAGTGTAACAGGACATTATGCATGTGCAGTTAGTGCATTATTAGCATGTGGTGCATATTATAATGCTGTTGATTATACAGATATTGCAGGTGATTATATGGATATTTGGGATTCAACAGGAACGACAGTTTCATCGGAGAGTGGAGGAATAACATATGGTTCAACAACTATTGGCAATATTGGACCTGGATTTGTGGACTTTTGTGCTGGAAAGAATGTTTCTGTAACACAAAATACTGACTATAGTCCCAATTATAATTTTTTCACTAATTGCATTGATAGAGGAGATATAGCAGTTGTCCATTGTGGTATAATTAGCAGTGATACTGGAGAACGTGCGGGGCATTCAATGGCAGCAGAGGGATATGCAACTTTGCGAGCATATAATTCTGGAAATACAGTACATACATTGATGGTATTTGATGGATGGGGGGATACAGTACGTTATTTGAATTTTGATTTTGATAGTTGGACAGACATATCGGGGACTACATTTAATGGATAAGAAACGATTGATTTTGTTAATCATACTTTTGCTTGCAATAGTATTAATTGTGCTTGGCGTAAAAGGAAATGTTTTTAAGGAGAATCGTCAAAATATGGAGTTGCGTTCTAGTGGAGATGATAATTCTCATTGGTTTCATTTGAGTGGGGTTGTTGTAGAGAAAACTTTTGATACACTTTTAATAGAACTAAATGAGAAGGAAGAAAGTAGTCTATTTTTTGATACGACAAAAGTTAGTTTAGATTGTACTAAGTGTAAAGGTGATCTAGAACAAGTATCAGAAGGAAATGTTATTAAATTTTATTTTTTTAAGTATAATATTGATGGTGAAACGGTAAAAATTGAAAGAATAGTAAGATAAAAGTATAAGTAAGAGTTCTGCTATCAGAACATTATTATTAGTGAGGTAAAGGAACAAGGCGAAGCCGAGACGCCGTAGGGCAGTCCTTTACGGAACGGACACAGCCAATACCATCATGATACATAAGAGGACTTGAAAGGTCACAAACCTTGCAAGTCCTCTTGTTTATCTTATGGGTTACTTCTGTCGGATTGCATTTTCCAATAGACCGCTTCTTTCGTGGCTTCTCGGAAAAAGCTATCCTGTCTGGTATATGACAGATGTTCATTCTGGATATAAGCGTCTGATTCGCAATCATATTCGTAAGGGATTACCTGTGCTGTTCCCTGTTTTTCATCAATTCCATAGATAATTACTTTGGAATCTCTCAATGCCAGTCCGAGTGTCAGAAAGCCGGAAGTGAAATAATTGTTGTTGTGTGGAGCGGTTATGCTTTTCAGTGCATGAAAGAAGTCTGCTACTTCCTCAGTCTGTCCATTCTCAAAAGCCGGAATGATATGTAAGGTGTTGTTTGCCTTATCTGCATATGCCCGGCAGACCAGAACGGAAGAATCCGCTTTTTGTATGATACCGTCAAAATAATCGCCGGAGTATGCAGTTGGCTGATAGAAAATGGCGGTTTCTTTTGTTGTAAGGTTATGATAAGTCAGAAAGCCGTTTACAAGCCGGACAATCTCGATATCATCCCCGTAGGTAAATCCGTTCTGCTCTAAAAGAGAATAGAAAGTTCTGGTAAATTCTTCCGGCAGTTCAATCCCCAGTTTTTCTGTGATAAGCATATCTACATATTCTTTAAATGAACCATACAGAAGTTCATTCAGCGTCATATTGCCCAACGTGGCAATCTGCTTCAAGCGTTTCTCATTGGGAAGATTCACACCCTTTTCCCAACTGTTTACAGAGCCTTTCGGGGCATTATCTATGATTTCCCCAAACTTCTGCATACTGTAACCGTATTTCTTGCGTATCTGTAAAATTCGTTTTCCTACTGCTTCTTTATTCACAAACATATGCACACCTCGTTTCTGTTTTCATCATAACACAAGATAAGGATAAATGTAAGGGTAAAATTATAATAAGTTATAAAAAGATATAGTTAAGCGTTTGAAATACAAAAATAAAAAGTAAGGGAAAAAGTAAAATAATTGTTGACAAGAAGAAAAAACAGGTCTATGATGAGGTTAAGAGGTAAGGAGAAAAGTAATGAAATAAATATAGACGTGGATATGAAAAGGACTTGTCACACTTACAGACACTCATTCACCATGATTTCAAAAAAGGAGAAATGTAGCATGCAGATTACATTGACAAAAGAACAGGTCAGAGAAGCGTTCGGGGAACTCCGTTACATGGGAGCAGACTACTGCTACAAGTATGATAAGGAAACCCGGAAGAAAACCGAGGAAGTGGAAGCATTGAAACTTCACCTCGGAAGCATGAAACTTGGAAACAGCGTAGATATCCGTCTGGAAGCAACAGAACTTCCAAAGGTAGAGCCTTACACAGTGGTAGAACTAGAAGAAGCGGTATATGCCCCTTATGTGCAGAGAGGAAACTTCCCGGTATTGGTGGACAGAATCTCCTGCAAGGGTATCCGTGTTGTTACCGGAAAAGGAAACGTGTAGAGACTGTTCCCGGAAATTCTCTGCGGACTGCTCCGTACAGCGTGAAAGGAGCAAAGGGAGTAGAGAAGTTCCGGGAACGTGGCGAAAGCCACGGCATACTACGAAAGGCAGGGATGATGATAACAGAGGTAATGAAAATTTCAGAACCCCCCTATACTAACAGGGGGGTAACTCGTCAGAAAGAAGATTTGACAGCACTGATTGACTGGTGTCAGATTACTGTCAAAGGTGTAGACGTGTTCATAATCATAGAAGATATCTTGCGGATTCCACTGAGTTTTATGGAACTGCATGGTAAGGAAAAAGGAATTGCTGGACACGAACTGATAGCAAGATTTGACAATATCAAGATTCTGAAACCGACAGGAAATGCACAGTATGAGGGATTTCAGATTCTTATGAGTGGTTCGGGGTGCAGGAATTATGAAAATTTCCTTATGATGAATAAGGAAACATGGTTTGATTTTCTGGAAAGAGTTTGCAGATACCCGGTGAATTTTCCGAGGATAGACTTGGCAATCGACGATACAAAGCCTTATCTGTCTATCCCGGAATTGATTCGTCTGAAAAACGAGGGGCTGATATCTAGTCAGTTGCGTGATACAGCAGAGAATCGTTCTGATAGACTGAAAGAGGATGAAATAGAAGCGCAGGGAAAAACACTATATCTCGGCAGTAAACACAGTGATTTTCGGATTACATTCTATGAAAAGGGATATGAACAGGCAGAAAAGTTCGGAAAAGAACTCAACCCGGACTGGAACAGATATGAACTTCGATTCCGGCACAAAAAAGCGGTCAGATTAGTAGAAGAACTTCTGAAAGACAGGGATGTGGCACGGATTGCGTTGTCTGTATTAAACGAGAAAGTGCGGTTTTTACAGAAGCCGGAAAACAGCACGGTTACAAGAAAACGGCTTTATCCTACTTATTCCCCGTGGGAAGAACTCATGCAGGATGTAGGGAAGATAAAGTTGACCATGAATCCAGAGAAAAAGACACTGGAACGAACATGGCAGTGGCTGAACGTAGCAGTTTCGCCCTCTTTAAAGCTAATGGATAAAATCGGAAAACTGGATAACAGAGATTATATCCGCCAGCTAATAGAACGGGGGCAGATGAACGAAGAACAACAACGCATATATGAGGACTATAAAAAATCTTTCCTTTTGAGGGAAGAAGAAAGGAGAATCTTTGACAGAACATACACAGAAAACGATACAGACAAAGAAAGCCCTTACAGTGAATGAAGCGTCAGAGTATACGGGAATTGGAAGAAATAATCTGCGAAAGCTGATTACATGGCAGAAGATTCCGGTCATAAGGATTGGAAATAAGATTCTTATACGCTCTGAGGTTTTAGACCAGTTTTTGAAGAAAAACGAAGGGCATAATCTGAAAAATAAATATGAAGTAATTGCAGTATAAACACAAATAAGCATATAATACTGTCAGACCAGTTCTGATAGTCCTTGCACGGAAAGGAGCGTGCAGATTGGGCAAGGACTTAAAAGGAAATCCATTACCGCCGGGAATTATGCAGAGAAAAAGCGGAATTTACAGAGGGCGGTTTTATTACAAAGGAGAAACGTATACAAAAGATAATGCGGACTTAAAAAAGTTAGTTCAAGAAATGGAAGATTTACGCTATGAAGTCAAGCATGGGTTGAAAGGAAAGGGCGATAATATCACTCTGGATACATGGTTTGATATCTGGCTGAATACCCATAAGAAGCGGACTATCAAGGAGAGTACACAAGTACGTTATGATGATTTTTACAGACGTTACATAAAGAAGCAGATAGGAAAACAACGTGTGGCAGATTTTAATCCGATTATTTTGGAACGTCTGCTTCAGAATATGGCAGATGATGATTACAGCACAAAGACTATACGGGATGTGTATAATATTCTCAATGCTATGTTCAAATATGCAGTGCATAACAGGATTCTTACATTCAACCCATGTGCAGGAGTGGAAGTTCCCAAAACAAAGACAAAACAGATACGGGTACTGACTGTGAAAGAACAACGGGAAGTATTGGAACACGCAAAGGAGAGAATACACGAGAATCTCATACAGGTAGCACTCGGAACGGGAATGCGTGGCGGAGAACTGCTTGGGCTTACATGGGATGATGTAGATTTTCGGAAACGGGAAATTTCTGTAAATAAAACGTTGGTGTATATCAAAGATAAGGAAACAAAGAAGTATGTATTCAAGTACCAGACACCAAAGACAAAGAACAGTATACGGACGATTCCCATGCAGGACAGTGTGTATAAGGCTTTAAAACGTCAGTGGATTCAGTTGAAAGAAATGCAGTTGTCAGCTAGTGAATGGCAACCATTAGAGGGATTTGAAAATCTTGTGTTTGTTGGAAAGAACGGAAAACCGATTACAGAACACACCTTTCAAGTGACGTTAGACTGGATAGAAAAATCTATCAATAAGGAACGAAAAAAGCAGGCAGAGAAAAACAAGACAGTGTTTATACCGATTCCGCATTTTTATCCACATGCACTTCGTCATACTTTTGCAACGCGTTGTTTTGAAGCCGGGATTGACGCAAAGGTAGTACAAGGATTCCTCGGACATTATTCCATAGCAATCACACTGGATTTGTATACGCACGTCACAGATGATAAAGCAAAATCGGAAATGGATAAATTACAGAATTTGTATAAGGAAATCATATAATCAGAACAAGAATAAGAAAGAGAATAGAAAAGGTGCAACATTTCTTTAGAAAATTATTTGACCGAGATTTGACCGAAGCGGATTTTGCAACAAGTACAGAACAGCGAAAACCCGCTAACCACAAGGGCTAACGGGCTTCGTTGTTTTATAGTTATCTAAAGGAATGAGAGTAAAGTGTGACATCTTGGGTCGCCCCAAGATGCCGTTACTTTATGAGGGGGGAGATAGTTGTTTATCAACTATCTGAGTATTAGTATACGGAATAAATGTGTCCAAAGTATGTTGAATCTATTAAAGAAATAGAAAAATTCTTATGAAATTCTTAAAACATGTCAGGATTTTGGAATCCGTATTGTATTCCCGGCATAGATCAGATTTGGATTTTGAATGTTGTTTAATGCTTGCAAAGTGGCAATAGTTGTTCCAAATCGCTGGGCAATTTCACTCAGCGTATCTCCGGATCGTATCACATAAGCGGTATATTGCGGGGCGGGTGGTTTCGGTTTCTGAGACAAATGATTTAGTCCTGCATTTTTTATAATAGAAGGATAATCAACAAAAACATAGTCCAGATCAACGTCCCCGGATATTCCGGCGATCTCTCCCTGACTTGTGAATTGCCACATCTGGCAGTCTGTATTATCCAGCTTGCTGTTATAAAAAGCGTACCACAGTGCATATCTTGAAGAAAGTGACAGAAGACGGTACGTTTTGAGGAAATTCCGGTTGCTGTAATACATTGCAAAATATCCGTTTTTTTCCATTCTGTCACAAAAATTCTGCACAATTTTCCCTACGGTTTCCGGTGTGAAAGCAACTCCGTTTTGTGCGGCATAGTTTACAGATGCCTGTTCAATATCGTAGCATACAGGATAATCGAGACGATAACCGGAGATTGCTTTGAGACAGCCATCAGCTTCCTGGCGTGCAATCTCCGGAGTCAGGGCATAGCAGAACCAATAGACTCCGATCGGGAGACCAATCCGGTTACATTCTGAGGCATTGCGTTTAAATTGTGGATCAATCGTGTTAAAACCATAGCCGGCACGGAGCATGGCAAACTGATAGCCTGCGGCTTTGACCTTTTCCCAATCTACATTTCCTTGAAATTCGCTGACATCCAGTCCTTTTATTTGCATTATATAATCCTTTCATAAAATATAAAAACGGGTTTCTTATGTTTATTATATGAAAAAATGAGGAATATGTGCAGAGTAGCAGTGATTGTTTTTCATAAGGATTATAACGGCATTGTTACAAACAGAAATGAAATCGAATTAAGAATTTCCTAAGATTTTCCCCAATGGCTCTTAAAAAAATGAGAATATCATGTATACTGTAAAGGAGGTGATGAAAATGTATAGTATTTTAGTTTGTGATGATGATAAAGAAATAGTAGAAGCAATTGAAATATATCTTACACAGGAAGGGTATCAGGTTCTGAAGGCTTATGATGGGATGCAGGCATTAAAGATGCTGGAGACGGAAACGGTGCATCTTTTGATTCTGGATGTTATGATGCCGCGTCTGGACGGGATCAGGGCGACTTTGAAGATCCGTGAAACGAACAGTATTCCAATTATCATTTTATCGGCAAAATCTGAAGATGCGGATAAGATTCTGGGGTTGAATATCGGAGCGGATGATTATATGACAAAACCATTCAATCCACTGGAGCTGGTTGCAAGAGTGAAATCTCAGCTTCGTCGTTACACACAGCTTGGCGGGAATGTGAGTAGTACGCAGGAGACGATTTATGAGGTTGGCGGCCTTCGGATCAATGATGATCTGAAAGAAGTAACGGTAGACGGAGAAATGGTGCGCCTTACTCCGATTGAATACAATATTTTATTGCTTTTGATGAAGAATCAGGGAAGAGTATTTTCGATTAATCAGATTTACGAATCCATCTGGAATGAAGATGCAATCGGAGCGGATAATACGGTAGCAGTACATATTCGTCATATCCGGGAGAAGATTGAGATCAATCCAAAGGAACCGCGATATTTGAAAGTGGTATGGGGAGTAGGATATAAGATCGAGAAATTATAGAAGGGAGTTTTTCATGAGTAAATGGTATAAAAGTGCGCTTGTAAAAGGCATTTTGATCTTTCTTTCTGTTCTTTCGGCAATTACGGCACTGCTGAGTCTGGTGATTATTTCCACATATTCTGTAAGTGTAAAAGAAATCTGGAATAAAAAGCCGACAGAGTATACAGATTCCAAAGAATTTGAGAATCAGATGTGCCGGGCTACGATGGATGTTTTAGGTCAGATTTCCTATGAAGATATTTTCGAGACAGATGGAAAAAACAATCCGGATAAGCTGATCGATATCATGCAGTATGGATATAACGGAAGGCACTATGATGAAGAGACGGAAAGACTGCGGTATAAACTCTCGGATCTTCAGAAATGGAGTGAGGAGTATCAAAATAACTATGCAACGCAGGAAAATCCCATCGTTGTCTGTCAAAAAGCAGATAAAACCTATCATTACTATTACTGGGATGAATTTTTAAGTCTGCTGAAAAAGAAAACGCTGACAGTGGATATAGATGGATATACATCTGATGAGATTGTAAATGCACTGGCTTCTGGAAATGTGAGTCTCAGTCAATTTGCCGGACATGATATTCTGGATGAAAAAGGCGAGACGGTGTACCGGGATTTCTGGGGATTCAGTGGTGCCATTGAAGAAGAGGCGCGGCCGGATGGAGGAAATAATATTCTGGATGTTGTAAATCAGACGCCGCAGCTGAATGGAAAGCTGAGTGAAGTGTATGCACAATTGGGCAGCATCCTGTCAAATCTTTATTATGATTTCCAGTCTTATCAGAACAGTGCAGAATGGACAGAGGGAAATACAAACTTTGCCTATATTTTTGTTGATAAAGAAACAAAAAAAGTTTATACAAATCGCAAGGAATATCAGGATTACAACAGTGTAAAAGAAAATATCTCAGATATTCAGAAAAATGCGAAGTATATGATTGTTCAGCCAAAGCTTTCTGATTTTAAGACCAATATGGATATCACAGCAAATGACTGGAAGGAGTTTGTAAAGTCACAGCGCAGAAACAGCAACGGTGATTTTATTTTTGCAGCGGCAGTAGATACCAGGTTTTCAATACAGGATTCTTTTTATCTGGATAAGAAATTATATGATGAATATGCACCTTATATCAATCGTGCGGTGATCCTGCTCGGTGCGGCAGTATTACTGATAATCGTGAGTTTGATATGGCTGACAGTGGTCGCCGGAAGAAACAACCGAAGTGACGGAGTGCATTTGAATGTATTTGACAGATGGAAAACGGAGCTTGCAGCAGTGTTTGTGATTGGGATCTGGATAATTCCGATGATGTTCTGGATGAATAATGGGAATATGGCCCTCGGGTATTTTGCAGAAAGCACGGATTTGATGACTGCAACGATCGGATATTCTTATGAATATGCATCCGGATATGTTCCGACAATGCAAGATATGATCCAACTTGCATGTACAGCGGCTTATACCATGATCATGTTCCTGGTCGGATATCTGAGCCTGGTCCGCAGGATAAAAGCGGGAACGATGTGGAAGAACAGCGTATTGTATGCGTTTTGCAGATTCTTTAGAATATTCTGGAGAAACAGAAATGTGGTGTGGAGAATGGTTGTATCAGGGGTGATACTGATTGGAATCCACTGGATGCTGGCATTATTCAGAACGCCGGGATTTGTGCTGATCACGCTGGCAGCAGATGCATTCATTGTGTATTATCTGGTATTGAATGCGATTGCAAAGAATAAAATCATAAAAGGAATCAAAGCAGTTGCAGGAGGAGATCTGGAATATCAGATTTCTCTGGAACATCTCAGAGGAGAACAGCGTGAAGTAGCAGAAATGCTGAATGATATCGGAACCGGATTGCAGAAGGCTGTGGAAAAAAGCGTGAAAAGCGAGCGTCTGAAAACGGATCTGATCACAAATGTATCTCATGATATCAAAACACCGCTAACTTCCATTATCAATTACGTGGATATCCTGAAACGATCCAATATTGAAGATCCTAAGATACAGGGGTATCTGGAAATTTTGGAGGCAAAAGCACAGCGTCTGAAAACATTGACAGAGGATGTTGTAGAAGCATCCAAGGTGAGCAGCGGGAATATCAATCTGCAGTTGATGGATGTCAATCTGGTAGAGATGATGAATCAGACGACGGGAGAGTTTGCAGAAAAATTTGAACATAAGAATCTGGAGCTGATTCAGACACTTCCAAATGAGCCGGCGATTATTCATGTAGATGGAAGAAGAATGTGGAGAGTATTGGAAAATCTTTATAATAATGCGGCGAAGTATGCAATGCCGGGGACGAGAATTTATGCAGATCTGCGCACTGATAAGGATGAAGTGATATTTTCTTTGAAAAATGTTTCGGAGTATCCGCTCAATTTCTCAGCAGATGAACTGACAGAACGTTTTATTCGCGGTGATATTTCAAGGAGTACCGAAGGAAGCGGACTGGGATTATCGATTGCGAAAAGTCTGGTACAGATGCAGGGCGGAAAACTGGAATTATATCTGGACGGAGATCTTTTTAAGGCGACAGTTCGTTTTAGAAAAGCAGATAAAAAAGAACAAGATTCATGTTTTTTCAGAGAGAATTCTGAAGAAGAGTAGGAGAGGCGGGAATTTTTCCCGTCTTCTTTTAATTTAAGACTTGTTTTATTGCACGAGACTTTATTTTGTTTTACAATAGTTACTGTTCACACATAGCTTATATAGAAAACAAATGACAAGGGGAATCGCATGGAAACGATCAAAAAATTATTATCAGATATTTTAAATATAGAATTTGTTCAGGCAGTTTTGAGCAATCCGAGGAAAAAAGAGGGAATTTTAAAGGTAAAGGTTCGGCCGATCGAGAAAAAAGGCAATTTATTTTTTCAACTGGAGTCTTTTACAAAAACACAGGCCTTTCATGAGAATCTGGACCCGATTTCGGCACGAGACCGATTGCTGGAATATATGGAAGAATTCCGGCAGATGCAGGCATCTACAGTGCATATGAATTACACTGTTTTAGTGAGCAAAAAAGGCAAGGTAACCATTCAGAAAAAAGCGTCAAAAGGCAGTGTAAGACCGGTAGAATTGTCACATAATAGAAGTAAGAAATATATTTTAGAGGAAGGAATTCCGGTTCCATTTCTCCAGGATCTGGGTGTGATGACAAAGGATGGAAAAATTGTACATTCCAGATTTGATAAATTCCGGCAGATCAACCGGTTTTTGGAATTTATTGAGGATATTCTTCCAAAACTTGAGAAAGACAGAGAGATCACGATTCTGGATTTTGGATGTGGAAAATCGTATCTGACATTTGCCATGTATTATTATCTGCATGTTCTGAAGGAATACGATATCCGTATCATCGGGTTAGATCTGAAATCGGATGTCATTCATCATTGTAATGAGTTAAGCCGCAAATATGGATATGACAAACTGGAATTTCTGGTGGGAGATATCGCGGATTATGAAGGTGTCAGAGAAGTGGATATGGTTGTGACGCTTCATGCCTGTGATACAGCGACAGATTTTGCACTTGCCAAAGCGGTGGGATGGAATGCGAAGGTCATCCTGTCGGTTCCATGCTGTCAGCATGAATTGAATGGGCAGATGCAACGGGAAGGAGCCGGATATGATAAGCTGGCGCCGATTCTGGATTATGGTCTTTTAAAAGAGCGGTTTGCGGCGCTTCTGACAGACGGACTTCGAGCGAAATATTTGGAGCAGTCTGGTTATGAGACTCAGGTTCTGGAATTTATCGATATGGAACATACGCCGAAAAATATTCTTCTGCGTGCAGTAAAGACGAATCAGGCAAAACAGGGGAGTGAAAGCCAGGTTTGGGAGTGCAGGAAATTTTTGGGGATTGACCCAATGCTGGGAGTGTTATTAGATAAGGGGACAGAATCATGAAAAAAAGAATGAGAAAGGCAGGAATACTCCTTGTAGTATTTGTGGCAGCAATTTTTGTCAGCAGTCTGTTTATGAACAATGGTGTAGACGATCAGATCATCGATCTGGGAGATCCTACACTTCCGAGAATCTCATTTCAAAAGGAAGGCAGGACTGTGAATGCTCTGGCCGGCTATGTAAATGAGATGGATGTTACGGCAATGCGGGACACCATTACACCCCTGGAGGCAAACGGAACACTTCAGATACAGATTGAAGAGTTTGGAAATAAAATCACAGGCGTTGAATATAAAGTGTATTCGCTGAATGGAGAGGAAACCTATCTGGAAGGCAAACAGAAGGATATTTCTGATGAGACGATTTTGCTGGATCTGAAAAAAGGTCTTCCGGATGAAGTTTCAGAAGCTGTTCTGGAAGTGATTCTTTCCATGGAGGAGGAACAGGCTCACTTTTATACCAGAATTACAAGACCGGATGAACTTTCTTTAAAAGAATGTCTGGATTTTGCCCAGGATTTTCATGCAAAGACGCTGGAAAAAAACAGTCAGGAGGAATTGAAAAACTATCTTGAAACGAGTGCAGAAGGGGACAATACAACTTACCAGACTGTTACCATCCATTCTGATGCAGATCATGTGACATGGGGAAATCTGAGTCCGCAGGTGGTTGAGGAACCGGAGTGGAGCATTAAAGAGAGCAATTCCGTCTATACGTCGCTGCTTGCACAGTATCAGGTGACATGTGCCGGAGATACGGGAGAGATCGAGACGTATGATGTCCGCGAGTTTTTCAGGATTCGCTACGTGCAGGGGGAAATCTACCTTTTGGATTATAATCGGAAGATGGAACAGATTTTTGATGCAAATCAGAAAGTGCTGGATCAGAACGGGATTCTTCTGGGTATAGCATCGTCCGATATATTGTATGAAACAAATTCGTCAGGAAATATTGTTTCTTTCGTGAGAAATGGAAATTTATGGACATACAATGTAAAGCAGAATGAGCTTGCACAGGTATTCAGTTTTAGCAATATCGAAGGAAATGATGCTCGGAGCAGGTGTGACCAGCATAATATCCGGATCATCAGTGTGGAAAAGAATGGAAGTACTGCGTTTGCAGTTTATGGGTATATGAATCGCGGAGCACATGAGGGAGAAGTCGGAGTTGATATTTACTATTATGATATTGAAAAAAATGTAGTACAGGAAAAAGCGTTTATTCCAAGTACAAAATCATTTGCAATCGCAGAGGAAGAGCTTGGAAAAATGGTGTATTACAATCAGGATCAGAATCTTTCGTATATTCTGGCAGGCGGAAAGTTTTACAAGATAGATCTGACAAAGGATGAGCAGACAGTGTTGGCAAAAAATCTGGAAGAAGGGCAGTATACGGTGTCTGCAGACGGGCATTTGATCGCATACCAGACGTCAGGAACGATCAATACCGCACAGGAAATCAAGGTATTGAATCTGAAAACAGATGAAGAAAATGCTGTAGCCGCAAAATCAGGGGAAGCAATCAGACCGCTTGGATTTATCGGATCAGATTTTGTGTATGGATATCTGCGGCAGGGAGATGTCGGTCATACGGCAGCGGGAGGGGAACTGTTCCCGATGTATGAGCTGGAGATCAGAAATTCAGAAAATGAAGTGATGAAGACATACTCAGCAGATAAGATTTATATATCCGATGTATTTATTGAAGAAAATATGATGACTCTGAACAGGGTTGTAAAATCAGGAGAGACTTATACAGTTACCAGTCAGGATTATATCAGCAGTAACGAAGAAAAGAAGACAAAAAGTATAACTCTGGAAGCTTTCAGTACAGATTTAAAAGAAAAGCAGATGCGGCTGACTTATGAAAAAGGAATTTCCGATACTGTTCCTAAAATCCTGCGTCCGAAGCAGGTGGTGGGGAAAAAGCCGATCACGATCACGCTGAATGACAAGTCGAAGTCTGAAAAGTACTATGTATATGGAATGGGAGAACTGGTTGCGATTTACGATAAGGCGGCTTATGCAATTCAGAGAGCAGAGCAGATTTCGGGAGTAGTAATCTCATCAGAACAGGCATATGTATGGGAAAAAGGCAACAGAGATCTGGTTTATGATACAGAGACAGCACCGTTTGGAAATGGAGAAGGAAAGACCTCTCTTCAGACCTGTGAAGAGGTGATGGCAGCGTATAATGCCAAAAAAGTAGACCTGACCGGATGTAGTCTGGAACAGGTTCTGTATATTATCAACAAGGGCCTTCCGGTCATTGCGATGACAGATGCCAATCATGCGATCCTGCTGACAGGATATAGTATGACGGATATCACTTACATCGATCCGGATACAGCATCCCAAAATACAGTTTCGATTGAACAGATGAGCGCTATGATAGCAGGAAGTGGAAACACGTTTATCGGTTATATGAAATAACAGAAAAAGGAAGAAGTCTTTGAGAGAATTTATTCTCTGTGAAAGAACTTCTTCCTTTTTGTTATTGACGGAAAATAACTGTCTTATATTTATTCAGAGCGGTGTAGACAATCATACCCAATATTCCACATGAGAGAACTTCACCAATTCCCACGGTAAGCATCTGGAATGGAATTGGAAGCAGAATCTGATATCCATAATAAAGAACAAATGGAATCAGAACTGTATTTGCAATAATCGGCGGCAGTGGTGCGAGCCATTTGCTGCGGTTTCTCAGAAGATAGGTGAAAATAGCACCGAGCAGAGTTGCCATGCTTCCGACAATAATGTCAGGAAGAATTGCGCCTCCTAAAATATTTCCGATCAGACATCCCACAAAGAGTCCGGGAATTGCAGCCGGAGTGAAGGCGGGGAGGATGGTCAGTGCTTCTGCGATACGAAACTGAATCTGTCCGAAACTGATCGGGGCAAATACGATGGTCAGGACCACATAAATCGCAGCGATCATTGCTGACTGTACCAGAAACAGTACGCTGATTGTTTTTTCTTTTTTCATAGATCAAAATCTCCTTTAGTTTTATTTTACGTGTGGAAGGTCTCGAACACACGATAGTTGATTGCTGGAAATGCCTTAAATACGCCACTTTCAGCAGGTGGAATTGTAGCACAGACAAGCGTAAAAATCAAGCTGTACCCACAATTTACCCACAATGAGAATAAAAGCACTCGATCCGGGGAGTGCTTTCATTTATTTTGTTTAGCTTTAGCTCGGCGTCTTCTTTGCGCCATGCGGTCATTGCAAGTATCAGAAGCCGGAGACATTGAACAGGATGCAAGCATTATCATTTTGTTGTGGAATCTGGACAATGAGGATAAGACCAGGAAAGGTCTGAAAGTGGATAAGAACCGGCAGGGAGAACTAGGGAAGATTGTATACCGCTTTGATGGAAATGAAATGCGATTCCAGGAAACAGAAGAGGAACTCAAAAGCAAAGATGGATTCAAGACGGTACGGACACCGACACCGTTTGATTAAAAGATGGGCAGCGTAAAATTATTAAAAGGCAGTGAAGAATTTGAAATGTTTCAGGACTATTGGAAAATGATGCAATCAGTCTGGAGCGTAGAGAACACAAAGGAATACTGGGAGAAGGTAGTAGAAGATACCGACAGATTTTACAGGAAGTACCAGACAGAGTTCTCGAAAGAATTAGCACTGGCACTTGCAAACGAATTGGAAAGGAAAGCGAAACATGAAGCAGAGCAGACTACTGTTCAAGAAAGAATGGGTATCCATTTTGGCAGATGCAGGGGAACGAGTTGGGGAGAATGAAGAAACATTCCATGAGGTGGAAGGGGAACTGATAGAGTTTCGGGAAACATCGGGAATTGTAGTTTTAAAGGGCGGCATCCTTGCGTCAGTTCCAATGTATCGAATTCAAATGTTAGAAGCGTAGGAGGAAAACAAAGTATGAGCAAATTATTTTTTGAAATGACAGAAACAGAAGCACAGTTACAGAATATTTTAAACAGTCTGGAATATGCGCAGTACCAGATGTCAACCGGGATCAACGGATACGGCAACGGCACTATGACAAGAGAAGAGCATCAAGAAACAGAGCGGAGCGTGCGGAGTTTGTTAGTGGTAGCTATGAGCGGTATACAGAAGCTGATCGGAGAGTATGCATCACTGGAAGAAGATGGACTGTTGCCAGAAATGGCAGCGGAAGAAATCATGCAGATCAATGCAGAAAGCGTGGATCAGTACGAAGCAATCCAGAAAGCCTTCCGGCTTGGAATGGAGAAAGCGAAGTCAGAGAATGTTGTAGAACATCCGGTATATGGATCAGAGGACATGGAAGAGTTGAGACAGTGCGTTTTGATCGATCTGGAAGATTGCATGACAAAAGACCGGGAGACCGGAGAAAAGGGAGAAGCTCTTTGCATGACGTTCCAGAACGAAGAAGGGAAGTATATTATTATCAAGCACACTATAACAAACTTATTTTTCATCTTTAAGGCGTAATAAAAGAGGTCTTGGAATAAAGGAATCTGACGTATTTTCCATCAAATTGTTTTATCCTGAGACCTCTTGTGTTATCATATGGTTTTGTAACCATGAAATTAAGAAAGCAGAAACCTCCCCTACCAAAGTTTAGTTTCTGCCTTCACCTAAACATGGCTCTTATAAACGCAGCATCCAGCTTGCTGACAGGATCCTCTCCCTTTCCGTTGTTCGTGTGTACTGCAAAATCTGCGGACATACCCATGCATTACTGCTTTCATCCATGGTCCCGTATTCCCAGATCCCCCTGGCCCTGCACGTCCGTCTGATTCAGCTATTGCAACAGAATCCAGAGCAATTCAGATTAGGAAGAGTGGAACGGGTGAAGGGTACTATTGTGTCTAAAGAATATTTCTTTCCAAAAAGATTCGTTACAATTCGGTCAAGAGATATTAAGCGAGAATTAACAGAAGAACAGCGGAAAGAAATTGCAGAACGGCTCAAGAAGTTATCATAAAATCAATTCTGCGCTTTAAAACTCCATACAGGATAGAGGAAATTATAGTTTAAATCTATTCAGTGAGGAAAATGTTAGGGTAAAGGGGTAAAATTGATTTTTCATTGAAATACTACAGTAAATACAGACCGTTAGAAAATGGGATGCATTGGCAGCAGAGGAATTGAAAGCAAGTTGAGAATATGCTATAATCTCGGCATGGGAAACCAAAGCCGGGCGGCTTACCCTCTTTTACGGAGGGGCGACCCTCCAGACGAAAGAAAGGAGGGCGATGCCAATGTGTGTTACATATACTGATCTGATTCAGTTGTTAATATTCATTGTTGCCCTTGTTAGTCTTTGTTATGAGATTTTCAAGGATAAACGAAAATAGCCGCCATTACTGCGAATAATGACGGCTGTTTGTAAAAACAGTTTCTAAATTTTCGGGGTAAGCCGCTTGCGGTTTCCCTTTTTATATCTTCAATATAGCACATCTGTATCAATTCTGCAAGATAATAGGTTACATTTTACAGTCCCTAACCCGGATAAACCGGAAAAGTTATTTTTATTTTCTACCCCTTGTGTTATTCTAAAGAAAAAGGGGGTTTTTATATGTTACTCACTGATAAATACGCTGATAAAATTCATGGCATCATTACCTGTTATGACCGCATGATCATTCAGGGATATATCCCAAACTGGAGCCATGCGGAAGCAATGACTGCCTATATGAAACTCAACGGTATCCGTATTTTTGATTATCCCACCAGTTTCTCCCAGCCCCTTACGGAACAGGTCCGTCAGAATGCGGAAAAGATTGCTCACGAAAATGGAATGGAAATTGAGTTCATCCGAAAACTCCATGCTTTTCGAAAAGATGACCGCATCCAGAACATCATTGCCGAAACCGGAAAAACGGAAGGTCTGATCCATATCTTTTCTGCTATGGAATGCTGTAATACCTACAGGCCCTGGCATGATAAAACAACTGGGAAGACCTTCCTGAAGTTTGACCAGAGCAAGTGTCTTCATTACTATTTCTATTTTATCGACAGGGAACTTGGCCTTTGCTATCTTCGTGTCCCTACATGGCCGCCTTTCCGTCTTCAGTTTTACATGAACGGTCATAACCTGCTCGCCTATAAGCTTGATAAAAAACAGCTTTCTTACCGGATGCAGGACAACGCGTTCCTTGAAATCTCCGATATTGAAACTGCTCAGAAACTTTCTGACCGTATCAACCCGCAAGGGCTCCATAAAGTTCTCGATGTCTTTGCCAGACGCTACAGTCCCGTTCCGGAATCTCTCGGGCTGGGTTATACCTGGACGGTTCAGCAGATCGAATGTGCCACGGATATCATGTTCCGTAAGCCGGAATACCTGGCACCAATCTATGATGAAATCATCCACACTGCGATATATACTGTGAAGCCTGACAACATCGCCACTTTCCTTGGACAGCGAATCACTTATAACTGTACCAAAGAGATTGGCACAAACTATAATCAGCGCATCCTCGGAACGAGGATCAAGCACCACATGGGTGATGTGTCCATAAAAATGTATGACAAGTTTGGCTGTGTACTGCGAATTGAAAGCACCTGCAATGATATCAGTACGTTCCGTGTGGAGCGGGAAGTTCAGCATAGGGATGGAACATCCGATATTCGGAAAGCCCCTTTAAAAAAGAGTATTTACAGCTTATATCAGTTATTCACAATCCTGAAATCTGCGAATTACAGATATCTTGAATTTATCTCATCCTTTGATGATCACAGCAGCGGCAGGAAGAAATTGGATGAAGTCAGTCATTCCCGGAGGGAAAAGGAACGAACCTATCGCGGATTCAACTTTTTTGATTCCCGTGATCTGTCTGTACTGGAAGCCATCAGCAAAGGGGAATACATGACATTCGGGATACAAGGAAAACAGATCCGCCAGCATCTTCCGAAAATCACTCCGTCTGCCATGACAAGGAGCTTTAAACGTCTGAAAGTCCATGGACTGATTGAAAAAATCCCAGGATCCTATAAATATTTGATAACGGCTCTTGGAAAAGAGATCATAGCTGCTGGTTTATCGATAAAAAACCTTATCCTTGTTCCAGCGCTTACATCTTGATTTTCCTGATGCCGAAATTTTGCCATTTTGCGTAGAAAATCATTTATAAGTGGCCTAAGATCTCTGTACAGATCAAAGTATATCCGGAATAAAATCGTCCGTGGATAAGTTGTGCTTCGGCAGTATATTTTGTTTTCCATCCATTCTAACAACATCATAGGATTCAGCCGGTAAAGACAGAGCATTTTTGTACACATTTTTCAGCTAATTTGATTCCTTCTTTTGTTACGCTGTTATATCCAATGTTGCCTAATCCACGTTCTAAAATAGCTTGACGCTTATCAAACATTGACATTATATATCTATACAAATGCAAACCGTCTTCTTCATTTCTGAAATTCCATTTTGATTTTCTCGATCGTGCTGTACTTAATACTTCTTCTTTCCATAAGCGAAGTAATTTTTCCTTCACTCCAGCATCTTGGATAGTTATGGAATCAACAGTAACCCATTCTTCTAGAATTTTTTCAAGTCTCTCATTTTTAAAATATAATGAAAGCTGTGTTTTCTGTGAGTTTATACCGCGAGCTAACGCTTTTCAATCTTCGGGAGTTATATATCCCGTTTTGATACCAATAATGAAAAAGTAATTATATACTCTATTTGAAATGGGAGTTGCTAACTTAGAGTGAATACAGACGGTTGGAAAATGGGATGCATTGGCAGCAGGAAATTGAAATACAGTCAAGAATGTGATACACTTTCGATAGAACAACCGTGTTACAGGGTGGCTGACCTCTATTCTTACATAGAATGGGGGTGGTGCTGATGGACAAGAAACCGTTTGACTTTAAAGATCTTATGGCCTTTGGAATGTTCATTCTGGCATTGCTGACATTCGTATTTACGTTTATCAGATAATGTTTTAAGTATAGAAAAACCACCCTCTAAACTTTGACCGAGTGCCGAGGGTGGCAATTCTATGATTTGTCACTAATGCTATGAGGTCAACCCCTTGTGGGCGGTTGTTCCTTTTGTATTTTCAATATAGCACATCTGCATCAATTCTGCAAGGTGATAGGTTACATTTTCTGAATTTCTGGAATAGAAGATCCGGAGAGATTATTAACTTTCATAGAACCCGATAAATAAAGGAGATTACTGTAAAACGAACAGGTTTATGGGAACCTCCTTTATTTTTTATGTTTCTGTATCTTCTAATATCTCTGTACAGATCAAAGTGTATCCAGAATAAAATCGTCCGCGGATAAGTTGTGCTTCGGCAGTATATTTTGTTTTTCCATCCAATATAAAAGTGATTGGTTTATACTTACTGATATACTCCAGGTGGATTCCGTTTTTCAGGCAGTAATTTTCCAGTGCGGCCTGTATGACCAGAGAGTTTGGATAAACAAAATCCTTTTCATTTGGAAAACAATTCTGGTCATCCAGTTCGATGGAAAAAGATCTTTTAAAATGGTGTTTGAACATATCATATTCCCCCTTCTGATATGAAACGCTGATTATGTATTAAGTCTCATCTTGAAATAACGAAGGTTCTTTTTGGCGAATATAAGTTTCAAGACTGCTTCTGTCTATTAATGCTGGAACGACCCCTTCTCTTGAAATGCAGAATCCAGCAGCATATGTTGCAATTCGAACAGCCTTTTTTAAATCATATCCATAAAGCAGATAGGAAGCGAGTGCACTGATAAAGGCATCGCTGGCACCTGTTTTGTCAACTGCAGAAAAATCGGCAGCAGAAAAATATTGTTCCCAGTCCTTTGTTTTTACATAACAGCCTTTTTCCCGTAATGTAACAATTACAGCAGATATTCCACATTCCAGCATGGAAGCTGCCTGTGCTTCCATAGATGGATAGTATTTAGAACATAGCTCGAATAGTTCATCCTCGTTAGGAATTATAATATCAATATCAGCAAGCATTTCCCGTGTCATAGAAGAGCAGGCAGAAGGCTTTACGATGGTTTTTGCATGATATTTGTGTGCCATACGGCATGCCTCTCGCATAGTATCCAATGGAATCTCTGATTGAATCAGACAATATCCGGTGTTTTCAAATAAATGTTCTTTCTCGCAAATATCCTGAGGAGTGAAAATTCCGTTTGCCCCTGTGAGAATTGAAATCATAGAGTCACCATTAGAATCTACAAAGATATATGCTTTTCCTGTATCGGTTTGCAGACATCTTTTTACTCCATGGGTTTCTACCCCATTTTCATTTAATGCACGATAAATATTGTCAGAATCAAGATCAGAACCTACATTTCCAATCAGTGTTACACGATGTCCAAGTCTGGAAGCACCGATAGCCTGATTGATTCCTTTTCCGCCAGGATAAACGGAAGAGGTCGATGTGATGACTGTTTTTCCTGTATGTGGAAGCTGTGGAACATTTAGATAAGTATCCATATTGATGCTTCCTACAACTGTAATTTTTAAAGAGTTCAAATTAAATGGTATACCAATGGTAGCCGTATTATCTATCTTGAATCCTTCAGAAAATCCAGGAGTCCTTGTATGAGATTTTTCTATTCTGGCAATTATTTTTTCGCATAAATAAACACCAAAGTCTTTGTTGGATGCTGTGTAAGTAGAAATCTCAGGGAACGCCAGGGTTTCTGTTGCGTCATTTTTCAGGCAGATAAGAGAAAAATCTTCAGGTATTCGGTAATGTAAAGAATTCATAAGTTGGTAAAATTCAAGTGCTTTCTGATAATGTGAAGAGATAACAGCACTTATACGATGGGTGTTTACTTTATAGATTAAGGAGTCAGTAAACTCGTAAAAAATGAATTCTTTATCCAATTTCATATGATTATCAAATAAACATTTTTTATATCCTGATAAAAATGCGTCAGTTCTCCGCCCTTCTGTAAGCAGGCAGGCAATATTGTGGTGCTTTCGATCAATTAGTTCCTGCGTTAGCCGATAGGCAAATTCTTCATAAGGTAAGAATATGGAATTTTTTCCGCCTACAGGTCCAATAGTAAGGAAGGGTATATCTTTTGTTTTAAAGCAAGAAGCATAATCAAGGCTTTTTGTTTCAATAGGTTCCCAGATAATTCCATCGACATTGTTTTTACAGAGAGCAGTGATATTTTTGAATTCTTGTTCTGTACTCGAGTTACTATTACACACAATAGTCGTATATCCGTTTTTTTGAGCAGTCTGAATAATTCCATCCAGAGTCTTATCGAAAGAAATAGAGGAACGCAGTAGTATGCCAATAACCCATGTTTTTTGATGCGATGCAGCTGAAGAGTAGGGGGTATAATTATATTCTTTCACAATTTTTAATACACGTTCACGTGTTTCCTGACTGATACTTTCGTCTTTTTGGTTTACGATTTTGGATACAGTGGAGGTGGAAACTCCTGCAAGTTGGGCAATCTCTTTAATATTCATAAATTTTCCTCCAAATTATTGATATATCCATGATAGAGAAATTATAAAAATATGTCAACAAAACACTTCATATGAAATGTGCACAATTTTTACTCTCTAAAATTGTTGGTATTGATGTATTGGTGAAAATATATTGACAATAGGAGTAAATAAGTGATAAAACTTATATAAGAAAATAGTTTCGGAAATCTATTTCTTAAAATAAATGTAGGTATAGTAGAATAAAAGGTTTCGAAACTGACTAGAAGAAGGAGGGTAAGGGGATGACAAAGAAGAGAAATAAGATGACCTTTACAGAGGGAATGAAGGCGCAGTTTTCTACGAAATCAATTGTATTAATCCCGATAGCAGTAGGGATTAATCTGATTGGAGGAACTTTATGTTCCGCTTTAAAGCTCCCATTATTTTTGGATATGATAGGTACAATTGTGATTGCTTGTCTGTCAGGTCCATGGGTGTCGGCGCTTTGTGGTTTGTTGACAAATGTATTTTTAGCTCTGGTTGCAAATCCAGTTTATCTGCCATATTCCATTGTCAGTGTTTTATGTGGTCTTATAACGGGGTATATGGTGAAGGCCGGACTATTTAAAAGAATATGGGGAACTGTGTTAATTTGGATTGCATGCACACTTACTAATACGGTGTCAGCATCATTAATTACCATTTTTGTATATGGAGGGGCGACAGGAGTTACAGGTTCCTCTGTATTTACGGCAACTTTGATTGCAGCGACGAAAGATATTATGATGTCTGTATTTTCTTCTTCCTTTATTGAAAATTTAATAGATAAAGGGATTGCATTTTTCATTGCCTATATTATTGTACAGAAAATACCAAAAAGATTTTTAAGTCAGTATGCGGCAGATACAATGGAAGAAGATGATGAGGATGAAGACGAAGCTGAATAAAATAGGATGTTTTTTATTAGTGGAGGGAATCATGGTCAAAACATCAAATACATTTGTGGAAAAGCACACAGTGATTGAGAAATTAAATCCAATGACTAAAGTATTGGCAATTTTTTCTTTGGGGCTGGGAACATTGATTTTTCCTAACTCCTGGCTTGGACTTTTGGTAATTATAGGATTATTTATAGTAGCATATATTGCAAAAATCTTAAAAGAGTTTACAAAAGTAATGCTGGGATTTGGAATACCGATTACAGTAATGTTAATGTTTATTCAGGGCTTCTACAGTCCTAAAAATAAAACAATGATTGCAGACTTTGGATTTGCCAGTCTTGGTCTGGAAGGAGTTTTATATGCATTGAAAATTGTCAGTACATTATTAGTTTTTCTTGGTTCTTTTTATATTATGAATAAAACAACTTATACAGGGAAATTAGTTGCTGCATTAACAGAAACAGGGCTTCCACCAAAAGTTGGATATTTGATTCTTGCAAGTCTGAATGTTGTTCCTCAAATGCAAAGAAGAATGTCTGTCATTCAGGAAGCGCAGAATGCCAGAGGTGTAGAAACGGGTGGAGGAGTCATATCAAGAGTGAAAGCATACATTCCTTTGCTTGGGCCGGTGGTGATGTCTTCTTTAACAGATGCACAGGAAAGAGGGATGACTTTGGAAACACGTGGATTTGGAATTAAAGGTGTGAAACAGACAAGTTATGTAGAAGTTACAAAATCTAAACTGGATAAAGTATTACGCTCCTTACTGATTGTATTTTTTGTGTCAGTACTGCTTATCACAGTACTAATGAAAACAAATGTGATATAAAGGAAGGAGCTAAAAATGGGAGAAGTAGTATTAGAAGTCAGAGATTTTTCATTTAAATATCGACAGACCAAAAGAAAAGCTTTGAAAAAGATTAATTTTCAGGTGAAAAAGGGAGAATTTTTTTGTATTATCGGCGCAAATGGTGCTGGGAAGTCTACCTTGTGTAATTCATTGGTAGGATTGATTCCTCACTATTTTGTAGGAAAAATGTCAGGTGAAGTACTGGTATCTGGAGCAAGGGTTTCAGATAGTAGCATTTCGGATTTATCTGCTCAAATTGGCCTGGTTTTTCAGAATCCGTTTAATCAATTGTCATATACTGCTGGAACAGTGGCAGAAGAATTGGCATATGGACTCGGAAACAGGGGGATACCTAGAAGTGAGATGATACAGAAAGTAGAGTATGTTGCCAAAATAATGCGTATAGATCATATTCTTAACAAAAATCCGTTGGAGTTATCTGGTGGACAGGTACAAAGAGTAGCATTTGGTTCTACTTTTATTATGGAACCTCAAATTCTTGTCCTGGATGAATGTACCACTCAATTAGATCCACTGGGGAGTGAAGAGATTTTTGATATTGTTAAAAAACTTAACAGCGGCGGTATTACTGTAATCATGGTAGATCATGAGATGGAAAGAGTGGCGAAGTATGCAGATAGAGTTATGGTACTGGATAAAGGGCAGGTGATTGCAATTGATCACCCTGGCAAAATCTTTGGGGATCCTGATATCGTAAACTATCATATTGATGTACCAGACTACGTGAAAGTTATACAGGAACTTAAGAATAGGGGATATACAGACAGAGACATAGAGATTACAGAAGAACCAACAATCGCACTGGTAAGGGAGGCGCTTGGAAGATGAAAATAGAATTAAAGAAAATGCGCTATGTGTATCCTACAGGAGAAGAAGCATTAAAAGGGATTGATTTAACAATAGAAGGAACAGATCCAGTTGCGATTATTGGGCAAAATGGTGCCGGAAAAACAACAATAGTAAAACATTTTAATGGTATTTTAAGACCTGCCTCAGGAGATGTTTTCATTAATGGAGAAAATATTCAGAATCGCTCTACTGCTCAGTGGTCAAGAGAGGTGGGATATGTTTTTCAAAATCCGGATGATCAATTATTTTTGGAAACTGTGAGAAAAGAGTTTGAATTTGGACCACAACAGCTTGGAATATCAAAAAAAGAGATTAATGAGAGGATAAATTGGGTTGCTGATATCGTGGGGTTATCAGAGAAATTGGATACACATCCTTTCGATTTAACGTCTACGGAAAAAAAGTTTTGTACAATTGGCGCTGTAATCATGATGGATCCCAAGATTCTTATTTTTGATGAGCCAACTTGTGGGCAGGATGTAGAAGGAAACTCCAGGCTTCAGAGAATTATAGAAGAACTGAAAAGCAGGGAGAAACTCTGCATTACAATTTCACACGATATGAAATTTGTAGTAAGAAATTTTAAAAGAGTGATTGTAATGTGTAAGGGGAAAATTCTGTTGGATGGAAATGCGGAAGATGTATTTGCACAAACAGAACTGCTAAAACAAAGTTTTGTCACTCCTCCGCCAATCACAAGGATTGCACAGGGGGCAGGACTTAAAAAGACCGTTTTTACAACGGGAGCATTTATAAAAATTTTTGAAGAAGAAAGGAATTGTTAAAATGGCAGATGTAATTATTCAAATTTATGGAATCAGAACAACAGAGGATGCAAGAATGGTAGTTGAACAGGGAGCGCATCATATAGGAGTCTCCTATGGGAAAATCAAAAGAACTCCAGGGCAGCTTACATGTGAGCAGGCAAAACAGATTTTTGAGGGGGTACAGCCGGAAGCAGTAAAAATTGGTCTAACAGTATCAGAAGACATTGATGAAATTACGGAAAATTTAAAAGAAGTATTACCGGATGTTTTACACCTTTCAGGGGATATAGAGGGGATATCGCCATTGGAGGTACAAGAGCTGAAAAATAGATTTCCCGGACTTAAAATCATGCAGGCTATACCAGTATTATCAGGTGTGCCGCTGGAAGAACAAAAAATAATGCAGTATATCAAAGAGTATGAGCCAGTATCAGATTTCTTCCTGATTGATACAAAAGCTCCCATGGCAGGAGATATTGGTGCGACAGGATTGACACATGATCGGGAAATCGACAGGGTGATTGTAGAAAGTACAAAGGTGCCATGCATTATAGCAGGTGGTCTGGATGCGGATAATGTAGCGGAAGCAATTCATGTCACACATCCTTATGGTGTTGATTCATTTAGTTTAACCAATTATGATGATGAGCGTGCAGATACTCTTCATTGCAAAGATCCGGCTAAAGTAAAGGCGTTTATAGAGGCTTCACAGAATGCATAATGTAATTGTAATTGGTGATGCCAATGTAGACATTATTGTGCCGTACCCAAGATTTTTAAATAAGGAGCGAACATTAGTGGATTATCCAACGCCAGAATTACAGGGAGGCGGAACATCTGCCAATACAGCTGTAGCCCTTGCAAAATTGGGGGTTGGAGTAAGCTTTTGGGGAACAGTAGGGGAAGACCAGTATGGGCGGTACATAAAAAAGGATTTAAAAAGTGAAGGCGTGAATATAGCTGACATGATTACTGAGCCGGAGTTAAATACAGTTGGTGTATTTGCGTTTATCGATGAGAATGGGGAGAGATATCTCTGGGGTTGGCCGAGAACAGCACAATCCTTTAAAGTCCTTGATGAAACAAAAATACCATTCGAAAAAATTTACAAAGCAGATTGGGTGCATTCATCGGGAATGTGCTTAGCGTATGAGAGCTCAGCCCGGAGCACAATCATAAAAATATTTAAGGCAGCGTATGAGTCAGGAATACCGACTTCTTTCGATTTGAATTTGAGGGTGGATAATGGAGCGTTGGATCCAGAATATGAAAAGGCTGTACGTGAGATTATCAAATACACAACATATTTGTTAGGTTCAGGAACTGACGAGTTTATTTGGCTAGGTGAAGAAAAAGACTGGAGAAAAAATGCGCTTAAGTTTGTTTCTGATACAAGGACGGTAATTGTGCGTAATGGAAAAGATGGATCGTACGGCTTTTCAATAAATGAAGAGGAGAAAGCAGCAGCATTTAACGTTAAAGTCGAGGATACAGTTGGAGCAGGAGATGTTTATAATGCAGGATTTATCAGTGCACGGCTGAATGGGCAATCGCTAAAAGAGAGCTTGATTTTAGGAAATGCCGTTTCTGGATATACGGTAAGCAGAAAAGGGGCACGAAGCAGCCCTGATCAAACAGAACTAAAAAGATTTTTAAGAGTACACCAGGCAGAAGTGGAGGAGAGAAGATGAGGAAAGTAATTTTAGATTGCGATCCAGGGCATGATGATGCATTTGCAATGATGTTGGCAGTGCAGCATTTAGATGTATTGGGAATAACAACGATTGGCGGGAATTGTACATTGGAGAATGTTACAAGAAATGCGCTGAAGGTGCTGGAAGTTCTTGGGAGAACCGATATTCCGGTATTTTCAGGTCACTCCTGTCCGACAACAGTTCCGCTTGTAACGGCACCGCAGTTTCATGGAGAAACCGGACTGGATGGACCGGTACTGCCAGAGCCGACAATAAAAGCGCAAAGTAAGCATGCTGTAGATTTTATCGTAGAAACTGTGATGAATACAGAAGATGTAACATTGATTGCAACAGGGCCGTTGACAAATATTGCAGCAGCGATTAATCGTGAACCCCAAATTGTAGAACGAGTAAAAGAATTGAGTATTATGGGTGGTTCTGTGACTTTTGGAAACTGGACACCGGCTGCAGAGTTTAACATTTATGTGGATCCAGAAGCGGCATACCGTGTATTTAATTCTGGATTACACATAAAGATGTCTGGAATCAATTTAACAAGACAGTGTTGTCTGACAGCAGAGCATGTAGCTGAATTTCGTAAAATTGGTACAAAGGCGGCGAATTTCGCAGCAGATCTTACAGAATTCTTCATTGACACAACGATTAAAAGTGCTTCTCTTTCAGGGGCAAATATGCATGATGCTTGTGCAGTTGCCTGGTTGATCAATCCTGATTTAATAAAATCAGCAGAAATGCATATCGATATTGAGTTGAAAGGAGAATTGACAAGGGGGATGACAGTGTGTGATTACAGACATCTTCGAGGTGTGGAACCAGCAGTGGATTTATACAGGGAACCACAGATGGAGTTTCGAGGCAAACAGCCAAATGCAGAAGCAGCACTGGAACTGGATTTTCCGGGATTTATGAATTTGTTGTATAAGACATTAGCGGAATATAGATAGGATGGTATAAGGGCACAAAGCGGTTATAATACTCACTTAACAGGAGTGTGACCGCTTTTTACTTTAGACTTATCAGGAAAGTTGGGAGAAACAGAATGAAATATAGAATACGATTATGGGATTTTGATGGAACTTTGGCTGATACAGGAAGAGATGTCTGGAATTCTATTCAATATGCAGCAAAGAAATGTGGCGGTGAGATTGACAGAGATTATATGAAAAATGACAGTAATTTGGGAAAACCGCTGGCAGAAATTTTTGAGAAAGTGATGCCGTATCCGGGGAAGCAGAAATTTGGGCAATTTGAACAGTTGGTAAGAATACATTACAGAGAAATAAGTATGTACGAGGAGACCTATTTATATCATGGAATTGCAGAGATTCTGGAGAGTGCAGAAGTGGAGGATGCAGCAGATTACGTGATTACGATGAAACCAAAGTCGGCATTAGAACGGATTTTGGAAACAAAAGGGTGGAGTAATCTGTTCACGGATTGTCTGTCTCCAGATTCTTTTGACGGGAAAGAGAAAAAGAAAAGTGAGTTAATTTCTTATATCCTAGAAAAAACAGGATGTAAACCAGAAGAAACAGTTTATATAGGAGATACTTGGAGTGATGTAATAGCAGCAAGAGAAAATAATATCGACTGCATTGGAGTTACATATGGAGATGGAGATACAGGAGAATTATTAGCGGAAAATCCACGGTTTTGTGTGGATTCTGTTTGTGAGCTTAAAAAAATATTAGAGGAAGGTGCATAAAATGCTTCAGGATTTTAACATTTGTATTCAAACGCAGTTTGTATTTGGGAAAAATGCGCAGAATCAGATAGGATCTGAATTGAAGAAAAGAGGAGTAAAGAGGGTACTAATTCATCATGACAATGGCGAGTTTTTATATGCAACAGGATTGTTAGAAAGTATTAGTAGAAATTTAGAAAAAGAGGGGATATCTTGGGTAGAACTAGGAGGTGTGTTGCCAAATCCAAGACTATCCCTTGTGTATGAAGGTATTGAGATTGCAAAGAAAGAAGATGTAGATTTTGTAATTGCAATAGGCGGAGGAAGTGTAATAGATTCAGCGAAGGCAATTGGATTGGGAGCTGTTATCAAAGGTGATGTATGGGACTTTTTTACAGGAGCTGCAGTTCCGGAATCCTCTCTTCCTGTTGGCGTAATCCTGACCTGTCCTGCTACGGGAAGCGAATCCAGCGCTGTTACAGTTGTAAATAATACAGAAGAGGGGAAGAAACTACTTGTGAGTCATCCGCTTGTAAGACCGGTTATTGCATTTATGAATCCGGAACTTACTTGTTCTTTATCTCGTTTTCTTACATCATGTGGTGTGATAGACATGTTTTCTCATGTATGTGAACGATACTTTACTCCGGATGATGAAATAGGGGTAATTGACAGAATGAGTGAAGGCATTCTAAAAACTTTAGTAGATCTAGGACCTCGTGTATTAAAAGAACCGAGGAATTATTCTTATAGAGCAGAGATTATGTGGATTGGTACTATTGCCCATAATAATACAGTTGGTGTAGGAAGAGTCCAGGACTGGGCAACCCATGAGATAGGAAATGAGTTGAGTGCGCTTTATGATACTCCTCATGGGGCTACACTGTCTATTATTATGGGCTCATGGATGCGTTATGTGTATAAAAATAAGCCTGAACGGTTTGCGCGATATGCACAAGAGGTATTTGGGGTAAAATGGGAGCCGGAAAATACAATAGAGGCGGCGTACCAAGGAATTCTGAGAACAGAAGACTTCTTTAAACATATGGGGATGCCTGTATCTTTTCATGACTTTAAGATTCCTACGGACGGGACAGAAGAAATGTTGAATCGAATTGCATTTAGTCAGGAAGATCATTGTATTGGGGGGATCATGCGGTTGAATAGAGAAGACTGTCAGAAAATCTATCAAATGGCATTTTAAGAAAATGATGGAAGGGATATCTTTTGAAGAAAAGATATCTCTTTTGTTATATTGAACAAAAAAAGAAGAGCAAAATTGTATAAAACGACGTATATTACAAAAAATGTTGACACAAGTATAAAAAAATGATAAATTTTATTTAAGAAAATAGTTTCGGAAAATAATTTCCTAAAAAGGGGTAAGTTATGAAAGTTCTTAATTTTGGTTCATTAAATATTGATTATGTTTATAGTGTTGAAGATTTTGTAAAAAAAGGAGAAACCATTTCATCCAATAAACTGAATGTTTTTAGTGGAGGAAAAGGGCTGAATCAGTCAATATCTCTTTCTAAAGCAGGAGTGAATGTTTGTCATGCAGGAATGATTGGACATGATGGAACGTTTTTGGAAAAAACATTAAAGCAATCGGGAGTTGATATAAAATATCTGAAAAAATCGGAATCTGTGCGAACAGGAAATGCAATCATACAGAATAACAGGCAGGGTGATAATTGTATTATATTGTACGGCGGTGCAAATCAAGAGATAACAAAGGGATTTGTGGATACAGTGTTACGGGAGTTTGCATCAGAAGATTGGCTAGTATTACAAAATGAAATAAATGAAATTCCTTATATTGTTGAGCAGGCCCATAAAAAAGGGATGAAAATAATCTTAAATCCATCACCGATGAATAAGCGTATTTTTGAGATTAATCTAAATTACATAGATTGCTTTATTTTAAATGAAATAGAAGCACAAGAGCTTACAAAGACAAGTTCAGATCAGGAGATATTAAAGCAGGAACTGGTGAAGAGATTTCCGAATGCAGAAATAGTGCTGACACTTGGAGAACAAGGGGCTATGTATCTGAAAGGTGACAGATGCATATTCCAGAGAGCTTATCGAGTAGAAGCAGTTGATACAACGGCGGCCGGAGATACATTTACAGGATATTATCTGGCGGGAAGAATTCAGCAGATGCCAGTGGAAAAAGCGCTGGATATGGCTGCAAAAGCATCTGCAATTGCGGTTTCAAGAAAAGGAGCAGCACCGTCAATTCCAAGTAGAGATGAGGTGACGCAATACCAACAATTGTAAAAATCTAATATTAGGAGGAGAATATCGTGAAGAAAAGAAATTTGATTATTGACACAGATCCAGGAATTGATGATGCGGCAGCAATCACAATTCTATTATCGGAACCATCGTTGGATGTCAAATTGATTGCAAGTGTGTCAGGAAATGTTGGAATCGAGCATACAACCAATAATGCATTGAAACTTTTGACATTTTTAAACAAGAAAATTCCAGTTGCAAAGGGAGCGGCAGCCCCATTAATGAGAGAGAATCGTTTTGCAACAAATGCACATGGAAAATCGGGAATGGGAGGATTTGAGTTTCCGGAATTTGGAACAGAGCTTCTTTTAAAAGAAAATGCTGTAATGAATGAATATTATACGTTGCTGAATTCCGATGAAAAAGTAACAATATTGACATTGGGACCATTGACAAATATTGCGCTTTTGATTGCTACTTTTCCGGAAATTAAAGAAAAAATCGATGAAATTATTATGATGGGAGGCTCAACAGAAAGAGGAAATATAGGTATTTATGGTGAGTTTAATGTCATGATTGATCCAGAAGCAGCAAAAATGGTTTTTGGATCAGGTATACCGATTACGATGGTAGGGCTTGACATAGGCAGAAAAGCACGATTGACTGTTGAAGATCTTGAAACCCTTGAAAAGAGTGGAGAAGCTGGAAATATGGTAAGTTCGCTGTTTCGCTCCTATGATGGAGGACATATTGAGGAAGGAATTAAGATGTATGATCCATCAGCGGCAATGTACCTTATGGAGCCAGAGTTATTTGAAGTAAAAGATGCTTTTATTGATGTTGAAATTTCAAGCCCTCTTACGATTGGCGCAACAGTGGTTGATTATGATGGTACATTGTGTGCTCAAAAGAATGCAAAGGTTTGTGTAGATGTAGATGTCGAGCGCTTCCGCAGACGTTATGTACAGAGGGTGGCAGAGGTTAAATGTTAGTAAATAAAAAAGTAAAAATAGTGAAAGGTATGGTATGAGTAATGGCTAGTACAAATGAGACAAAAGTAACTGGAATTCCAGTTCCGGCAGAGGGAACTCCGGAATTTGAAAAAATGAATCGCATGGCAAGAAGGGCGATTCCATTAGTTCTGATTATATTTATTTTTGGTATTCTGGAACAGCAGGCGTTTGGAATGATTTTCGTAAATATCGGTCAGCAGTTGGGAACTCCGGAATTGGCATCACTAATCACATCACTCCCGGGGATTGCATTGGGGATTGTGTGTGTTATTTATGGGTCACTTGGAGACTTTGTTTCTCTAAAAAAGATGACATTGCTTGGAGTTATTGTATTTGTGATTGGTTCAGTGATCGGATTCGTGTGTGGTGGAATGAGCATTTGGTTTGTTGTAATTGCACGTATGCTTCAGTCAATTGGTGGTCAGGTAGCGGGTTCTGTATTTTTAGTACTTGTATCTAAGTATGTATCTCAGAGAGAACGTGTTGTTTATTATGGTATTTTCGTAGCGGTTTTCAGATTTTCAGCAGCTCTTGGTGTTGTGGCAGCTGGGTATATCACAAAACTGGACTGGCGGTGGATGTTTGCAATTCCAATCATCTCCGTTTTATTCATTCCGGCATTGGTTAAGAACTTACCGGATGAACATGCGAAAGGCGCTCAGATTGATGGATGGGGATTTACCCTGATAGGTGCTTTTGCAGGTGCGGTTACAATGTTCTTTACGGATATGAATTTACTGTGGTCAGTAGCATCTATTGTAACTTTGGTAGCATTTATTGTTTATATTAATAAAGCAAAAGATCCATTTATTACACCTGCATTTTTCAAAAATCCTGCATTTGTAGCAACAATGGTTGTAATCTTTGTTGGATATTTCTTTAGTTATACACTGAATGCAGGAGTAAATGCAATTGGGTTGGATGTATTTGGACTTGATTCAGCACAGGTTTCCAATTTGCTGGTATGGTCAATCTTATTGGCAGCTGTTTTGGGATTTGTATGTGGACCGGTTGTAAAGAAAATTGGACGTTCAGCAGCGATTATTATGGCATTGCTGACGATGGGATTAGGATTGATTGCAGTGGCATTTGCAATTCCGCACGGAAGCATCGCAGCACTTGCAGTTGCACCTTGTTTATATTACTATGGAACATCCTTCTTCTATTCACCGATCGTTGATACTGCAACATTAACTGTGACTCCAGAAGAATCAGGACGTGTTTTGGGAGCAAATGATTTGATCCAGGCAATTACTGGGTCTGTAGGAGTTGCAATTTTTGGTCAGATGATGTCAGCAGGAGTGATGTCTGGCGGAAGTATTGCAGGAACAGAGGCAGGTGCAGCATCTACATATGCAAATGTATTTCTTATTGGTGGTGTGATTGTACTTTCAGCGCTGGTAATCTTTATTCTGACAAAGAAAATGATATATAGTCGTTCAAGAAAAGATGGTGAATAATTGAAAACTTTGACAGAAATATAATCATATAAAAAGGTTGTGGAAATATCAGAAAAATACCGTAAGCAATAGCTTTAAATTCACCAAATCACCACTTTACCTTAAAAAAGTACTTGACAAATCCTAAATAGGACATTACAATTAAAAACATCAAAAGCAAAACCGATGAGAAAGAAGAGTAGGTTTTAAAAGAGATCACAGAGAGCAGCAGGCGGTGAGATTGCTGTATGGATTTTAATTCTGAATGGACTTTCGAGGGCGGCCTGAAATGAAAAGAGTAGGCGTCGTCGGGAACCGAACCCGTTATCAATCAGGAGCGTATGTCAGTACGTGAGAAAGTGGACATTTGTCAATTTGAGTGGTACCGCGATAATGAATTTGTATTTATTACCGTCTCAAGCATATAGCTTGGGGCGGTTTTTTTATACGATCATTGCAGAGCATCCACCCTGTATCCACATGATCGGCTCCTTTGCTTTTGGAATATAGTAATAGAAAAGGAGAACCAAATTATGAAAAAGAGAGTATTCGCAGTTATTTTAGGAAGTGTAATGGCAGTCAGCCTGATGGCATGTGGAACAAAGGAAAATGAGACAAAAGATGGTACCAAAACATATACAGTAGGGATTTCCCAGTTTGCAGAGCATGCCTCTTTGGACAACTGCAGGGAGGGATTTATTGAAGGACTCAAAGAAGCCGGATTTGAGGAAGGAAAGAATCTTACGATCAAAGAGGAGAATGCGGCGGCCGATCAGGGAACAGCAAAGCAGATCAGTGATGGATTTGTTTCAGACGATGTGGATCTGATCTGTGGAATCGCCACTCCAAGCGTGCAGGCGGCATACAATTCAGCAATGAATACAGAGATTCCGGTAATCTATACAGCAGTGACAGATCCAAAAGCAGCAAAGCTTGCAAATGACGATGGAGCTCCGGTGGGAGAGGTCACAGGAACCAGTGATGAGCTTCCGATCAAAGAGCAGCTGGAGATGATCCGCGAGATGCTGCCGGATGCAGAGAAGATCGGGATCCTCTATACAACAAGTGAAGTGAACTCTGTATCAGCAATTGAGAAATATGAAGAGCTGGCAGGAGATTACGGATTTACGATTGTGAAAAAAGGTGTGACGCAGACAGCAGATATTTCGCTGGCAACAGAAGAGATTTTATCCGAGGTGGACTGTCTGACAAATCTGACGGACAATACGGTTGTAAATTCTCTGGCAACGATTCTTGACAAAGCCAATGAAAAGAAAATCCCGGTGTTTGGAAGCGAGATTGAACAGGTGAAACTGGGATGTCTGGCAGCAGAGGGGTTGGATTATGTGGCGCTTGGAAAACAGACCGGAAAGATGGCAGCAGAGATTTTAAAAGGAGAGAAGACGGCGTCTGAGATGAACTATGAGACGATTTCTGAACCTGGACTTTATATCAATACAATGGCAGCAGAAGAACTGGGAGTTACGGTAGACGAGACACTGCTTGAAGGTGCAGCGGAAACGTTTGACAGTATTTCAAAGTAAAAAGTAGAAACGGAGAGGAATTGAGATGGACATTTTTGTAACGATTTTGGAACAGGGACTGATTTACGGAATCCTTGCTCTTGGAGTTTATATCACATATAAAATTCTGGATTTTCCGGATCTGACAGTGGATGGAAGTTTTCCGCTGGGGGCTGCAGTGACGGCGACAATGATCACACAGGGAGTGAATCCGTACCTGACCATACCGGTCTCTTTTCTGGCAGGAGCAGCAGCCGGAATCTGTACAGGATTGATCCATGTCAAAGGAAAGGTCAGGGATCTCCTCTCTGGTATCATTATGATGACTGCGCTGTGGACGATCAATCTCAGGATTGCAGGGAAAGCAAATGTTCCGATTTTTGGAGAAGAGAATATTTTCGACAATGAGACAATGAATGGGATTTTCTCAGGCGGGGCAGCGAAATATAAAGTTCTTGCAGTAGTACTTATTCTTGCAGTGATCGTGAAAATAATTCTGGATCTGTATCTGCAGACAAAATCCGGATTTCTTCTGAGGGCTGTGGGAGATAATGCAAATCTTGTGACTTCCCTTGCAAAGGATCAGGGAAATGTAAAGATTTTAGGACTGGCGATCGCCAACGGAATGGTTGCTATGGCAGGCGGAATTTTCTGTCAGGAGCAGAGAGTATTTGAGATTTCCAGCGGTACAGGAGCTATCGTGATCGGGCTGGCAAGCGTGATCATCGGAACCAGCCTGTTTAAGAATCTGACATTTTTGAAAGCAACCACAGCAGTTCTGATCGGTTCTGTCGTTTACAAAGCCTGCGTGGCAGTTGCTTTGAAGTTTTTTGAACCACAGGATATGAAGCTGATCACAGCGGTATTATTCCTCGCGATCTTACTCATTGGAATGGAACGGAAAAAGAAGGTGAAGACAAATGCTTGAGTTAAAACATATTCATAAATATTATAATCCAGGAACAGTCAATGAAATGTGTCTGTTTGAAGATTTTAATCTGACAGTAGAACAGGGAGATTTTGTTTCTGTGGTAGGAAGCAACGGCTCCGGAAAGACTTCCATGCTTAATATCCTGTGCGGCAGTATTCCGGTAGAAGCAGGACAGATTCTGATGCATGGGGAAGATATTTCCCGCATGAAAGAGTATAAAAGAAACCGGAAGATCGGAAGAGTGTATCAGAATCCGGCGCTTGGAACCTGTCCTTCCATGACAATTCTGGAAAATATGTCTCTTGCAGACAACAAAGGCAGTTTTTACGGATTGAGAAAAGGAATTAATAAAAACAGAAAGTCTCATTATCAGGAGCTATTAAGCCAGTTGAATCTGGGACTGGAAAATAAGCTGAATGTAAAAGTCGGTTCTCTCTCCGGCGGGCAGCGTCAGGCAATGGCACTTCTGATGTCAACCATGACACCGATCGATTTTCTGATCCTGGATGAGCACACAGCGGCGCTGGATCCAAAGACGGCAGATCTGATCATGGAACTGACAGATAAGATCGTGAAACAGAAAAACCTGACAACGATCATGGTGACACATAATCTCCGCTATGCAGTAGAATATGGAAACAGACTGTTGATGATGCATCAGGGGGAAGCAGTGATGGATCTGTCAGCAAAAGAAAAACAGGAATTGAAAGTAGAAGATATTTTGGAAAAATTCAATGCAATCAGTATTGAATGTGGAAATTAAGAGAAAGATAGCAAGTACAGATGTAATAAGTCAAGGAACTGCATTGTGTCAGTCCCTTGACTTTTAAATTTTTTGCTATTCTACAGATTTTAATGCGCTGAGCATATCTAAGTATTTGAGTTTTCGATTCATTATGTATCCTAGAATAAATGTAATGACTGCAATCAAAATGGCAGGAATCACAAATGCTTTTGCACAAAGAGCGGGGTTAAACATCACTTCATCCGGTGGAACAACTGCCAGTATGTACTGGTAAAGCAGATCACCGACTCCAAATCCTGCTAAAATACCGAGCAGGGAAAGGAGTATTGTTTCCCGGTAAATATAGAGTGTTACTTCTTTGTCGTAGAATCCGAGAACCTTAATGGTTGAGAGTTCACGGATACGCTCTGCCACATTGATGTTGGTAAGGTTATAAAGGACTTAAAAAGATTCTTTTATACAGAGGCAATTGCGGAGACATTACTGGAATGGATCGTGAACAAAGAAAAGTATGACAGGCAGCAGACGATCGATTATATTTCTGTTATTTTCCGTACCGGGCTGCCTGCTGCCATCAGGCAATATTCAGACGTGGCAAAATAAGTTTTATGATTTCAATAATCTGAAAAAACTTCTTGACAATAAAAAATATCCTCCGTATAATGGTTAAAAGTTAGGGAGCTAACTATATAAAGAGAGAGGGATGGAATTATGCAGGATATAGAAGATAAGGAAAGGTACATCAATACCGGCAGGCTGATTCACATTCTTTCCAATCAGATGAAGCGCAGAAATGCGTCTGAAGCAGTGGGAGATGATGGCCTGACCACCATGCAGAAGCATGTGTTAAAGCATATTCTTTTGGAAACGATGCACAGGGAAGTATATCAGAAAGATATAGAAGAAGAGTTTCGAATCCGGAAGTCCACAGCCACAGGGATTTTGCAGCTCATGGAAAAAAATGGATTTATTTCCAGGGAAAGTTCGAAAAAGGATGCCAGATTAAAACGTATTGTACCGACTCCAAAAGCAGAAGCACTCAGACCTGAGATTCTGGAGCACATCAGAGATACGGAAAAGCGGCTGATACAAGGGATAGATCAGGAAGATGTAAAGATTTGCAGAAAGGTGCTTGTGCAGATGATTCAAAATCTTGCAGAAAACAAAAAAGAAAATAAGGAGGAAGACGAGAACGATGAATAAAACACTTTTAAAATCAGTCCGGGAATACAAAAAGCAGTCTGTGTTGGCTCCATTTTTCGTAATCCTGGAAGTTTTAATGGAAGTTCTGATTCCGATGGAGATGGCGAAGATCATTGATGTTGGAATCATGCAGGGAAATTTGAGCTATATCGTACGGCGGGGATTGATTCTGGTCATTATGGCTATGCTGGCTCTGTATTTCGGTATTATAGCAGGAAAAATGGCAGCAACAGCAGGTGCAGGATATGCCAAAAACCTGAGACATGATATTTTTTATAAAGTACAGGAATTTTCATTCAAAAATATTGACCGGTTTTCCACATCCGGTCTTGTAACACGTATGACAACAGATATTACCAACGTACAGATGGCATATATGATGAGCATTCGTCTGTTGGCGAGAGCTCCGATCATGATTGTTTTATCCTGGATCATGACACTTTTGATCAATAAGAAAATTGCTTTGCTGTTCCTGATCATCATACCGCTGCTTGGAGGAACACTGATCTTTATTGCAAAGAAAGCGCATCCGCATTTTATCAAAGTATTTGATGAGTATGATATTCTGAATAATTCCGTACAGGAAAATGTCAATGCATCCCGCGTGGTAAAAGCCTTTGTACGGGAAGATCATGAAATTGAAAAATTCCATGGAATTTCAAAATATGTCTATACATTATTTACAAAAGCAGAAAAGATCGTGGCATGGAACTCACCGGTTATGCAGTTTACGATCTATACGGCGATGCTTCTGATGGTAGCGATCGGAGGAAGAGAAATTGTATTCGGTGCGATGGAAATCGGAGAAATGACCAGTGTGATCGTGTATGCGTTCCAGATCATGATGGCTCTGATGATGGTTACATTTGTATTTGTTATGATCATGATCGCAGAAGCGTCTACAGACCGTATTACGGAAGTTCTGACGGAAGTTCCGGAGATGCAGGACAAAAAGAATGCGGTTACAGAAGTGGCAGACGGAGAGATCCGGTTTGAGCATGTAGATTTCAGTTATGCGGGAGAAGGCGGAAATCTTTCGTTAAAAGATGTCAATCTTCATATTAAATCCGGACAGACGATCGGGATCATCGGAGGAACCGGAAGTGCGAAATCAACATTGGTACAGCTGATCCCGAGACTTTATGACGTGACAAAAGGAACTGTAAAAGTCGGCGGACTGGATGTCAGAGAGTATAATCTGGAGGCACTGCGCGATCAGGTATCTATGGTATTGCAGAAAAACGTTCTCTTTACAGGAACGATTTACGATAATATCCGCTGGGGAAATGAACATGCCAGCGAGGAAGAGGTTCAGAGAGTCTGCAAACTTGCACAGGCAGATGGATTCGTAAAAGAATTTCCGGCAGGTTATCATACGATGATCGTGCAGGGCGGAAACAATGTTTCCGGCGGACAGAAGCAGCGTCTGTGTATTGCACGGGCACTTCTGAAAAAACCGAAGATTCTGATTCTGGATGACTCCACAAGTGCGGTAGATACAAAGACAGATGCGCTGATTCGAAAAGCATTCCGGGAAGAAATTCCGGATACTACAAAGATCATCATTGCGCAGCGAGTTTCTTCTATAGAAAATGCAGACCAGATCATTGTACTGGATGAAGGAAAGATCATGGGAGTCGGCACATCCGAAGAATTGCTTGCGACAAATGAAATCTACAGAGAAGTATATGAATCTCAGGTAAAGGGAGGTGAGGACGATGAATAGAAAACCAAAGGTTTCAAAAGAAAATTTACAGACCGCAAAGCGGCTTTTAAAATATGTGACCGGAACGTACAAGGTTCGGTTTGTGATCGTATTTATCTGTATTTTGTTAAGTTCGATCGCATCAATTTCGGTATCATTGTCCCTCAAGTTTTTAATCGATGATTTTATCAGTCCTCTGATCGGACAGAAAGATCCGAATTTTGCAGAACTATATCGGGCACTTGCGGTGCTTGGAAGCATTTTCCTGATGGGAGTCATTGCTACATTTACTTATACACGACTGATGGTCTACATTGGTCAGGGTGTTCTTAAAAAAGTAAGGGATGATATGTTTGAACATATGCAGACTCTTCCAATCCGTTATTTTGACCAGAATACGAATGGTTCTATCATGAGTCTTTACACGAATGATACAGATACGCTCAGACAGATGATCAGTCAGTCGATCCCACAGGCACTGATGTCCTTTTTTACGATTATCGTAACCTTTATTTCAATGCTGATCTTAAGTCCGCTGCTTACAATTTTAGCAGTTCTGATCATTGGTCTTATGATCTTCGTAACAAAAAAGATCGGTGGAAACAGTGGAAAATATTTTGTTCGTCAGCAGAAATCTCTGGCAGATGTGACTGGATTTGTGGAAGAGAGAATGAACGGACAGCGCGTAGTAAAAGTGTTCAACCACGAAAGAAAGTCAGAAGAAGAATTTGACAAACTCAACGAGGCGCTCTTTGAAAGTGCTGCACAGGCGAATACCTTTGCAAATATGATGGGACCGGTAATCGGAAACATCGGAAACCTGCAGTTTGTACTGGTCTCTGTACTTGGAGGATTCCTTTCTATTATGGGAATCGGAGGGATCACTCTGGGAGTTATGGCATCTTATCTGCAGTTTACAAAGAGCTTTACACAGCCGTTTATGCAGGTGGCGCAGCAGTTTAACTCCATTGTTATGGCACTTGCCGGAGCAGAGCGTATTTTTGCTCTGATCGATGAAGAATCGGAAAAAGACGAGGGATACGTAACACTGGTCAATGCGAAAAAAGACGAGAACGGCAATATTATCGAATGCAAAGAAAGAACCGGAATGTGGGCCTGGAAGCATCCACATTCGGCAGACGGAAGTGTGTCTTATACAGAACTGACCGGAGATGTGCGTTTTGAAGATGTGACATTTGGATACAACGAAGATAAAGTGATCTTAAAAGATATCAGTCTGTTTGCAAAACCGGGACAGAAGCTGGCATTTGTCGGTTCTACCGGAGCAGGAAAAACAACCATCACGAACCTGATCAATCGCTTTTACGATATTCAGGAAGGAAAGATCCGGTATGACGGAATCAATATTACAAAGATTAAAAAGGATGATCTGAGACGTTCCCTCGGAATTGTACTGCAGGATACCCATTTGTTTACAGGAACCATTATGGATAATATCCGTTATGGAAAACTGGATGCTACTGATGAGGAAGTATACGAGGCTGCAAAACTGGCTCATGCAGATCAGTTTATCAAAATGCTTCCGAAGGGATACGACACTATGTTAAGCGGTGATGGAGAAGAGCTTTCACAGGGACAGAGACAGCTTCTTTCCATTGCGAGAGCAGCAGTTGCAAATCCGCCGGTACTGATTCTGGATGAAGCAACTTCCAGCATTGATACCCGTACGGAGAGTATTGTGCAGAAGGGTATGGATAACCTGATGAAGGGACGTACAGTATTTGTTATCGCGCACAGACTTTCTACGATTCGCAACAGTGATGCGATTATTGTTCTGGAACACGGAAAGATCATCGAGCGTGGAGATCATGCGGATCTGATCAAAATGAAAGGAACGTATTACCAGTTATATACCGGAAAACTGGAGCTTTCATAAAAATTTACTGTGAATGGCAGACCATAAAGCGGATGGAGTTTTCTTACAGAAAGTGTAAGTGTTTTTCATCCACGATACGGCTTATAATATTCTTATCACGAAAGGGAGGGATATTATGAGCCGTACTATTTTGGAAATAGAATCGTTGTACAAAACATATGGGGAAAAGGAGAATGCAGCAGAGGCACTCAGAGGAATCTCGTTTCAAGTATATCAGGGAGAATTCCTCGGAATTATGGGAAGCAGCGGTTCGGGAAAAACGACGCTGTTAAATTGTATTGCTTCGGTTTTAAGACCTACACGAGGTAGGATTCTTCTGAAAGGACAGGATATCGGAATGTATACGGATGCTCAGCTGGCAGCGTATCGGGGAAGACAGATCGGGTATCTGTTTCAGCAGTTTGAATTGCTGGATAATCTGACGGGTGGAGAAAATATTCTTTTGCCGGCACAGATTCACAAAATGCCGGAAAAGGAAAGCAGAAAAAGGATGCAGAAGCTGGCGGAATATTTTGAGATCGAGGAGGTGCTGGAAAAGTTTCCGAATCAGATGTCCGGAGGACAGAAGCAGAGGGTAGCCGCATTAAGAGCGCTTCTTTTGCATCCGCAGATCGTACTGGCAGATGAGCCGACCGGTGCGCTTGACAGCCGAAGTGCACGAAGTCTGATGGAGCAACTCTCCGGAGTGAATCGAGAGGATGAGGCTGCGGTTCTGATGGTGACACATGACGCACAGGCTGCGAGTTTTTGTTCCAGAATTTTGTTTATTCAGGATGGAAAAGTATTTCATGAATTACGGAAGCGAGTCGGGGAGGAGACAAACCGGGAATTTTATGAGCGCATTTTGTCCGTGATGGCGCAGTTGGGAGGAGGAAGCAATTATGTTCTCTGAACTGATCAGACGAAACAGTAAACGAAACCGGCAGGAAAACACGCTGTATTTTGTTACGATGATTCTCACGGTGGCGGCATTTTATATTATCCTTGCGCTGGATCATCAGGATGTGATGATCTTTCTGAAAGAGATGGAGAGAGATGCTGTAAACAAGCTGCTGATGCTGATTCCGATTTTATATGTGGTATCTCTGTGCCTGCTTTATTTCCTGGTATATTTTACGGATAAGTATCAGATGGAACGGCGAAGTCATGAGTTTGGAACCTATGTGATGCTTGGTATGAAGAAAAGAAGTCTGTTTCAGATGCTTTTTCTGGAAGATCTGCGAAATATTGTGTATGCGCTTGTGATCGGGATCCCGGGGGCGCTGCTGATCTCGGAACTTACAAGCCTGATTACGGCGAAGCTTGCAGGATTTGGAATTCTGCGTCATCAGTTTACATTTTCCGGTTCGGCTGCATTGTGGACAGTTATTGGGATTTGCGGAATTAAAATGCTTGCCCGGTTTGTGCTTTGCATCAAGCTTTGGAAAAAAGAGGTTTATGAATTGTTATCCCGTGAACAGAAGGAAAAACAGCGTGCATTTTCGCCCATAAAAACGTGTGTGAAGCTGATGATGGGAATCATTCTTCTGGCAGTAGCCTATGGGATCGGATGCGGGATACTGAGTTCGGAACTTGGGATAAAACGAATGTTTCGTATGACTGCAATTTTATGTTTTTGTGGAGTACTCGGTACATTCTTTTTCTTTCAGGGCCTGGCATATCTATTTGATAGGATATGCAGAAAACTTCCAGGGAAAAAGCTCTGGACATTTACATGCCGTCAGCTGCAGGAAGCGGTATTTTTAAAATCATCTTCGTTGGCAATTTCTTCCCTTCTGATTCTGTTTGCGATCATATGTTGTTCCTATGGAGTCGGGATGAGTGGGCAACTGGGACAACAGGATACGGCAGGGATTGATTTTACATTTGACGAGAAAAAAGAAACGTTAGAAGAAGTGCTGTCATCTCAGAAAGTAGACCAATATTTTTCCAATCTGTTTGAAGTACGAAATGGATTACTTTGGACAGATCTGGATTTTACGGAAGGTATGGAGGAGCGAAAAGTATATGCATATGACTGTGAGGAATTACATGAGCGTCTGAAAAACAGATTGAATCCATATTCTTGGGAAGAATCCCCATTTTTGATAGCAGAATCAGGGTACAATGAGATTTTACGTTCAAAAGGAATGGAACCTTTGAACTTAAAGGAACATCAGATGGCAATTTACGGGCACCCCACATATTTGTCGGATGAGACTGCAAAGAGCGTAGAGAAACTTCTGAAAGAGAAAGTTTTTGTGCAGATAGAAGAGACCGATTATGAAATCATTCCAAGAGTATGCAATGACAATCTGGTGGCAGACCGGATGTTGACGATCATGTATGGTTTTATTGTACCGGACGAGGTTTTTGATGTCTTTGTAGCAGACGGAAGCTATTCTTACTGGAACGGGATTCTTGGTCCGGTTCTGGTAAAGGAGGAAGGATTGCTCAAAGCAGTGATGTCTGTCAATGACCGTCTAAAAACAACCGATCTGCATTATGAAAGTTATCTGGGAACAGCCGGACGGCATATGTTTTATCAGGTGGCATTGGGATATACGACGATCTATCTGGCTGTGATTTTTTTGATTATCGCAAATACACTCATTGGAGTTCAGTTTTTAATTCAGCAGGAGAAGACCGGGGCACGCTACAGCGTTCTGCTTACACTGGGAAGTAACTACAAAGAGCTCTGTCATTGTGCGAAAGTTCAGATCTGGTGGCACTATGGACTGGTATTGAGCGTTGCATTTTTCAGTAGTGTGTTTGGGGTCTGGACATTGTTCCGGCTGATTGGACAGGTGCAGGAAGTAAAAGTTTTCTGGCAGATGGCAGGAAGTGTGTTTCTTTTCTTGTGTCTGATAGAAACAGCTTATATAATAGGAGTTATAAAGACAAGCAATCGCAGGATTTTGAAATTTATTCAGAGAAAACGGCAGGAGTAGAAGACAGGCATGCAAAAAATCATGATCGTAGAAGACGATGAATTCCTTCGGGAAGAACTGGAAAATATTTATCATAAGGCAGGCTATGAGGTATGCTGTGTAACGGATTTTCCAGAAACCGGTGCTGTCTGTGAGGCAGAGCATCCGGATTTGTTAGTGCTGGATCTGGGACTTCCGGGAATCAGTGGATTTGCACTTTGTAAAGAAATACGAAAGAAAGGCAGCCTTCCTATTCTTGTGCTGACCTCCAGGGATAAAATGCAGGATGAGTTGAAAGCACTGGAGCTGGGAGCTGACGAATATCTGACGAAGCCGTGTCATAAAGACCGTCTGCTGGCAAGGACAGAAAATCTGCTGAAACGGGCAATGGGGAATGCACATTTACTGGATGGAGACGATTTTCTTTTTGATACCAGAACCTATACGGTCTGTCAGGGGAAAGATGCCTGTCATATTCCGGAAAATCAGGGGAAGATCTTAAAAATTCTTTTGGAATATGCAGGAACAGAGGTGAAAAAAGAATGCATTTCAAAGGTATTGTGGGGAACAACCGAATACATTGATGAAAATGCGCTTCAAGTCAATGTGACAAGGCTGAAAAAGACATTAAAAGCGCTTGGTCTGGAGAATCGGATAGAAACAATCCGTGGCAGAGGATATCGGTGGAAGAGAGAGCAGTAATATGGAATATATCAGACGAATCTGGAGCGAGATCAAAGAAGAAAAAATATGGTTTGTGATCCTTATGTGTACAGAACTGGTATCGCTATTCTTTCTGTGGCTGTCGGGGATAGAGCAGTTCAAAGTTCTGGCAGGACTGGAAACCAGTTGTTTTGTAATTATTTTCTTGTATGCAGTAATCTGGAACGTAAGGAAAGAGCAGAAAAAGAAAGAGCGGTTTCTTACATTTCTGGCGGATCCGAGTGAAGAAAATGAGAGACTTGCGATCGGGGGAGCAGGAAATGAAGAACAGGAAATCCTGCGGGAGATCGGGGTATATCTTCGAAAAGCATACAGGCAGGCTGATGCAGGGAGGATACAGGAAGAAGAATATGAACGGTATGTAGAATTATGGGCACATGAAGTGAAAATTCCATTATCTCTTTTTACACTTTTGCTTGAGAACAGAAGTGAGGAGATGTCACCGACAGTATACAAAAAAATGGAGCATGTCAGACTGCAGATGCAGTCCTATGTAGAGCAGATGTTATATTATGCCAGGGTTAAAGCAGTGAATAAAGAGTATTTGTTTGAAGAGATAAGTCTGGAAGAATGCTGCCGGGAGGTGCTGGATGAATACCGTCTGTATCTGGAAGAAAAGCAGATCCTGGTGCAGTTGGATCTGAAAGAGAAAACCGTACTGTCAGACCGGAAAAGTCTGTGTTTTATGCTCAGTCAGCTGATCGCGAATTCCATCAAATACACAGGATATGAAGCCGAAAAGTGTCCGAAGCTGAAAATCAGTTCCGGAAATGAGAACAACAGAGTCAGCCTTTCTGTCTGCGACAATGGGTGTGGCGTAAAACCATATGAACTCCGCTATCTTTTTGAAAAAGGATTTACAGGAGAGAACAGCCAGAAAAAATCGACAGGGATGGGATTGTATCTGGTACGGCAGATCGGACAGGAATTAAAGATAGAAGTAGAAGCAGTGTCAGTCTACGGAAAAGGAATGGAAATCAGACTCTGGTTTCCGGTGGTGTAGGGCAGTTCCATGTGGAACTGCTCTGTTACTGTGGCTTGCAGAGTTATTGTTTACAGTAACTTTTTACAGGATATTTATGGAAATTTAATTGTATCCTGATCAAAATTCAAGTATCTATAAATGAGCAAATTTGAAAAATTGCACAAAACTACACTGCGAATTTCATAAATGAATCAAAATCATTGCTTTCCTTTGCGCATTGAAAAAGATAACGATACTTTTCCAGCTGAATGGTATCACAGATTTCGTGATATCCAGTTTCAAATGAACAGAACCTACCAGTACCCACTGCACACATGAAATGTGCCAGTGACATAAGCAGCCAGTACCTTTTGATTCCCTGTGCAGAGCGTATCTGATAGCTGTCCAGTGCCAGTTTATCCTTACACTGGCGGAAAAATACTTCAATCGGCCATCGACACACATACCAGGAAAGAATCTCCTGTGTAGATAGGGCTGCGTTTGTACTGATGAAAGCACGCAATGCTTTGGGATTACCAAATGCTTTTTCCGGATAACTCAAAAGAACTACCGCATTTTCTATGCCGTTGAGGTTTCCCTCGTACCGGTACACATAATAGTTTCGTTTTTTGACTGTCACAAGGTCAAATTCACGATGTGTAACAGACAATTCGGCGGCCAGTTCACGAAGTTTCTTTTTCATTCCCGATGGATACAGCAAACGGTTTGTTTTCAAAGCACCGATGGTATGGAACCCTCTCTGTGCAAAGGTATTGATTATCTTTTCAGAAACATACCAGCAGTCGCAAAGAAAATAGGACATTACCGGTGGAACAGGCAGCTCCTTTGCAATGCTTTGTACAATGTCAATCTTGGAAATTGACTTATTGTAGATTACAAAAGCATAGTTCAGAACAATGCCATTGCAGGAAAGCATAACAGCAACTGCCTGATGCCCGTAGTCCTGTTTTCCCTTTAAATGGGATTGGTGAAAATACGCATCTTCAATCGGATGTAAAGCCCGTGACGAAGGCTTTGTCTTTGAAGCAATCGTATCGTCCACAATGCAGAAAACAGGCTTTCCGGTGCGTGCTGCTTCTGAATAAATAATCTCAATGACAGAGCATTTTAACGTATCTGAAAGTAATGAATCATCCCATTTTCCGGAATTGAGAAAATGGGCAATCGTCGTTCTGTGGCAGGAACTGTTTTTAGCAAAGTCCGTAGTTTTTCCATGATATCCTAAAATGAAAATACTGATTAGGATACTCATAAGATGGTTTATTACTCGGTTCGAATAAAATTTGCATAAGTTTAATTTTTTAAACTGGTTGTATATGAATGAGGAATGATGTATAGTATTTGCGAGAGACACCTTCTTTCGTAAATGTTGCAAATGTTTGTTTTGGCACTTTCATTATACAACACATGGAATCGAGGTGTCTTTCTTTTATGCAAAATCACGAACTTGCTCATTTATAGCAAGTATAATAAAACCAATCTTGAAAGGAGTCCCTTTCAATTTTCAAATATGGCAAAGAATTGCCATTCAAAAGTTATTCCCAGATAAAGAGTAAAGAGATGGATAAAAGAATAGAGGGAGTTTGTCTGTATTTGCGATTGTGAAACATCGCGTCAAAAGATATAATAAAATCAACGATATAGATACATACTCGCCGAAATATTCTGGTTTCCATCAGAACAAAGGAGGAGTGTGTATGAAGAAAGAAAAAACAACACAATTTTTAATGAAGCCAAAGGTAGATTTCTGTTTTAAAGAACTGATGCAAGATGAAGAGGTGCGCAATGCATTTCTGGCAGCAGTACTTGGGATCAATCTGGAAGAAATCGTTGAGAGCAGGATTTTGCCGTCCCACCTGCGTCAGAAAGACAAAGCTGATAAACTGGGGATTCTGGATGTACGGGTATTGCTAAATAATAAGGAGCAGATCGATATTGAAATCCAGGTGACATCCAGTGAATACTGGGCAGAACGTACCTTGTTTTATCTGGGAAAGATGTTTGTGGATCAGCTAAAACCGGGAGAAGACTATCAAAAATTAGAAAAATGTATTCATGTCGGGATTTTAAATTTTACATTGTTTGATGATCAAGAATACTATTCCCGCTTTCATTTCTGGTCGGATCAGGGAAGAAAGATGTATAGTGATAAGTATGAAATCCATACGCTGGAACTTCCCAAGCTGGCAAAACATGAGTATCCGGAGACAGAGCTGCTGAAATGGCTTCAGTTTATCAATGCAGAGACCAAGGAGGAATTTGAAATGGCAGCGGAAAAAAGCGAATATATTAAGAAGGCGTATGAGGATTTGAACCGGATCAGCGCAGATGAAGAAAAGCGTCTGGAATATGAAGCAAGAGAGCGTGCGATTCGAGATCACCAGTATTTTTCTACTGTTTACAAAGAGACTGGGCTTAGAGAGGGACGAAAAGAAGGCCTAAAAATAGGCCGACAAGAGGGTCTGCAAGAGGGGCGACAGGAGGGCCGGCAAGAAGGCATACAGGCCGTAGTAGAGTTGCTTCAGGAAATGGGAATGGAGAAAGAAATTGTATGTGTAAAAATTCAGGAAAGATTTCAGTTTTCTCTGTCAGATGCAGCAAAGGAGGTAGAAAAGTACTGGAAATCATAGAGGAAGCCGAAAAGGAGGCATCATTAAAAATTCATAATAAAATTCCCTGACAGCATTTTGGTTGCTGTCAGGGGGCTTAAAAACGAAAATTTAATCTATAATTTGCGGGAAACGAATAAACACACGTGTTCCGATACCTTCCTGACTTTCGATAAAGACGCCAGAACAACACTGGAAATGAATCGAGAGGGCAGGCGGAAACTGCCCTCTCTATATCTTAGGAAAATGATGTAAAATGTAAATTAGAAATCTAATTCATATAAAGTTCCGATTTCCTGGGACAGAACATCACAGCCGTTTTCTGTTACGGCAATGCCTTTTTCCCAGCGAACACCAAAGGTATCTGTTGAAATGAAGGTATCGATTTGGAATGTCATGTTTTCCAGTAAATTGTAGTTGGAATCAGTCTCTACCCAAGGAGCTTCTACTTCGATCATTCCCGTGCCATGTAAAGGTCCATAAACAAAATTATCTTTAAATCCATTGTCTACATAATAGTTATAAAAGTTTTTGGCGATCTGAGATGCCGGGATTCCAGCTTTAATTTGTTTTTGAGTCCACCGATGAGCCTCTAATCCGAAAAGAACCACTTCTCTGCATCTTCCTTCCAATTTTCCCAATACGATTGGATAACCGACAGCGGCAGAGTACCCATCAATCCTTGCGGATAAATTTAATTGTACGATATCATTCTTCTGGAATTCCCGGTACGAAGACCGTGAAATAGCATGTCTGGTAGAGGACTCGGAGAAAACGTACATAGGGAGTCCTTCATATTCTGCACCATTTTCATAAATTACGCGCTGAGCGACTCCGACCATTTGCAATTCGGTCATTCCTGGTTGTATTTCCTGAATAACCTGCTGCATTGCCAATTCAGCAATGCGATATCCTTCTCTTAAACAATTGATCTCATTTTTTGATTTTACAGATCGCAAAGCAGTCATGATATGATCTGCGCGTACGATTTCAGCATCTGGAAAAGCAGCTCTGATTCCATCCATAATCACAACGGATGTATCCAAATAGCTGGCTACGCCAATCCGGATATTTTTTTGTGTCACTCCAATTGCATGAAATACATCCTGGAAGGTATCTGGAGTTAATTCCGGATAGGCTGGGTCTGCACTCTCTCTATATTCCTTTAAAATAAAAATCTTTTCAATCTTAGAACGGTCAGCGGCAAAATAGCGGCTTTCAGGCCCTACCATAAGGGCAGCATCTCCGGATGCAGAGATGGCAACCCCGGCACGTTCAAAAAGTGGCCAGAAGCCAGAAAAATATCTTGCATTTGCGTAATCAGCTTCATTCGAATTGACAATCAGAACATCAAGATGTTCTTTTTCAATCAGCTTTGCAGCATTTTGGATTCTTTCCTGGTATTCATGATCAGGTATAAAAATTCTTTTGTTTGTACTCATTGTTTTCTCCTTTTCTATCATTTGATATGGTTGATGTCAGGCTAATTTGTGTTGTACCCGGGTGTTGTATAAAAAGCTACAGTTCTCGGATCAGCTCTGCCGTATTGTGCGATGACAGGACAATCACTTTCCAGCATAATGGCATATTGTTCGCTGATAGGCACAGTATAGTTCCCAAAGTCCTGTTCACTATTTGTCCGAAGGCATCGTACACGTCTGGCATTTACTGTGACCTCAGACAGTTGAACAGGATCTTTGTCTGTGAAAAACAAGGTAAGCGTAATATGTGCATCACAGTCACATGTATTCGTTATTATAATAGATTCATGTCCTGGTATACTGTTTACGCCTTCAGGCGGACATTCCGCATCTGGAAATATCCAGATTTTACTTCCATAATTCATAAAGTTCACCTCATAGTTAGTCGTATAAGTTCGGGGCGATTTTATCCTCGTCCATATTTTGAGCATGGTACCAATAGCAAGGGGTTGCAATGTCGGAGACAGTTTCATTGTCTGCGATTTTTGTTAATGTTTCCACGGTAACCCGGCCCATTTCCATAGGAGCCTGTGTTACAGCACCTAGCATAATTCCGTCACGCACAGCAGTTTTGATCGTTGCTCCAGCGTCAAATCCAACCGCCAGGACATTTTGAGTTGGATCGGATCCTAAAACATTTAAATTGACATTGGCTGTTAAAATTCCTTCTGCGGCGACCTGATTAGAGCCATAAATAGCAACTGTGTCTTCTTTATTTAAAATTTTTGAAGCTTCTGTTGCACATAATTCTACGGTTGTCTGTGCAGGGACAGCAACTTCAATTACGATGTCCGCATCTGAGATATTTCCAGGATCCTTACAGTGGTCGGTATAATATTCATGTCCTGTTACGGCTACTTTTTTCCCGTCATTTTTCGCCAGTTCGCTAAATTTATCGATAAATCCCATTCCTCTGGAAATAATGGATTCAGAAGTTGCTTCCTGGTTGATTTCCCCAATTCTAACCGGTGAAGAAGCAGCAGCTAAGGTATCTTTTAAAGCATCGTACAAATTTTCAGCAGCTAATTCCCCTGCCTTATAGTTGTCACTTGCTATTGTGGAGTAGACAGATCCTTCCGGGGCATCTGGTACACCAGAGTCAAAACACACAACAGGGATTTTTTTATTGTAAGCTTTCTGCAAAGAATCTAAGACAGAATTTTGATCGCAGGCAGCGATTCCAATCCCATCAGGTGAGCTGTTGATCGCGCTGTTGATCATATTTACCTGATCGGCAATGTCTGACTCAGTGTTAGGTCCCGTACAATTTACATCTACATTGAGATCAGCGGCAGCTTCCTGAATTCCAAGCGCAGCAGCCTGCCAATAAGAAGATTGATAGCTTTGCACGATAATCTCAAAATGATATTTGCCTTTGTCTTTATCAGTTGTATTATCTGCCTGCGTATTTTGTTCACCACATCCAAATAGACATGAGATGGATACACAACTAAGTAATATTGCTGTAATTACCTTTTTTTTCATGGAATGTACCTCCTTTTGATTTGGAATAAAAAGTGCACTCTTGATTATGCCCTCATTGTAAGAGTTTTGCTCAGCAGAGTCAACAAAAGAGGGTGAAACTAAAAAGCATTTTATTAAAACGTTTAACTATATTTACAAGATGGAAAGATTTGTGATATTCTAAAAAAAATGAAAGGGAAGTTATTTCATGGTAACAATAAAAGATGTCGCAAAAAAGGCAGATGTTTCGATTGCTACAGTTTCTAATTATTTAAATCGGACAAAACCTGTAAGCAAAGAACTTGGGGCAAGAATTCAAAATGCAGTGGATGAATTGGGCTATTCTCTCAATCTGAATGCAAAGATTTTGAAGACTGCACAATATATGGATATTGGTGTGATCTTACCGAGTTTAAATGATTCTTATTATGTGCAGCTTTTTCAAGGAATTAAGACGTATTTTCAAAATACGAACTATTTTATTAATTTGGTGTTTTCCAATAATATTCCCGAACTGGAAGTTACCATTGCTCAAAATTTGAAACGGAAACAAATATGCGGGTTGATTTTAGTTTCATGTCAGCCGGAAAATTGGAAATTTTATTACGATAATTTTACCTCGAAAAAAATTCCTTTGGTGTTGATCGACAGAAAAATATATGGATTGGAAACCAATTTTGTGTCTTGTAATAATCGAGTCCTGATTCGAAATATGGTGGATGAATTGCTGAAAAGAAAGATGGAAAACATATTTTTGCTGTCAGGGCCAGAGAAATTTTACTGTGAACTGGAATGCATGAAAGGAATGCGGGATGCATTTGAAAACAATGGAAAACAGAACGTTTCTGACTATTTTATTCAAACCAACATGGGGAAAGAAGATGCTTTCCGCAAGACATTACAGTTGTTAAAGAGGAAGAAACCGGATGCAATTGTTACAACATCAGAATCGCTGGCATTGGGGATTATTGAAGGGATTCGTTTGATCGGATATACAACGGTCGATATTCCGATATTTACGTTGGGAGAACAGCACTGGAATCTCCATACGCATTCTTTTGCAACCAATTCTCTGGTGCGTCCGGCTATGAATTTGGGAAAGACAGCTTCGAAATTATTATTAGAACAACTGGAATCACCATTGACAAAAGAATCGGAGAAAATTATATTGGCGGGATGCAGTTCAGACTGGGAGCATGAGAAGAGGTATCTGTCGGTAAAGAAAAAACCGGAATCAGAACAGAAAAAATTACGGGTTTTAATGTTGGATACCCCACAAGTCGAATCTATTTCCGGATTGATTCTTAATTTTGAGAAAAGAACAGGAATAAAAATGGAAATTATTACAATGCCTCATAATGAACTGTACAATACGATCTTAACGACGTATTCAGAAAATCAGGAAAAGTCTTATGATGTGTTTATGTATGATATGCCCTGGCTTTCCTTCCTGGCCGCAGAAGGAATTTTGGAAGACATTTCTGACAAAATGAAAGAGATGGATTTAGAACTCTTTTTCCCGGGAGCTCTGAAGTATTATAGTATGTTCAATGGTCGATATTTTGGAATTCCGTTTATGTATGCACCACAGGTACTTTTTTATCGAAAAGATTTGTTTGAAGATGTTGCGGTCAAAAAAGAGTACGAAAAGCAAAACAATATTTCACTGCGACCACCGGTTACATTGAAAGAATTTAATACAATTTCTGAATTTTTTTCCGATAAAACAAATATTATCGAATATGGAACTTCAATTCCAACGGCTTATAACGAATGCTTAACACCAGAAGTTTACATGAGATTGAAAGCATTTGGCGGACACATTTTTGATCAGAAAGGAAATGTAGTGTTTGAATCAGACCAGACACTGCGTGCATATATTAATTTCCTGCGAGCAATAAAATTTGCAAAACCAGACTATAGAATTGCAACAGATATGAGCGCAGCGCAGGATTTTATAGACGGAAAAATAGCAATGTTAATTTCCTATCCGTCATTCTTGAGAAATATTCCGGATTTGAGAAAAAATAGTATGATAGGTTCTATCGGGTATCATTTAATTCCCGGGCGAACCCCTTTATTGGGAGGGTGGAGCCTTGGGATCAATCAGCATTCTTCAAACAAAGAAGAAGCATTTCAGTTTTTAAAATGGACGTGCGAAGAACAAACAGCGAATTATACTACGTTGCTGGGAGGGCTGACTATAATGGTATCGTAATTTAAGACACTTCAAGAGACATTTCTTAATGAATCTGATATACTGTAAACACTACAGAAAGAAGGATTATTATTATGTCTCGAACAAGAAGAAATTTCTCTGCCAAATTCAAATCAGAATTAGTGATTGAACTGCTCAAAGGAGAAAAAGACTTAAATACAATCGCAACCGAAAACAATATTCAGCCGAATCTTCTCCGCAACTGGAAGAAGGAGTTCCTCGATAAAGCATCCGTGGTTTTTAATGACACACGAGAGGATAATCTGAAAGAAAAACTCGCTTTAGAACGCAAGGAAAAAGCTGAATATGCGAAAAAAGTTGGCCAGCTCACCATGCAGGTGGATTGGTTGAAAAAAAAATCTGAAGAAACACTTGGACCTGACTACGAGAGTAAATTTAGTCCAAAACCTTTTGAAGACTAAAGAACTTCCAGTTAAAACAGGAGCTACACTTCTTGATATCAATCGTACCAGTGTTTATTACAAGGGCATGCCCATATCTCAGGAGGAGTTGGATTGCAAATCGATCATAGATCGATTACACACGGATAATCCGGCCTGGGGAGCACGACAACTGTCTGCTCAACTGAAGAAGCGTGGGCATCAGGTTGGTCGCCGGAAAACGCGCCGTTATATGAATGAAATGGGGATTGATCCAATTTATCCAAAAATGAACCTTTCTAAACGTATGCGACAGGCTAAAGTCTGCCCGTATCTGCTACGTAACGCCGTTATCGACCGTCCAAATCAGGCATGGTCAATCGACATTACATACATCCCCATTAAGCGTGGATTTCTGTATCTGACCGCTGTGATTGACTGGTACAGCCGCTGTATCGTTGGCTGGGAAGTCGATGATACTCTGGATACCAGAATGGTCATAACTGCGTTAAAAAAGGCGTTTATAGTGGCAAAACCTGTTATCCTGAATTCAGATCAGGGCTGTCAGTTTACAAGCAATGAGTACATGAATTTCCTCAAAGAGAACCAGATCCGTCAAAGCATGGATGGTAAAAGCCGGTGGGCTGACAATATCATGATTGAACGATGGTTCCGAAGCTTCAAGTACGAGGAAGCATATCTGACCCAATATAACAATATCAGAGAAGCACGGAAGGCAATCGGTAAATATGTGCACACTTACAACTTTGAACGTTGTCATTCTGCACTCAATAATCAAACACCGGCATCCTGCTATTATCCGATTCTGTTACTGGATGATCATGCAGCCTAAGGGGGGATTTTCTCCCCTACCCAGTTACATATATCAGTTCATTATAAAAAGCTTAGATTTTTGTCTTGACAACTGAACCACTATAGACAGTTCTGACAAATACTTATGTAAATGATGAATTATCAGATTTGTATCCATGGCTGCCGTTATATTACTCTATTTATCAATATACGAAACCAGTTATTCCGCCAAAGCTGTTGAACAATAAGGTGATTCCACAGTGGGAAATTGATGAAGTAGTGTGTAAATGGTTATATAAATTATTAGATTCTGAAATAGAAGTGCGCGAGACAATCTCAGAAACGCAAAAAGCTTTGCAGATACTGGCAAAGCAATATCAATAAAAAAATTGCTGTAAAAGACTTTTTCAGTCATTTTACAGCAATTTTTCTTAGTCACGGAACATCTTCATGCCCATCCATTGCTGCATATGATCCAGCATCTTTTCATCCGGATCGATCAGGATACAGCTCATCGTCTGTTCAGCCGGGATTACAATGGCATAAGTACCTTCGCCTGTACCTGCGGAAAAATCTTTTGTCTTGTCTGCGTGTACAGAATCAAGACGGTGAGAATTTTTTGGCGCAATGATCTCAGCCTGCTGGATATCCAGAGTCATGAGTTTTTTGCGTTTTGATTTACTGTAAATAGCGTCAATTTCCAGATCGTGGTTCAAAAGTGTATACTCATATTCTACATCGAGTTTCGGAAATACAAAGTAGTAAATCAGAACTCCGAGAAGAATCGTAACGAGAACTGCCAGAGAACCGATAAAAAGCATACCTCCGCAAAGCACGACTACGAGAGCGGCAATGCACAAAATACGGATCACGAGGTCCATAGGTCGGGATTTACGAGTAACTAATTGTTCATAAAGTGCGTCATTCATGTGGTATATTCCTTTCAGTATATAAATAATTCATTACCATAGAGGCGATCTTAAATGTCATGGCATCTTCAAACTGGCGAAGATCCAGACCGGTCCGCTTTTCAATCTGCTCCAGACGATAGATTAAAGTATTGCGGTGCATATGCAGCTGCCGGGAGGTCTCTGCGATATTTAAGTTATTCTGTAGAAACTTATTAACGGTTGCAGTGGTTTCTTCATCCAGTGCCTGTGGAATCTCCTCTCCGAAAATTTCATGAAGAAAATTCTCACACAACGAAGTTGGAAGACGGTAGATCAGACGTCCGATTCCAAGTCGGTTATATGGAAATACCGTCTGTTCGGAATAGAACAGCTTACCGACTTTCAGTGCAAGACTTGTCTCACGAAAAGCAGTGGAGAGATCCAGCAGATTATGCAGAGTCTTGCTGTACGAAACACGGACACGTGCCAGAGCTTCCGCGTTTACGGTATCCACGATCATGCGGGCAGTAAGATGTACAGTTTCCTGTGAAGAATCTGCCAGAGATCTGACAGGACAGAGAATGGCACAGGAAGCTTCTGTCAGCGGAATTCGAAATGCTCCTGACTGGGATGGAAAGAGATTCTTTAAAATCTCGGAAATATCTTCGTCCAGGCTGTGAGAAGTCTCCAGAAGATAAAGGATACGCGGCTCTTCCGGAGCAATGTGAAGACGGGCAGCCCGGTCATATACATTATATGTAGGGATGCTGTCTGTCATCAGGCTCTGAAGAAAATGAATCTTGTTATACTTTTCTTTGTATGCGGAGGAAAGGAGCTTTAACTGCTCCAGCGCTTTTGTCACTTCTTCTTCTGTTTCTGCGTGAATCTCCATAGAAATTCCGGTAATATGTCTGAGGTCTGTCAATGCTTTCTCTAATTCTGCTGTATGATTCATAGTGTTTCTCCCGGTAGACAGAGAAGGAGCTGCACAATCGTACAGCCCCCTGTCATTTTTAGTTATAACTATTTTAAAACATTAGTTTGTAATCGTCAACTCTGTTTCTTTGTCGAAGATGTGGATCTTTTCCATATCCAGAGCAAATACTGCGTGATCTCCGTTTCTTAATGTTGTACGAGGATTTACGCGGGCTGTCATCTGTGTACCTTCTAAGTCAAAGTACAGATATACTTCTGCTCCAAGCAGCTCATAAACTTTGATTGTAGATTCGATCACGCTGTCAGGTGAATTGCTGATGAATGCCTGTGAATCATGTACATCTTCCGGACGAATACCAAGAACAACAGTTCTTCCGTTGTATCCACCGTCGATCAGTGCCTGTTTTTTAGATGCAGGAACTTTCAGTGTATGTTTTCCGACAGTTAATGTTACATCATTTCCTTTGATGTCAACAACAGCATCCATGAAGTTCATCTGAGGAGATCCGATGAATCCTGCTACGAACAGGTTGCAAGGTGTGTTGTACAGGTTCTGAGGTGTATCTACCTGCTGAACAACTCCGTCTTTCATAACAACGATTCTTGTACCAAGAGTCATAGCCTCTGTCTGGTCATGTGTTACGTAGATGATTGTAGCGCCCAGATTTTCATGCAGTTTGGAAATCTCGATACGCATCTGAACTCTCAGTTTTGCATCCAGGTTGGAAAGAGGTTCGTCCATAAGGAATACTTTTGGATTACGAACGATCGCACGTCCCATAGCAACACGCTGTCTCTGTCCACCGGAAAGAGCTTTTGGTTTACGGTCAAGCAGTTTTTCCAGGTCAAGGATTCTTGCTGCTTCTTTTACTTTTCTATCAATCTCATCTTTCGGAACTTTACGAAGCTTCAGTCCGAATGCCATGTTATCGTATACTGTCATATGTGGATACAGAGCGTAGTTCTGGAATACCATCGCGATATCTCTGTCTTTTGGTTCCACATCGTTCATAACTTTTCCGTCAATCTCCAGTGTACCGCCGGAAATATCTTCCAGACCTGCGATCATACGAAGTGTTGTAGATTTACCACATCCGGAAGGTCCTACAAAGATGATGAACTCTTTGTCTTCAATGTCCAGATTGAAATCTTTTACTGCGTGAAATCCGTTCGGATAAATTTTCTGAATTCCTTTTAATGATAAACTTGCCATTTTAAATAGCCTCCTTAAAATCAGTGTTTCGTTGTTTTCTGTAATTAAGTATACCTTTGGAGGCCAAAACAGACAATGTTACGAGTAACTAAAAAAAACAGATAATGGTGTACAAAGTGACTATAGAAGCTTTTTGATCGCAGGAATGGAAAGTCCGTCCTGCCGAAGAGAACGAATCTGTTCGATTCTTGCGACCGCCGCCTCTCTGGGGAAGCGGCGTGTCAGATTTTCTTCTGCCTGTTCAAATGGCAGCATTCCTTCTTCTGTATAAAATTTTAAAGTACTGTAGCGGCAGCCGGTGATGCGCACCAGCTCGCCGATCGAAACATATTCCGAGGCCAGAATTTTCTCCATAGAACGTTGTCTGGACATAAGAACACTCCTTTTACATAATATATCTTCTAAGCTGAACACCGAAAACAGGAACCCGGTAATATTTGTGCTGTGTCGGGATACATTCATAATAAAGATTGTCAATCTGAAGAAGAGGTACCGTGCCTGCGCGGATCACATGGACTTCATTTCCGTTTTCTTCCAATCTGGCAATGACGCTTTCCAGACGCTTTTCGGCATTACAATATAATTCTTCAGACTCAATGAAAACGGCACTGGAACGTTCCATAAACGGAACCTGAAATAGAACCCCGGTACCGAGCTGGGTGGAAAAAATCGCTTTCTTTTTCGAAAAGAGCCCAAGTGCCGCACTGTCAAGCGCATTGTGGATGGAAACGGAAAGCAGTGTTTTTGCCAGAAGGGAGTTCAGGTATAACTCGTTAATTCTGGAAGTGAGGTATTTTTGTTCCTCCCTGGAAAACAGATCATAAAAGCAGCTGCTTTCACGTAAAAGCCAGAGCATACATACGGTTTCATCGAATACGTTGCCTTCTTCCATCAGTTCTGCACGAAGACTCTCTGTCTGCCGTGAATATTCATCGGAATCCGTGCGGTATTCCAGAATCTTGTTTCCGGCAGAAGAAAACTCCAGATCACAGCTGACCAGGGAGGATGCTTCTGTCATCAGTCCCAGATTATTTAAACGGGTATATACTGTGTGTTCCAGCTCTTTTGCAGCAGAAGAAGATAAATGAGCTGCTTCCTTCAAAGAAACAGATAAAGCATCCAATCTGGAGCGGTATTCGTCAGAGTCTTCGGTGAGCTCTTCTGTTTCCTGTAGAAATCGATCCAGTACACCGGCAGCAGAGATACAGCGAATTGCTGCTTTTTTTGCAGTAGAATTACGTGTGCTGTTTAAAGCGTTTAATGAAATGAGTGAAAAACGGTCCTGTAATGATAAGTTCGTCATAGGAAAACCCTCCTCGTGGATAAGAAAATTTATATTTACTTATTACTTACTACTTACGATTTAAAAATACTGCGATAACAGGAAAAAATCAAGAGATTTTCAGCAAGTTTTCAGAAAACTCCAGAAAAACACAATGCGTTGACGAAATCGTGCAAATCCGCTACAATAACTTCATATACGGCTTCTTCAAAGCCGCAGTTTGATAGAAAAGAGGAGAAAACATATGGCAAATCCAGTTGTTACATTTGAAATGGAAAACGGCGATATCATGAAAGCGGAGTTATATCCGGAGATCGCACCGAACACAGTGAAAAATTTTGTATCGCTTGTAAAGAAAGGATTTTATGACGGACTGACATTCCACCGTGTGATCAGCGGATTTATGATCCAGGGAGGATGTCCGGACGGAACAGGTATGGGTGGCCCGGGATATACAATCAAAGGAGAGTTCCTTCAGAATGGCGTGACGAACAATCTGGCACATGATGAAGGTGTTCTGTCTATGGCACGTGCAATGCATCCGGATTCTGCGGGAAGCCAGTTCTTTATCATGCATAAGAAATCCCCGCATCTGGATGGAGCATACGCTGCATTCGGAAAGATTACAGAGGGAATGGATGTTGTGAATAAAATTGCAGACACAGCTACAGACTACAGTGACAAGCCACTGGAGCCTCAGGTAATGAAAAAAGTGACAGTCGAGACTTTCGGAGAAGAGTACGGCGAGCCGGAGATGGCGTAGTTGATAAATGGTAAAAAGCGATATTCAAAAGGGCAGTTTTTGTACTTTGAAATGCACTTTGGATGTATATACGAGTTGTCATATTGATGAAAATCAATGCGACAACTCTACTTTTTTCTTCTATAAAAATGTGTTATACTAAGAAACTGGTAAAAATGAAAGGATATCACATTGTATATGGAAAAGAAATTACAAAATCCAGGTGTTGTGTTTGCTCTGGCTCTGCTTTGCTGTGCATTGTGGGGAAGTGCCTTTCCATGTGTGAAGATAGGATATGAATGGCTGGCGATCGAAGGCGCGGGCAGCCAGATCCTGTTTGCGGGATACCGGTTCTTCCTGGCGGGAATCTTTACATTTCTGATCGGAAGTTTTCTTGAGAAGCGCTGGCTTATGATCCGAAGAAGTTCTGTATTGCCGGTTTTCGGACAGGGAATGTTGCAGACATTTATACAGTACATCTGTTTTTATATCGGTCTTGCACATACAACCGGGGCAAAAGGTTCGGTGATCAATGCTTCGAACGCATTTTTTGCGTTGATATTTGCACATTTTATGATAAAATCAGAGAAAATGACGTGGAAGAAGAGCATCGGTTGCCTGATCGGGTTTGCCGGTGTGATCGTGATCAACCTGACACCGGGTGGAATGGCCGGTGGATTTCAGTGGATGGGAGAAGGGCTGATCCTGGTCTGTTCCATGGCATATGGAGCAAGTTCTGTGACATTGAAGCTGCTCTCGGGGAAAGAAACGCCCACTGCGATTACAGCTTTTCAGCTTTTATTCGGTGGAGGAATGCTGATTTTGGCAGGTGTTTTGCTTGGCGGCCACGTGCGTGGATTTACGATGCGGTCCGTGTTGCTTTTATTGTATATGGCACTGCTGTCCACGGCTGCATTCAGCATATGGGCGTTGCTTTTGAAGTATAACCCGGTTGGGAAAGTAGCGGTGTTTGGGTTTACGATCCCTGTTTTCGGGGTAGCACTCTCAGCAGTATTTCTTGGAGAGGACATCTGGAAAATACAGAATCTGGCGGCGCTGATTCTGGTCAGTGCAGGGATTATTTTTGTAAACAGAGAAAAGGAGTCTAAAAATGATACAGACCAAAGAGCTGATTTATGAATATGAAAAAAGAGATGAAGAGGGAAATATCATCGGCATGAAGCGTGCGATTGACGGCGTGGATATTGATATCCCGGAGGGGTCTTTTGTGGCAATCCTGGGACACAACGGTTCCGGAAAATCGACGCTGGCAAAGCATATGAATGCGATCCTGGTGCCGTCCGGCGGAACCATGTGGGTAAACGGAAGAGATACGAAAGATCCGGAGAATCTGTGGGATGTCAGACAATCCGCAGGAATGGTATTTCAGAATCCGGACAATCAGATCATCGGAACGGTGGTAGAAGAAGACGTCGGATTCGGACCGGAGAATCTTGGCGTGCCGGCGGACGAGATCTGGAAGCGGGTGGAAGAAAGCCTGAAAGATGTCGGAATGCTGGAGTATCGCAAGTCTTCCCCAAACAAGCTTTCCGGAGGACAGAAACAGCGAGTTGCCATTGCGGGCGTGATCGCTATGGAACCAAAGTGTATTGTTTTAGATGAGCCGACTGCTATGCTGGATCCGAATGGAAGAAAAGAAGTGATCAAAACTGTCCGCCGTCTGCAGAAGACGAAAAAAGTAACGGTGATCCTGATCACCCACTATATGGAAGAAGTGATCGAGGCCGATCAGGTATTTGTTATGGATAAGGGTCATGTTGTGATGCACGGAACTCCAAAAGAGGTATTCTCTCAGGAGGAAAAATTGAAAAAGTATCGTCTGGATGTACCACAGGTAACGATGCTGGCAGATGAACTGAGAAAAAGAGGTTTGGATATCCCGAAAGGAATCCTGAAGAAAGAGGAACTGGTGGAGGTATTATGTCGATTAAATTAAAACACATTCAGTATGTTTACGGTCAGGGAACTGCATATGAAAAACAGGCGTTAAAAGATGTCAGCCTCGAGATTCCGCAGGGACAGTTTCTCGGGATCATCGGTCATACAGGTTCCGGAAAATCAACACTGATCCAGCATTTTAATGGTCTGATCAAAGCTGCATCCGGAGAGTTGTATTATGAAGGAAAGAACATCTATGAAGACAGATACGATATGAAGTATTTAAGAAGCCAGGTAGGACTTGTGTTTCAGTATCCGGAGCATCAGCTGTTTGAAGTGGATGTTCTGACAGATGTATGCTTTGGTCCGAAAAATCAGGGGCTTTCAAAAGAAGAGTGCGAGAAACGGGCGAAAGAAGCTCTGGAACTGGTTGGTTTTCCGGAAGAATTATATTTACAGTCTCCGTTTGAGCTTTCCGGAGGACAGAAGAGAAGGGCGGCGATCGCGGGAGTTCTTGCCATGCGCCCGAAAGTACTGGTACTGGATGAACCGACTGCCGGACTGGATCCGAGAGGACGGGATGAGATTCTGGATCAGATTGCAGAGCTTCACAAGAAAACGGGAATCACTGTTATTTTGGTATCTCACAGTATGGAAGATATCGCGAAATATGTGGATCGAATTATTGTGATGAACCGCGGGGAAAAGTTTTTAGATGGAACGCCCCGGGAAGTGTTTGCACATTATCAGGAACTGGAAGAGGTTGGCCTTGCTGCGCCGCAGGTAACTTACATTATGCACGATCTGCGGCAGAATGGACTGCAGGTCGGCAATGATGTGACGACAGTAGAAGAGGCGGCAGATGAGATCATGCGCTATTTTAGAGGGAAGCATCCGGAGGAAACAAAATTATGATTCGAGATATTACAATTGGACAATACTATCCGGCAAACAGCGTAATACACCGTCTGGATCCCAGGGTGAAGATCGTGGCGACACTGTTATTTCTGATCTCGTTGTTTGTACAGAAAAGCGTACTCGGCTATCTGGTTGCAACCTTGTTCCTGGCAGGGGTGATCCATTTAAGTAAAGTGCCTTTGAAGTTTATTATGAAGGGCTTAAAACCGATTATGATCCTGCTCTTGATCACAGTAGCATTTAATCTGTTTTTGAATAACGGAGGAGAGGTGCTGGTTCATTTCTGGATTTTTCAAATTACAGAAGATGGACTGGAAATCTCGGTATATATGGCGATCCGTCTCATTTATCTGATCGCGGGATCGTCGATCATGACATTTACAACCACTCCGAATGCACTGACAGATGGGATAGAGAAGCTGCTCCGACCGCTGAACAAAGTGAAAGTTCCGGTACATGAGGTGGCAATGATGATGTCGATCGCGCTGCGCTTCATTCCGATCCTTCTGGAGGAGACAGACAAGATCATGAAAGCACAGATTGCACGTGGGGCAGATCTGGAGAGTGGAAATATCATTCAGAGAGCAAAGGCCATGATTCCGATTCTGGTTCCGTTGTTCGTATCGGCATTTCGCCGTGCCAATGATCTTGCCATGGCAATGGAGGCGCGCTGTTACCGTGGCGGAGAAGGGCGTACCAAGATGAAACCGCTCGTGTATTACAGCCGTGACAGAGTTGCGTATCTTGTGACAGCAGTGTATCTGGCTGTGATCATTGTGCTGGGAAGATTTGTGCCGTTTCATATCTGGATATTCTAGGACGAAGGAATTGAGAAAATTATGAAAAGATTGAAACTGACCGTTGCTTATGACGGAACGAATTATTGTGGATGGCAGATCCAGCCGAATGGAATTACGGTGGAAGAAGTTCTGAACCGTGCGCTCAGAAAACTGACAGGGGAAGAGATTACGGTCATCGGGGCAAGCAGAACAGATTCCGGGGTACATGCCCTTGGGAATGTGGCAGTGTTTGATTCTGAAACCTCCATTCCGCCGGAGCGGATTTCATATGCCCTGAACCAGAGGCTTCCGGATGATATTGTTGTGATCAGATCAGAAGAAGTGTCAGCAGACTGGCATCCGCGATACTGCAATTCAAAAAAAACGTATGAATATCATATTCTGAATGCGAAAATACCGGATCCCACAAGAAGGCTGACCCGGTATTTTGTGTCATTTGATCTGGATATTGAGAAGATGAAAAAGGCTGCACAGTATCTGGTAGGGACTCACGATTTTGTGAGTTTTTGTAATGTGCGTACGGATGTGGAGGATACCGTGCGTACGATTTACAGTCTGGATATTTTGCCGGTGGGAGATGAGATTACTATCCGGATACAGGGAAATGGATTCTTGTATAATATGGTGCGTATCATTGTGGGGACACTGGTGCGCGTGGGGCGGGGATTTTATACCCCGGAGCAGGTACAGGAGATTCTGGAAGCGAAGAACCGCAAAGCCGCAGGGGTGACAGCTCCGCCGCAGGGGCTGTTTCTTGTAGGAATCGAGTATGAAGAATAATATCTAAAAAGGAAAGCAATTTTTAGATTGTACAAAAGCAGGAAACAAGTATATAATAAATATGATTTATCCGTTTCGGATGAATGATGATCGGCCGCATTTTGGAGTTCGCGGGCTGGTATGGATAGAGGAGGAAATGGAACATGAGGATTATTGAAACAAAAGACTACAATGATATGAGCAAAAAAGCAGCGAATATTTTGTCTGCACAGGTGATCATGAAACCGGATTGTGTACTGGGACTGGCAACAGGTTCCACACCGATCGGTACATATGAGAAGCTGGTAGAATGGTATGAAAAAGGGGATCTGGACTTTTCTCAGGTGACTTCTGTCAATCTGGATGAATACAAAGGACTGGACCGTAAAAATGACCAGAGCTATTACTACTTCATGCATGAGCATCTGTTTAATCATGTAAACATCAAGGAAGAGAATACAAATGTGCCGGATGGTACACAGCCGGATGGAGAAAAGGAGTGTGCGCGCTATGAAGAACTGATCCGTTCTCTTGGCGGTGTGGATCTTCAGCTTCTCGGACTGGGACACAATGGTCATATCGGATTTAATGAACCTGCAGATGCATTTGATAAGACGACACACTGTGTAGATCTGACAGAGAGCACGATCGAAGCAAACAAGCGTTTCTTCGCATCCGCAGATGAGGTTCCGAGACAGGCATATACGATGGGAATCGGAACGATCATGCAGGCAAAGAAGATTCTGATCATTGTCAGCGGAGAAGATAAGGCAGATATTGTAAGAGATGCATTTTTTGGACCGGTTACACCACGGGTTCCGGCTTCAATCCTGCAGATGCACAGCGATGTGACACTGGTGGCAGATGAGGCAGCGCTGTCTAAAATCCCAAGATAAAAAAGCGTTGGTACATTTATACGAAAATATAAAAAAAATATAAACAATATTACCAAAATCTAAATTCGGGGCTGCCGGAAGGTTGACTTGAGGTGTCACCTCTGGTATAGTTTATATAACGAATTGAATCAAATTGGATTGTTACTGTCAGGCAGGCAAAACCAGTTTTACGAGAGAGTAATACCATAGGTTTATTCTCTTGTAAAGGCTGGTTTTTATTATTTTACGGGGAACTCCAGACACAACTGACAGAACAGGAAAAAGATTCGTATAAAAGAGGATTCGGTATAGAATGTTAATTGAAAAAATTATAAATAATAATATCGTGTCGGCTGTAGACAGCAAAGGAAGAGAAGTTGTTGTCATGGGACGCGGGCTTGGGTTTGGTATGAAGCCCGGCAGGCAGATTCAGGAGAACAAGATTGAGAAAGTGTTCCGGATCAAAAGTCAGACACTTGCAGAACAGTTTAAAGATCTTCTTGCAGACATGCCGCTTGAGCATGTAAAGGTATCCAGTGATATCATCACCTATGCGAAAGAAAATCTGAAGTTAAAGCTCAATCAGAGTATATATGTGACACTGACAGATCATATTAATTTCGCGATCACAAGATATCAGCAGGGGATTAAGCCGCAAAATGCATTGTTATGGGAGATTAAGAGGTTTTACTCGAGGGAATATGAATTGGGAATGTATGCGGTCAAGACGATTGAAGAAAAGCTGAGGATCCGGCTTCCGGAGGATGAGGCGGGATTTATCGCACTTCATTTCCTGAACGCAGAATATGGAACAGATATTCGGGATGCAGTGAAGTTTCCGAATCTGGTAAAAAAGATACTGGAAATTGTAGAAGAGAAGCTTCAGATTGAATTGGATGAAACATCTCTCCATTATGAGAGATTTGTAACACATATCAAGTTTTTGCTTCAGCGGGTCTACCGAAAAGAGCTTCTTCCGGATGAGGAGTCTGAACTGGCGGAGCTGATGCAGAAAAAATATCAGAAAGAATATGACTGCAGCAAGATGGTTGCTGCATATATTGAAGAAGAGACAAAATGCAGCCTGTCAGGAGAGGAGATCATGTATCTGGCGATCCACATCCGGAGAGTGACGACTGCGGAAGAATAAAAGGAGGAAGAAAGATGTTTGGACTTTTTAAGAAGAAAAAAGATAAAGCACATGTATTAGGAGCACCGGCAAAAGGGAAGGCAGTTTCTCTCAAAGAAGTCAGCGATCCGACATTCAGTGAGGGGATTCTGGGAGACGGAGTTGCGGTGATTCCATCAGAAGGCAAAATTTATGCGCCGGCAGACGGTACGATCGGAATGGTATTTGATACCCTTCATGCGATCAGTCTGACCACAGATTTTGGGGCAGAGGTTCTGATTCATGTGGGACTGGATACGGTACAGTTAAAAGGAGAGGGATTCGAAGGTCATGTAAAAGCCGGAGATACCGTGAAAAAGGGAGATCTGCTTTTGACAGTAGATCTTGAGAAGGTGAAAGCTGCAGGATATGATATCATCACACCGGTGCTGATCTGCAACACAGCAGATTATGCGGCTGTGACAGCTCAGGCAGACAAAGAGGTCAACGCCGGAGATGATGTTCTGACCGTAGAAGAAAAATAGTTTTATAGATATGGTTTTAAACCGGTGGTACTTGCCGGATTAAAATAAATAAAGGGATTCCAATAAGGAAAAGGATTTTGAGAAGGAGGAAAAGAAATGAAATTTTTACAAAAATTAGGTAAATCCTTAATGCTCCCGGTAGCATGTCTGCCTATCTGTGGTATCCTGATGGGACTTGGATACTGGATGTGTCCGGCTACAATGCAGGGTGGAGAAATTAACGGTATCATTCAGCAGATTGGTTTTTATCTGGTAAAAGCAGGGGGAGCTTTGATCGATAATATGGCAATCCTGTTCGCGATCGGTATTGGTGTTGGTATGGCAGATGATAATGATGGTACAGCTGCTCTTTCTGCGCTGGCTTCCTGGCTGATGATCACAAACCTGCTTTCTACAGCAAACGTTTCTGTTATCAGAACTCTGTCAGAAACTTCTACATTAGCATTCGATAAAATCGCGAATCCATTTATTGGTATCATCGCAGGTCTGATTGGATCTATGTGCTACAACAGATTTAAAAATACACAGCTTCCTGACTGGCTGTCATTCTTCAGCGGTAAACGTTGTGTGGCAATCGTATCAGGTGTTGTATCTATCATTGCATCTGTTGTATTGCTGTTTGTATGGCCGGTTATCTTCGGAGCACTGGTTGCACTTGGAGAAGCAATCGTAAGCCTGGATGCTGTTGGAGCTGGTATTTATGCATTCTTCAACAGACTGCTCATCCCATTCGGTCTGCACCATGCACTGAACAACGTATTCTGGTTCGATACGATCGGCCTTGGAGATCTGACACACTTCTGGGCAGGCGAGACATCAGCAGATGTTACATGGAGCCTTGGTATGTACATGTCAGGATTCTTCCCATGTATGATGTTCGGTATTCCTGGTGCTGCGCTTGCTATGGTACATACAGCAAAACCTGCTAAGAAGAAAGTTGCTATCGGTCTTGTTGCTTCTGCAGCGATCGCAGCATTCGTATGTGGTGTTACAGAGCCATTCGAGTTCGGATTCATGTTCCTTGCTCCAGTTCTGTATGTAATCTACGCTTTACTGTATGGTATTTTCGTAACAATTACAACATTGGTTGGATTCCGCGCAGGATTCAGCTTCTCAGCAGGTGCGACAGACTTGTTATTCTCAGCATCCCTTCCGGCTGCTCAGAAAACATGGATGATCATTCCTCTTGGAATCGCAGCATTCATCGTATTCTACGTGGTGTTCCGCTTCGCAATCGTGAAGTTCAACTTAAAGACTCCGGGACGCGAGGATGATGATGTAGATGAGACAACAGTAAAACTTGCAAACAATAACTTCACAGAAGTTGCTAAAATTATTCTGGAGGGTGTCGGCGGAAAAGAAAACGTAGCATCCATCGACAACTGCATCACAAGACTTCGTCTTGAAATCAAAGATTACACAAAAGTAGATGAGAAGAAGATCAAATCTGCAGGTGTTGCAGGAGTAATCCGTCCTGGAAAAACATCCGTACAGGTTATCATCGGAACAAAAGTTCAGTTCGTAGCTGACGAGTTCAAAAAATTGTGTAAATAAAATCAAAATTTAAATCCCTTTACTCATGAGGCCGCTGTAAGCGGCCTTTTTGAGTGGAGTGGAGGGAATAAGAAGTTTGTTGAAATCAAATGGAAAGTATGATAGACTCTCAAACAGGAAAGACCTGTGACAGGGGGCGCACAGGACAGCATACGAAGTTATTATATTGCGTTGCTTACCTTTCTTGATAAGAGAAATAAGTGAAAATAAAAATGAAAAATTGTAGAGAGGCAGACCAAAATGAATTACATTTTAGAGACATGTGCGGACAGTGTGCAGTCCGCGATCGAAGCGAAAAAAGGCGGAGCGAACAGAATCGAGCTCTGTTCCAATCTGGTGATCGGAGGGACTTCCCCGGGAGAATCCCTATTCCGTCAGGTGAAGGAGCAGACAGGTTTAAATGTGCGTGTACTTCTTCGTCCAAGATTTGGGGATTTCTGTTATGATAACTACGAGTTTCGTATGATTCTGGATGAAGTCAGAATGTTCCGTAAACTGGGGGCGGACGGCATTGTGATCGGAATTTTGAATCCGGACGGAACTTTGAATATGGAGCAGATGAAGGCTCTTGTGGAAGAAGCGGGGGACATGGGAATTACGCTGCACCGTGCCTTTGATGTTTGCCGGGATCCTTATGAGGCAATGGAGCAGTGTATTTCACTGGGGATTGATACGATCCTTACAAGCGGACAGAAAAGCTCTGCCTGGGAGGGACGTGATCTGATCAAGGATCTGGTGAAGAAAAGTGCAGGCAGGATCGAGATTCTGGCGGGGGCAGGTATCAATCCGGAGAGTATCGCAAAACTGGCTCCTTACACAAATGCGAGGGCATACCATATGTCCGGGAAAGTCGTGATTGACAGCCGGATGGAGTTTCGGAGAGAAGGTGTACCGATGGGGATTCCGGGATTCAGTGAATTTGAGATCTGGCAGACTTCGGCAGAGAACATCCGTAAAGCAGTACAGGTGCTTCAGGAACTTTAGAAAATCTCAAATCAGCCTTGACAAACAAGGGGGAATGGGATAAGATTTCGATAGTATACCCGTGTGGGCATCCCGTAATGCATGCCTGCGGCGGGCGGACTCTGTCCGATAAAGTATATGAAACAGGCAAAGAAGAGAACAAGTAGTACAGGAATGGACGAAGACAGAAAGCAGCCGGCTGATGAGAGGCGCATGAGGACATCTTGTATGAATACATCTCAGAGCTTCACACCGAACTCCTGCAGGAAAGTAGGCTGTGACGGATTGGTGCACGTTACTGCACTGAGTGATTGAGTATCGAAAAGGTGCGAGATTGACTCACAGAGGCAGATGGCGCGAGTCGTCTGTGAAAAAAGGTGGTACCACGAGCTTATGAGCCCTCGTCCTTTCGGATGAAGGCTCTTTTTATATTTTAGGAAAGTGAGGATGCAAAAGATGCAGATTTATGACGAATTGAAAGCAAGAGGTCTGATCGCGCAGGTGACAGACGAGGAGAGAATCTCCAAACTGGTAAATGAAGGAAAGGCAACATTTTATATTGGATTTGATCCAACAGCAGATAGTCTTCATGTAGGACACTTTATGGCGCTTTGTCTGATGAAACGTCTGCAGATGGCAGGAAATAGACCGATCGCGCTGATCGGAGGCGGTACAGGATACATCGGAGATCCTTCCGGAAGAACGGATATGCGTTCTATGATGACACCGGAGCAGATTCAGCACAACTGTGACTGTTTTAAAGAACAGATGAGTAAATTTATTGATTTCTCTGAAGGAAAAGCCCTGATGGTAAACAATGCAGACTGGCTGCTGGATCTGAATTATGTAGAATTGCTTCGTGAAGTGGGTGCACATTTCAGTGTAAACCGTATGCTGACAGCAGAGTGTTACAAGCAGAGAATGGAGAAAGGATTAAGTTTCCTGGAATTTAACTACATGATCATGCAGGCGTACGATTTCTATGCACTGTACCAGAAATACGGATGTAACCTGCAGTTTGGCGGGGATGACCAGTGGAGCAACATGCTGGCAGGAACAGAACTGATCCGCCGGAAACTGGGAGAGGATGCAAGTGCGATGACGATCACATTGCTTCTGAACTCTGAAGGAAAGAAAATGGGAAAAACACAGTCCGGTGCGGTATGGCTTGATCCAAACAAGACTTCTCCGTTTGACTTCTATCAGTACTGGAGAAATGTGGCAGATGCAGATGTTCTGAAATGTATCCGTATGCTGACATTCCTTCCGTTGGAAGAGATTGACAAGATGGATTCATGGGAAGGTGCACAGCTTAACACCGCCAAAGAAATCCTTGCATTTGAACTGACAAAGCTGGTACATGGAGAAGAGGAAGCAAATAAGGCACAGGAGAGTGCAAGAGCATTGTTCAGCCAGGGAAATGCAGCACAGATGCCGACAGCAGAGCTGACAGAAGAAGATTTTGAAGGAAATGAGATTGATATTCTGACACTGCTCTTAAAGAGTGGTCTGGTTCCATCTAAATCTGAGGCGAGACGTGCAGTACAGCAGGGTGGAGTTGCAGCAGACGGAGAGAAAGTTGCAGACATTCATGCGGTATTTACAAAAGATGCACTGTCAGGAGAGGGTATCGTTCTGAAAAAAGGTAAGAAAAACTTCAGGAAGGTAGTTGTAAAATAAAAAAATCTCATATAGAGAGTATTCGGAACAAACATTCCCGGATGTAATTGAAGTATTTTATTTATAATAGAACGTAAACATGATCTGTTTTCAGATAGAGGATTGTCTGAGAGCAGATCATGTTTTTGTATAATCAGGCAGGTTCCTCTGTCAGCATCATCCCGTCATCCAACACAAACTGACGGAATTTCTGTACTACAGGCGGTATAAATACGCAGTCATTATGCACCATAAAGAATGCCCGCTCATAATTTGGAGAGCGGATCTGAAGAATGTTGACGTTCAGTTTCTGTAAAATATCCATATAAGGTACAACAGCGATACCGAATCCCTGTGCGACCAGACCTGCAATGACCTGATCTTCTTCGGTCTCATAGGCTATTTTAGGAGAGGCGCCTGTCCTGGCAAACATCTGGTCAATGACATTTCGGATACCGGCGCTCTTTTCAAAGAAGATCTGCGGATAAGGAATGGTCTCAACAAGATCCACGCTGTCCTTAGCAGACAGTGGATGAGACTGCGGTGTGATCAGGATCAGATTCTGCTTCTGTATCGGAACCGCTGTAAATTTGTGTTCTTCAGATGGCTGAGAGCAGAATACAAGATCATATTTTCGTGCAGCCAGACCATCCAGAAGATATTGCGTGACACCTGTATGAAAAGTAAACTGGATGTCCTGTCCCGGGTTCGCTTTCAGGAAACCGGCAGCCAGACGGGGAATGTATTCGATTCCAAGAGGCCTGAGCATCCCGATGCGGATCAGACCTTCGCCCCGTGCATTTCTGTGGAGTGTTGTGATTCCTTCATCCAGAGTAGACAGCGTGTGTTCCGCACAGGAGAGAAATTCTTCTCCGAATCGTGTCAGGGTTGTATTTCTTCCGTTTTTTTCAAACAGCGGGATCCCCAGCTCTTTTTCCAGCTGTGCGATCGCGTGGCTCAGACTTGGCTGTGAAATGCAAAGCTGTTCTTCTGCTTTTGTTCTTTTTTAAAATCCTGAGTTTGGAGAAGGTTCACAGTTATTGTGAACAGTAATGATTTACAAAATATTCATAGAAAACTGGATAAAAAATATTGAATGATTGTATATTCTAACATATAATATTACGCAAGAGGCACTGAAAATGTAATAAAATATACAAAAATGTATCAAAAGGAGGGTTATATGTTAGATCAAAGCTACTATGACAAAGCAGATGAGATCGTTGCATCACATGGAGCTTATCAGGAATCTCTGATTCCGATCATTCAGGATATCCAGAGCGAATATCGCTACCTGCCGCCAGAGCTTTTAAGCTATGTTGCGGAAAAAATCGGCATCAGTGAGGCCAAAGCGTACAGTGTGGCAACATTTTATGAGAATTTCTCATTTGAACCAAAAGGAAAATATGTCATTAAGGTCTGTAATGGTACAGCATGTCATGTGAGAAAATCAATTCCGATTCTGGAAAGGCTCTACAGTGAGCTGGGGATTTCCGGAGAGAAGAATACAACAGATGATATGCTGTTTACTGTTGAGACGGTTTCCTGCTTAGGAGCCTGTGGACTTGCGCCTGTTTTGACGGTGAATGATACGGTTTATCCGAAGATGACGCCGGATGCGGCAGCGGAACTGATTCACGAGTTGAGAGGAGCGTAAGGCATATGAAGAGAATTGAAAACAGAGAGATTCTGCAGCAGGTCCGAAAAGAAACTTCAGAAAAGATTGAAAAAAGCCGATGCCGGATTTTAATCTGTGCGGGAACCGGCTGTCTGGCAGGTGGTTCCGGGGAGATTTATGAGAAAATGTGTGAGCTCACCGCAGAGAATCCGGATGTGGATGTGTTCTTTGGACCGGAGATCGCTCACACAGAGGCAGAACAAAAGACGGGACCTGTGGAAGTGAAAAAGAGCGGATGTCATGGGTTTTGTGAAATGGGACCGCTGATGCGGATTGAACCGATGGGGATTTTGTATACCAAAGTCCAGTTGAGTGATTGTGAAGAGATTTTTCACCGGACAATTGAACGGGGAGATGTGATTCGGCATCTCTTATTTAAACAGGATGGAATTGAATATAAGAAACAGGAAGAGATCCCGTTTTATAAAAAGCAGACAAGAAATGTTCTCAAAAACTGCGGACATATCGATTCGGAGCATATTCAGGAATACATAGCTGCAGGCGGATACCGTGCCCTGGAGAAGGTGCTTTTTGAGATGACTCCTGCACAGGTGATCGAGGAGATTTCGGAATCCAACTTACGAGGCCGGGGAGGCGGCGGATTCCCGACCGGATATAAGTGGTCACAGGTAGCACGCCAGCCGGAGAAGGTGCGTTACATTGTCTGTAACGGAGACGAGGGGGATCCGGGAGCTTTTATGGACCGCAGTATTATGGAAGGCGATCCGCACAAGATGATCGAGGGTATGATGATCGGGGCTTATGCGGTAGGTGCAAGAGATGGCTATATTTATGTGCGGGCAGAGTATCCGCTGGCGATCAGTCGGTTGAAGCTGGCGATCAGCCAGGCAGAAGAGTGCGGACTTTTAGGTGATCTCATTCTGGGTACAGATTTTTCATTCCATCTCCATATCAATCGCGGGGCGGGAGCATTTGTCTGCGGCGAGGGAAGTGCATTGACAGCGTCCATTGAAGGCAGCAGAGGAATGCCGCGTGTGAAACCTCCTCGTACTGTAGAGAAGGGATTGTTTGCGAAACCTACGGTGCTTAATAATGTAGAGACATTTGCCAATGTCCCGATGATCATCAATGAGGGAGCCGGATGGTTTAAGAGTATTGGACCTGAGAACAGTCCGGGTACAAAGGCATTTGCGCTGACCGGAAGTGTGAAGCATACCGGTCTGATCGAGGTGCCGATGGGGACTTCCTTAAGAGAGGTGATTTACGATATCGGCGGCGGAATCAAAGAGGACGGTAAATTTAAGGCAGTACAGATCGGCGGACCGTCCGGCGGATGTCTGGTTACAAGGCATCTGGATGTCAATCTGGATTTTGATTCTCTTAAGAAGATGGGAGCAATGATCGGTTCCGGCGGTCTGGTTGTCATGGATGACCACACTTGTATGGTGGAGGTTGCCCGGTTCTTTATGAATTTTACGCAGAATGAGAGCTGTGGAAAATGTGTGCCGTGCAGGGAAGGTACCAAGCGGATGCTGGAGATTCTGGAGCGGATCGTGGCAGGCAACGGAAAACTGGAAGATCTGGATCTTCTGGAGGAACTGGCAAATATGATTACAGAGACAGCTCTTTGCGGTCTCGGGAAGAGTGCGGCTCTGCCTGTTGTGAGTACATTGAAATTGTTCCGGGATGAGTATGTGGAGCATGTGGTGGATAAGAAGTGCGTTTCTCATACTTGTACAGCACTTAGAAGATACATTATCAGTCCGGAGCGCTGCAAGGGATGTTCCAAGTGCGCAAGAAACTGTCCGGTGGGAGCGATCAGCGGAAGAATCAAAGAACCGTTTGTAATTGACAATGACAAGTGCATCAAGTGCGGAGCGTGTGAGAGTTCCTGTGCGTTCGGTGCCATTCATATAGAAGAGTAGGAGGCAGAAGATATGGGATATATGACAATTAATAACAGACGGGTAGCATTTACAGATGAGAAAAATGTCCTTTCTGTAATCCGAAAATCAGGAATTGATCTTTCTACGTTCTGCTATCACTCGGAACTGTCAACATACGGCGCCTGTCGTATGTGCGTGGTGGAAGACGACAGGGGGAAGATTTTTGCATCCTGCTCCGAAGTACCAAGAGACGGAATGGTGATCTATACGCATACACCACGGCTGCAGCATCACAGAAAGATGATCCTCGAATTGCTGCTTTCTTCTCACTGCAGAGACTGTACGACCTGTACCGAGAACGGAGTCTGTACGTTGCAGAAACTGTCCCGCCAGCTGGGGATTGACGAGGTGAGATTTGAGAATCACAAACCAATTCTGCCGTTGGATGAGTCTTCAGAATGTATTGTGAGAGATCCCAACAAATGCATTCTGTGTGGAGATTGTGTAAGAACCTGTGAGGAGATCCAGGGACTGGGGATTCTTGATTTTGCCTTCCGTGGTTCCAAGATGCAGGTAATGCCGGCATTTGACCGGGCGATGTCTCAGACAGACTGTGTGGGATGCGGACAGTGCCGGGTCGTATGTCCGACCGGAGCTATCAGTATTAAGCAGGATATTGCTCCTGTCTGGACAGCCCTGGCAGATAAAGATACCCGTGTGATCGCACAGATTGCGCCCGCAGTCCGCGTGGCAATTGGTGACAAATTTGGAATTCCGAAAGGTGAGAATACGCTGGGGCGGTTGGTGGCAGCTCTGAGAATGATTGGATTTGACGAAATCTATGATACCAATTTTGGAGCAGATCTTACCGTGATGGAAGAGTCAAAAGAACTGGTAGAGCGTCTGGAATCCGGGGAGAATCTTCCGCTGTTTACTTCCTGCTGTCCGGCATGGGTAAAATTCTGTGAGAACCGTTATCCTCAGTTTCGCAAGAATCTCTCCACCTGCCGTTCCCCGCAGGCGATGTTTGGGGCGCTTCTGAAAGAAGAAGCCAGAACAGAAGAGAAAAAGGCAGCGCAGGAAGGAACGAAGAACCGCAAAACAGTTGTGATTTCGATCATGCCGTGTACTGCAAAGAAAGCAGAGATCAAACGTCCGGAGCATTTTACCGAAGGAAAGCAGGATGTAGATTATGTACTTACAACAACAGAAGTAACACGGATGATTCAGGAAGCTGGTATTGATCTTTCCCGGATTGAACCGGAAGCGCTGGATATGCCGTTTGGACTTTCATCCGGTGCCGGAGCAATCTTTGGTGTGACCGGTGGCGTGACAGAAGCTGTTCTGCGCCGGCTGAAAAACAACAGCAGTTCGGAAGTGCTGGATGCAATCAGTTTTACCGGAATCCGCGGTGTGGACGGAATCAAGGAGGCATCGGTAGATCTGAACGGGCGAGAAGTAAAAATTGCAGTCGTAAATGGACTGCATTGCGCCAAAGAACTGCTGGATCGGATGAAAGACGGAGAAGTGCATTATGACTTTGTAGAAGTGATGGCATGCAAGAGAGGATGCATTGCAGGGGGCGGACAGCCGGTTCCGATTGGACCGAGGACGAAGAAAGCCCGTCTGGAAGGCATTTACAAGATCGACAGCATGGCACAGATCAAGCTGTCCAATGAGAATCCGATCGTGGCAACGGTATATAATGGAATTTTAAAAGGCAAGGAGCATAAATTGCTGCATAATCCAACTGTTGCTGTTGGGCAAGGTCAGGATCAGGAGTAAGAATATAGAGTAATAGAAGGCGGAAGCATGAGATGAGAAAAGTCATTTTGTGCTTCTGTTTCTTTCTATGTCTCTTTCAAGTTTAAATCTTATCTTTTTTAGCAGAGTTTTTGAAACAAAATGGAAAAAACTCTCCGATTATGGTATCCTTATGCGTATGAGAAACGAACAATCAACAGGAGAGGAATCATATGAAAAAATTAGCAGCAGTGCTGATCCTGGCAGCAGCGATCACGATGACCGGATGTCAGGGCAGCAAACAAGAGGAGAAGCCGGCAGCATCGAAAACAGAAGAAGTGAATCAGGCATCTGATGAACTGAAAGAAAAGCTTGGTGACGGCTATATTCTGCCGAGTGAGGCAGTGACAAAGGTTCTGGCAAAGAAATGGGATGTAGTCGGAACAGAATCGGTTTATGATCTGAAGGAGGATGGAACCGGGACACTGGACGGAAAAGCACTTACGTTTGAGTGTGGATTTGACGAAGATGACAATATTACAATGGGGATCAAGATGGACGGGGAAGAGAAAGAACAGCTGTATGCGATTGAGGATGATACGACAGGGTATGGTCTGAAGCTCAAGTCACTGGACGGAGGCAAGGATATGGAATTGTTTCAGTCGGACATCAAGCGTATTGATATATCAGATGCACAGGCATCCGGGCTTCTGGGAACCTGGAAAGATGACAATGAGAATGAATACACATTCAAAAAAGACGGAACTGTTGTGATCAAAGGATCCTCAGGAAAAACAAAGGGAACATTTGGCGTTGTCAAAGATGCAGAAGGTATTTTGAAACTGAATCTGGTCATGGAGGGCGGCAGTCTGGAATATGAGTATACATTAAGTGAAGATCATACGGTTCTGGAATTGTGCAGTCCGGGAACGGACACGATACACCGGTGGACAAAAGCATAGGATATATGATATAATAGCCTTTATTGAATGTCCATTTTGCGGCAGAGACAGATTTGAAAAGAAGGAGTGAGCGGTATGGAATTAGTGACAGTTCGGGAATTATTTAAAAATAGAGAACAGTATCTGGATAAAAAAGTAACTGTAGGGGGATGGATCCGCAGTATTCGCGATTCCAAGACATTTGGATTTATCGTGGTAAATGACGGTTCTTATTTTGAGCCTCTGCAGGTGGTATATCATGACAAAATGGAGAATTTTGATGAGATCTCCAGACAGAATGTCGGAGCAGCGATCATTGTGACCGGTACACTGGTAGCGACACCACAGGCAAAACAGCCGTTTGAGATTCAGGCAGACGAAGTGACAGTAGAGGGAGCGTCCGCACCGGACTATCCGCTGCAGAAGAAGCGCCACAGCTTTGAATATTTGAGAACGATCTCTCATTTACGTCCGAGAACGAACACATTCCAGGCCGTATTTCGAGTACGTTCCATGATCGCATATGCGATCCACCAGTTCTTCCAGGAGAGAGGATTTGTGTATGTACACACACCACTGATCACAGGAAGTGACTGTGAAGGTGCAGGTGAGATGTTCCAGGTGACGACACTGGATCTGAAAGATGTACCAAAGAGTGCAGACGGAAGCATTGATTACAGCAAAGATTTCTTTGGAAAAGAGACGAATCTGACAGTGAGCGGACAGCTCAACGGAGAGACATTTGCACAGGCATTCAGGAGCATTTATACATTTGGACCGACATTCCGTGCCGAGAACTCCAACACGACAAGACATGCGGCAGAGTTCTGGATGATCGAGCCTGAGATTGCATTTGCAGATCTGGAAGACAATATGGATTTGGCAGAGTCCATGTTAAAATATGTAATCTCCTATGTTCTGGAGAATGCTCCGGAAGAGATGAACTTCTTCAACTCATTTGTGGACAAGGGACTGCTTGACCGTTTGAACAATGTGGTAAATTCAGACTTTGCAAGAGTGACTTACACAGAAGCGGTTGATATTCTGATGAAGAACAACGACAAGTTTGAATATAAAGTTTCCTGGGGGACAGATCTGCAGACAGAGCATGAGCGTTATCTCACAGAAGAGATCTACAAACGTCCGGTATTCGTGACAGACTATCCGAAGGAGATCAAAGCATTCTATATGAAACAGAATGATGACGGCAAGACAGTGGCAGCAGTAGACTGTCTGGTACCGGGAATCGGAGAGATCATCGGAGGAAGCCAGAGAGAGGACGACTTCGAAAAACTTCGCACAAGAATGGCAGAGATGGATCTGAACGAGGAGGATTACAAGTTCTATCTGGATCTGAGAAAATATGGTTCTACGAGACATGCAGGATTTGGTCTTGGATTTGAAAGATGTGTGATGTATCTGACAGGTATGTCCAATATCCGTGACGTGATTCCGTTCCCGAGAACTGTAAATAACTGTGATTTATAAGATTTCCAGGGAGAAGTCTATAAGAGAATTGAAAGAGGGTGGCCAAAGGCAGTGTGCTTTTGAGCACCCTCTTTGCTGATAAAAGAGACAGGAGGGAGATACCATGGTAAAATGGATTCACATTGCGGATGTTCATCTGGGTGCGTCTCCGGATGCGGGAGACGCTTATTCAAAGGTGCGGCCGCAGGAATTGTGGGATACCTTTGCGGAAGTGATCGACATCTGTGAGCGAGAACAGACGGATCTGCTTCTCATTGCGGGGGATCTGTTCCACAGACAGCCGCTGAAGAAAGAATTAAAAGAAGTGGATTATTATTTTTCCCGACTTTCCCGGACAAAGGTTGTTCTGATTGCCGGGAACCATGATTTTTTAAAGCAGGATTCTTACTACCGGAGCTTTCAGTGGAGCAGCAATGTATATCCGCTGTTTGACAAAGAGCCGGAGTGTGTGATCTTTGAGGATCTTGATGTGGCAGTGACGGGATTCAGCTATGAGTCACGGGAGATACTGACACCTTTTGATGGAGGGATCCGTGCGGAAGGAGACGCAAAGTATGAGATTCTTCTGGTTCACGGCGGAGATGAAAAACATCTTCCGATACAGAAAAGTCTGTTGGAAAAAAGCGGATTCGACTATATTGCCATGGGGCATATCCACAAGCCGCAGCAGGTGATCCCGGGACTTGCAGCATATGCGGGTGCATTGGAACCGACCGATAAGAATGATACAGGAAAGCATGGATTTATCAGGGGAGAGATTTCAGAAAGAGGCACTAGATTTGAATTTGTACCACTGGCAAAACGGGAATATCTGCATTTGGTGCTCGAGACAGAGAGCCGGATGGGAAATGCAGAAGTGCGGGAACTGATCCGGGGACAGATTCAGGAGCATGGAAGAGAGAATCTCTACAAATTCATTCTGACGGGAAAGAGGGATCCGGATATTGAATTTGATACGGGTTCCAAGGATAGATATGGGAATATTCTGGAAATTGTGGATGAGACGATTCCGGATTATGATTTTGAAGAACTGTGGAAGGCAAATCAGGAGAATCTGATCGGAAAATACATTGAAGCGTTTGGGGGATGTGAGACAGGAAGCGTAGAGTATGAGGCGCTTTGTGAAGGAATTCAGGCATTGATGGCAAACCGGCAGTAGGAGAAGGCATGAAGATAAAAGAGATTGAGATCAAAAACTTTGGAAAATTTTCAAATCAGAGATTTGTGTTTCGGGACGGGATTCAGGTGTTCTATGGAGAAAATGAATTCGGAAAGTCCACGATTTACGGATTTTTAAAAGCGATGCTCTTCGGGATGGAAAGAGGACGGGGAAAAGCGGCGCACAACGATGCGTTCAGCCGGTTTGAACCGTGGGAGAATCCGAATGAATACGCCGGAGCGATGCGGTTTTCCTGTGGTGAGAAGACCTTTTGTCTGAAACGGCGTTTTGACCGGTACACAAAAGGCGCAGTGCTGATCTGCGAGGACGACGGTGAGGAACTTTCTGTGGAGCATGGTGATCTGGATATGCTGTTAAATGGATTGACAGCGGAACAGTTTGAAAATACGGCAGCGATTGGACAGCTTGGAGCAAGACCCGGGCAAAGTCTGGCGGCAGAGCTTCAGAATTATGCAGCAAATTATTACGAAACAGGAAACAGCGGAGTAGATCTGGCAGGGGCAGAGGAGCGCTTAAAGCAGCGCAAAAAGGAAATCACCCGGAAATGGAAGCAGCTGGAATCGGAAAAAGCAGAGAAACGGCAGGCACTTCAACGAAAATATCAGTATATTCAGCAGGAAAAGATGCGTTTGGAGTCAGAGATGCAGGAAAAGAAGCGGCAGCTTGCAGATTTAAGAGAACCTGAGCATGTGACAGAAGAGGAGAAGAAAAAAATCAGCTGGCAGATAATCGCAGCCATATGTCTGTTGGCAGTTGGCATGCTTCTGCACAGTGTATATACATTGATTCCAGTCATGGTAAGTATTTTGTTTCTTATTTGGGGAATGAAAGACGCGCAGACACAAAAAAGTGTCCGGATCAAAGAACGAGAAACGATGGAATCCGGTTACAGGGAGAAAAAGCAGAAGCTGCACTGGACGCTGCAGCGCATCGGGGAGGAACAGAAGGAAAAGCACATCAGTTTAAATAATGTAAAAGAACAGTTGGAGGAGCTGGATTTTTCCGGAGAAGAGGAGCAGAGGCTGAAAAAGACGGCACGGGCACTGGAGATTGCATCCGAGACAATGGAGAAGGCAGCGGCATCCATGTCAAAAGATTTCGGTACAGTACTGAATGAAAAAGCATCAAAAATCCTTGCGAAAGTGACAGATGGAAAGTATACAAGGCTTCTGATTGAGGATTCTCTGAAACTGATCCTTTTATCAGAAGGGCGGCGGATCCCGGCAGAACGAGTCAGCAGGGGAACCGTGGAGCAGGTTTATTTTGCGCTTCGAATGGCAGCTCTTGAGATTCTGTATGGCGAGGAAGTTCCGGTGATCCTGGATGATGCGTTTGGATGTTATGACGAAAAAAGATTAAAATATACGCTAAAATGGTTGAGCGAACAGTCAAGACAGGTTATAATACTTAGTTGCCAAAAACGTGAACTTGAAATTTTAAATGAGATAGAAATGGAAAGACAGGGTAGACCATAGAATAAAGGGGAAGAGTTTCAATGAAAATAGAATTGCCAAGAAAAGTAGTTTTGATTATTAAAAACTTACAGAGACATGGTTATGATGCATATGCGGTGGGCGGCTGTGTCCGGGATTCCATTCTGAACAGAAAACCGGAGGACTGGGATATCACGACTTCTGCAAAGCCGGAGCAGGTGAAGCGGATCTTCCGACGTACCGTGGACACCGGGATCGAGCATGGGACGGTAACAGTTCTGATTGGAAAAGACGGATTTGAGGTGACCACTTACCGGGTGGACGGACTGTATGAGGATGGCCGTCATCCGAAAGAGGTGACATTTACAAGCCGGCTGGAGGAAGATTTAAAGAGACGGGATTTCACGATCAACGCCATGGCATACAATGATGATGAGCGCCTGGTGGATGCGTTTGGCGGAATGAGGGACTTGAATTATCACCTGATCCGTTGTGTGGGTGATCCGAAGGAGCGTTTTTCAGAGGATGCACTTCGGATTCTGCGCGCAGTACGTTTTTCTGCGCAGCTGGCATTTCCAATCGAGCCGGAGACCGCAGAAGCGATCAAAAGTCTGGCTCCGAATCTGGAAAAGATCAGTGCAGAGCGGATTCAGGCAGAGCTGGTAAAACTGCTGGTATCCGATCATCCGGAGCGGATTCAGGATGCCTGTGAGCTGGGAATCACAAAAGTGGTGCTTCCGGAATGGGATGACATGGTCGGTGTGAAGCAGAATACGCCACATCATAAATATGATGTAGCTGCACACACAGTTCATGCGCTGCAGAATGTAAAGAATGATAAAGTCCTCAGACTAACCATGTTGTTCCATGATATGGGAAAACCAGTAATGAAGACCACAGATGAAAATGGAAGAGACCATTTCAAAGGGCATGCGATCGCCAGCGAGCAAATTGCAAAAACAGTGATGAAACGTTTGAAATTTGATAATGATACGATTCGAAAAGTAACAAAGCTTGTTGCGTATCATGATTACCGGATGGAACCGACCGGAGCGAACGTGCGCCGCGCCATGCATGAGATCGGGGTGGAACTCTTTCCATATTATCTGGCAGTCCGGCTTGCAGATACAAAAGCGCAGAGTTCTTATGAACGCAGAGGAAAGCTGGAAAATATCATTCAGATCAGAGAACTGTATCGAAATGCGCTGCGAAACAAAGAATGTGTGACATTAAAAGATCTGGCAGTGACAGGAACGGATCTGATCAATCTCGGAATAGCGCCGGGAAAAGAACTGGGAACGCTCTTAAATGAGCTGCTGGATATGGTGATCGAAGATCCGGCATGGAATCAAAAAGGAAAATTGTGTGATTACGTGAAAGAAAGATTTGGCTTTTAGCATACTTGCTCACCGGGATTCATAGATTAGAAAGAGTCATGAATCCGCCCTGCTTTCGGCGGGGCAAAGTGCAGGGGGCAAGTATGAGAGAATATGAGTTAGAAGTTCTGGAACAGTATGACATAGAAGTAATAAGCACCCGCAAGACAAGGGGTGCTTATTTTTGCAATACAAAGGAGGGGCTGATGCTGCTCGGACCGGCAGGAATTTCGGTTGGGCGCGCACCTCTGATGTATGTTTTGCTCTGTTATCTGGAATCCAGACACGGAATGAAGGTGGACACACCCATCTTTACGAAGGCGGGAAAACTCTTTAGCGTATCCCAGGATGGAACAAAGTACATGCTGAAAAAATGGGTTTCGGGAAGAGAGTGTGAGGTACGAAGGGAGCGGGATGTGCTGGAAGCGGCACAGGCTCTCGGACTTTTGCATCAGAGAATGGATTGGGGAGAAATTCTTGGCGACGGTGCGTGGACAAAAGAAAAGATGCAGGAGATGATTCCTCAGGCTTCGGATCATGAACCTGTTTTAGAGATAGAACTGAAACCTTTTGCAGGAAGAGATATGCTGTCAGAATTAAGGCGGCATAACCGGGAATTGAAAAAAGTGCGGGCATTTATCCGTTCCAGGGTCACAAAAAATGAATTTGAGCGTCGTTTTCTGGCACATTTTGAGAGAATGTATGAGATGGCGCAAAGTGTGACAGAACGGATGGAATGCTCCGGATATCCGGAATTGTACAAAGACAATCTAAAAGCCGGAAAGCTGATACACGGAGATTATAATTATCACAACATCTGGATCAGTTCCGGCAGGATTGCAGTCACCAATTTTGAGCATTTCAGAATGGATGTACAGGTACAGGATCTGTATTATTTCCTGCGAAAGGTGATGGAAAAATATCAGTGGAAAGAAAGTCTGGGAAGAAAGATTCTGGAGATGTATGAGAGCGTCCGTCCTCTGGAGGACAGGGAAAAGGAATTTCTCGCACTTTGCCTGGCTTATCCGGAGAAGTTCTGGAAGACAGCAAATCTGTATTCGAACTCCAATAAGGCGCGGATTCCGGAGAAAAGTGTAGAAAAACTGCAGACTGCAATCGGACAGCAGGCAGAAAAAGAGCGATTTTTAGAAAATATATTCACTTTTCATTTATAGGCGGCTGTTGTATAATAAAACCATACTATATTGCAGGAGGTGCCTAAGATGGGTTACAAAGAAATATACAATGAGTGGTTGACAAATGCTTATTTTGATGCAGATACAAAAGCAGAACTGGAGCGTATCGCATCAGATGAGAACGAGATCAAAGAGCGTTTTTATACAGATTTAGAGTTTGGTACAGCAGGACTTCGGGGAATTATCGGAGCCGGAACGAACCGTATGAATATTTATACAGTGAGAAAGGCAACACAGGGACTGGCAAACTATATTTTAAAGAGTGGAAACGCAGAAAAAGGAGTTGCCATCGCATTTGACTCACGCCGGATGTCACCGGAATTTGCACAGGAAGCGGCATGCTGCCTGGCTGCGAACGGAATCAAAGCCTATGTATTCGATTCTCTTCGTCCGACACCGGAGCTTTCTTATGCAGTCAGAAAACTCGGATGTATTGCCGGAATCAACATTACAGCCAGCCATAATCCACCGGAGTACAATGGTTATAAGGTATACTGGGAAGATGGCGCGCAGATCACACCGCCTCATGACAAAGGAATCATGGATGAAGTCAAGGCAGTGACAGATTATACGACTATGAAGACGATGCCGGCAGAGGATGCCAAAGCAGCCGGACTCTACGAAGTGATCGGAGCAGAGGTGGATGATGCCTACATAGCAGAGCTGAAAAAGCAGGTGATCCATCAGGATGCCATTGATGCAGTTGGAAAAGATCTGAAGATCGTATACAGTCCGCTTCATGGAACGGGAAATATTCCTGCCCGCAGAATTTTAAAAGAGCTCGGTTTTGAGAACGTATACGTAGTCAAAGAGCAGGAACTGCCGGACGGCGAATTCCCGACTGTTTCTTATCCGAATCCGGAGGCGGCAGAGGCATTTGAACTGGGACTTAAGCTGGCAAGAGAAGTGGATGCAGACATTGTGCTTGCTACAGATCCGGATGCAGACCGTCTGGGTGTCCGGGTAAAAGATAAAAACGGTGAATATCACGATCTGACAGGGAATATGTCCGGCTGTCTCCTTGCAGACTATGAGATCGGACAGAGAAACGCATTGAGAGGACTTCCTGAGGATGGATATCTCATCAAAACGATCGTTACAACAAATATGGCAGATGCGATTGCAGATTACTATAACACAGGGCTGATTGAAGTTCTGACCGGATTCAAATATATCGGACAGCAGATTCTGGGATTTGAGACAAGCAAAAAAGGCGAGTACTTATTTGGATTTGAAGAAAGCTATGGATGCCTGATCGGAACACACGCAAGAGATAAAGATGCGATCGTTGCGACAATGGCACTCTGCGAGGCAGCTGCTTACTACAAGACAAAAGACATGACTCTCTGGGATGCCATGATCGAGATGTATGAGAGATACGGATATTACAAAGATGATATCCAGTCTATCACACTCAAAGGAATCGAAGGACTTGCAAAGATCCAGGAGATCCTTGAGACACTCCGTAAGAATCCGCCGGCAGAGATCGCAGGCTACAAAGTGCTGAAAGCGAGAGACTACAAAGCAGACACGATCCAGGATATGCAGACTGGTGAAGTATCTTCGACAGGTCTTCCGACATCGAACGTATTGTACTATGATCTTTCTGATGATGCATGGTTATGTGTGAGACCGTCAGGAACAGAGCCGAAAGTCAAATTCTACTACGGTATCAAAGGAACCTCCCTTTCTGATGCAGATGAAAAATCCGCAGCTATGGGCAGAGAAGTGCTGGCAATGATTGATAAGATTATGTAAAAATGTTGCTGTTATTGTAAACAGTACTGCTTTGCATGGTAAATCTGTGAAACTGCTTGACAAAAGCAGTTTCACCAGTTATAACAGTACATAAGGGTATCGACATGTAAAGGGTAGAGACATGCGGCCTTTACCAATTTAGAATAATCATTCTAGCATAATAAAGAGGAGGAATTATCCATGAACAAAACAGAATTGATCGCAGCAATCGCTGAGCAGGCAGAAATTTCAAAGAAAGATGCAGAGAAAGCATTAAAAGCTTTTGTTGATGTAGTAACAGAGCAGTTAAAAGAAGGAGAAAAAGTACAGTTAGTAGGATTCGGTACTTTTGAAGTAAGCGAAAGAGCAGCAAGAGAAGGAAGAAATCCTCAGACAGGAAAGACAATGAAGATCGCAGCTTGCAAAGCTCCGAAATTCAAAGCTGGAAAAGCTCTGAAAGATGCTGTAAACGCATAATTGACGAACAGATAAAGATGCATAAGAGGATACAGTCGGACAAGCCGGTTGTATTCTCTTTTCAGTTACAGGAGAAGGAAGGAGAAAAGATTGATGAGATTGGACAAATTTTTAAAAGTTTCCAGGCTGATCAAACGCAGGACCGTAGCCAACGAAGCATGTGATGCAGGGAGAGTTCTGGTGAATGGAAAGCCTGCAAAGGCATCCGTAAAAGTGAAAGTGGGAGATGTGATCGAGATTCAGTTCGGTACAAAAACGGTGAAAGTAGAAGTGCTGGATATTCAGGATACGACCAAGAAAGAAGAGGCGAAAGACCTGTTCCGCTATTTATAAAACAGAAAAATTCGTTTTTCCGGTATAAAATAATACAACCCCTCATATATATAGAAAAGCAGAAGGAAAGGGGAAAGTGTATGGAAGAACGACAAATGCCGGCGAAGGCACATAAACTGATCGTGAATAACAGAAAGACAAGTATGGTTACCGGAGTTCTGGATGTTCTCTCGTTTGATCTGAATGAGATTCTTCTGGAGACAGAGCAGGGGATGCTTATGGTGAAAGGCACAGACCTCCATGTGAACCGGCTCAGTGTTGAGAAGGGAGAAGTAGACCTTTCCGGAAATATTGACAGTATTGCTTATTCTGGAGTGAATCAGGGCGGGCAAAATGAGAGCTTTCTGTCAAAATTATTTAAGTAGGCGTTATTATGATGCTCGGAATTGAAACAGAAGTTGTGATTTTTTTCTATGCGGCGCTTACGGGGATGGTACTTTTTTGCGGTTATCAGATTCTGCTGCTGATACGAAGACTCGTGCGGCATCATCCGCTGGCAGTCGGTGTGGAGGATATCGGCTTTTGGCTGTTGGTGAGCGCGTATGTGTTTCGTCAGATGTATTGTACGACTTATGGAAGTATCCGCTGGTTCTTTGTTCTGGGAATCGCAGCCGGGCTGCTGACTGCTGTTGGGGTGCAGCATTTGTTGAAACGAATTTTCAGGAAATTGAAAAAAACATAAAAAACAAGGAAATCTTGATTAAAACGGCTGAATAACTTGAAAAAAGAGAAAAAAGCAGATAGAATACTTGTGTCAGGCAAATTTATTTGCAGGCAGGATGGAAATAGAAGTTAGATTTGATAGGGTGAGTATCATGGCGATTCAGAAAAAGAAAGTCGCTGGCAGATCAAAAAGCCGGAAGACGAATTCTGCATGGCGGTATCATAAAAAAAGTATGATGCTGATCAGTATGATTCTTGTATTGCTGGTAGGCGTACTTGCAGTGAATGCAGTATCTCTGCGCAGCAGAAACGCACAGTACAAGAAGCAGGAAGCAGAACTGGAAGCACAGATTAAAGAAGAGAAAAAGCGTGCAAAGGAAGTGGAAGCATACGAAGCGTATGTGAAGACAGACGATTACGTGAAAGAGATTGCAGAAGAAAAATTAGGGCTGGTGGATCCGAATGAGATCATTTTCAAGCCGGCAAAATAGTGACGATACGAAAGAGAAGCTCCGGGAAATTCCTGGGGCTTTTTGCATGTTCTAATATTACATACATAAGAACTAGGAGGACATCGCCATGAAAAATGGACAGGCACTGCACACCAGCCCCTATGTGACACAGATTGAAAAATACGCAGATTCTATCAAACAGCTTTCCCGGACATTTCTTCATCTGGAGGAAAAGAAATCCGCATTTTCCAATGAGGAGATTGAGGATATGTTTGACCGGACAAAAGAAAGAGCCTGCAAAAGCTGTGAAAAATGTTCCTGGTGCTGGGAAGAGGATTTTGTACATACCTATCAGATGGGATATGAAGTTTTATCTGCCATCGATCATTACGGGAGTGAACTGAATACAGAAACAAAAAGGAAGCTTCAGCAGAGGTGTCTGCGGTGGGAAGCGTTTTTACAGGAGATGCTGGGTGCATTTCACGATGCAAGACAGAATATGATGTGGAATAACCGGATCGTACTTGGCAGGGAAGGGTGCGCGGTTCAGATGGATACGTTTGCGGATATGCTCCGCAGTACGGCGAAAGAGCTGGAAAAAAGTTTATTTTCGGACGAGCGTCTGGAAAAAAAGCTGGCATCTTATTTAAAAAAGAGAGGGATTCGTGTACTGTACAGCAGTTTTTTCCTGAACAGAGAAGGAAAATATGAAGTACATCTTACCGCAAGAGCGGTGAAAAATACCTGCGTTACGATCAAAGCGCTTGTAAAGGCTGTCTCGGAAGTGATGGGGAGGCAGTTTATTGCAGAGAGTGATCAGGCGTTTATGCTGGGGAAAGAATATCAGACGATTGTGTGCATGGAAGGTCCGGTGTTTTATACACTTTACGGTGTGGCAAGGATTGGGAAGGACTGCAACAAGATCTCAGGTGATAATTTCATGATGCGTGAGCTTGGCGGAGGAAAACTGGCAGTGGCGCTTTCCGATGGAATGGGATCCGGAGAGAAGGCATGCCGGGAGAGTACGCTTGTCATGGAATTGCTGGAAGAGCTGTTGGAAGCCGGATTTCCGGCAAAGGCGGCGATTCAGATGATCAATACGACATTGGTGATGGGGCGTGAGGAAATCCATTTTTCCACGGTGGATCTGAGCATGTTTGATCTGTATACAGGAGAATGTCGTCTGATCAAAGCAGGAGCTTCTTCCACATTTATCAAAAAAGGAAACAAAGTGGAGCGTATCAGTTCGTCCAGTCTGCCGATCGGGGTCATGCACTCCATTGAAATCGAATCTGTGCAGAGAACGCTGGAAGACGGAGATTTTGTTGTTATGATAACGGACGGTGTGCTGGATGCTCTCCCGGTTGGGGAACAGGACCTTCTGATGGAAACGATCATTGGTGGAACGACAGGCGGAAATCCCAAAGAGCTTGCGCATCACATTCTGGAGCAGGTATTAAACTGGACCGGAGAAGAACCGATGGATGATATGACAGTACTGGCAGTAGGGATTTGGAATTGTCAGGATACTTGCATTTTGGGGACGGATTCGGTATAGTTTACAGTATGGAAAAGAAAGTTTTAAATTTTATTCAAAAATATCATATGCTGCAAAAAGAAGATAAAGTAATCGCAGGGATATCGGGCGGCGCGGATTCGATATGCCTGCTTTTTGTACTTTTGAGGCTGCAGGAAAAAATCGGATTTGATGTGATCGCAGTGCATGTGAATCACGGGCTTCGTGGAGAAAATGCAAAAAGAGATGAACGGTTTACGGAAACATTTTGCAGGGAGCGGAATGTTCCATGTATTGTGTATCATGAGAATGTAAAAGAAATCGCTGCACAGAAAAAGCTGTCTGTGGAGGAGGCAGGGCGTCTGGTGCGCAGAAAGGCGTTTGAGGAGGTGCGGATCCGTTATGGGGGGACCAAGATCGCGCTTGCGCATCATCAGAACGATAATGCAGAGACGATGCTTTTGAATCTGGCAAGAGGAACCGGAATCCGGGGGCTTTCCGGGATCCGGCCGGTCAATGGATATATGATCCGTCCGCTTCTTGGAATAAACAGGAAGGAAATTGAGTATTATCTGAAAGAACATCAGCTTTCCTACTGTGAAGATGAGACCAATGCCGGGGATGAATATACCAGAAACAGGATCCGGCATCAGATCCTTCCTATGCTGGAGGAGCAGGTCAACAGGCAGGCCGTCCGTCACATGAATGAAACGATGGAGCAGTTAAATCAGATCAGAGATTATCTGGAGCGGGAAATCGAAGCGCATTGCAGATGTGTGGTAAGGCAGGAGGAAGAGGGGCTTTTGCTTCTGTGGGATGAATGGATGCAGTGTGATCCGGTCATCCAAAACGGGATTATTCAGAAGTGTCTGGAAAATCTGGCGGGAACAGGAAAGGATCTTGTGTCTGTACACGTTGCGGCAGTGGCGGAGTTGTTTGAAAAGCAGAGCGGAAGAAAGCGAAATCTTCCCTACAATATCTGTGCAGAGAGGAATTATGAAGGAATACTTTTGATAAAACAGACAGCGGAAAGACAGACAGAGTGCCGGGAAGAACTTATAATTCCCGGAATTACCCGATTAAAAGACAGGAATCTGCGAATATGCTGTACAATTTGGGAAAAAGATAAGAATTTTTCGATAGAACAGATACCGCAAACCCCCTACACGAAATGGTTTGACTATGATATAATAAAAAATAGTCTCACCGTAAGAACGAGACAGCCGGAGGATGTTTTGGGTGTCAACAGACAGGGCGGTACGCAGAAGCTCAAATCTTATTTTATCAATGAGAAGATTCCTGCAAAAAGCAGAGAACGGATTTTGCTGATCGCCGAGGGGCATCAGATACTGTGGGTTGTCGGATATCGGATGAGCAGCAGATATCAGATATCTGAACATACAAAAAGGATAATAGAGATCAAAATAATGGAGGATAAAAAACATGGCAGAGACAATTAAAGTGTTAGTTTCAGAAGAAGAAGTAAATGAAAGAATCAAAACATTGGGAAAACAGATCAGCGAAAATTATGCAGGAAAGCAGATCCATATGATCTGTGTACTCAAAGGCGGAGTATTTTTCATGTGTGAACTGGCTAAAAGAATCAGTGTGCCGGTTTCTCTGGACTTTATGTGTGTAAGCAGCTACGGGGATGCGACAACATCCAGCGGTGTTGTCAGAATTGCAAAGGATCTGGATGAATCCATCGAGGGAAAAGATGTTCTGATCGTGGAAGACATCATTGATTCCGGACGTACACTGTATTATCTGATCGATGTTCTGAAGAAAAGAAATCCAAAGAGCATTCAGCTTTGTACTCTTTTGGACAAACCGGAGAGAAGAGAAAGAGATGTAAAAGTAGATTATGTCGGATTTGAGATACCGGACGAATTTGTAGTCGGATATGGACTGGACTACGCACAGAAATATAGAAATCTTCCATATATCGGAGTCGTAGAAGGTGTGGAATAGGAAGGAGCAGTATCATTGAATGACAAGAAGTATAAAGGCATAAGCGGCGCAACCGTGGTTGTGTTTATTGCTGTGATCTTTTTTGTGCTATGGATGACGAGCCGTGTACAGATGCGCGGGCAGGAGATAACTTTTACTCAGTTTGAACAGGAGATAAAGGATGACAACGTGACAGAGGTGGTGATCAACCAGAATAAGGCAGTGCCTACCGGAGTGGTCACACTGACATTGCGCGACAGCAGGGAAACGGGACGTGTCAACGTATCGGATGTCAATGAGACGCAGAAGCTGCTGGATAAAAATGATGTGGAATACCGCATAAGCGCGATCCCTCAGGATTCGGTGCTGAGTACGACGGTTCTCCCGGTTGTGCTGATGCTTGTCGGATTCATGTTTATTACGATGATGATGAACAGACAGAGTGGCGGTGCCAATGCAAAAGCAATGAATTTTGGAAAAAGTCGTGCCCGTATGAGTTCTGAGAATGATAAGAAAGTGACATTTGCAGATGTTGCGGGGCTGCAGGAAGAAAAAGAAGAGCTTGCAGAGATTGTCGATTTCCTGAAATCTCCGAAAAAATATGTTCAGGTGGGAGCAAGAATCCCAAAAGGAGTGCTTCTGGAGGGGCCTCCGGGAACCGGTAAGACCCTTCTTGCAAAAGCAGTTGCCGGAGAGGCCGGGGTTCCGTTTTTTACGATTTCGGGATCTGACTTCGTAGAGATGTTTGTCGGTGTGGGAGCGTCCCGTGTCAGGGATCTGTTCCAGGATGCGAAGAAGAATGCCCCATGTATCATTTTCATCGATGAGATCGATGCAGTTGCCAGACGCAGAGGAAGCGGACTTGGCGGCGGTCATGACGAGAGAGAACAGACATTGAACCAGATGCTGGTAGAGATGGATGGTTTTGGTGTTAATGAAGGTATTATTGTGATGGCAGCGACCAACCGGAAAGATATTTTGGATCCTGCCATCTTACGTCCGGGACGTTTTGACAGAAATGTGGTAGTTGGACGTCCGGATGTCAAAGGAAGAGAAGAGATTCTGAAAGTACATGCGAGAAACAAGCCGCTGGGAGACGATGTAGATCTGAAACAGATTGCGCAGACAACCAGTGGATTTACAGGAGCAGATCTGGAAAACCTTCTGAATGAGGCGGCGATTCTGGCTGCAAAGGAAAACAGAGTGTATATTCAGCAGTCCGATATCCGGCATGCGTTTGTCAAAGTCGGGATCGGACCGGAGAAAAAGAGCCGTGTGGTTTCTGAAAAAGAACGCCGGATTACAGCATATCACGAGGCGGGACATGCGATCCTCTTCCATGTACTGCCGGATGTGGGACCTGTCTACAGTGTGTCCATTGTTCCGACAGGAGGAGCAGGCGGTTATACGATGCCGCTTCCGGAAGGCGATGATATGTTCAATACAAAAGGACATATGCTTCAGGAGATTACAGTGTCTCTCGGCGGACGTGTAGCGGAAGAACAGATCTTTGATGATATTACAACCGGTGCATCTCAGGATATCCGTCAGGCAACTGCGATCGCAAAATCCATGATCACCAAATTCGGTATGTCAGAACGTCTTGGTCTGATCAACTATGACAATGACAGTGATGAAGTCTTTATCGGACGTGATTTTGGTCACACATCCAGAGGATACGGTGAAAAAGTGGCGGGAACAATCGATGAGGAAGTCAAACGTATCATTGATGAGTGCTATCTGAAAGCAAAAGCAATTCTGGAGGAGCATCAGTCTGTACTGGAAGCCTGTGCCCAGTTATTGCTGGAAAAAGAAAAGATTACAAGAAGTGAGTTTGAAGCACTTTTTGAGAAGTAGGTGTAGAATGGGGCAAGCTGTTTTTAATGCCGGGCAGGCATTTTAAGGGGCTTGCCCCAAAGGAGGTTTATATGAATAAAAATGCGCTGTTCTGTGATGGGACATCGGATTATGTCATACCTGCGGAACCGGGTATCCATGAAAAAGTCAGGCTGAGATTCAGAACGGCAAGAGATGACGCTCAGGAGGTCTGTCTGATTTCAGGAGGAGAAGCACTGCAGATGCAGAAGATATCCTCCGGGGAAGTGTTTGATTATTATGAAACAGAAGTGCAGCTTACAGATACGATGTTTGTTTATTATTTTCGGATAAAAAGCGAGAGTGAAGAGCTCTGCTATCATCGATGTGGCGTATCGGAACATCCGGTGGAATATTACAATTTCCGGATCATGCCTGGATTTTCCACACCGGCATGGGCAAAAGGCGCAGTGATGTATCAAATTTTTGTAGACCGCTTCTGTAATGGAGACCCATCCAATGATGTGGAGGATGGAGAATACGTTTATATCGGAGAGCCGGTCTGTAAAGTGAAAGACTGGAATGAATTTCCGGCGGCAATGGATATCCGCAGATTTCATGGAGGAGATCTGCAGGGAGTTTTGGATAAACTGGACTATCTGGAAGAGCTTGGAGTTGAAGTCATCTATTTCAATCCACTGTTTGTTTCCCCGTCGAATCACAAGTATGATATTCAGGATTATGACTACATCGATCCGCATTACGGCGTGATTATAGAAGACGGAGGAGAGGTTCTTCCAGAGGGAGAAAAGGACAATACCAGAGCGACAAAATATCAGAAGCGGACAGGGGACATTCGGAATCTGGAGGCAAGCAACCGCCTGTTTGCAAAACTGGTGGAGGAAATGCACACAAGGGGCATGCGGGTGATCCTTGACGGAGTGTTCAATCACTGTGGCTCTTTCAATAAGTGGATGGACCGGGAACGGATTTATGAACCGCAGCCGGAATACGAAAAAGGTGCTTATGTCAGTGCGCAGAGCCCGTACAGAGATTTCTTTCATTTTTTTGATGAAAGAGAAGAAGCGTGGCCTTATAATAAAAACTATGACGGATGGTGGGGACATGATACGCTGCCGAAGCTGAACTATGAAGATTCTCCCACGCTGGAGGAATATATTTTAAACATCGGAAAGAAATGGGTATCGCCGCCGTATAATGCCGATGGATGGCGTCTGGATGTGGCGGCAGATCTGGGATACAGCAATGAATACAATCACATCTTCTGGGAGAATTTCAGAAAAGCTGTAAAAAGTGCCAATCCGCAGGCGCTGATATTGGCGGAGCACTATGGAGATCCGGGAGAATGGCTTCAGGGCGATGAATGGGACAGCGTGATGAATTATGATGCCTTTATGGAGCCGCTGACCTGGTTCTTGACAGGAATGGAAAAGCACAGTGATGAGCGCAGGACAGACTTGTGGGGGAATGCAGACAACTTTGTCAATACGATGAATCATTTTATGGCAAGCATGCTGACCCCGTCATTACAGGTGGCGATGAATGAACTGTCTAACCACGATCATTCCCGGTTCCTGACCAGAACGAATCACATTGTAGGAAGAGTGGCACAGCTTGGAAGCAAAGCGGCAGAAGAAGGGATCAATCTGGCAGTGATGCGGGAGGCAGTGGCAGTTCAGATGACCTGGGTAGGAGCACCTACGGTTTATTACGGAGATGAAGCAGGTGTCTGTGGATTTACCGATCCGGACAGCCGCAGGACCTATCCATGGGGACAGGAAAACAGAGAACTTGTAGAGTTCCATAAAGAAATGATCCGGATCCACAAGCGTGAGAAGCCTCTGCGTACAGGTTCTCTGAAGATGCTTTCCTGGTCATCCAATGTTCTTGCTTATGCAAGATTTCAGGAAGGTGAACAGATCATTGTTGTGTTAAATAACAGTAAGGAACTAAAGGAAGTGACAATCCCGGTGTGGCAGGCGGAGGTGCCTATGAAAGGAAAGATGGAGCGTCTGATGTACTCCTGGGAAAAGAGCTATACGACAGAAAGAGACATTTATCTGGTGGAGGATGGAGAGACTGTTGTCAATATGGGAAAACATTCTGTTCTGATCATGAAGCCAGTCAGAGAAATGCAGGTGGATGAGTATGGGAAAGAAAGTAGCAGTAATTAACGATCTCTCAGGATTTGGGAGATGTTCTCTCACGGCAGCAATTTCAGTGCTTTCAGCGATGGGCGTGCAGGCGTGTCCGCTCCCGACAGCTGTGCTGAGTGCACAGACAGGATATGAAGACTATCATTGCGTGAGCCTTACGGAAGAAATGGAGCAGTTTCGGCGATCCTGGGAAAAGATGGAGGCACGGTTTGACGGTATCTATACAGGATTTGCAGCAGATGAAGAGCAGATCGGTCATATGATCCATATTGCGGAGACATTTCATAAGAAGAAAGCCTTTCTGCTGGTAGATCCGATCATGGGGGATCATGGATACAAATTTGATATCTTCTCCATAGAGTTTTGCAGAAAGATGCGGGAGCTTGCGAAGATGGCGGATATTGTGACCCCAAATTTGACGGAGCTTTGTATTCTGACGGATACAGATTATCGGATGATCGAAAATATGACGGACGAAAAACATCTTCTTACGGTGATCAGGCAGCTGGCGGAAAACCTGAGGAAAGATGGACCAAGAACTGTTGTAGTGACAGGGATTCAGTTTTGTGACAATGAAGACGGGATCCAGAAGATGGGAAATCTGGCAGTGACGGGAAAAGAGACACATCTTGCAGCATTCTCGTATGTAGGTGGAAGCTACTCCGGAACAGGTGATCTGTTTGCTTCCGTGCTGGCAGGCGGACTGGCAAGAGGAGAAAATCTGAAGTCCATGATGGAACTTGCAGGAAGCTTTATCGAGAAAGCGATTACAGATGCAGTGAAAGAAGAGATTCCGCGCAATGACGGAGTCGAGTATGAAAAATATCTGCATATGCTGATGAAGTAAATAAAAAAGCTGTGTGCAGCAGGAGAGGTCCTGTGTACGCAGCTTTTTGACTATTTTGTAAGAATTTCAATTCCGTCTTCTTTTACGAGAACCATATATTCGATCTGTGCAGACAGTCCGTCATCAATGGTGTAGATCGTCCAGTCATTGTCCTCATCTACGAAGAAGTCCGGGCTGCCTTCGTTGATCATCGGCTCAATGGTAAACATCATTCCGGGTACGAGCAGCATCTCGCTGCCCTTTGGTGTGACATAGCTGACAAACGGATCTTCGTGGAATTCCAGTCCGATTCCGTGACCGCCGATATCAACAACAACAGAGTAGCCGTTTGCCTGTGCGTGGGTATTGATCGCATCTGCAATATCTCCCAGATGTCCCCATGGTTTTGCCGCTGCAAGACCAAGCTCTACACATTCTTCTGTAACACGCACCAGACGTTTGGCTCGGTCGGATACTTCGCCAATCATGAACATACGGGATGCATCAGAGAAATAGCCGTCCAGAATGGTAGATACATCGACGTTGATGATATCACCCTCCTGCAGGATGATGTTTTCATCCGGGATTCCGTGGCACACTTCATTATTGATAGAGGTGCATACACTTTTCGGGAAGCCCTGATAATTCAGAGGAGCCGGGATTCCACCGTGTGCAGTTGTAAAATCATATACGATCTTGTCAATCTCAGCAGTACTCATGCCTGCGCGAATGTGTGCGGCAACTTCATCCAGAACAGCCGTGTTGAGAGCCGCACTTTTTTTGATCTTTTCGATCTGCGCCGGAGTCTTCAAAAGCTTTCTGGAAGGTACAATTTCCCCTCTGTCCCTGTGCAGTTTTATTTTTTCTTCGATCGGCATATGGCATTTTTTATATTTTTTGCCGCTGCCGCACCAGCAAGGATCATTTCTTTCCATGTTTAGTTATCTCCTTCAAATCTGTTTTGTTTTACGATGTGTCTATTTTAACACAATGGAAAGAAAATTACCAATCGGAAAGTTTGAGAAAAATTGAGGGAGAATATAAAACTGTTCATTTTCGCCTGTTTGTGATAAGATAAAACAGGAAATAAAGTCTTTTAGCACCGATTTCTGGTGCGGAATTGATAAAATCAAAGAGTAGGAGGATACGGATATGTTACGAATCGGAATGCTTACAAGTGGCGGAGACTGTCAGGCTTTGAATGCTGCAATGCGCGGTGTTGTAAAAGGTGTTTGCACAAAACGGGATGATGTGGAAATCTATGGATTTGAAGACGGATACAAAGGTCTGATCTATGGCAACTTTCATATGCTCACATCAAAGGATTTTTCCGGAATCCTGACAAGAGGCGGCACGATCCTCGGTACATCGAGACAGCCGTTTAAGTTGATGCGTGTACCGGACAAGGACGGTTTGGATAAAGTGGCGGCAATGAAGCATACTTATCATAAGTTAAGTCTTGACTGTCTGGTGATCCTGGGAGGAAACGGAACACACAAGACAGCGAATCTGTTAAGAGAAGAAGGCTTAAATGTTGTGACACTGCCAAAAACAATCGACAATGATCTGTGGGGCACGGATATGACATTTGGCTTCCAGAGTGCAGTGGATATTGCGACAGACACGATCGACCGGATCCATACGACGGCAACCTCTCACAGCCGTGTGTTTATCATTGAAGTAATGGGACATAAGGTGGGACACGTCACGCTGCATGCGGGAATTGCCGGCGGTGCAGATGTGATTCTGCTTCCGGAGATTCCGTATGATATCGATGTGGTGACGGATGTGATCCAGAAGCGTGCGGCAGCAGATAAAAAGTTTACGATCATTGCGGTTGCAGAAGGTGCAATCTCAAAAGAAGATGCCAGGCTGAAGAAAAAAGAATATAAAGAAAAGCTTGCAAAACGGAAATATCCGTCCATCGCCTACGAACTGGCAGAGAAGATCCAGCAGAAGACAGACAAGGAAGTAAGGATTACGGTGCCGGGGCATACGCAAAGAGGCGGTTCTCCATGTGCGTATGACCGTGTATTTGCCACAAGAGTGGGAGCGGCTGCGGCAGAGCTGATCCTGAATCAGGAATACGGCTACATGATCGCCATGAAGAATCAGAAGATTACAAAAGTACCGCTTCAGGATGTGGCAGGAAAGCTGAAAATGGTAGATCCGCAGGATGGAATCATCAAAGAGGCAAGAACCATCGGCATCAGCTTTGGAGATCAATAAAAGATTTGGAAAACAGAGGTGTAATACATGTCGTATACGGCACTTTACCGAAAGTTCCGTCCCGTTGAATTTGAAGATGTCAAGGGTCAGGAACATATTATTACTACATTAAAAAATCAGATTGAAGCAAACAGGATCGGACATGCCTATCTGTTCTGCGGAACAAGAGGGACCGGTAAGACAACGGTTGCGAAGATTTTTGCAAAGGCAGTCAACTGTGAGCATCCGGTGAATGGAAGTCCCTGCGGGGAGTGCGCGATGTGCCGCTCTATTGCAGCGGGTACATCGATGAATGTGATCGAGATCGATGCAGCTTCGAACAATGGTGTGGACAACATCCGTGAGATCCGGGAAGAAGTGGCATACCGCCCGACAGAAGGAAAGTACAAAGTCTATATCATTGATGAGGTGCATATGCTGTCGATAGGGGCGTTCAATGCGCTGTTAAAGACACTGGAGGAACCGCCGGAGTATGTGATCTTTATTCTGGCGACAACCGAGGTTCACAAGATTCCCATCACGATTTTATCCCGGTGTCAGCATTATGATTTCAAGCGGATCAGTATTGAGACGATCACAGACCGGATGCGTGATCTGATGCAGGAAGAGCAGGTGGAAGTAGAAGAAAAAGCGCTGCGCTATGTCGCAAAGGCGGCAGATGGTTCGATGCGTGACGCATTGAGTCTTCTGGATCAGTGTATTGCCTTTTATCTGGGGCAGAAGCTGACGTATGACAATGTGCTGGAAGTACTGGGAGCAGTCGATACGGATGTGTTCAGCAGACTTCTGCGCAGTGTGATCAGACGAGATGTCCCAAAAGTGCTTGATATCGTCGATGATCTGGTGATGCAGGGGCGGGAGCTTACGCAGCTTGCCACGGATTTTACATGGTATCTGCGAAACTTGCTTCTTGTGAAGACATCTGATAATATAGAGGATGTTCTGGATGTATCTACAGAAAATATGCAGCAGCTTCAGGAAGAGGCCGGGATGGTGGAAGCGGATATGTTGCTCCGTTACATTCGGATTTTTTCGGAATTGTCAGGTCAGCTGAAATATGCAGCGCAAAAAAGAGTGCTTCTGGAAGTGGCTCTGATCAAGCTTTGTACGCCTGCCATGGAGACGAGCTCAGATTCTATTCTGGATCGGATCCGTGTATTGGAAGAAAAGCTGGAACAGGGCGTTATATCAGGTGGTCAGGAACGAGTTGTTTATGTAAAGGAAGATGGTCAGGCACCGGCGGAGCCAACGCCGAGACCGGAACTTCCAAACGCAGTACCGGAAGATGTGCAGCAGGTAGTAAAGAATTTCAGACCGATCGCAGATGAGGCATCGGGAATGCTTCGGACATACCTGAAAAAAGCGCGTCTAAGCCTTGCAGGTGACAACCGTCTGATGATCGTGATGCCGGATGCACTGGGGGCAGATTTTGTTGGCAGAGAAGATAGACGGAAGGAACTGGAAAGTCTGATTGAAAACAGGATCGGCAAGAAGGTGGAAGTAGAAGTACGCCACGTAGAAGAAGGACGCCGGTTTGAGGATACATTTGTAGATATTGAGAAGAAGATCAATATGGAGATTATAGTGGAGGACTGATTTATGGCAAAAAGAGGTGGATTTCCTGGCGGAGGAATGCCGGGAAACATGGCAAATCTGATGAAACAGGCACAGAAAATGCAGCGTCAGATGGAAGAACAGGCAAAAGAGCTGGAAGCAAAGGAATTTACTGCGACTGCAGGAGGAGAAGCGGTGGAAGTGACCGTTTCCGGTAAAAGAGAAGTTCTAAAGGTGAAGCTGGCAGAAGAGGTTGTGGATCCGGATGATATTGAAATGCTGGAGGATCTGATCGTGGCAGCAACAAATGAAGCGCTTCGCAAAGTGGATGAAGAATCCAGCTCTGCAATGTCCAAACTGACAGGAGGACTCGGCGGAGGAATACCGGGTATGTTCTAATCCGGACAGAGGTGAAAAAGAATGGATTATTACAGTAATCAGATCAGCAGGCTGATCGAAGAATTTTCACGCCTTCCGGGAATCGGAGCGAAGTCTGCCCAGAGACTGGCATTTCATATTATCAATATGCCGAAAGATCAGGTGGAGAATCTGGCAAAGTCGATCGTGGATGCCAGAAATAATGTGAGATACTGTGCACAGTGCTGTACTCTGACGGACCGGGAACTTTGCCCGATCTGCAGCAATCCGGAACGGGATCAGCGGACCATCATGGTAGTGGAGACTCCAAGAGATCTGGCAGCATATGAAAAGACCGGAAAATATAACGGAGTGTATCATGTGCTTCATGGAGCGATCTCTCCGATGCTGGGGATCGGACCGGGGGATATCCGCTTAAAAGAACTGATGGAACGACTGCAGCAGGATGTAGATGAAGTGATCGTGGCGACCAACTCAAGCCTGGAGGGGGAGACTACCGCAATGTACATCAGCAAGCTGATCAAGCCGACCGGGATCAAAGTGAGCAGGATTGCCAGCGGTGTTCCTGTAGGCGGAGATCTGGAATATATTGATGAAGTGACGCTTCTGCGTGCACTGGAAGGCAGAACGGAGCTTTAACAGGACAGGGAAGAGAAATCATGAACAAAAAGAAAGTGACATCTTCGGATGTGGCGAAATATGCCGGCGTTTCCCAGACGACGGTTTCTATGATTTTAAATAAGAAGTACAATGTTTCTTTTTCCAAAGAAGTGGTAAAAAAAGTGGAGGATGCAGCCCGGGAGCTGGGGTATGTGCTTCCCAAGCGCAGAACACAGAAAGAAAGCCGCAGGGAAAAGCTTCTGGTGGTTTTCTGCCCGAATCTGACCAATCCGTATTATGTCATGCTTTTGCAGGGAATCGAAGCAAGAGCAACGGAGCAGGGGTTCGGGCTGTTTGTGTGTAATACCCAGAGAGATCTGGAGTTGGAGGAGCGTTATTTAAAGATGCTTCCCTCTCTGAATCCGCAGGGGGTCATCTACACCTGTAATCCGAGCAGCTGCTTTATGGAGACAGTGGAGCAGTTGTCCAACAAGATTCCCTTTGCTGTCATCAACAATCAGAATGAACGGCTGAATGTGGATGCGGTAGAGCTGGATAATTCAAAGCTTGGCAGAATTATGGCAAAGCATCTGCTGGAACTCGGACATACCCATGTGGCATATATTGCGCCGCCGCTGACTGTAAGGCAGAAGCAGCGTTCCAAGCGGGTAGAAGGATTTTTGAAGGAGTTTCAGAAAGCAGGACTTGGAGATCATGTGGTGATCAAAGCCGCGGATGAGCAGATTGATAAAGATGTGCCGGGAATCGATTCGGAATATCGGATCGGATATGACCTGACAAAGGAATTGCTGAAAGAGCATACGGATCTGACTGCGATCGTGGGGCTCAATGACATGATCGCCTTTGGTATTTTAGATGCTCTGTACGAGGAGAAATACAAAGTTCCGGGAGAGATGTCCGTGATGGGATGCGACAACACATTGTTTGCGAGAATGCATCATATTGCGCTGACAACAGTCGAACATTTCGTGATCTATAAAGGCAGAGACGCCTGCGATATCATCATGAAAAAGATCAAAGCCCGCAGTGAGCCGTATGCCGGGATCGAGCCGGTGAGCATCTATCATGTGGAGTATGAGCCACAGATCGTGATGCGGGGAACAACCGGATATCCAAATCTGAAAAAAAGAAAAATTAGTACAAAAAAGTAAATTATTAGTAATAAAAATTAACAGTAAAAGGCAAAACCAAAGTTAGCAGTAGTTTTTTCATTAATAATGTGATATTATTAGTACGGCAAAATTACTAATAATTTTTGGGCCTATTGACCTGTTTCCAGGGAGTCTATATAATCGAATTATAACAAATCGACGAAGATTTTAAGGAGGGACAGGCAATGAAATTTTTTATTGACACAGCAAATGTAGAGGATATTAAAAAAGCAAATGACATGGGTGTGATCTGTGGAGTTACAACAAATCCATCCCTGATCGCCAAAGAAGGACGTGTATTTGAAGAAGTAATCGCAGAGATTGCATCCATCGTAGACGGACCAATCAGCGGAGAAGTCAAAGCGACAACAGTAGACGCAGAAGGCATGATCAAAGAAGGACGTGAGATTGCAAAGATTCATCCGAACATGGTAGTGAAGATTCCAATGACAGTGGAAGGCCTGAAAGCTTGTAAAGTCCTTTCATCTGAGGGAATCAAGACAAATGTGACTTTGATCTTTTCTGCAAATCAGGCACTTCTGGCAGCAAGAGCGGGTGCAACGTATGTATCACCGTTTTTGGGAAGACTGGATGATATCTCGGTAAGAGGAACAGATCTGGTTGCAGAGATCGCTCAGATCTTTGAAGTTGCAGGAATTGATACAGAGATCATTGCCGCAAGCGTAAGAAATCCGATCCACATTACAGACTGTGCACTTGCAGGGGCTGATATTGCAACAGTGCCTTACAAGGTAATCGAACAGATGACACATCATCCGTTGACAGACGCCGGAATTGAGAAATTCCAGGCTGATTATAAAGCTGTTTTCGGAGAGTAAAAGCAGGAGGCAATCATGAACAAATTAGAATTGATGAAAACTGCAAATGAAGTCCGCAAAGGGATTGTCACAGCGGTACACAGCGCAAAAGCGGGACATCCGGGCGGATCTTTATCAGCAGCTGACATTTTTACGTATCTCTATTTTGAAGAGATGAATATTGATCCAAAAGAGCCGAAAAAAGCAGACCGTGACAGATTTGTCCTGTCTAAAGGACACACAGCTCCGGGACTGTATTCTGTACTGGCGCAGAGAGGATATTTCCCGGTTGAAGATTTAAAGACACTGCGTCATACAGGATCTTATCTGCAGGGACATCCGGATATGAAGCACATTCCAGGTGTGGATATGTCTTCCGGATCTCTGGGACAGGGAATTTCTGCGGCAGTTGGTATGGCGATTGCAGGAAAACTGGACAACGCAGATTACAGAGTTTATACACTTCTTGGAGACGGAGAGATTCAGGAAGGACAGGTATGGGAAGCAGCGATGCTGGCAGCGCACAAAAAACTGGATAATCTGGTTGTGATCGTAGATAACAACAATCTGCAGATTGACGGTGCGATTGATGAAGTCAACTCCCCATATCCGATTGATAAGAAATTTGAAGCATTCAATTTCCATGTGATCAACATCGACGGAAATGATTTTGATCAGATCGATGCAGCATTCAAAGAGGCAAAGACAGTGAAAGGGTGCCCGACAGCGATCATTGCCAAGACGATCAAAGGAAAAGATGTTTCATTCATGGAAAATCAGGCAGGATGGCACGGAAAAGCGCCGAATGATGAAGAATACGCAGTAGCAATGGCAGATTTGGAGAAAGTAGGTGAAGCATTATGTCAGATGTAAAGAAAATAGCAACAAGAGACAGTTACGGAAATGCTTTAGCCGAACTCGGAACTGCACATGAGAATGTAGTTGTACTGGATGCAGACCTTGCGGCAGCTACAAAGACAGGTGTGTTTAAAAAAGCACATCCGGAGAGATTTATCGACTGTGGTATCGCAGAGAGTAATATGATGGGTGTGGCAGCAGGTCTTGCAGCAGCCGGAAAGGTACCATTTGCAAGCTCTTTCGCAATGTTTGCGGCAGGCCGCGCATTTGAGCAAATCAGAAACTCCATTGGATACCCGAAACTGAACGTGAAGATCGGTGCGACACATGCAGGAATCTCTGTAGGAGAAGACGGTGCGACACACCAGTGTAACGAAGATATCGCTCTGATGCGAACAATTCCGGGAATGGTTGTGATCAACCCTTCTGATGATGTAGAAGCAAGAGCAGCAGTAAAAGCGGCTTACGAGCATGTAGGACCTGTTTATATGCGTTTTGGACGTCTGGCGGTTCCGGTAATCAATGACAGAGAAGATTACAAGTTCGAACTCGGAAAAGGTGTTGTGCTGCGCGAAGGAAAAGATCTGACTATCGTGGCAACAGGACTTCCGGTTTCCAACTGTCTGGAAGCTGCAGAGAAGCTTGCAGCAGACGGAATCGATGCGAAAGTGATCAACATCCATACGATCAAACCTCTGGATGAAGAACTGATCGTGGAAGCTGCAAAGGCAACAGGAAAAGTTGTTACAGTGGAAGAGCACTCCGTAATCGGAGGACTTGGAAGTGCAGTATGTGATGTCCTTTCAGAAAAAGCACCGACACAGGTGATGAAGATCGGAATCAATGATACGTACGGTGAGTCCGGACCGGCTTTGGAGCTGATTGCAAAATACGGACTGGATACAGAAAGTATCTATCAGAAGATCAAAGCGTTTGTATAAAATTCAGAAAAGAGAAATCCCCTGCCGGCAGAAACAAATTGTTCTCCGTCAGGGGATTTTTACTTTGGCACTAGATTGTAGCCAAAGTGGAATGTCCATATCGTAGAGACAAGAAACAGTCTCATCAATGCATATCCAAACAGGAATCCTGTAAGGAACCTTCTTATATTTGTGCTTTCGTAAGAAGTGACCATCTGAATCACCCCATCCAGGATCATCGGCAGCATCAGTATTGCAAAGATCCATGGAGACCAGGAAACAAGCGGAAAGGTAAGCGGACATAAAATCATGCCGACCAGTTCTCCGGTACACCTGGCACAGATTGGAAACTGTGTCCCCTTCCAGTAAAAGGAACGGTCACTTCTGCAATGACAGCCAAATATAATAGGAAGCCACTTATAAATCCAAACTCTCATCGAGCCTTAGAATCCCATAGCGGCAAAGCCTACACCAACCACTGCGATCAGTATATAATACAGGATCATCAGGATTACACCGACCAATGCGCCGATACCGGCAGCCTTGGATGTCTTTGGTTTGGTGTCTTTCCATACAAGGAATAAAACAAGACCTACAATCGGGATACAGCAGCCTAACAATCCCCAGAGAAAGCCACCGTTATCCGTGGCTTGTGGAGTCGTGTTTTGAGAAGCTCCGCAGTTTGGACAGGTTGCGGCATTGTCCTCAATCTGATTGCCACAGTTTTTACAAAAAGCCATAGGAAATCCCCCTCTCTTTAATTGGTTGATAGTTACAGATATATACTCTGTAAATGAAATCTTATTGTATATTTATACCATACAATTTTTGTATCGTCTACAAAAAACAGAAAAATGTCCGAAAATATTTTTTGCAGGTAAAGTGCGTGCTATAATAGGGAAAGGAGCTGTCTGTACAGTGAGAATCCGGAGGTGGAAAGACTTGAAATTATGGTATCGAATGATTCGACGTTTGGAAGAAATTTATATAAGAAAGCATAAAGAAGAGTTCCTGTTGAGGAAACAGAAGTGGGATGAAGAATTTTATGAATGTATTCAGGATATTACGAAGCATCCGGTTGTGCTTCGTATGAAACTATATCCGCATCATGGAAATACGAATTGTTATCAGCATTGCCTTCATGTATCTTACTACAATTATGTGTGGTGCCGCTTTTTTCATCTGGATGCAAAATCAGCGGCAAGAGGCGGGATGCTGCATGATCTGTTTCTGTATGACTGGCATACCCATGCAAAAGAGACGGGGCAGCGTTTCCACGGGCTGACACATCCGAAAACAGCCTTAAACCATGCATGTCGTTTATTTTCTCTGAATGATATAGAGAAAGATGTGATCCGGGCGCATATGTGGCCAGTCACATTTTTTAGCATTCCTCACACAAAAGAAGGATGGATCATCACACTGACAGACAAATATTGCGGAGCATTTGAAAGTATGAAAAGAAAATAGAAGAATTTCGGGCAAAAATTTTGTCGAACTTATGTGACATTAACTGATAAAATCGGCCTTTTTCGTGTGCTATTCTCTAAAAGAACCCGGGGGAGCGGACAGGCTTCCGGCAAAAAATTAATTGAATCAAGGAGGATATACAGCATGGAAAGACAGATCCCAAAAAATGTTCGTCAGATTGGAAACGTGAGTGACAGCCCGAAAATTTATGTGGAGGACTATGTAGATACTTTTTTCCTACAGCTTTGTGATAAGGCGAAGGACGGACCGATCGGGGCATTTCTCGTAGGAGATATGCAAAAGAGCGAGGATGAGGAATATGTATACATATATGGTGCGATTCAGATGCACGACTTGAAGCTGGTCGGCAATGAATACGTGATCGATGATGAAACATGGAAAAATGCATATGAGGACTGTAAACAGTATTTTGAAGACGGAGAAATGTTGGGCTGGTTTGTCGCACAGCCCGGAGTAGAACTGGATGCAAAGAGCAACATAGTGAAACTTCATAAAAAATCGTTCCCGAAACAGAATACTGTTTTTGTTATGAAGGATTCCGCAGAGAAGGAAGAATCTTATTTTGTGCATAAACTGAATGATCTGATGGAGATCGGCGGTCGTTATACATATTATGAGAAAAATCCATGTATGCAGAACTATATGATTGCTGCTCGAAGAAAGAATGGGGTGTCTCCCTCGGAAACTGTTGAGGATCGAGCTGCTCAGGACTTTCGGAACATGGTCCGCAGTCGAGGAAGCCGGACGCATCAGAAAAAAAACAACCGTCTGATGTATGTGGCAAGTTCCATACTGATACTGGTGGCAGTTATTATGGGAGTTACGACACTCAATAATTTCGGGAAAATGAAAGCTGTCCAGAAAGTGATGAGTCAGGCGTCGTCAGCGGTCTTACAGGAAAATAATACAGAGGAAGTGCAGCCGGTGAGCGGTGAAGTGACAGAGACATCCAATGAGGGAGACGTGGAAAAACAGGAAGAAACACCACCATCAGAAAAGGATGCATCAGATCCGGAAACAAAACAGGAAGAAGAAAAAGCAGATGATATTGTTCAGGAACAGGAGAGCACAGAAGGAGAAGGTGATTCCTCAGAAGGAGTGTACGTAGTAGAGCAGGGAGATACACTGGCGATCATCAGCAAAAAGGCCTACGGAGATGTTTCGCATGTAGATTCTATCTGTCGGATGAACGGAATTACGGATGGAAATTTGATTTATGTAGGTCAGAAATTGCTATTACCATAAAATAATGCTATAATCGGAAAATAAAACAAAATGATAAGGGGTCGGATATGAAGCAAAAGAAAAATCCGCGGTTTCGATTTTCTGGATCCATAGATATGGAGATCATTCGGAGGCAGGTCAAAAGGCACAGAAGAAGCGTGCTGGGACAGTGGACGATCCGGATCGTCGTGGCAGCCATGATCGTGACAGGAACCTATCTTGTGATTGAAAATCAGACGTATACGTCCGTTGCAACAGCGGACTCACATAAGAAAGATACAGAAGACAGCAACCAGTATATCGCATTTTCAGACGGTGTGATCCGATATAGCAGAGATGGCGTTGTGTTTCTGAATAAAAGGAATAAGGAAAAATGGATTCAGCCCTGTCAGATCCAGAATCCGATAGTGGACGTTAATGAGGATGTGTTTGCAATAGCAGATGTGGGCGGTAATACGATTATGATCTTTCAGAAGAGTGGATTAAAGGGGGAGATTGAGACTACGCTTCCGATTGAAAAGATTTCTGTTTCAAATCAGGGGATTGTAAGCGCAATTCTGAAAAACGAATCTACGCCGCAGATCATTTCCTATGATGCAGTGGGAAATATACTTGTAGAGCATCAGGTGAATCTAAACAGTACCGGATATCCAATCTCACTGGATATGTCGGCGGATGGGGAGAACCTGATGGTATCGTATCTTTCCACAAAAAACGGAACATTGAAGTCCATGGTTGCTTTTTATAATTTTGGAAAAGAAGGTCAGGAAAAAACGGACAACCTGATTTATACAGAAGATTTTGAGCAGACAGTCGTTCCGGATGTGTTTTATATGGACGCGTCCACATCCGTTGCGGTTGGTGATAAATCATTTGTGATCTATGAAGGTACAAAGTCCGTGAAAAAGAAAACCGAAGTGAAGCTGAATCAGGAGATACGCAGTGAATTTCACTCGGACAGGTATATCGGGTTTATTCTTACGAATAAAGATAAATCAGGATATGAAGTGCAGCTTTATGATAAAACGGGAAAACAGATAATAAACCGGGAAATAACAGGAGAATATAGTCATGTAAAGATAGCAGGAGATGAGATCATCATGTTCGACGGAACAAAGGGATGTATCATCAGCGACACAGGAATACAGCGATTTAAGGGAGACTGGGGAATAGAAGCACAGGAAGTGATTCCGGCTGCCGGAATTCACAGATACCTGATCGCCGGTGAAGATGAACTGCGGCTTGTTTACCTGACAAATTAGGAGAAAATATGGATAATTGGTTATTGATTATTGTAGGAGTGATATTTTTGATCAGTATCGTGGCAGGCTATGTCAGAGGACTGCTCAAAATCGGAATTTCGTTGCTGGCTACGGTTCTGTCGATCGTGCTGGTTATGTTTCTGGCGCCTTATGTCAGTGATGCGCTTATTAAATGGACACCTGCGGATGAGATGATTGAAGAAAAATGTATGGAGATGTTCATGCCTCAGATTTCTGCAGATACATTGAAAAATGCAGATTTAAGCGGTACTTCACTTGGAGAATTGAATCAGGATCAGCTGGCGGATATCAACAATCTGGACTGGAACCAGTTGGGGATCAACATTCAGGATATTTTGAATATCATTGGAGAGATTCCAAAAGAAGTGCAGATTCAGGAGATTGAAAATGCAGCGTTGCCGGAGTTTTTGAAAAACCGGCTGCTGGAAAACAATAACAGCACAATTTATCAGGAACTGGGAGTTAAGTCATTTCCTGAGTATGCGGCATCGTATATTGCAAGGATGATCCTCAAGGTTGTGGCGTTTCTTGTTACATTTATCCTTGTTTGGATTCTTGTCAGGGCACTGATGGCTGCAGTAGATCTGATCGGCGAGCTTCCGATTCTGGGATTTTTCAATCACCTGGGCGGAGCGGTTGTCGGAGCAGCGGCGGCACTGGTGATTGTCTGGCTCTTGTTTTTGATCATAACATTATTGTATAATAATGCGATTGGACAGTCTTGCTTTGAGATGATTGAGAAAAGCAGTATTCTGACATTTTTGTATGATAACAATATATTGATTACGAAGCTGTTGTCATTTTAAGAGGGATTTTCGATCTTGAAAAGTCGGTTTTGAAGATAAAATATATATTTTACAAAAAATTGAAAAAATCTATTGACAGGTACTGTGCGATATGGTATATTTTAATAGCTGTCGGTGATAACTGAACAGCTTGAACGGGGGATTAGCTCAGTTGGGAGAGCGCCTGCCTTGCAAGCAGGAGGTCACGAGTTCGAATCTCGTATTCTCCATTTACTCAGTGATAAGAGCTGAGACAATTTTATAGTATTCCTCGATAGCTCAGTGGTAGAGCATTCGGCTGTTAACCGAAGGGTCGTTGGTTCGAACCCAACTCGGGGAGTTGTTAAGTTCCATAGATAGTAATGTCTATGGAATTTTTTTGTAGAAAGAATAGAAAAATGAGGACGACGATGGCGTTGTCCTCATTTTTTCTTTCCTATCATCAGATAGGGTTCAAACATAATATAGTAGTTCTGATATTTGGTACAGACTCCATATTTTGAGCGATAATCGGCAATGGCATCGCGAAGCTGTTCTTCTGTTACATCCAGAAATTCAGCAGTTTCGTGATATTCCCGGCATCCATGCTGATAGGCATCGATCAAACCACGCAGACCGATCAGCCGTTCATAGGTCCACATTCGTGCCTGGCGTTCCTGCTTTGCATTTGCAGGATCGGAGATATCCAGAATATTTCCAACAGAAGTGTAGTGATGACCAAGTTCTTCTGCCAGAATACAGGCTTTTTCTGCAGAGGTCTCCAATTGGTCCGAGAGGGCGATATTTTGATCTACATACAATCCCTTTAAGTTTCCATGAAAAGGAAAGTTCTCATCTACTGATATGTTCTGGGCGGCAGCCTCTTCTAACAGTTCTTCATATTTGTTCAGCATAGCCGTTTCTGAATGCTCCTTTATTGTTTTCTTTTTGAACGGATAAATTGAATGTATTTTTCAACATCATCCAACTCAGCCTGCGTAAGGTCAGAGGTATCAAGGTGTGCGGCAATCGTGACAGGTTCGGGTTCATGAGAGAGTGAACTACGTCCGAGAAGATAGTCTGCATCGACCTGGAAGATATCTGCAATTTTATTCAGAATATCAAAATCAGGTTCACGCCGTCCTTGTTCGTACATACTGACTGCACTCTTTGAGATGCCAAGGCGAGTGGCAAGCTCCTGCTGGGATAAGTGTTTATCTGTTCGCAGTGTTTTGAGTATATTGGCAAATACAGCCATAACATACACGTCCTTTCTAAGCAGCTTTTTGCTGCACTGGGAAGTTTTTGTAAAAATCAAAACTTTTTATGAATACAATATGATTATACACAAATCGTGGGAAAAAGTAAATAAAAAATCCACAAAATGTGCTTGACAAAAGAACACGAATTGTGTATTGTATAACTACACGAAACGTGCACAAAGCGTGTGAAAAGAAATAGAAAGACCGAATACAGAGAATTTCGGCAGGAGGTAAATATGAGAGATAGAATTTTACGGGAAGTACCGGAAAAGAGAGAGCGTTGTGTCAAACATTTTCAGATGACACAGAAGGGAATGGCGGCAGCTGTATATCCGGCTCCGGTTCATTATGAAGAAGACGGACAGTGGAAAGAAATTGATAACCGTCTGGAACCTGTACAGGAAGACGGGAGAGAAGTTTATCGAAATTTTGCGTCCGCAGTTCGTGTAAGTTTTGCAAAAGAGTCAGATACAAAGGAACTGGTAACGATCGAGAAAGACGGAAAGAAAATCTTATGGGGATTGTCACCTTTTTTACGCACAAAAAGTACACGAAACGTGAATTTTAAAAACAAAATTTCTACATTTCGTGTTTTGGAAAAGGAAGATTTCTGGAAAGAAGCAGAAATGTTGGATATGAAAGTGTCTGTTTTAGAAGAGGAAGAGTCAGAAGAGGATGAGATCCGAAAGATGATGTGTGTTCCGCATTTAAACGGAGAAGGTGTGTATGAGGAAATTCTTCCGGGAATTGATCTGCATTACTCAATCCAGGGAGAGCAGCTAAAAGAGAATATTCGACTGAACAGAAAAGAGGCGGCAGAACAGGAATTGAGCTTTCAGCTGATGCATCCTGGAATGGAGCTGCGAAGCGAAGAAGATGGAGGACTTGGGCTGTATGATTCGGAAAATCAGGAGTCAGGAAGGATTTTCAGACTGGTGAAACCGTATATGTATGATGCCGCAGGAAATCAGTCTCTTCAGGTGGAATTTCAAGTAGAAATCGGCACAGAGAGCAGTGTTATCAAAGTTGTGCCGGATCGTGAATGGATGCAGGACACAGAACGTGTTTATCCAATCGTGATTGATCCAATGACAGAGACGAGTAAAACAAAAGGAAATATTGAAGATACGTATGTTTTCACAGGAGGAAATGTACCGGAGAATCCGGGGAACGTATATGCATATGGATCTTTCGTGGTAGGGCGAAGTGATGAACTTGGAAAAATGAGAGCGCTGCTTCGGTTTCGAGACCTTCCGGATATTGGAAAAGGTTCGATCATTTACGGAGCGACCATGTATATCTGGCAGTTTGAATATTCATCCTACAGCAATCCGGAGCTGCCGCTTCTTGCTTATGAAGTAAAAAACAGCTGGGATGAAAAAAGCGTCCGTTGGGGAAATCAGCCGGCAGTAGATGGTGCAATACTGGATTATAAAAAAGTAAAACAGGTAATCAATGGAAATACAGTTTCGATCACACCGATAGGATTCAATGTGACCAGATTGGTGCGTCAGTGGTATAACACAGGAAAAAACTATGGAATTATGGTGAAATCAAAATATGAAGATGATGAAAATCTGGCAAACCGTGCTTATGCGAGATTCTATGCATCTGACTCACCAAGTATCTCTTCTGAACAGTTTCCAAGCGGTGTGTTTTATTACAGGAATGTGAATGGTCTGGAAGATTATCAGAGTTACCATGAGCAGTCAGCAGGGCGCGCAGGAATCGGTTACACGAATGACTTTACAGGAAATGTTGTCTGGAGTCATCTGGATGTGGCAACGGAGGGCGGTCCGATGACAACAGAAATCCGTCACGTATACAATTCCAGTGAAGCAGATACCTCTTCCCGTATGGGATACGGATGGAGACTCAGCAGCCAACAGGAATTGAAAGAGAGTGGGATCAAAGATTATCCGTATGTGTATATCGATGAAGACGGAACAAAACATTATTTCTATAAAGATACCAATGACGGTAATAAGCTGAAAGATGAGGATGGGCTGGGACTGACGATCACAGTGACGTCAAGTTCTGAACATGACCGTTATCGCACGATGGAAACAAAAGACAAAGTGAAGTATATATTCGGACAGGACGGATTTTTACGATTCATCGAAGATCTGAACGGAAATTCCGTGAAACACCAGTATGGTCCGAATTCAGCGGGAAATTATCTGGGATATATTACAGATGCGTCAGGTGGATTTTTAAATATCATTTATTCAACGGATGAGGGGAAATCAAAGATAACAGCTATTCAGGATACCAAAGGGCGAGAGATCCGATATGGGTATGATGCGCAGGGGAATCTGACATCCATTACTTATCCGGATGGAAGTAAGAGCCAGTTTACTTATGATGGTTCTCATAAACTGCTCAGTGTGACCAATCCGGATGGCTATCGTGTAAATTACGAGTACACAAATGATTTCCGGGTACCCCGTGTCAGCAAAGTATCCGAAACGGGACAGAAAAATGCACCGGGTCAGGAATTAAAGATTTCCTATGAAAACGGAAATACTACGATTTTTGAAGAACCTGGATTGGATGGTCAGATGGAACATCCGGGAGATAATAAGAAAACAACGTGGCATTTTGACAATATGGGACGTCCGACAGATGTGCTGGATGCAGATGGATTTGCAAATAATTATTCTTACTATACATCCGGCATGAAAAATCATAAGCTGAGTAAAGATGGTTCTGTTCAGAAAACAGTGTGTGGTCTGCTGAGAAATCCAACATTTGATCCGTCTCATGGAGATGGCGGATGGTACACCTGTCGTATGTCAGATGGAAAACGGGGAGCGATCACACATGCAGATGGATATATTGGTACAAAAAGTGCGAAACTGACAAAAACAGAGCTGACATCAGAAGAAGGAATCTGTCAGGATGTGCATCTGTCAGCTGGAACATATACGTTGTCTGCTTATGTAAAAACAGAATCGCTGAACCCGGAAAACCAGGAACAGGGAGCGGTTGTATCCGTAATCCGGGCAGACCGGACCAGAATCATGGGGGAACGCTGTATTGACTATGTGACAGATAAAAACGTGGATGACGGATGGGAGAGACTGGTTCTCACATTCCAGCTTCCGGCAGAAGAAACCATTTCCGTGTTTGTGGGAATGACAAGAGCAAGAGGAACACTTTTGGTAAGTGGTGTTCAGCTGGAAACAGGAAATGTGGCAAATGAACTGAATCTGATCGACAATCCGGGATTTGAACGGTGCACAAATGATGTGCCTGATAATTGGGGATTTCATGCAGCTGCAACCGGGAATAAGAGTATGATCACTGCAGATAAGGGAAGATGTGCAGTACTGAACGGACAAATGGAGCAGCAGCTTCATCTGTCTCAGGCTGTAAATATTTCAGGACAGGAAGGTGATATCTTTAATCTTAGCTGCTGGGTAAATGGATTTGGAATTCCGGATAAGCAATTTTCAGTGGATGCAGCAGTCATTTATACGGATGGTACAGTTAAATGGCATCAATTACAGTGTAATCCCAATATTAAGGGATGGCAGTTTGTCAGCAACACCTTCAGTACAGACGATCAAAATGAAGGGGCGAAGAAAACATACAAGGCGATCCATGTGTATCTGATGTACCACAATCAGGTGAATCAGGTGTTATTCAAAGGTGTGCAGCTTGTCAGAGATGACGGGGAGAGTTACCAGTATGATGATGACGGGAATCTGATCCATGCAGTGAGTGCAGCGGAAAAAGAGAGTTTTTCATACGACAAAAAAGGAAGTCTGACGAAGCTTGGAAGTATTGACGGAACAGGGTTTGAATATCGATACGATACGAAAAATCATCTGACTCAGGCTGCCAATTCTGAAGGAGTCCGTTATCGATTTACATACAATGACAAAGGACAGCCGATCCAGATGACGGCAGATGGCGGAAAATATCTCGGAGCAGTCATACCGGGCAGAGTGTATTATATCCGGGAAAAAATTTCCGGAAATTATCTGGATGTCAGAAACAGTGAGACGGCAAACGGAACTGTGGTACAGTTGTGCACGTTCTTTGGATTTGCCGCGCAGAAATGGAAGCTGATTGATGGAAAAGACGGATATATGCAGTTTGAGCCTCTTTGTGGCTCTGGATACCGCCTGGATCTTAATAACAAATCTGAGGCAGAGGGAGAAAAAATTCAGATTTATGGAAATAACAATACCGATGCACAGAAATGGAAGCTGCATCCAAACGCAGATGGAAGTTTCCAGATCACCAGCAAGGCAACGAAAGATAAGAAAGCGCTGACAAACGGACCAAAGAGTACGACAAGCGGACAGCCGGTGCAGAGTTATACACGAAAAGAAGAAAACGAACATCAGGACTGGTATTTTGAACCGGCAGATGAGGGAACTGTTTCAGCAGTTCCGAAAGCGGGAGGGATTTATCATATCCGGGTACGTCATTCGGGACAATATATTGATGTGAAGAATGCTTCGACAGCAGCAGGAACACAGGCAGTGCAGTTCAACTACAATGGCGGGATGAACCAGCAGTATCGTTTGCTGCCATATGACGGCACGTATTATCAGTTAGAGCCGGTTCACGCACCGGGAAAAGTACTGGCAAAATCAGGAACCAACGACAGAGGTTTTTCCATTCTTTCCTTAGAGGCATCTATGTCGGGAGCTGCAAATCAGCTGTTCCGATTCGAAGAGGTGTCACCGGGAAATGGATATGCGATCATCTGTAAGGATGGAAACCTGTCTCTGGATGTGATGGATTATTCCCATCAAAAATTGGCAGATATCATTCTGACAGCCCACCAGTCAAACAGCCAGGTCAACAAATGGTGGATCCTGGAAGAGTGCAGTGAGCGCATGGAATCGTCTATGACATACACATCCGATTATAAGCAGCCGAAGACGATCACAGATTCCAGAGGAAATACCGTTCATTATGAATATGATGACAAGAACCGTCTTCTGACGAAGCTGACAGATGCAAAAGGAAATGCCACTTCCTATGTATACGATGCCGACACGGATAAGATGACAGAAGTTGCGAGAATGGTGGATGGAAAAGAAGTGAAAGTTTCTTACACCTATGAAAACGAAAAAGTGACGTCCATCGGTCACAATGGATTTACGTATGATTATGCGTATGATCCGTTTGGAAATCTGGAATCCGTATCGATTGGAGGAAGAGAACTGGAGCGCACCACGCTTCGAAGCCGGAACGGTCTTGCGGACAGGATTACCTATGCGACAGGGGAAGCCGTTCGAAATGAATACAATCCGGAAGAACAGCTTGCGGCACAGTATCTGATCACCGCAGACGGCAGAGAAGAAAAACTGTTTGAAAATACGTATGACAGTTGTGGAAAAATTGCAAGGCACAAAGATCTTTGCAGTGGAGTGACCAGCACATACCAGTATGACCTGATCGGAAGAATGGTAGGAACAGACCGTTCTGACGGGATGAAACTTCGCAAAGTGTATGATGAGAAAAATCGTGTCAAAGGATATACGTATCAGAAAGATCGAGTCGGACATGAGGTGGAATTCCTTTACGGGGATGTGGAAAAACAGCAGAAACCGGGGCTTGGATATGGAATCGAGATCAATGGCGCCCAGAAGATTGCCTATGAGTATGATGCCCTTGGGCGTGTGATCCGTACCCACAATCACTTCTCCGATACGAATACATCGACTCAGGAGTATACATACGTCTCAGGTAAAGAGGAAGGAGTGACTACAAACCTGGTTGCATCTGTCCGGGAAGGAAACCGTGCAGAATCTTACACCTATGACGCCTGTGGAAATGTGGAAACAATGGTGGAGCGAAGCGCCGATGGCAGCGAAAGAAAAATCCGCTACTACTATGATGCACTGAACCAGCTGGTACGAGAAGACAATCAGAAGCAGAATCAGACAATCTGTTACACCTATGATGTGGGTGGAAATATGGTCAGAAGAGACGAGTACCGTTATACCGAAAATCCGATGATCACAGAAGCACCGTGGAAGTCCGATACGTTTGATTATCAGACCGGAGGATGGAGAGATCAGCTCCGTTTCTACAACGGACAGGCAATTACCTACGATGCCATGGGAAATCCGCTCCAGTATCTGGAGATGCAGATGGAATGGGAAAAAGGACATCAGTTGAACCACATCACAGGAGCCGGGCTGGATATGTACTGCATGTACAATGACAGCGGAAAGAGAATCCGAAAGACGGTCAATGGCGTTACGACAGACTTTTATCTGGATGGTTCGGCCATTCTGATGCAGACGTCCAGTGACGGCAGCAGGATCGATTTCTTCTACGATGACAAGGGTAATGTGTTTGCCATGAAGTATCAGAATGAGATGTATTTCTACCGCAAAAATCTTTTTGGGGATATTCTGGGAATTCTTGACAGTCACGGAACGGAACTTGTAAAATATGAGTATAATTCCTGGGGAAAACTGCTGAATCTGACGGATTACAGTTCGAATGGACTGGGCAGAAGGAATCCATTCCGTTTCAAGGGATACTACTATGACGAAGAACTGGGAATGTACTATCTGAATAGTCGGTATTACGATCCGGAGACGGGGAGATTTGTCAATGCGGATGATGTAGAGGTTTTAAAGACAACGCCAACAGCATTGACGGATAAAAACTTATATAGTTATTGTGATAATAATCCGGTTGGCAGAAAAGATGGAACAGGCGCGGTTTGGGAGACTGTATTTGATGTAGTTTCCTTAGGGTTTAGTATTGCGGAAGTTGCAGCTAACCCATATGATCCAAGTGCATGGGCAGGTGTAGTTGGTGATGCAATTGATTTGATTCCGATTGTTACAGGTGTAGGAGAAGCTGTGAGAGCACTGCGATTTACCGATAAGATGGGAAATACGCTAGAAATTGCAGAAGCAGTAGACTTTACCAAAGATGCAAGAGATATTATTAAATCATTAGAACATACCAATGGCTTCACTAAGTCCACAAGAAGTGCGGGTAGAAAGATACATAAGGGGTATAAATCAGGACCAGCGTTTAAAGCGGAGTATAAAGAATATAAAAAAGTAAAAGGGATTAGACCTGATTATTACAATCCTAAAACTAAAACGATTTATGAGTTAAAGCCTTATAATCCACGATCTGCCAAAGCGGGTGTTAAACAACTTAAAAAATACAAGAAAAAAATTGGGAAAAGAAGTAATGTACGACTAGAATTTTATTAATGGAGGAAAAGCCTATGACAAAACAAGAATTTAAAGAATTTTGCCATGAGGAGTTCACAAAAAGAGGTTTTAAAAAGCGAAGAAATATGTGGTATTTACAGGGAAAAGGTCTTTTGTGTGGGATGTATCTGCAAAAATCAATGGCGGAGGCATTTTATGTAGAGTATGATTTTTTCTTCGGAGATTTTTCAAATGTGAAAAAGTATCCGACAACATATGACTCCGATGTATATAGGAGAATAGGTGTTTTGACTAAAGAGGACAAAACGTTGACTGGGTTGATAGACTATGAACTATATACACCCGATGAACTCAGGCCATATTTTGATAAAGCATTTGAAGAGCATATTATGCCAGCGATACATTATGGAAAGTCCTACATTTTGAAAGAAGCAGACTATTATTATCATCTTTTTGCAGATGATGAATGGGAGGAATTTTTAGAAAAATTAAAAGAAGATTAGGCAAAACACACAAAATGGGTAATGGGTGAGAAGATTGTATTTGACGAAGGAAAATAGAGAGTAAAACAACAAGAAAATGTCGATATACAGAGGACAATACCACTTCCGATATATATCGGCAAGAGGGGGATTTATGAAACCATTTAAGTGGATGTTTGAAGAACAAAATGCAACAGAGATAGAGTATAAGGGTAAGCAAGTAAGTGCACTTTATCGATACGATAAAAAGGGGAAGTATCGATTAAAATTTACTTTTGTAAGTACAAATTCGCAACATGAACAGTCAATTATTTTACATTTGTATGATTTCAAGGGGAAAATATTCTGGAATGGAAAACGTTTAAAAAAGGAAAGGAGAAGATTTCCGCAGATTATTTTTGAGGAAACTTGGGCTCCGAAAGAATTTGAACTAGAAGTTATCTTGGAAGACGGGGATATTGAAATTAGTAATGGATATTCAAAAACTGATGTAGGAAGGATAGATTGTTTTATGGGTGGCTGCGCCATGATCAAAGAAGAATTAGGTGAGGATAAGTTTCGGTTTTACTGCAACGATATTGATTGGGATGATGACTTTGACGATTTGATTTTTGATCTTGAAATCGAAAAGGTACTGTAGAACAAAAGTGGACGAGTGAAATGATTTGACGAGGCGGCAGGATGGAACAGAATATTAGTAGGGCTGTTCTGCCGTCTTGAATTAAGGAGAAATTACATGAAGACATTTGAACTTACAGAAGAGCAAAGGAATGATTTGTATTCTATAAATGAGCAAGTTCGTGATTTTGCATAAAAGAAAGACACCTCGATTCCATGTGTTGTATAATGAAAGTGCCAAAACAAACATTTGCAACATTTACGAAAGAAGGTGTCTCTCGCAAATACTATACATCATTCCTCATTCATATACAACCAGTTTAAAAAATTAAACTTATGCAAATTTTATTCGAACCGAGTAATAAACCATCTTATGAGTATCCTAATCAGTATTTTCATTTCAGGATATCATGGAAAAACTACGGACTTTGCTAAAAACAGTTCCTGCCACAGAACGACGATTGCCCATTTTCTCAATTCCGGAAAATGGGATGATTCATTACTTTCAGATACGTTAAAATGCTCTGTCATTGAGATTATTTATTCAGAAGCAGCACGCACCGGAAAGCCTGTTTTCTGCATTGTGGACGATACGATTGCTTCAAAGACAAAGCCTTCGTCACGGGCTTTACATCCGATTGAAGATGCGTATTTTCACCAATCCCATTTAAAGGGAAAACAGGACTACGGGCATCAGGCAGTTGCTGTTATGCTTTCCTGCAATGGCATTGTTCTGAACTATGCTTTTGTAATGTACAATAAGTCAATTTCCAAGATTGACATTGTACAAAGCATTGCAAAGGAGCTGCCTGTTCCACCGGTAATGTCCTATTTTCTTTGCGACTGCTGGTATGTTTCTGAAAAGATAATCAATACCTTTGCACAGAGAGGATTCCATACCATCGGTGCTTTGAAAACAAACCGTTTGCTGTATCCATCGGGAATGAAAAAGAAACTTCGTGAACTGGCCGCCGAATTGTCTGTTACACATCGTGAATTTGACCTTGTGACAGTCAAAAAACGAAACTATTATGTGTACCGGTACGAGGGAAACCTCAACGGCATAGAAAATGCGGTAGTTCTTTTGAGTTATCCGGAAAAAGCATTTGGTAATCCCAAAGCATTGCGTGCTTTCATCAGTACAAACGCAGCCCTATCTACACAGGAGATTCTTTCCTGGTATGTGTGTCGATGGCCGATTGAAGTATTTTTCCGCCAGTGTAAGGATAAACTGGCACTGGACAGCTATCAGATACGCTCTGCACAGGGAATCAAAAGGTACTGGCTGCTTATGTCACTGGCACATTTCATGTGTGCAGTGGGTACTGGTAGGTTCTGTTCGTTTGAAACTGGATATCACGAAATCTGTGATACCATTCAGCTGGAAAAGTATCGTTATCTTTTTCAATGCGCAAAGGAAAGCAATGATTTTGATTCATTTATGAAATTCGCAGTGTAGTTTTGTGCAATTTTTCAAATTTGCTCATTTATAGTTGTATTTTAAAAATTTTGATGGAACGATCAAAATAGACGGATTTGTATTCAGCGATTATAAAGGGAACACTACTATGAGAATTTCAAATACACAGGAGGAACGACCCAAACGCCGTACAGAACGAACCATAGAAGAACATGTAAAATTTATCAATGAAAATAATGTGGAGAGAGTAGATGTTTTTACGGAAAGTATTGAATTTTTAAAAGAATGTCCGGGAATAAAGGCAGCATCTGTCTATGTTCCCCTGTGCGTTGAGAAAGAATTTGACTTTTCTCCGTTGTATGAGATGGAAAATTTAGAAGCTGTGGATTGTGGAGCAGAAAGTTTAGCAGGTGCTCCACGAGTTAATAAATTTTTTGTGGACTTCACGAAAATGAAACATATCAAACAAATCAAGATATCATTAAATGATTTCAGAAGTGGAACAGGATTTCAAAAAGTGAAGGATTTAGAACTACTTAAGATATTTGATTGTAATAAAGAAGACTTAAGGGAATATTTTTGCTCAGAAAAAATGAAGTATCTTATGATATATGATTCAAGGCTTCGAAATTTAGACCATATAGAAACAGCCCCCAACTTAAAATGGGTTCAATTGGAAGATTTAAAAAGGTTGGAAGATATTTCGGCGCTAGAACATATAGCAGAATCTGTCGAGGCGCTTTGTATCAGTGGATGTCCGAAGGTAAAAGATTTTTCTGTATTGGAAAAACTGGTAAATCTGAGACATTTAGAGTTGACCGGAAGAAATGAAATTTCGAGTTTGAGTTTTTTGAATCAAATGCCTCAGATACAGACGTTTCTGTTTTCGGTGAATGTGTTGGATGGAGATCTGACTCTTTGTATGAAGATTCCATATGTGTATTGTGAAAGGAACCGGAAGCATTATAATTTAAAAAATAAAGATTTGCCAAGAACAGTGGATGAATATTATGGATGGGGATATAAGTTCGAGTTACCATCGGAATATATGTTGTATTAATCTGAGAAGATTGTGTTTGATGAAAGTCAATAAAGAGTAAAACAGTAAGAAACTGTCGATATACAGAGGAAACTGCCACTTCTGATGTATATCGGCAAGAGGGGGGATAAAAAATCTGTGATGAATCATTTTTATTATACGATGAAAATCTATATCGGAAGCTATCCATCAGAAATCATTGGACGTGAAATGTTGGAAATTGCAGATGAGATTTCTTCTATTTTAGGCCACTTATAAATGATTTTCTACGCAAAATGGCAAAATTTCGGCATCAGGAAAATCAAGATGTAAGCGCCGGAACAAGGATAAGGTTTTTTATCGATAAACCAGCAGCTATGATCTCTTTTCCAAGAGCCGTTATCAAATATTTATAGGATCCTGGGATTTTTTCAATCAGTCCATGGACTTTCAGACGTTTAAAGATCCTTGTCATGGCAGACGGAGTGATTTTCGGAAGATGCTGGCGGATCTGTTTTCCTTGTATCCCGAATGTCATGTATTCCCCTTTGCTGATGGCTTCCAGTACAGACAGATCACGGGAATCAAAAAAGTTGAATCCGCGATAGGTTCGTTCCTTTTCCCTCCGGGAATGACTGACTTCATCCAATTTCTTCCTGCCGCTGCTGTGATCATCAAAGGATGAGATAAATTCAAGGTATCTGTAATTCGCAGATTTCAGGATTGTGAATAACTGATATAAGCTGTAAATACTCTTTTTTAAAGGGGCTTTCCGAATATCGGATGTTCCATCCCTATGCTGAACTTCCCGCTCCACACGGAACGTACTGATATCATTGCAGGTGCTTTCAATTCGCAGTACACAGCCAAACTTGTCATACATTTTTATGGACACATCACCCATGTGGTGCTTGATCCTCGTTCCGAGGATGCGCTGATTATAGTTTGTGCCAATCTCTTTGGTACAGTTATAAGTGATTCGCTGTCCAAGGAAAGTGGCGATGTTGTCAGGCTTCACAGTATATATCGCAGTGTGGATGATTTCATCATAGATTGGTGCCAGGTATTCCGGCTTACGGAACATGATATCCGTGGCACATTCGATCTGCTGAACCGTCCAGGTATAACCCAGCCCGAGAGATTCCGGAACGGGACTGTAGCGTCTGGCAAAGACATCGAGAACTTTATGGAGCCCTTGCGGGTTGATACGGTCAGAAAGTTTCTGAGCAGTTTCAATATCGGAGATTTCAAGGAACGCGTTGTCCTGCATCCGGTAAGAAAGCTGTTTTTTATCAAGCTTATAGGCGAGCAGGTTATGACCGTTCATGTAAAACTGAAGACGGAAAGGCGGCCATGTAGGGACACGAAGATAGCAAAGGCCAAGTTCCCTGTCGATAAAATAGAAATAGTAATGAAGACACTTGCTCTGGTCAAACTTCAGGAAGGTCTTCCCAGTTGTTTTATCATGCCAGGGCCTGTAGGTATTACAGCATTCCATAGCAGAAAAGATATGGATCAGACCTTCCGTTTTTCCGGTTTCGGCAATGATGTTCTGGATGCGGTCATCTTTTCGAAAAGCATGGAGTTTTCGGATGAACTCAATTTCCATTCCATTTTCGTGAGCAATCTTTTCCGCATTCTGACGGACCTGTTCCGTAAGGGGCTGGGAGAAACTGGTGGGATAATCAAAAATACGGATACCGTTGAGTTTCATATAGGCAGTCATTGCTTCCGCATGGCTCCAGTTTGGGATATATCCCTGAATGATCATGCGGTCATAACAGGTAATGATGCCATGAATTTTATCAACGTATTTATCAGTGAGTAACATATAAAAACCCCCTTTTTCTTTAGAATAACACAAGGGGTAGAAAATAAAAATAACTTTTCCGGTTTATCCGGGTTAGGATGTACTTATGAAAAATTAGGATATTCATTATTGCATCCAGATTATGATTATAAGCAAATTGGAAAAAGTTTCCGTAATGGAAAAAAGGGGAGAACAAAATTTATAAATTTACAAATTCCTATGTTGTATTATGGCGAAGAAACAGATTCTTCGCCAACGATAGAATTTGAATGCCATATGAAAAATAAGGATATATTTCCGTATTTTTCAATTGAACTTGATTATACATTTCATAGTGATTATTTAATAGCTGAAGTAAATGTTAGAAGAGATTTATTAAAAACAGAGTTGTCATTGAAAGAATTTGAAAAAATTTTGATGGTGTTTGAAAACAGAAAATATAGGGTAAATTCTGCGTTTGTGCACTGTTACGGCGGAAATCATCGAAGATTTTTGATGTCAGGTATTTATAATGGATTGAATACGATAGAAGACGTGCGAATTGCAAATCATATAGGAAACTACAGGAATCATTGGAAGAATAAAATGGTAGGTGTATTTTATATGAATTGTGTTAGAAAAGAAGGGATGCCAGATTCAGTGTTCCATGCTATATGCAAGATTGTTGGAAAGAAAAATGCAATCCAGGAGAATAATCTGGTTCTGTTTAAGCTTCCACAATGTCCGATGTTGTATCGAATGAATCGCTATTTTCCCACATATAGCAGATGGATTGTGAAACATATTTTACAAAAAGAAAAAATATGCGAAAAAGATATGACATGGATAGCGGCGATATTAGATTTAATTTGATATACGAAGGGAAATTTTTATGAAACCATTTAAGTGGATGTTTGAAGAACAAAATGCAACAGAGATAGAGTATAAGGGCAAGCAAGTAAGTTCATTTTATCGATACGATAAAAAGGGGAAGTATCGACTAAAATTTACTTTTGTAAGTACTAATTCGCAACATGAACAGTCAATTATTTTACATTTGGATGGATTTAAGGGGAAAATATTCTGGAATGGAAAACGTTTGAAAAAGGAAAGGAGAAGATTTCCGCAGATTATTTTTGAGGAAACCTGGGCTCCGAAAGAATTTGAACTAGAAATCATTTTGGAAGAAGGAGATATTGGGATTAGCAACGGGTGTTTAAGACCTAGATCAGATATGATCACTTGTTTCGTAGAAGGCTGCGCCATGATCAAAGAAGAATTGGGCGAGGATAAGTTTCGGTTTTACTGCAACGATATTGATTGGGATGATGACTTTGACGATTTGATTTTTGATCTTGAAATCGAAAAGGTGGCGTATGAGGAATAAGTATTGTTATTGTTAAGTAAATCGTGTTTGATTAAGATATAGAATTGTCAAATGGATGGATTACAGGACGTTCAGTTTGTTGGGGATTATTTGTGAGGAGATTTTAATGAAATTTGTTTATACATCTGATAAAGATGATGAAATAGTGAAACACGAAAAAATAATGTTAGAAAAATGTTCGAATATTCTTGACAGTTATAGAGCAATATTTAAGGAGTACAATTGTTCATTGGAAGTAGGATACGGATGGGAAAATTTCTTAAAAAAAGAACATTCAACAAATAGGCTGCCTTTTAAAAATGGGTATGAGTGTTATATTTATTGCGAGGTACAGAAAGATGGTACAGAGGTACGTATAGGAAGTAATGATGGCGAAGTGGATTATTATGTATTATCAGTTTCATGGACAGTATCATCCATAGAAAGGCGGTTTTTTAAACTCAATGTATCCTTGAGTTCGGATACCGACGATATTGAAAATGATATGAACGAATTATTTCAATTATTATCTAATGGAAAATAGATGTGGTATACACATCACCGTAAAGTAAACTGTCGATATACAGAGGAAACTGCCACTTCCGATGTATATCGGCAAAAGAGGAATTTATGAAACCATTTTAAAGGATGTTTGAAGAACAAAATGCAACAGAGATAGAGTATAAGAGCAAGCAAGTAAGTGCATTTTATCGATACGATAAAAGGGAAAATATCTGAATGGCTGTAAGGAGAAGACATATGAAATTCACAAATACATATCGTTATGTGGTATTAAAGCAGGTAATGTTCTTGATTCTATTCTTAATTATTTTAGTGTGCATGATTAAAATAGATTTAGAATACTTAAAACAAGAAGTGCGTATAGTCTTTGCGTTTGTAATATACTTTGCCATAAAAATAGGTTTATTTTTTATTGACAGATTATGTGGAGTGCAAAAAGAAAAGATGCAGTATCATGGCATGAAAGCAGTTTATGATGAAAAGGGATAAACATTATGGATCACATTTGGACGATAGAAAACTGGGAACAGAACATTGATTTTATGGAAGAAGGTCATCGGACGGGCTTCAGGCTTCGGTTTGATAGTGGGATAGATCCGGAGGTACGAAGGGCATGTAAAGAGTTTGCGGCATTTTTGAGAAAAGAATATTTCTTTCCTCTCAGAGTTGTTGCCTACATAAAAAATAAAAAGAAAATACGGGCAATGGACGGGGATCTGGTATATGGGACATTCTGGAGTATGGAAGATGATTATACAGTGGAACCGTATATCCGGGTTGCGGCAGGAGACTATTTAGATTTATGTGACAAATGGGGAAAGGACAGTGCATTGACGGCAATCTTGCTTACAATAGGGCATGAACTGACACATTATTTTCAGTGGATCAACGCATTGGAATTAACCCCGATCGGGATGGAGCGTCAGGCAACAAAATATGCAAGATATGTGTTAGACGATTATGCAGAAACAAGGGAGCATCCTTGAGTGAGGATCGAATGAAAAAAGGAAAAGAAAAATGAGTGGCAGAGTAGAACATTCTTTGAAAAGAATGCCGTCTATTCTGCTTTTTTAATTGAAGGTGGTGAAGGATATGAAGCAAATGGTGACGAGCTTGTTTGGAATGTTTGGGAGTGCAGTTGCCCTTTTATTTGGCGGATGGGATGTCGCACTGCAGACATTGGTTCTTTTTATGGGAATCGACTGGATCACAGGCGGGATTCTTCTGCCGGTGATTTTTAAGAAAAGTCCGAAGTCAGAAAATGGCAGACTGGAGAGTCGTGCGGGCTGGAAAGGGCTGTGCCGAAAAGGAATGACACTGTTGTTTGTTTTGATCGCAGTCCGTCTGGACCTTTTGATGGGGACAAATTATCTGAGGGATGCCGTGTGCATTGCGTTTATCGCAAATGAAGCATTGTCTATTCTGGAAAATGCCGGGCTTATGGGGATGCCCATTCCAGAAGTACTCAGACAGGCAATTGACATTTTAAATGGAAAAGCAGAGAAATATACAGAAAGCAGGGGAGAACGATGAAGAAAGAGGAATTTATTCAGAAAATCGCAGGATATGTAAAGAAATATGCGGCTGCATATGAAATCAAAGTATGCAGTCCCATCATTGCACAGGCAATTTTGGAGTCCGGCTGGGGAGAATCCAGGCTGGCGAAAGACTATCACAATTATTTTGGGTTGAAATGTGGGACGAAATGCCAGGGGAAGTCCGTCAATCTGGCAACCTGGGAGGAATACGAAGCCGGAACGGCAACCGTGATTTCCGATTATTTCCGGGTATTTGACAATATGGAAGAGGGGGTGAAAGGATATTTTGAACTGCTTCAGCTTCCACGTTATCAAAATCTGAAGGGAATCACAGAACCCAGACGATATCTGGAAACCATTTGGGCAGATGGGTATGCGACTAGTTCTGTCTATGTGCAGAAAAATATGGAACTGATTGAGCAGTATCAGTTAATGAAGTATGATGAAAATGCATCGGGAAGAAGCGCTCAGGATGTATTGAACGTGATGCGTTCGTGGATTGGCTACAGTGAAGCAAACGGGAAGTTCCGGCAGATTATTGATCTGTATAATTCGCATCAGCCACTGGCGAGGGGATATGCCGTACAGTATACCGATGAGTGGTGTGATACCGCAGTTTCTGCAGCAGCGATTCAGGCAGACTGTGTGGACTTGATCGGAACAGAATGCGGATGTGAAAAGCATATTGAGATTTTCAAAGAAAAGGGAATCTGGATCGAAGATGGAACCATAGTGCCACTGCCCGGAGATATCATTTTGTATAACTGGGATTTCCAGGTACAGCCAAATGACGGGTATTCCGATCATATCGGGTATGTAGAGTCTGTTTCAGGCCAAATGATCACAGTGATGGAAGGGAATTATAATGAGGCAGTGGCAAGACGAAAAATTCCGGCAGGTTGGGGGCAGATTCGCGGATATGCAAGACCAAAGTATGCAGAGGGCGTGACAGGGCAGCCGTCCAAAAGTATTGAGGAAGTTGCCGGGGAAGTGATACAAGGAAAATATGCAAACGGTAAAGAACGAAGAAAGAAGCTGTGTGATATGGGATACGATCCGGATGCTGTTCAAAGGGAAGTAAACAGACAGTTGAGTCAAAATGAGGCTCCGGCGGAATATTATGTTGTGCAGGAAAATGATACTTTATCAGAGATTGCAAAGTGTTTTGCAACAACTTATCTGGAACTGGCAGCATGGAATGGAATTGCAGATCCGAACATGATCTACGTTGGACAGAAAATCAGGATTCGATGAAGAAATATTGGCAGAAATGATTGAAAAATTACCGTAAAAATTTGATGTGAAAACGTAAAATGTAAAAAATAGACAAAATAAATGAGCAAAATCTATTGTGATAGTAAAGAAAGTACAATTTCTGGTAAATATATTCCATATTAAAGGAGGGAACAGTATAGTACTCTAGAATTCAAGCGGGAAAATCCCAGACATGTAAGGAACCAGAAAAAATAAAGCATTTTCTGGTTTTACTTTCATGTGGAAGAAAAGGAGGAAAATGAGGATGAAAACCAGAAAAGAAGGGAGCAAAGCCAGATTACTCGGACTGTCATGCATGGCGCTTGTGCTGACGGCATTTGGGGTAACAGGAGTCCGTGCAGATGCGGCAGATGCAAAAAAAGCACCGCCACTGGTCAATCTGGCAGAGGAAAAGGATGTCAAAGTCACAGTCGGGGAAAATATGGATCTGAAAAATGCGGATTTATTAACCGACGGTGACAAATATTATCTGCAGCATGATGCTACAGGTAATAAAGAGGGAAACAACTGGGAGAATTATCAGGAACAGGGAACAGAAGTCACCAGCACTGCAGAAGGAAAAAACGGGGTGTGGGTACAGGTGGATCTGGGTGCATCCTATCCGTTGGAAGTCATCAACCTGAAACGACAGGTATATGATGGACAGGCGACAATCGGAAATGGAAATCCGAGTGGTCAGGGAAAACGTCTGAAAGGAACCAAGATTTCTTATAAAAATACTGCCATTGTGATTGGAAACGAAGAGGATTTATCGGACGGTCAGATCGTTTATTATGAAGGAAATCCGACACTTCCGGATGGAGTGAAACAGCCGGAGAATGTTTCAAAGCCATACGAAGAAGCGATGGGTGGACAGTGGTTCTATATGGATTATGCAAACAAGAATGGACTTGGGGCCACAGAGCTTGGAACAACAAAAGAGGCACGTTATATCAGAGTGTATACAGAGAATCCAAAAGGTGCCGCAGTAAAATTCATGGAACTGGGTATTTATGGATATGAAAATGAGCAGGATGTGCAGTCACAGGATGGTCCAAGACGTGTGATCGATAACGAACATCCGATGATGATCGCAACAGCGTATTCCAACGATGTCTATGAGATAGGACAGGAAGAAGGACCAGAATTACAGGGATCTAACACAGTAGACGGAAGATGGAATGCTATTCCGGATGATCTGAAAGAGAATAACGTTTTGCTGTTACATACAAACAACCTCAGACAGTTTGCTCCGGATCATATCGGACAGGCTTATCTGCAGGCATTCCATGAACATGGGCTGCAGATTGCCTATGAACAGGGAGCGCCGATTATGCTTCTTGGATTGACAGCAGCTGCAACACCGGAAAATGGAGGAACACAGTACAATATTACAGCGGATATGGATTACGGCTGGTTGGATCTGATGTACCGTATGTATCCGAATATGCAGGGTGTGTTCAATACAGAGAACTTCTGGGCAGGTATTCATCCTCCATGCGAAGGAAGCGCTAAGATGCTGGAGATTGCTGACCGATTCGGTGGATTCTTTGTATGGTCAGATCAGGATCACGGTTCTACAGTGACGAATATTGTCAGCAATGCAAATATGAAAAAGGCACTGGAAAAACACGGAGATGCATTCTACTTGATTTATAAGAACACAAGTTCAAATCAACCGGATGATTTGAAAACAAGCAGTTTCTTCCAGGGAAGCTGGCTGGCAGGATATACCGGAGGCTGGGGAATGCTTTCCGATACCTGGGCATGGGACAAGCAGTTCTCAAAACTCTGGCAAGGAGCTGGAAGCTATAACAACTGGCAGAGACTTTGTGGAGAACCGGAAGCATTGCTTGGAATGCAAATGATGAGCACCTATCTGGGCGGTGGTGTGATCTACACGTTTGAGTTCCCGGAAATCGTATATGGAACAAGCAACACGAACAGTCCGGCAAATACACATGTCCTGACAGAACTGTTCCGTTACATTGTCAATCATCCGGCACCGTCCAAAAAAGAGATCATGGAAGAGACCAAAGCGGTTCTCTATGGAAATGTAAGTTCTGATTTTTACAGTGGTTTATCCGGAAAACCGACAGGATTCCAGATTTATGAAACAGGACGTTATGGCATTATTCCGGTTATTCCGACATGGGGAACCAGAGCGGAAGTAACAAAAAAACTGATTCAGGAAGCAGACAAACTGGGCGTAACCCCTCCGAATGTACTGGATGTCAAAGACAAGAATCTGTCCGGACAGGCAAAACAAAAGTATTTCAAAGATCTGTATCCAATCGAATATGTAGGAAATGCATTTGCTGACAAATGGGAGGGCACATGGTATCTCTACAACAATAAAGTTAATACAAATGAAAAGCAGCATGCAATTTTACCTCTGGAAGGGGAAGAAGAAAGCGCACGTCTGAAAGTAGAGATGGAGCCTCACGAATTTATGATCATGAATGAATCTGGAGACGGAACAGCGATGGATATCACGCTGAATAACTACAGGGTAAATAAAGATGAGATTATTTTTGATAATAAATTCGGCTTAACGTGGACAGGTGATTTTTCACCGGGACAGACTACAATTAATGGAAAATTATCAGTATATAAATATATGGATGAGTACAATGTGGTAAATGCGCCGGAAGGAAAATTGTCTCCGGAAGATAATGAGCTGCGTACCACTACATTTGAACTGACAAAACTGGCGAAGGAACCAAAAGTGCAGGTTGTAAAGGGACAGCAGCCGGACACAGACGGACAGCCGCAGTACACAGAACCAAAAGTAGAATTTAACGAAGAAACAGGAAAAGCAGTTATCACGATCCAGACAAACGGCTGGGTGGATCTTTCCATTACAGGTCTGGAGTTTGTATATGATGAGAATGCACAGAAAATAGAAGATGAGCCGATCAAATCTGAGAGAACCAATCTGGCAAGAGGCAAAAATGTGAGCTTTTCAGAAGATGCAAGTGAAGCTTCCAGAAGAGACGATGCTGTAGATGGAAATAAGACGAATCCTGATAACTACTCAGATCCTGGCAGAAATAACGGAGGTGCACAATGGCTGCAGGTAGATCTTGGTGGGTTACATCATGTTGAGGAAGTGAACCTGTATCGGTATTGGAATGGAACGCGTAAATATCATGATACCGTCGTACTTCTGTCACCGGACAGTTCCTTTGATCCTACTAAAACGTTGGTGCTTTGGAACGGAAATCGGGATGCAGACAGAGAGTGGCCGGCATCTTTAAGTGGAACACAAGGAGAGACACACAAACTTCCAAAAGGCGAAAAAGAAGAATACATCGAGACAAAAGATGGAAAAAACATGAAAGTGTATGGTGAAGGTGTATCTTGGTTAGATACGGACACAAAAACACCATTGCCGAAAGATGGAGAACATTTTGATGCGGGATACATCCGCGTATATATGAACGGAAGTACAGAAGGAAATACAAACCACGTTGTAGAACTGGAAGTAATGGGCGAAACAGGGGATGTGGTGATCAAAGATGAAGAAGCACCAACTGTGCCGGGCAATCTGAGAGTCGTATCTCCGAAGGCATCGGAAGCAGAAATTCGTTTCCTTCCGTCAGTAGATAATACAGGAGTCGAAAAATACAAAGTAAGCTGGAGTAAAGGCGGAGAACAGGTTGGTTTCCGTGAAGTTACACAGACTGCGCTGATCTTAGATCCGTTGGAGGCTGGCAGCGAGTATACTGTTCAGGTAAAAGCTGTGGACAGATATGACAATGAATCTGAAGCGGCAGAAGTATCCTTTACAGCAATGGATATTCAGGTAAGCGCAGATGTTGCTTCCGGACAATATGATTCTGCACAGCAGGTGACATTGACAGCAGGTGAAGGAGCAGAGATTTATTATACTCTGGACGGCAGTCAGCCATTTGAGAAAAATAAAGAAGTTTCTGAGTCCGCTAAAAAATATGAAGGACCGATTACAGTCGAGAAAAATACAATTCTGCGGGCAGCAGCAAGAAAAGATGGGGTAGAGTATGGAACAGGTTCCTGGTATTACCTGATCGGAGCGCAGAGTCAGGACAACTGGGAAACACCGAAAGCTCCAAGCGACGTGAGAATTGACAGCAAATCTTCGTCTTCTGCAAATATCAGCTGGGCTGCGGAAGAACCGGGATGTACATACCGTGTGTATGCAAATGGTAAGATGGTATGGGAAGGAAAAGAAATGAATCAGACGATTCAGGAGCTGACCCCGCTTACTACATATCAGGTTTATGTAACTGCAGTAAATGAGAGAGGAATTGAATCTCTCCGTTCAGAAACAGTAGAATTCGTCACTATGGCACAGTAGATAGTAGGAGGGAAAAAGATGAAAATAAAGAAATTAACTGCGTACCTGCTGATGTCCGGAATGATTTTAGGAACGATGAGCAGCGATTTGTATACGATCAAAGCACAGGCTGTAGAAACAATAGAAGAAACAGAGGATAAGACACCGGAAAATGAGACACCTCAGATACCGGAAACTCCTGAACAGCCGGAGACAGAACCAGAGAATGAAGAAGTGACGGAAGCAGCACCGGTGGGAGAAATTGAACTTTCTGCAGAACAGTTTCCGGATCAGGTGATACTGACATTTGCAGGAACCTGTGACAAAGATGGAAATGGAAGCCTGTCGGAAGCAGAGTGCATGGAAGTGGAAGAACTGGCAATGCCGAATGCAGGAATTACCGATTTAAAAGGTGTGGAGAATTTCCGAAATTTGCAGCGCGTGGATGTCAGCCAAAATGCGATTGGGGATTTTGCACCGGTAAAAGATCTGTCATCTCTGCAGATTTTGAAAGTAAACGGAAATCCGGCTTCCGTGCTGGATGTGACAGGATGCAGCAGTCTGAAAAAGCTGTATGCTCAAAATAGTACATTTTCAGAGCTTCATGTGACAGGACTTGGAAGTCTGGAAGAAGTACGGATTGAAAATAATCATCTTACAGATCTGGATCTGACAGGCCTGACTTCACTGCGTGCATTAAGCTGTTATGGAAATCAGCTGCATACACTGGATGCAAGACCGGCAGCGGCTCTTGAAGTGCTTCAGGCAGACAGTAATGGAATGGAAAGCCTTCTCGTAGAAGGACTTGGAAATTTAAAAACACTTCATTGTCAGAATAACAACCTGCAGCAGATCTCACTCTCAGGTCTGGGAGCATTGGAGGAATTTAACGCAGCAAATAACAGTCTGAGAGAACTGATCGTGGATGAAGCAACTGCATTAAAAACGGTTCTTGCAGGAAATAATCAGTTATCCGGAGAGTTCCGTTTCGGAACAGCAAAACAGGTCAGTGTGGAAAACAACCAGATCACAAATCTGATCGGGGTAGAAGAAAATATTGCATACTTAAATTTTAACAACAACCAGCTTACCAGTCTTAAGATGGACAGTGCTGCGCCGGAAAGTGTTTATGGAAACGGAAATAACCTGTCACTGCTGCAGTTTGGAGATGTTTCAAACCTGAAAACATTGTATTGTGCAGAGAATCATCTGGCATGGACAGAGTCAGGAAAGGCTCTGGATTTACAGTTATCTCCGCAGACGATCGAGTTAAAACGGAAATATGACGGTGAAAAGTACTGGACAGATTTAAATGAGGTACTGACACCTCAACAGCTGCAGAGAACGGAAGTTCTGATGGGAGAAAACAGTCAGATTGCTTCATTTGACAAAGAGAGCGGAAAAGTATTCTATACAGGACCGGCTTCTGCACTGGAATATTATTTCACAGCAGGTGATGTCGGAGAAGACGAAGGAAATGCACGGATGCTGGTGCAGGCAAAACTGACAGAAGAAACGCACGTTCCGGGTGCACAGGAAATCTTAAACGACATCCTGGCAAACAATAAGATTCCATCAGAAGTGAAAGCAGGAACAGAAAGACTGGTTCTGCCGGAAGTTCCGGAAGGAAGTAAGATCGAGATCGTGGCAGTGAATCCGGAAGGAATCATCGGACTGGATGGAAAGGTAACAACACCGGAAAACGATACGGATGTGATCGTGACCATTCAGGTAACGGATACAAACGAAGCAACAGCCAAAGCTGATGTGAAGGTTCTGGTAAGAGGAGAAAAAGCAGATCCGGACGACGATAACAACGGAAATGATAACAACGGCGGAAATGACAACAACAGTGGAAACAATAACAATGGCGGAAGCAATAACGGCGGAAATAACAATACAGGAAACAATGGTGGAAGCAGCAACGGCGGAAGTCATAACAATGGAAGTACATCCGGTTCACACTCTCAGAGTGTGCAGACAGGAGACAATGCCAATGTGATCATGTGGGCAGTACTTCTGGTGGCAGCAGTAGCAGCTGTTGGCGCAGTAGTGATTATCAGAAGAAAGAAAAAATAATCAAAACAGAATCGGAAACAAGATATACGGATTCCTCATATATGGGGATTCGTATATCTTACTTTTCAGAGGAAATTTAAAACGGTATAAGTTGAGAAAAGGAGCATTATGATTAAAAAAAGAATCAGACAATTCCTTGCAGGTATTTGCACTATACTGGTGTTACCAATAGGACCGGTATGTGAAGTTTTTGCGAAAGAAGAGAAACAGGAGAATTCGGTATCGACGGAGTCGATTAGTCAATCACTAAAATTATGGTATACGTCACCGGCAAATATCAATACACAGGAAACTAATGGTGGAGAGTGGATGCAACAGTCATTACCTTTGGGAAATGGAAATCTGGGTAATCTGATTTTTGGGGGAATTTCGAAAGAGCGAATACATTTTAATGAAAAGACGCTCTGGACAGGAGGTCCTTCTCCGAGTCGTCCGGGGTATCAGTTTGGGAATAAGGCAACAGCATATACGGATGAAGAAATTGAAAATTACAGAAAACTTTTAGATGATAAATCAACAAAAGTATTTAATGATGATCAAAGTCTCGGTGGATATGGTATGGGAGCACAGATCAAATTTCCGGGAGAAAATAATCTGAACAAAGGAAGTTATCAGGATTTTGGAGATATTTGGCTTGATTTTTCTAAAATGGGACTTCAAGACCAGAATGTAAAAAATTATCGGAGAGAGCTGGATCTTCAAACTGGGGTTGCATCAACAGAGTTTTCTTATGAAGATGTGAATTATAAAAGGGAACACTTTGTAAGTAATCCAGATCAGATCATGGTTACAAAGCTTTCAGCATCAGAAAGTGGAAAGCTTGATTTGAGTGTAAAAATGGAGCTTAATAACAATGGATTAGAAGGGAAAACTACATTTGATCCGGAAAATCAAACCTGTACAATTGAAGGAAAAGTTAAAGATAATGATTTAAAATTTTACACAACAATGAAACTTGTCCTCGAAGGGGGAGATCTAGAGGTAGATGAGAAAAATCAGGTCTATCAGATTGAGGATGCAAACCAGGTCATGATTGTAATGGCGGCAGAGACGGATTATAAAAATGATTATCCAACTTACCGTGATAAAGAGAAAAATCTGAAAAAAATGGTAGATGACCGTGTCAATAGCAATGCCAAAAAATCATACCAGAAATTGAAAGAAAAGCATATTGCAGATCATCAGAAATTGTTTGATCGAGTGAGCTTAGATTTAGGTGAACAGCGCACTAACATTCCGACAAATCAGCTTGTAGATGAATATCGAAATGGAACTTACTCTCATTATCTGGAAGTGCTTGCATTCCAATATGGACGCTATCTGACGATTGCGGGGTCCAGAGGAACACTTCCAAGTAATTTAGTTGGTTTATGGACAGTAGGGGATTCTGCCTGGACCGGGGATTATCACTTTAATGTCAATGTGCAGATGAACTACTGGCCGGTTTACACAACAAATCTGGCAGAATGTGGAGTTACCTTTGTTGATTATATGGATAAGCTAAGAGAGCCGGGGCGTTTGACAGCAGAGAGAGTTCATGGAATTGAAGGGGCAGTGGAAAATCATACTGGTTTTACAGTGCATACAGAAAATAATCCATTTGGGATGACAGCACCGACAAATGCACAGGAATATGGATGGAATCCAACAGGAGCAGCGTGGGCAATTCAAAACCTTTGGTGGCATTATGAATTCACTCAAAATGAAGATTACTTAAAAAATACTATCTACCCGATTATGAAGGAAGCTGCACAATTTTGGGATTCTTATCTTTGGACATCCGAGTATCAGAAAATCAATGATGAAAGTTCGCCATATAATGGACAGGATAGATTAGTGGTAGCGCCAAGTTTTTCTGAGGAACAAGGACCAACGGCGATTGGTACGACTTATGATCAGTCACTTGTCTGGGAATTATATAAAGAATGTATTCAGGCAGGTAAAATTGTTGGGGAAGATGAAGCATTATTAAAATCTTGGGAAGAAAATATGCAGAAGTTGGATCCGATTGAGATTAACGAGACAAACGGTATCAAAGAATGGTATGAGGAGACTCGTGTTGGGCAAAAGAATGGTCATAATCGTTCATATGCAAAAGCGGGAAATCTGCCGGAAATTGAAGTGCCAAACAGTGGATGGGATATTGGGCATCCGGGAGAACAAAGGCATTCTTCTCATCTTGTTGGATTGTTCCCGGGGACATTGATCAATAAAGAAAATAAAGAGTATATGGATGCAGCAATTCAATCGCTGACAGAGCGTGGGGAGTATTCAACTGGCTGGTCAAAAGCAAACAAAATCAATCTTTGGGCCAGAACAGAAAATGGAGAAAAAGCATACAAGCTTTTAAACAATCTGATCGGCGGAAATTCTTCAGGGTTGCAGTATAATTTGTTTGATTCTCATGGCTCCGGTGGTGGAGAAACTATGAAGAATGGGAATCCTGTATGGCAGATTGATGGAAACTTTGGGTTGACATCTGGTGTTGCAGAGATGTTGGTACAGTCCCAGTCTGGGTATACGCAGTTTCTTCCGGCAATTCCAAATGCATGGGAAGAAGGAAATATCCAGGGATTGAAAGCACGTGGTAATTTTACCATTGGAGAAAAATGGGCAAACGGAGTAGCCGAGACATTTACAGTACGTTATGATGGTGAAAACGAAAGCAATACATTTACAGGTTCTTATAAAAATATTACATCTGCAAAAGTATATGAAGATGGAAAAGAGATTTCTGTAAAGAAAGATGAAGAAAAAGGACGTATTTCTTTTAAGGCAGTTTCAGGTAGAACATATACCATCGATATGTTAGAAACAAATATGGATGAATTAAAAGAACAGGCAACAGCATTTTTGAAACAGATTCATCCAGATCTTGTTAAAGTAAAAGAAGAATTGGGGGCAGCAATCGAACAGTCTTCAAAAGAACTGGGAAGCGTTCTGACAAAAGCAAAACAGATGGATCGGTTGTATCGCGCTTATCTGGAAGAAGCAGAAAAGGTTTATTATCTTACTGATAAAGAAGGACTGACATATGTACAGATTGATCAAATCTATACTCAATTAAGAATGCTGCGAAGGACTTTGTTGGAAAATACAGGAGATCTTGAGTATTATAAAAATGAAGAGAATCAGCTTTCAGTAATTGTAAATCAACTGAAAAAACAGATGGAAAACAGAGAGGTTATATTTAGTAAAGATTCTGGAATTATTGATTCAGAAAATCTTATACTGACTTTGAGTAAAAGTGAACAGGCATCGGATTATGACATTCGTTATACAATAGATGGAAGTATTCCAAGGAAGAGTTCTTCACTTTATGAGCAGCCACTGCAGTTAAGCAAGGAAGAGGATTCTGTTGTCAGAGCGGCACTGTTTTATAGAGGACAAAGAGTAAGTCCTATATATACGAAGACATATGTGACACAGGCAATTCCAATTCAAGATGTGACGGTATCCCATGAAAGTGTTTGGGGAGAAATCTATACAAAAGAAAAAATGGTTGACCGAAATTCGACAACAAGATGGGCATCTAAGGATGTAGATTCTTCTGAGCCAATGGAGATTACATTGACATTGGAAGAAAAAGAGTTGCTTAATCAGTTGGAGTTTGATTTATTTGTATCAAAAAATAATGGAATCGGATCATTTGAAATTCAGGCACTGACAGATGGAGAATATCAAACAGTGTATGAGGGTGCCAAAATGGGGGATATAGAGGATAAAGTAGGTGATATGGATGGTTCCAGTGCAGGGTATCATGCATATTGTCTGGCAAAATTCCCGGAAGTGACAACGGATTCTTTAAAAATTATATTGAAAGAGGGATTTGTAGGCGAGCCTTCATTGTATGAAGTGACACCATTGTTAGTAAATGGAAAAACAGATAATGTAGGTGATGCATCAGAGTTAGAACGTATACTTGAACTGGCTGAAGCAGCAGACAGGACATCACAGGAGTATGAAAATGCTCCACAGGAACTGAAAGGGGCGTTTGAAGAAAGTATTTTAGATGGAAAAGAAGTAAAGACTGCCACACAGGATGTCATAGATTCCAGAACTGAATTTCTTTTGAACAGATATAATCGACTTGGATTTGGAGAAACGGATAAAACTGCATTGGAAGCACTCATCGTTAAGGGTGAAGAAGCACTGGGTGGTGAATACACAAATGACTCTCTCTATCAGCTGAAAAAGGTTCTGAGAGAAGCAAAAGAAATGATGGAAGATAAAAATGTAAAACAACCTGCAGTCGATAGAATGGTACAGAAGCTGAAAGATGTATTGAATAATTTGGAACAGGGAGGATTTGAAGAGATACAGATTCCTTCCACAGATTTACAGGGAAGTGAAAAATGGATCCAGGCAGGAAGCTTTAAAGCAACGGAAGATGAGAATGCAGGAGCATTGATCGGTAAGTTTACGGGACATTCCATCCGTGTTGCGACTGTAAAAGGAAATGATCATGGAGTCATAAGGGTAACAATTTTGGATTCATCTGACAGACAGATTTATCAAAAGGAAATTGACACCTATGCGTCAGAACGAGAAGATGGAGCAGAACTGATGAATGAAGAATTTGAAGAGGGAACTTACACAATTCAGTTTGAGCGTGTTGGAAAAAGTTCACAGGCGCAGGAAAAAAGAGGATGGGTTGAAGTTGGAGCGCTTACAGTCCGTAAGGAAAAGAAAGAATCAGTAGACAGGAGTAAATTGCAAAGAGAAATTCAGATTTGTGAAAAATTAAATTCTGAAGATTATACAAAGGAAAGCTGGGAGAAGCTCCAGGCAGTCCTTGAAAGTGCAACAGTGCTTTTGAAAAAGGCAGATGAAGAGACGTGTACTTCTGAGATGAACGATAAGGCGGTAGAAGTAAAGACAGCGAGAGAAAATCTTCAAAATGTCATGATAGATACATCTGTATTAAAAGAGGTACTTCAGACGGCAAAAGAAATTTCAGAGGAAGGATACACAAAAGAGAGTTTTGAGGCATTGCAGGAAAGTATTCAGGAAGCAGAAAAATTGTTGAGTGGTACTTGTACACAGGAAGCAGTAGATGATATGATAGCTGTTTTGAAACAGCGTATTCAGGGGTTGCGTGCAGATAAGACAGAACTTCAGAAAAAATATGATGAAATTAAAGATGTGACACAAGGACAGGTGACAGATGCATCTTGGAAAGAATTTGCAGAACTTAGAGAGCAGTCAAAGGTTATATTAGATAACGAGAATGCAACACCAGAAGAAGTAGCTGAAATTCTGGAAAAGTTAAATCAGTTTGAATTCGTATATGAAGAGGAAAAATTCCATGTAACGATCAAAACCAATGACAACAGCATGGGAACTGTAACCATTGATTCAGCAGACGGAAGCTACAAAAAAGGGGAAAAAGCAGAAGTCATTGCAGTGGCAAATGAAGGATTCCGCTTTGTGAACTGGACCGATGCAGAAGGAAATGTGCTCAGTGACTCCAACCCATATGTATTTGAAGTGACAAAAGATGTGGATCTGACTGCAAACTTTGAAAAGATTCCAGTGGAGAAATTTACATTTACAGCCGCAGCCAATGATGAGAGTATGGGATCTGTTATCGTAGAACCACAGCAGGATTCTTATGAGGCAGGGACAGAAATCAAAGTCAGTGCAGTTCCGGCAACAGAAGACTACGAGTTCGTAGGCTTCACGAAAAAAGGAACACAGGAAGTGGTAAGTAAAGATAATCCGTATGTATTCCAGATCCGGGAAAATATGGAGCTGACTGCAAATTTCAAAGAAGTAGAACATTCTTATCTGATTTATGCAGAGACTGCAGATGTGCAGATGGGAACTGTCACAATGGATCCTGCAAATGAAGGAAACATCTACAAAGAGGGAACAGAGATTACGGTGAAAGCAGAGCCAAAGGATGGATATGAGTTTGCCCAGTGGTTGGAAGTGACAGAAGCAGATGGAGAAGAAGTTCTGACACCAGTAGAAGGCGCTCAGGCAGAATACAAATTTCATGCAGAGTCAGACCGTGTACTGCGTGCCGAGTTTAGACTGGCTTCGGTTCCGGAAACATATTACCGTGTTGTGGTACAGTCCAATGATGAGAACATGGGAACGGTTTCCATGGATAAAGAGGATGGCACATACAAAGAGGGTGCGACAGCATCTGTGAAGGCAGAAGCCAAAGAAAGATTTGAATTTGTGGGCTGGAAAGAAAAAGGACAGACCGAATATGTATCGAAGGATGCAGAATATCAGTTTAAAGTGACAAAGAACATCGAGCTGACCGGAGAATTCAAAGCCGTGGAAGTGCCGCATATTCCGAGTGCACAGGAAATCTTAGATGACATTCTGGCAAACAATAAGATTCCATCAGAAGTGAAAGCAGGAACAGAAACTCTGGTTCTGCCGGAAGTTCCGGAAGGAAGCAAGATCGAGATCGTGGCAGTGAATCCGGAAGGAATCATCGGACTGGATGGAAAGGTAACAACACCGGAAAACGATACGGATGTGATCGTGACCATTCAGGTAACGGATACAAATGGAGCAACAGCCAAAGCTGATGTGAAGGTTCTGGTCAGAGGAGAAAAAGCAGATCCGGACGACGATAACAACGGAAATGATAACAACAACGGAAATGATAACAACGGCGGAAATGACAACAACAGTGGAAACAATAACGGCGGAAGTCATAACAATGGAAGTACATCCGGTTCACACTCTCAGAGTGTGCAGACAGGAGACCATGCCAATGTGATCATGTGGGCAGTACTTCTGGTGGCAGCAGTAGCAGCTGTCGGCGCAGTAGTGATTATCAGAAGAAAGAAAAAATAGGTTGAAGCAGATGAAAACCTGTCGTATGCTTAGAGCAGACGGCAGGTTTTGTGATAGAAATAGCAGACGGCAGAGGTCGTATTATGTACTGCATGCTGATTGTAGACGATGAAGATCAGGAACGTTTAGAATCCAATCTTTTCTGAAGAAGGCAGGGATTGACTCTATATGACCAAGGTGAATAATTATTCTCTGCAGAAATATTTGATCACTGGTATTGTCGTGGGAAGTGTAAAAGAATAAACAAAAAGAAGGGAAGTTGTTATGCAGAAGATATACAGAATCAAGACATCACCCTGTGCGAGACAGGAAAATATGATCATAGGAAATCAATACAGAATCACAGTACTTACGGAAGGGCTGGTGAGACTTGAGTACAATGCAGATGGAGAGTTTGAGGACAGAGCCACGCAAATGGTCTTATGCCGGGATTTCCCCGAGGTGGATTACCGCGTCATTCATACAGAAAACGGGATAGAGATCAATACCTCCCGCCTACATCTTGTATATGATGAAAAAGAGTTTTCATCTGGCGGTCTTAGTATACATGTGAAAGGAAGTGTGAACAGTACCTGGCACTATGGAGAACAAATCTGTGATCTTGGTGGTACAGCGCGGACTCTGGATGGAGTTGATGGAGAGATCAGATTGGATCATGGTGTTGTGTCGAGAAATGGATTTTCTCTTCTGGATGACAGCAACTCCCATGTATTACTGGAAGATGGATGGATCAAGTCGAGAAAAAAAGGGGGAAAGGATCTTTATTTCTGGGGATATGGTCACGATTATAAGGAGGCTGTTGCTGACCTGATCCGTCTTTGCGGAAAAACACCTATGTTGCCGAGATTTGCACTTGGCAACTGGTGGAGCAGATTTTACCGATATAATGAAGAGAGTTATCTTTCGCTTATGGATCGATTTGAGCAGGAGAATCTTCCATTTACAGTTGCAGTGATTGATATGGACTGGCATCTGGTGGATATCGATCCCAAATATGGAAGCGGATGGACCGGATATACGTGGAACCGGGAATTATTCCCAAATCCAACACGATTTCTGGACAATCTACATACAAGAGGGATGAAAGTGACTCTGAATGTACATCCTGCAGGTGGAGTGCGCGCCCATGAGGAGATGTATGTAGAGATGGCAAAAGCTCTGGGAGTAGATTATGCGAATGAGGATCCGATTTTATGTGATCCGGCAGATCCCCGATTTTTGGAAGCATATTTTCAGTATCTGCATCATCCGAGAGAGGAAGAGGGGGTTGACTTCTGGTGGATCGACTGGCAACAGGGGGAAGTTTGCAGGGATGAAGGACTGGATCCACTCTGGATTTTTAATCATTTTCATTTCCTGGACTCTGCAAGAGAGGGGAAAAGACCTCTGACATTTTCAAGATATGCAGGGCCTGGAAGTCACAGATATCCAATCGGATTTTCAGGAGATACAATCGTAACCTGGGAATCTCTAGATTTTCAGCCCTATTTTACACTTACGGCTTCGAATATAGGATATGGTTGGTGGAGCCATGATATCGGTGGTCATATGCTGGGATATAAGGATGATGAAATGACGGTAAGATGGGTACAGCTTGGCATCTATTCGCCGATCATGAGGCTTCATAGTTCCAGCAGTGAATTTAATGGAAAAGAACCATGGCGTTATAAGAAAGAAGCAGAAATGGTGATGGATCATATGCTGCGGGAACGGCACAGGATGATCCCGTATCTTTATACAATGAATTACAGGAGCTATTGCGAAAATAAACCTTTGATATCACCCATGTACTACAACTGGCAGGAATGTAATGAGGCTTATGAAAAGAAGAACCAGTATCTCTTCGGAACTTCTCTGATGGTTGCTCCGATAACAGCACCGCGGATAGAAAAAATAAATATGGCGAAAGTACAGGTATGGCTGCCAAAAGGACGTTGGTATGATATTTATACAGGAATGATATACGATGGGGACAGAATTCTGGATCTGTACAGAGGGATTGAGAGTATTCCCGTTTTTGCTTCCGCAGGAAGTATTCTTGCGTTTACAGACGAAATCAGTGCAGTGCAGGCACAGAAAAATCCAAATTCCTTACATCTCATGGTCTATGCAGGGCAAAATGGTGAGTTTGAGCTGTATGAAGACGACAATGTGTCCTGTGCATATGAGGAGAGAATCTGTTGTACAACGAAGATGGTGTATTGTGAAGATGAAAAACCAATCTTTACAATATATCCGTCTGCAGGAAATCGGGACCTGATTCCTCAGAAACGGAGTTATACAGTTGAAATGACTGGTTTTGAAAATTCCGGTGAAACGGTCGTGGTCAGAAAAAATGGTGTAGGAACAGATGCTCAGATATCTTATGACAGATGGAAAAAAGCAATTGTAGTAGAGATACCAGAGACAGAAACAGATGCGATGATCGAAGTGAGTTTGGAACATACGGCTTCCGGAGCCAGAAATGATGTTGTGGAGAGATGTTTTGATTTTCTGAATCAGGCAGAGATAGAATTTGTGCAGAAAGACAGGTTATACGAACTAATACGGTCAGAACGTCCGGCTGCGGGGATTTTGTCAGAACTGTTTGCAATGGATATCAGCAGAGATTTAAGAGGTGTTCTGGTTGAAATTCTTACGGCACAGATTGTGTAAATACTGACAGAAAAAATCGTTTCACCTCATTGACAACTCCTGATACGAGTGCTACTATGATGATATCAAAATGATATCAAATAAATTCATATGAGGAGGACAAGAATATGGATGGAGAGAAAAGTGTAGTACAAGATGAAAAAGTATTGAAAGCAAAGAGTGGATATGCCATGCTTTTACTTGGTATCATCGGGATGCTGCTTGGTGTGGCTGTGATCATTGCGGGATGCATGGTGTTTGGTCAGACAGGTGAGACGAATACGGCGCTGTTGGCAGGTTCTATTATTCTTGGAGTGTTACTGATTGTGGGATTTATACTCGAACTTTGCGGATTGAGAGTATTGAATCCAAATGAAGCCTATGTATTTGCCCTGTTTGGAAAATATTACGGAACGATCAAGACAGCCGGATTTTTCTGGGTAAACCCATTTTGTGAAGCGATCAACCCATCTGTACGTCCGGCAGCACCGGTTGTTACATCCTCAGGCCTTGCCAATCCGGCAGCTCTCTCAGGAAAAGCAAAGAAAGTGTCATTGAAGACACTGACGCTGAACAACGAAAAGCAGAAAGTCAACGATGAACTTGGAAACCCGGTAGAGATCGGCGCAGTAGTGATCTGGAAAGTGACAAATCCGACCAAAGCGGTGATCAATGTGGAGAACTATAAGAATTATCTGTCCATTCAGTGCGATGCGATTATCCGTAACACGGCAAGAATGTACCCATATGATACCAGTGAAAAAGGAGATGAAAAGTCCTTAAGAGGAAGCTCCCAGGAGATTGCTGAGATCATGTGCAAAGAATTGCAGGAGAAAGTTGAGAATGCGGGAATCAAGATTCTGGAAGTCCGCATCACACATCTTGCTTATGCACCGGAAATTGCATCTGCAATGCTGCAGAGACAGCAGGCGGCAGCGATCATTGATGCAAGACAGAAGATCGTGGAAGGTGCTGTCGGCATGGTAGAGATGGCACTTGACAAATTGAACGAGAATGATATTGTAGAGTTGGATGAAGAAAGAAAGGCAGCGATGGTGAGTAACTTACTGGTCGTACTTTGTGGAAACAAGGATGCACAGCCGATCGTAAACAGCGGAAGTCTGTATTAGGACGATTGTGTACAGTATATATAAAATAGTTAGAAGGTGGGACACATTTTGGAAAATGAAAAGAAAGAAAAAAGTAAAGTGAAAAAACAGGTTCCACTGAGACTTTCCAAGGAGCTTTACGATGAGATCGCACAGTGGGCAGAGGATGAGTTTCGTTCGATGAACGGACAGATCGAGTATCTTCTGACAGAGTGTGTGAAGTGGCGGAAGCGGTCTGGAAAGAAGGATGAGTAATATCATTTATATACAGAAAAGCTAGGGATGTCGTTTGACATCCCTGTTTTTAACTGTATTTTGCCGCATATTCTTTTGGAGAACACCCGCAGGCTTTTTTGAATTTCTTACTGAAGTAGTACACATCCGAATATCCGGATGTCTCTGCAACTTCGGAAATTTTCATCGTGCCTTCTTTCAGAAGTTTCTGAGCAGCGCTGATCCGGATATCGGAAATGTACTGGAGTACAGAGGTATGTTGTACTTTTTTAAATACGCTTCCCAGGTAGGAAGGATGCAGCTGAAAATTCGCAGCCACCTGAGAAACGGAAAGGGAAGCATCTGTATAATGATTTCCGATATACTCCATGATCCGGCGGCAGAGCGCGATATCTGACGGAACGGCCTCCATTTTCTGAATGCACTGCAGTCCGTAAAACAGGACTTCATTTTTCAGATTCTCCAGAGAATGTTCGGTATCCAGTATGGAAGCGGAGAACTCGGTCACGGGCTGAGCCAGATTTTCCGGAATATGAAAATACACATGGTACACAACAAAAATCTCGTGGATTACAAGGGAAAGATACTCACTGTTTTTCTTCTGACTGATGGAAAGGAACAGTGTTTCCAGATATTCCAGCAGATCTTTGCGGTTCTGGGCGTGCAAAACTGTAATAAAGTGCTTCCGCATTTTTAAGAGTTCCTCGGAAAATCCGGGTCTTTCCGGATGGGAATAGCTGATACAGAGATTGGATTCCCGGGAAAAATAGCGTTCTGTCAGAAGGTGCAGGCAGCGGGTGTAATATGGCTTCCAGTCGGTTGTAACAGGAAAGATATTTTCAATATACAAAAATGTATATTCGTTTTGCTGTGCAATAAAATCCGTAAAACAACTTCCGATATGGAGTAGTTTTTCTTTGTCGGAGAGGAAAATCTGCAGCATGTAGATGTATTCGCTTTCCTGCATATATTCGCAGAGAAAATCCTGTCCGCGCAGACGATCCACCAGCTGTAATACTGCATCGTGAGTGTGTTCCGAAACATAGACACTGCAATAGATGCTGTATGCCAGATTTTCAAATTCCGGATGCTGTACACACAGATCGGAATAGGAAAGCACGCCGTCCCGGATATTGGCAAGCATACTGCACAGATGAAAGTGCTCATAATGCTTTAATGTATGGCGGGTCTGTTCTTCAAAATGGATGGCCTGGATACATTCAGACAGCGCCCGCTCCAGCTCTTCGGCGGCAACCGGCTTCAGCAGATATTCTTTTACCCCGTACCGGATCGCGGTGCGCGCATATTCGAAGTCATTATAGCCCGATAAAATGAGCATATGCACAGAAGGAAAATGCTCTTTGATATATCTGGCAGTTTCGATTCCGTTCATCTGCGGCATTTTGATATCCAGAAGCAGCAGATCTACGGGTTCTTTTTCCAGATGGTCGATGACCTGCTGTCCGTTTTCGGCTTCTCCGGCAAAAGTAAGATTTAGTTTTTCCCAGGGTATGATCTTTTTTATGCGCTGACGAATAAAATATTCATCATCTGCAATCAATAGTTTCAATGACATGGCAATCCCTCCTGTTTGGGTAATGTGATCACGGTGATGCAGCCGCCGGTTTGGGGACTTTCCATAGATAGTCCATAACCCGGTCCGTAGTAGAGCAAAATTCGCTGCTGGATACTTTTGATTCCGAAGTGGTCGGCATCCTGCTGCCAGATTTTTTCGTAGTCTTCTTTTGAAAATCCACGTCCGTTGTCTGAAATCGTAAACCGGATACAATCCCCAGCATCTTCCGCCTCAATATGAAGAATTCCGTGCCGGTCAAGTCCCTTGATCCCATGGTAAATACTGTTTTCCAGAATCGGCTGAAGCAGCAGTTTGATGCAGCTGTAGTTTTTTAACGCTTCCGGACAGGTGATGGTGAAATCGAATTTATGGAAATAGCGAATCTGCAGGATTTCCAGATATGCTCTGGAAATTTCCAGTTCCTGTCCGATGGAAATATGCATCTTTCCATTGCTTAAGCTGGAGCGGTAAAAAGAAGAAAGATTCATAACAAGCTGAATCAGAGTTTCTTTTTCATCAAGCTCCGCCAGAGCGCAGATGTTATCCAGAGTATTGTAAAGAAAATGAGGATTTACCTGCTGCTGAAGGAGGTTGAGGGAAAGCTGCTGTTTGAGTTTTTCGGCTTCGATCAGGTCGTCTCTCATTTTCGTCTGGATCGCGATCATACTGTTGAAAGAGCTGAGAAGCGAAGCAACCTCGTCATTACACGGAATCTCACGGATTGGAACCCAGTTTCCCTCCTTGACTGTCTGAATATGCGAGATCAGATAGCTTAACGGATAAGTGACTTTCTGTGCAATATGGTGAGAAGCAAATACGCAGAGCACCATAACCAGTGCGGCGATCAGCAGAGACAGGCAAAATATCGCGAACAGAGGCGCCAAAAAGCTGACGATCGGAATCTGGTTTAAAACATACCAGTCAAGGGTAGAAAAAGGTGTGAAAAACAACAGATTTCCGCCTGCAAAAAAATACTGGGAATCCAGATTTTTAAGAATGAGATCCATATATTCATACTGGCTGTCCAGTTCGGGACTGCCGTTACTGCTCTGGATCTGTCCGTTTTTATCGATCAGAAACAGTTCATTGGTTGTATTGTATTGTTTATAAATACCGGAAATCTGTGTTTCCGGTATGGAAAGCTCTACATATCCGAGCATTCGTCCGGAATTGATATTATAGAACGGGCGAATGTAGGAGAGGACTTTTACCTCTTTATGTCTGTCGTTTAGGTGTCGTTTCATACCAACCTGCCAGACAGGAGAAAGAGCCGGATCACTGAGGTTCATCTGACTTGAGTCCGGCTCGGTAGATACCAGAAGAAGTCCCTGATCGGAATACAGACTTACAGAATGGATGAACGGTGTAGACTGTATGATCTGTCGGATATGCTGTTTGACATTGGTTGTTGCATTGGAAGAATACTTTGCGGCAAGATAGTCTTTCATATATTCCTGTACAGTGTCATCAGACAGAATAGTTTTGGAATAATTTTCCGTGGCATCCAGATAATATTGAAACTGTCCGGAAATATAGCTGAGCTGCTGCAGAGCATTTCTTCCCTCCAGTCGAAAAGAATGCTTCAGAAATAAACCGGAGATCCCTAAAAAAAGCAAAACCATGAACAGGATAGAAGTCATGGATATGCTTCGGAAAAAGCTAAAGCTGATGGAATTTTTGTTGTGTTTGATCTTTTTCATTGCAGGAATTCTCCATAGTATAGTCGATGTAACAGAATTAAAATCATTATAGAGAATGTAGGAAGAAATGTCAAAATAAGTTTATTTGAGATTCCATATTGAAAAAGAACAAAAAATATAGAAAATGAACATTGTGAAAAACCCGCTTATTTTCTATACTAGGTGCATCACATAAATGTTTCAAAGGAAAACGGAGGAAAAAGGAATGAAATTGAAAAGAATCACAGCGGCGCTGCTGGCAGGAGTGATGTGCGTGGGACTTCTGGCAGGATGCGGAAGCAAAGGGGACGGAGACGAAAAAGGTTCAGGCGATAAGATTACGATTCGTCTGTTGACAAGAATGGCAGGAACGACAGCGCAGGTGGATATCTACAATGATATTCTGGATGAATTTAAAGAGAAACATCCGGAAGTGACGATCGTTGATGATTCACAGGGGGATGAATCTGCATTCAACAATATTTTATCGACAGATATTGCATCTGGAACAATGGCAAATATTTTCCGTATCCAGGGTGTTGCCAATCTGTCAGAATATATCGATAACGGGCTGATCCTGGATGTACAGCCATATTTAGACGAAGATCCGGAATGGGGCGGCGGATTTACAGAGGGAGCGCTCTCTTATTATCAGGTGCCTGGAAAAGAAGGAACTTATGCGATTCCGATGGAATCCGGACTGATCGGAGTTTATTACAACAAAGATTTGTTTGAAAAAGCAGGCGTGAAGGAATTCCCTGAAACATGGACAGAATTTCTGGATGCGATCAAGAAGTTAAAAGCCAGCGGTGTGATCCCGATCGCAATGGGAACACAGACAACTTATATGGCAGGACATCTTCATGATCAGATATTCTACAAATGGCTCGGAACAGATGCTGCGAAGAAGTTAGGTTCCAGAGACATGAAATGGACAGATCCGGAAGTGGTAGAGACACTCCAGTTTGTACAGGATCTGATCGATGCAGGCGCATTTGACAAAAATGCAGCAGGTATGACAGACAATATTGCAATGACACAGTTCCAGCAGGGAGAAGCTGCGATGGTAATCACAGGTCCATGGAATATCGGAACTTTTGAAGATCCGGCAGAGACACCGGTATGTGACAGCATTGAAGTTGCAAAATTCCCATACTTTGAAGAAAAACCGGAGTTTAAGAATGAAGATATGCAGACATTGTCTCCGTATATGATCAGCGGAAAACTGGAAGGAAAAGAACTGGAGCTTACACTGGAACTCGTAAAAATGCTGACAGACAAAGATGCAGCGAAGAGATTTGCAGAGGAAGCAGCCTTCTTGATTCCGAGAACAGACATTGATCTGGATGAAAGTGCGATCTCTCCACTGTTTGCCAAAAATGTAGAGCTTGGCGGAACATCTGAGGGAATCGGAGTCGATGTATTTGATTTTGATCCGCTGGCTTCTATGCAGGATCGAACAAGAAACTCTATCTCAAGCATGTTCACCGGAGAAAAACCAGACAGCGTTGCAAAAGAGATTCAGAGTGAGATTGATAAATAGGTATCAATAAAATAGGACGTACAAAAATGCCCTGTCAGCTTTGTGCAGGGCATTTTTTTAAAGAACAGGAGGTTTCCGGATGATAAAGTTAAAAAGTAAAAAGACAAGAATGGGCATTATGCTGTTTCTTGTTCCGGCACTTGTGATCTATCTGGTATTTCAGATTATTCCGATTATCGGTTCCATCTATTTTTCTCTGGTTGACTGGAACGGAATTGCAGGATCTGCGCCGAAATTTGTAGGACTGAAAAATTATATCGATGCATTTCACAATGCAGATTTTATTCTTTCTTTAAAGAACATGGCAAGAATGGTCATCATCAGTGTGATCTGTCATACCCCGATCGCACTTCTGATGGCAGTTGCGATCAATACAAAGTGTAAAGGCTACAGGATCTTTAAGGCGTTGTTCTTCGTACCGACTGTATTCCCGCTGACTGCAGTTGGTCTGATGTGGTATTTCATCTTCATGCCGACCGGATCTTTCAACTCTCTGCTGGAAGTGATCGGACTCAGCGATCTGGTGATGCCATGGCTGGTAGATCCTGCAACAGCGATGAATACGATCGTATTTGTCAATGTCTGGGCAGGTGTTGGTTATTACATGGTTATTATTTTAGCCGGTCTGACGACCATCCCGGATGATGTATATGAAGCGGCAGCGATCGATGGAGCAACATCGATCCAGAAATTCTTTAAGATCACAGTTCCAATGCTGAAACCGATCCTGGCAATGTGTATTCTGATGGATATCATCGGATCTGTCAAAGTATTCGATCTTGTATTTGCCATGACAGGAGGCGGACCGAACGGTCTGACCAACCTTCCGACAACATTGATGTACAATGAGGCGTTTAAGTACAACCATTACGGAGTAGGAAGCGCGATCGGAATCATTATCATGGTGATCTGTATTGTGGGTACGGTTGGAAGCAATCTGATCACAAACAGAAAGAAAGCGGAGTAGGGGGAAGAACACATGAAAAAGAAAGTAAAAACTCGTAAGAAAATTACGCTGCAGAGTGTGATCATGTATATTCTGCTGATTTTGACAGCGCTGATGTTTGCAACCCCGATGTTGTTTACCCTTTTGTCTTCCATTAAGACAAAAGTAGAAATTTTTGCGAAACCATTCTCCTGGCCGGAAGTCCCGCAATGGTCCAACTATGTGGAAGCCTGGACAAGTGCCAACATGAGTCACTACTTTTTAAACAGTTTGATTCAGGCAGGAGCGACAGTGATCGTACTTGCGATCGTGTCTACAATGGCAGCCTACGTACTGTCCAGATTTGATTTTAAATGCAACAAATTTTTACTGTTATTCTTTATGCTGGGAATGATGGTTCCGGTACATACTGTACTTGTTCCGGTTTCTTACATTATCGGAGCGCTGAATCTGAAAAATAATATCCCGGCGCTGGTTATGATCTATGTGGCATTCAGCCTTCCGTTCAGTATTCTGGTCGTGACCAACTTTATGAAGGGTGTGAACCGTTCTCTGGAAGAAGCAGCTCTGATCGACGGAGCAACCTATTTCCAGATTTATAAAAATGTGATGCTGCCGATGACAGTACCGGCAATTTCCACGATTTCTATTTTTAACTTCCTGGGTGCATGGAACAACATTCTGTTCCCGCTTCTGTTCATCAATGACAAGAACTTAAAGCCGATCGCACTGGGACTGTTGAACTTCAACGGAGAGCGTGGAAGTGATTATGGCCCGCTGATGGCGGCAATCGTGATCACAGTTGCTGTTCCGCTTGTGATCTACCTGTTATTCCAGGAAAAAGTAGAAGGCGGTCTGGCAGCGGGAGCTGTGAAAGAATAGGCATGAGGAGGAAAATAAAATGAGCAAGATCAGATACAGACAGGTGCATCTGGATTTTCATACAAGTGAGTACATACCGGATATCGCAGCAGATTTTGACAAAGAAGAATTTGCAAAAACATTGGAAGAAGCACATGTAGATTCCATTACATGTTTTGCAAGATGTCATCATGGATGGCTGTACTATCCGTCAAAAAAATTTCCGGAGCTCATCCACCCGGGATTGAAGAACAAAAACTTTTTACTGGAGCAGATCGAGGCGTGTCATAAGAGAGGGATCAAAGTGCCGGTTTATACAACTGCACAGTGGGATGGAAGAATCATGCGCGAGCATCCGGAGTGGCTTGCAGTAGATGAAAATGGAGAATTTATTGATACCCAGGGAGTTCCGGCGCCGCATTTTTATCACACGATCTGTCTGAACAGCGGTTACAGACAATTTTTCAAGGATCAGCTTCAGGATATGATCGAGGTGATCGGCGTGGAAAATCTGGATGGAATTTTTATGGATATTCTGTTCCAGGTAGACTGCAAGTGTGAGCATTGTGTGAGGAAGATGCAGGAGCTTGGAATGGATACCGAATCCAAAGTGGAACGGATGCGGTACGCAGAGCATATGCTGGATGAATTTAAGACGGAGATCAGCGAATTTATCCACAGCATGGCGCCGGAGGCAACGATCTTTTACAATGGATCTCATGTGGGACCAAGAAGCAAGAACAGTTTTAAAGAATACAGCCATCTGGAGCTGGAATCTCTGCCAAGCGGCGGCTGGGGATATGATCACTTCCCGGCAACCAGCAGATATGCCCGTAATCTCGGAAAAGAGATGATTGGAATGACCGGAAAATTCCATACATACTGGGGAGATTTCCATTCTCTGAAAAATCAGGCAGCGTTGGAATATGAATGTTTCCATATGCTGGCAGTGGGAGCAGGATGCTCCATCGGAGATCAGCTTCATCCAAGAGGTGTGCTCTCCAAAGGCGCTTACGACCTGATCGGGAATGTTTACAAAAGCGTAGAGGAAAAAGAGCCGTATTGCCGGGATGTCAAAGCACGGACGGAGATCGCAGTGATCACACCGGAGGAATTCTATCCGGAGGATGCAAAGGATTCTGTTCTGTCACCATCTTTGATCGGAACGGTGCGTATCCTGCAGGAGCTGGGCTATCAGTTTGATATTATTGACAGTCAGATGCCGCTGGATGATTATCAGGTAGTGATTCTTCCGGACTGCATTTATCATAATGAAGATCTGAAACAGAAGATGGAAGCATATCTGGCACAGGGTGGTCATGTGATCGGTTCTTTTGATTCCTGTCTGCCAAAAGACGGAAGTGAGAGCATTTACGGTGTGGCATTTGAGAAGGAATCGGAATATTACAGAGAATTTGTGATGCCGAATGACGTGATCGGAAAAGATCTGCCAAAAGAAGAGTTTGTCATGTACTTGAGAGGATATGATGTAAAACCGGTACATGCAGAAGTGCTTATGGATAAGATAGAGCCGTATTTTGACAGAAAAGGAAACACCTTCTGTTCACACCAGCATGCACCGTCTTCCGGGAAAGTGGGAAGCCCGGAGGTGACGATCTGGAACAATGCGCTGTATTTCTCCCACCCGGTTTTTGCACTGTACCGTAAAAATGCGGCAAGATGGTGCAAGCTGATGGTGAAAGATGCGCTGGAATATTTCATCGGAGAAAAGCTGGTCAGATATGAAGGCCCGTCTACACTGAATATTCAGTTGAATGCGCAGGAAGAGAAAAACAGAGATGTTCTGCATATCCTGCATTATATTACGGAGAAGAGATCGGAAGACATCTATACCGTAGAAGACAAGATTCCTTTGTATGATCTGGAAATTCAGGTAAATACAGATGGAAAACAGGTAAAAGAAGTCAGAAGTGTTCCGGATGAAACGCCGCTTTCTTTTGTTCAGGAAGGCAAATACGTTAAATTTTCGGTAAAAAAAGTAGACGGACATCAGATGATTTGTATTCAATATTAAAAGAAGGGGATGTTCTGGAAATTTGTATAGGGATACAGGTTTTCAGACATCCCTTTTCTACAGGAGGTTCAAGGTGGAAGCAAAAAACTGGAAGACAGAAAAAGAGACCATCATCCGTTGTGTGCTGTTAAATCTGGCAGGCGTTTTTATTTATGCGGTTGGAATCAACAGCTTTGCGGCGCCGCACAAGATTGCACCCGGAGGGGCAAGCGGCATTGCGATCCTGATCAATTATCTGACAGGATGTCCGATCGGTCTGTTTGTCTTTGTATTTAATATTCCGCTGCTTCTGATCATTGTGGTCAAAAAATATTTTCCGCGTTCTTTCGTGTTTCGCACCCTGGCGTCTACCGCTCTGCTCTCCATTGTGACAGATCTGGTGATCGTCAGGATTCCGGTATACAAAGGAAATCCTCTTCTGGCGGCTATGTTTTGCGGAGCCATGATGGGGATCGGTCTGGCGCTGGTGCATATGGGACAGTCCAACACCGGGGGCATTTCTCTTCTGGGACTGATCATGCAGAAATGCAATCCGCAGTTTCAGGTAGGCGCCTGGATCTCGGGATTGAATATTGCGGTTGTACTTGCCTCTGCAATGGTATATCGTAATATTGAAAGCTTATTATATGCGGTTGTGACGGTGTATATTTCGGGAATGTTCATGGATCATATGCTGGAGAATGCAGATGCAAAAAATCTGATGATCGTGATTGCCGAATCTACCGATAAGGTACGTCAGGTATTTCTGGACAGGAAGATCGGCGTGACCGTATTAAAAGGAGAAGGCGGTTATTCCAGTGAGGTACAGCGTGTGGTGATGTGCGTGTCAGAAAAGAAGGAATGCGAGCTTTTGCAGAAGCGGATCCACAAAGTGGATGACAAAGCACTGGTGATTATTACAGAAGCGGAAAAAGTAGCAGGAAAAGGATTCAAACATTTGACATAGAAGGAGGATGACGAACGTGATTGTATTAGCAGAACAAAAAAAGGCATCCGTACGGGTGGCATTTATCGGAAAAAAAGAGGCAGAAAATCTGACATACGTGTCAGCAGATTATCAGGCAGTATCCAGAGTGGGCGGTCTGGATGAGAATCTGACGGTTTATATCGGACAGGGGAAGGAACCGCTTACGATCCGTAACATTCAGGAACTGTCCGCAGGAGCAGCCGGCGCGGTGAAAGGAATGGGGATCAAGGCGTATGAGATGGACATCCGTCCGTTTCTTGAAGCAGCAGGTGTGCGGGCAGTCAGCGCCGTGATCGAAGGAATTTATACCGGAGCTTATGAAATCTGTCTTCCGGGAGAGGAACCGAAAGAAATTCCGGATGTGACACTGACTGGAATCGATGAAAATCTGTATCCGGCAGCACAGGGGGAATTAAAACAGGGGATTTCTCTGGCAGAGGCACAGAGCTGGGCAAGAAATATGGTGAATGCACCGGGAAATCTGTTTCATCCGATGGACTTTGCAAGAGAGATCATGGAGCATATGAAAGAAACATCTGTAGAATGTGAATTGATCGTATACAGTAAATTAAATGCAATGGGCATGGAAGCGCTGACCAGTGTGGGAAAGAGCAGTGAGAATCCACCGTGTATGCTGGTAATGCGCTATCGTGGGGACGAAGAGGCACCGGTAACCGGACTGGTTGGAAAGGGAGTGACCTGTGATACCGGCGGGTACTGTCTGAAACCGGCAGGATCCATGATGGGGATCAAAGGCGATATGGCAGGCGGTGCGGCAGTTGCGGCGGCAATTTATGCACTTGCAGCAAATCAGGTCAAGGTCAATGTAACCGGCGTAATCCCAATGTGTGAAAACAGGATCAGCCCGTCTGCGCTGGTTCCGGGAGACGTGATCGGTTCCTATGGCGGAAAGAAGATTGAAATCTGTAATACGGATGCGGAAGGTCGTCTGATCCTTGCCGATGCTATGGCATATATGGTGAAGGATGAGCATGCAGACCGGGTGATCGATATTGCGACACTGACTGGTGCAGTTGTGGGAATGCTTGGATTTTCCACAGCAGGATTGTTATCAGATGACGATGCGTTCTGCGGAGCATTTTTAAAGGCAGCACAGACAAGCGGAGAACGCTACTGGAGACTTCCGATTTTTGAAGAACAGAAACAGATGATCGAAAGTAAGATTGCGGATATCAAAAATATGGGACGGGATTACTGCGGAACGATCACGGCAGGTCTGTTCATTCAGGCGTTTGCCCAGGGACGTCCGTGGATCCATCTGGATATCGCGGGAACCGCATGGACAGACAATCCGTTGTACCAGGGACAGCCGCAGGGAGCGACTGCTGCGGGAACATCCAGCTTGTATTATCTGTTGGCAGGAGGAGAAGAGACATGTTTTTAAAAGAGACAGAAGAAAATATCCGGAGGCAGTTTGCTGTTTTCACGGAAAAATTTGAGAGAGCAGGAAAAGAGATTGAGGCCAGGATTCATGCAGAGCCGGCAGATATTGCACTGCTTTTAAAATATTTATACGCCAATATGCCGTTTAGTGATGTGGCAGATTATTCCTACGAGATGTTTCGAGAGTTTGCAGCACATGGTGCACAGTTAAGAAAAGAACAGATCTGGAAAGGAGAAACCCGGATTCCGGATGAGATTTTTCTGGACAATGTGGTATTCCACCGTGTCAATACCGAAGGAATTACTTCCTGCAGACCTTTATTTTACGCACAGTTACAGGAGAGAGTTGCAGGAAAACAGATGGAAGCAGCGATTCTGGAAACAAATTACTGGTGTGCCGAAGAAGCCACTTATCAGGCAACGGATGACCGTACCATCTCTGCAGAGGCCGTGTATCGAAACGGGATCGGACGCTGCGGAGAAGAGTCGGTATTTACGGTAAATGCGCTGCGCAGTATCGGAATCCCGGCAAGGCAGGTATATGCGCACCGCTGGGCACATTGCGATGACAATCATGCCTGGGTCGAAGTATGGTGTGAAGGAACGTGGCATTTTCTGGGAGCCTGTGAGCCGGAAGAGATTCTGGATCTGGGATGGTTCGTCAATGCATCTTCCCGCTCTATGATGATCAATTCCAGAATTTTCGGTTCACAACAGGCAGACGGAGATGTGATTGAACATCCGGATGTGACCTCAGGGGTGAACCAGCTTTCCAGATATGCAAAAACAGTTGATCTGGAGCTGTTTGTGACAGAAGAAGACGGAACTCCTGTGGCAGATGCGGAAGTTAGCTTTGAACTGTTGAATTATGCAGAGCTGGTTGCAATCTCCCGAAAGAAAACAGATGCAAACGGGAAGGTCGTGCTCAGGACCGGAAAAGGAAGCCTGTTTGTTTCCGTGTGGAAGGAAGATAGACATGTGACTGCCATTTTGGATACGCGTGAAATTTCTGCGCAGACACTGGTTCTTGCAGGAAAAAAAGCAGAAAAATCAGCAGAGGAGTGGGTGGCGTTCGATATGATCGCACCTTCGGATGCTCCTGTCAACACGAAAAGACCGACAGAAGAGCAGAAGCAGACAGGTGCGCAAAAATTCCGTCAGGCGACAGAAAAGCGGCTTGCGAAAGTAAACAGTTTCTTTGGAGAAGAAGCAGGGAACGCACTGGAAAACAGTAAGGGAAATCATCAGGAAATTCAAAAATTTCTCGATGCAGAAACACCAAATGCACTTTGGAAAAAGGCGCTTCTGGATCAGTTGAGCCTGAAAGATTTCAGAGACTGTAAGGCGCAGGAACTTTTGGAGCATCTTGAGGAGGCATGTGTATGGGGACATACATTTCCTTCGGAGATTTTTGCAAAATATGTTTTAAATCCAAGGATTTCAAGGGAACAGCAGAGTGCGTACAGAAGAAAAATTCAGGCATTTTTTACAGAAGAGCAGAAAACACAGTTTCAGAAGAATCCAAGAGAGATCTGGAATTGGATCTGCAAAAATATTCAGGAAGAACCGGCATATGAATATGAAGAGCTTTTAACAACCCCGGCGGGAACGCTTCGCTATCAGAGGGCAAGTCTGGAATCGAAGAAGGTGTTGTTTGTGGCGATCTGCCGTACACTGGGCGTTCCGGCAAGATTAAATCCACTGGATGGAGAAATGCAGTATTATGGGGAAAACGCATTTTTGAATGTGGAAAACTCTGAAAAAACAGAAGAAGTATGTGAAAAAACAGCGCAGATTCATTTGAAATCCGGGGATGATACGAGATGGGTCTATATGCAGAACTGGACGATTGCGAAAAAATCAGAGACAGGTTATCTCTGGCAGACCCTGCAGCTTGGGGAAGGATATCAGGGAGAGGCAAAGCTGGAAGTGGAAGCGGGGACATACCGTGTGATCACAACAAACCGTCTGCCGAACGGGAACCAGTTTGCTGCCTGCACAGAATTTGACATCGAAAATGGTCAGACAAAAGAAATCCAGCTGACTCTTCGAAAAGCGGAGCTGAAGGATATGCTGGAAGAGATTCCGCTGGAAGAATTTGCGGTAGAAGATGAGCAGGGAATAAAAATTTTGGGAAGTCAAAAAGTCAAAGAGGGAACCTCGTTGTTTATCTGGCATGAGGTTGGAAAGGAACCAACGGAACATATTTTAAACGAACTCCGTGAGAGAAGTCAGGAATTTGCAGCGCTTGGAAGCCGGGTAAATCTGATTTTGAAACATAAAGAAGATCAGGCAGATCCGACATTTGCAAAAACAAAGGCAGAGCTGCCGAAAGCAGCGGTGTACTATGATGAAGGAACGGAAAATATCAATGTACTGGCGCGCAGAATGTATGGGGACCCGGATAAGCTGCCGCTGATTCTTGTTGTAAAAGAAGGAATGCAGGGTGTGTATTCGGCAAGCGGATATAATGTAGGAACCGGGGATATGCTGCTTCGGGTTCTGAATAGCGGGATATAGGCAGCTAATATATTAATGATCGAACAGTTAGTTGAAAAAATCTCAAACGATACATGAAAAACTTATTTCTGAAAAACAGTCCTATCGCAAGGTAGGGCTGTTTTTTCAGTATCATACACTTTCCAGGATTCTTTCATTAACCGTTGTCTTAAGTTGTTGAATTTGACAATCCATGATAAACTAAATTCTTAGTAAGAACAATCCGCAGGAGGAAAAAAGCAGTTCTATGAAAATACATTACAGAGTATCTGGAGAGGGGATAGAGATCGTCCGGTGTTTCGGGACAGACAGTCAGGTTGTCATTCCGGAGCAGATTGAGGGGAAACCGGTAATAAAGGCAGCGCCCTATGCGTTTTCTGCAAGAAAAGACAAGGAAGAGATTGATGTACAGACATATGATACGGATCAGATCGGACAAAGGTCGGCAGAGGAAAAACTGCTTGCAGGCGATGCGGTGGAGGAAGTCGTTTTTCCCGATACCATGCGGGAGATCGGGCGTTATATTTTCTATGGATGCAGAAACTTAAAAAAGCTGGAGTTCTCGGACAATCTGATGCAGATCGGAAGCGGAGCGTTTACAGTGTGCGGAAATTTACAGAAACTGATTGTTCACTTGCAATTTGGAAGTAAAAGCTGTGTAAAAGAGATTCTGGGAGAGCTGTGGCAGAGAATGGATGTGACTTTCGTTTACGAAAACGGAGCATTTGGCGGTCAGAAAGCGGAGTTGGTATTCCCGGGGCATTATGAAGAAGCAGTGGAGAATACGCCAGCCCGGATTTTGTATACCCAGCATCATGGTTCGGGAAACAATTACCGGCAGTGTTTTCTGGCAAAGGAGTTGGATTACGAGAAATATGATGAATTGTTTTCTATGGCAGTGGTGATGGAAAAGCTGCCTGTACTCATTGATCTGTGTTTCGGGAGGCTTTTGTTTCCCATCCGGCTTTCGACAAGGGGAGAAACAGCTTATCTGGGATATATCAGGTCCCATCTGGAAGAAATCGTTCCATATCTGATCAAGAATGAACAGACAGAAAGGATACGCTTGATTTCCAGAGAAAAACTGTGGACATCAGAGGGGCTGGACATGGCGATCGAGTGCGCTTCCGACAAGCAGAAGTCGGAGATTTTAAGTCTGCTTATGAATGAACGGCAGCAGATGCAGCCGGTCAGAAAGAAAAAATTTGTGTTGTAAATGTACAATATAATAGAAGGGATATATGCGTATGGAAGAAGAAAACAGTAGAGAAGCAGCCGAAAAGCTTCAACAGATCGGCAGCAGTATTTTAGGTGCTGCAAGGGATGAGCTGTATCTGGGAATGCGTTTTCTGGATGTGGCGCTGAGCAGTTTTGTATATCAGATGGATTCGTCTGTCAGTCCCTTTGGAACGGATGGAGCAGTGATATATTTTCACCCGCAGCAGCTTGGGGGCTTGTACCGGCAGAATCGGATTCTTGTGAACCGGGGATATCTGCACATGGTGTTTCACTGTATTTTCCGGCATTTTATCAAACAGGGCATGGACGGGCGCTATTGGAATTTGAGCTGTGATATTGCAGCAGAGCATATGATAGATGGGATTTATCACAGAAGTGTCCGATTTTCCAGGAGTCTTCTCAGACGGGAGACCTACCGGAAGCTGGAAGCAGAGAAAAAAGTTCTGAATGCCGAGCGTATCTATCGGATTCTGACTGCCTGGGAGTTAGAAGAGAAAGAATTGTTGAAGCTGGAGCAGGAGTTTTATCAGGATGACCACAGATACTGGGAGAATCAAAAACCGGATCAGAAGCCAAGCCCGCAGATGAACCAGAAATGGCAGGAGATCAATGAAGAGATGGAGACCGATCTGGAGACATTTTCAAAAGAGGCATCCAGGCAGACCGGAGATTTTCTGGATCAGGTAAAAATCGAAAACAGGAAACGACAGGATTACCGGGAATTTTTACGGAAATTTGCGGTGTTTAGGGAGGAAAACGGTGTGGATCCGGATACGTTCGATTATACGTTTTACAGTTATGGACTTCAAATGTACGGAAATATGCCGCTGATCGAACCGCAGGAAACAAAAGAAGTCAAAAAAGTTGCAGAATTTGTGATTGTGATCGACACATCCATGTCCTGTTCCCAAAATCTGGTACGAAAATTTCTGGAAGAGACATATGGCATTTTGTGTGAAGAGGACAGCTTTTTTAAAAAGACCAACATTCATATCCTGCAGTGTGATGAGACTGTGCAGTCCGACCAAAAGATCACAAGCAAAGAAGAATTGAAAGAATATATGGAGCATCTAAAGTTGTACGGAGAGGGCGGGACGGATTTTCGTCCGGCATTTGCATATGTGGATCAGATGTTGGAAAATCATGAATTTGAAGAATTGAAGGGACTGCTCTATTTTACAGACGGTTACGGAATCTATCCGGGGAAAATGTCGGCATACAAGACGGCATTTGTATTTATGCAGGAGGATTACCGGGATGTGGACGTGCCGGCCTGGGCATTGAAACTTATTATAGAAGAATCAGAAATGGGAGGAGATACATGGATATAAAGCGAGCAAAACAGGAAATTAAAGATTCTATTGAGGCATATTTGGCCAAAGATGAATTTGGAGATTATCGGATTCCGGCGATCCGCCAGAGACCGATCTTTCTGGTGGGACCTCCGGGAATCGGAAAAACACAGATTATGGAACAGATTGCGAAAGAATGCCGTATCGGGCTGGTAGCATACACGATCACACATCATACAAGACAGAGTGCGGTAGGGCTGCCGTTTATTCAGGAAAAAGAGTACGGTGGGAAAACGGTATCTGTAACAGAGTACACGATGAGTGAGATTATCGCATCTGTGTATGACAAGATTGAGAAGACCGGAATTCGGGAAGGAATCTTGTTTCTGGATGAGATCAACTGCGTGTCAGAGACGCTGGCGCCGACGATGCTGCAGTTTCTCCAGGGCAAAACATTTGGAAATCAGAAGGTGCCGGAAGGCTGGATTATCGTAACAGCGGGAAATCCACCGGAGTACAACAAATCCGTGCGTGAATTTGACGTGGTGACACTGGATCGTATCAAACGGATCGATGTGGAGGAAAATTTCGAAGTATGGAAAGAATATGCATATCGTCAGGGAATCCACCCGGCAGTGATCTCTTATCTTGAAATCCGCAGAAAGAATTTTTATCGGATTGAGAATACAGTAGATGGAAAAGTATTTGCGACAGCAAGAGGCTGGGAAGATTTATCCCAACTGATACAGGTGTATGAGATGTTGGAAAAGACAGTGGACAGGGATGTGGTCTATCAGTATATCCAGCACAAGATGATCGCAAAAGATTTTGCAAACTATCTGGCGCTTTATTATAAGTACAAACAGGATTATGCAGTGGAAGATCTGTTAAAAGGAGAATGGAATCCGTCCATAATTCAGAAGATCAAGAATGCGCCGCTGGATGAGCATCTGAGCATCGCAGGACTTTTGAGCGGCCGTCTTGGCGAGGCGTTTGCAGCCTGTTATCGGGCAGATGCAATGGTCACGAAAATTTATGAATACATGCTTTTATATCGGGAGCATCAGAAAGAGTGGTCTTTGGAAACGGTGATCGGACAGATTACGCAGGATCTGGAAGCAGGAAAAAAAGCGGAGCAGCTGACCCGCACAGAAGAGAAAACCATGCAGAAGGCAGAAGCGTTTTTTGAAACTGCCAGAATCCGTGTGAATGAGTCATCCGGTTCCAAAGAAGCGGTCTATGAGGAAGTCAAAGCACAGTTTGAAGCGGAGGCAGAGAGGCTGGAGGAACAGACAGAAGAGGCAGCCGGTATGCTGCAGCATGTGTTTGCGTTTCTGGAAGCTGCATTTGGAGAGAGCCAGGAGATGGTGGCATTTATTACAGAATTAAATGCGAATTACTACAGTGTGTGGTTTATCAAAGAAAACGGATCCGATGCGTACTATCGGTATAATAAAGGGCTTTTATTTGAAGAACGGCAGCAGAAGATCCTCGGGCAGATGGAGGAAGTGGAAACATTGTTAAATGCCGGGATTAAATCGTAAATTGTCATAAAAATCAGATGAAAAATCGTTGACTTTCTGTTCGACAGTCATTATGCTAATTCTTATGGACATATGAAACAACAGAAAATTACTGGTGGGAACAATAACATCAGAAGAATGGAAAGCAGGAGAACACCATGATAAAAGTAATAGCAAGCGATATGGATGGAACTCTTCTTGGTAATGACCATAAAGTAGCGCCTGAGACATTAAAAGCAATCCATGAGGCATGCGATGCGGGAATCCGTTTTATGATCGCCACAGGACGAAACTTTAAAGGCGCAATGGAAGAATTAAAAGAAACAGATATTGTCTGTGATTATATTGTCGGAAGCGGAGCGGAAGTGCGGGATCAAAAGCAGCAGATCGTCAGTACAGCACCGCTTTCGATGGAGTTGTGTGAGGAGATTTACGAAAATCTGAAAGAATTTCCGGTTTCGATCATTTTCAGTTCCGGAGATTATGACTACCGGATCGGAACGAAAAAAGAAATCGAAGAAAGTTTTTTGAAACAGATCCAGCTGTTTCATATGGATACCGGTCAGGATACGGATGAGAGTGCTGTTTTATCTTCCCCTCTCTATCGGAGAATCGTAGAAAATACGAAGATCATCTCCGAATTTCAAGAACTGGAAGAGTCGCAGGTATCAGTCTACAAAGTATTTTTGTATTCCAACGACCTGGAAATGCTGGCAAGGATCAGCAAAAAACTGGAGAAAAATAAAAAACTGGCAGTGGCTTCCTCTTTTAAGACAAACTTAGAGATTACGGCAGTGGAGGCACAGAAAGGACCGGTCTTAAAACAGTACATCGAATCACTGGGGTATACGATGGATGAGGTGATGGTTCTTGGAGACAGCCTGAATGATTATTCCATGCTGTCTATGGATTTTGGAGCAACAGTGGCGATGGAGAATGCAATGCCGGAAGTGAAGACGGTTTCAAAATATATCACAAAGTCCAATGAAGAGTTTGGAGTTGCATATGCAATCTACGGAGTGCTTGCACAGATCAGAAAGGAGAATGCAGGATGGATGTCAGAAGTATGAGAAACGCTGTCCTTGGGGCAAGGGTTGTGAATGCCTTAAAGAGCAGAAATATGGATGCATATTATGTAGAGACAAAGGAAGAGGCAGTCGCAAAAGCTCTGGAGCTGATGCCGAAGGGAAGTACGATCAGCTGGGGCGGAACGATGAGCGTGGCAGAAGCCGGACTGATGGATGTCATTCGAAACGGAGATTACACGTTATATGACAGAGATCAGACAGAGACGTCAAAAGAGAGAGAAGAAATGATGCATAAAGCATTTTTTGCCGATTTCTTTCTGGGCAGCACCAATGCAGTAAGTGAAGACGGCGTTCTTGTGAATATCGACGGTGTGGCGAACCGGGTGGCAGCCTATGCGTATGGTCCGAAGAATGTTCTTCTGATCGTGGGGATGAACAAGGTTATCAAGACACAGGAGGATGCACTGCACCGGGCAAGAAATGAGGCAGCGCCGATCAATGCGCAGCGGTTTCAGAAAGAGACGCCGTGTGTTTCGGGCGGAACCTGTTTTGACTGCAAGAAACAGGGATGTATCTGTTCTCAGATCTTAATTACAAGATACAGTCAGATTCCGGGAAGAATCAAAGTGATCCTGGTGAATGAGTCTCTGGGATTTTAAAAAATAACAACAATGAAACAGGTAGAAGAGGTTGAAATGAAAGAAAAAAAGCAGCAGAAAAGTAAAAAGAAAAAAGGCTGGGATCCATTATCACTGACAGTGCTTCTGATCGCACTTTGTGTGTTTGTGTTTTCCGCGTATCAGCTGGCAATGATGATGGTTCCGTACTACACTGGCGGTGAGGAGTATGACGAGATCAAAAATCTTGCCATCGTCAGCGACAAGATTGGGGAGGGAGTGGAAGAAGCTCCGAAGTTTCAGGTGGATTTCGACAAATTGATGCAGGAAAATCCGGATACCGTGGCATGGCTGCGCTTTGACCAGCCGTCGATCATCAGCTATCCTGTTGTGAAGAGTGCAGATAATAACGAATATCTGACAAAGACGTTTTCCGCAAATGACAACAAACTGGGAGCAATTTTCATGGATATGCGCAATCAGAATGATTTCAGCGACCGGAATACGTTTATTTACGGACACAATATGAAAGTCGGAGGAGAGATGTTCTCCCAGCTGAATGAATATGCAAGTGAAGATTTTTATAAGGCGCATCCGTATTTCTATATTTACACACCGGACAGAAAGACACGGACTTACGAGGTCTTTTCTGCAAGAGTAGTGAAGGATTCGGCAGAAGTCTATAACCTGAATATTACGACAGATGAAGAGTTTGAAGCATATCTGGCAGAGTGTAAGAGTACGTCCAATTATGTGACGTCTCCGGGAGTGGACAGAAATTCCAAGATCGTCAGTCTTTCTACTTGTACAAATGTCAATGAAGATGAAAGATTTCTTCTGCAGGGAGTTTTGATCAAAGAGGAGTAGGACATGGCAGACAGATTTGATGTGGGAGATGTAATCCGGATGAAGAAGCCTCATCCGTGCGGCAGCTGTGAATGGGAGGTGCTGCGTGTGGGAGCTGATTTCCGACTGAAATGTCAGGGATGCGGACATCAGATCATGGTGGCGCGCAGGCTGGTAGAAAAGAATACAAAAGAAATTAAGAAAAAGTCTTGAAACGAGCAGATTCTTATGGTAGAATAGGAAACTGTGACGTACTGCTGAATTATCAGCGGACACAATTTTCCTTGTTCCCGGAGGAGCCGGGAGCCAGAGACCATAAGGAGGTGCAGAACATGAACAAGTATGAGTTAGCTGTTGTTGTCAGCGCAAAAATCGAAGACGATGCCAGAGCTGCTGTGATCGAGAAAGTAAAAGAGATGATCACACGTTTCGGTGGTAACGTAACAGACGTTGATGAATGGGGTAAGAGAAGATTCGCTTACGAAATTCAGAAAATGAAAGAAGGATTTTACTACTTCGTACACTTCGAGTCTGACGCGAGTGTTCCAGGTGAGATCGAACAGCGTATCCGCATCATGGACAACGTACTCAGATATTTATGCGTAAGACAGGAAGCATAAGAGAAGAGAGGTATATATGAATAAAGTGGTTTTGGTGGGTCGCTTGACAAGAGACCCGGAAGTTAGATATTCACAGGGTGACAGTGCAACTGCAGTTGCAAGATATACAGTAGCAGTAGACCGCAGATTCAAAAGAGATGGAGAACCGACTGCAGATTTTATTCCGTGTGTTGTGTTCGGACGTTCTGCTGAGTTTGCAGAGAAATATTTCCGTCAGGGTATGAGAATTTCCGTTTCCGGAAGAATCCAGACAGGAAGCTACACAAACAAAGACGGTGTGAGAGTCTACACAACAGAAGTGATTGTAGAGGATCAGGAATTTGCTGAGAGCAGAGCCGAAAGCGAAGCAAACAGAAGTTCATTCCAGTCTTCACCGGCACCTGGCCCGGCACCAAGTATTGATGCAGGGGACGGTTTCATGAACATTCCGGATGGAATCGACGAAGAATTACCGTTTAACTAACTTCAAAAGCCATAGTTATCAAAACAGGAGGTAATGAAGATGGCTTACGAAAAAGGTAGCAGACCAGAAGGCGGCTTCAAAAAGAGAGGCCCTGCACGCAGAAGAAAAAAAGTTTGCGTATTCTGTGGAAAAGAGAATAACGAAATCGATTATAAAGATGTAGCAAAACTGAAAAAGTACGTTTCTGAAAGAGGAAAAATTCTTCCTAGAAGAATTACAGGAAACTGTGCAAAACATCAGAGAGCCCTTACAGTAGCAATCAAGAGAGCAAGACACATTGCTCTGATGCCATACGTACAGGACTAATCGCTTTTATAAACGAACAAAAGACTCCGGCTTGTCAGTGACAGGTTCGGAGTTTTTTTATATAAAAAGAGCAATAAAAAGTGGAACAAATGCAGCTTCTGTGTTAGAATGATGGAATCATGGAGAGAATCTGAACAATGACAGAAAGAGCAGGTAAAGTATGAATCTAAACAAAGAAAATTTAAAAAAGATACGGGGACTGATCGTGTTTACAGTGATTCTTCTGATCGCATTGTGGAATTATTCATTAATTCTGGATGTGCTTGGACAGGGAGTGGGAATTGTATATCCGTTTCTTTTAGGCGGTGCAATTGCATTTGTGATCAATGTTCCGATGAGTTTTTTTGAAGAAAAGCTGTTTCAAAATCAAATGATGAAAAATAAAAAAGTGGCACAGAGGCTGGCGCGTCCGGTCAGTCTGATCATTACGCTGATCGTAGTAGTCAGTGTGATCGGGCTGGTGGTATTCGGAGTGCTTCCGAAGCTGGGGGACACTTTTATATCAATCGGGAAAGGGATACAGTCATTTATGCCGAAAGCGCAGAGCTGGGCAGAAGAGATTTTCCATAACAATAAGGAAATCAAGGAATGGCTGGACAGTCTGACGCTGGATTGGGACAAAATAATAAATGAAGTCGTGAAGTTTTTTACGAGTGGAGCGAGCAGCGTTCTTGGCTCTACGTTTGTAGTGGCAAGAAGGATTGCCAGTGGAATTACAACCTTTGTGATTGCGTTTGTTTTTGCGTGCTACATTTTGTTGCAGAAAGAAAAATTAAATATTCAGATCCGGAAAGTGATGTATGCATACATGAAAGAAGATCTGGTGAAAAAGGTTCTGGATGTTTGTTCTCTGAGTTACCGTACATTTTCGAATTTCCTGACAGGACAATGTCTGGAGGCCGTGATTCTGGGAACGATGTTTGTGATCTGTATGGGAATCCTGCAGATGCCATATGCGATGCTCATTGGTGTTCTGATCGCGTTTACTGCGCTGATTCCGATTTTCGGGGCATTTATTGGCTGCGTAGTGGGAGCATTTCTGATCCTGACGGTGGCGCCGATGAAGGCTTTGGTTTTTGTGATCATGTTCCTGATCCTTCAGCAGATCGAGGGAAATCTGATCTATCCGAGAGTGGTGGGCAGTTCTGTGGGACTTCCGTCTATCTGGGTGCTGGCAGCGGTCAGTATCGGAGCCAGTCTGATGGGAATCGTGGGAATGCTGGTTTTCATTCCAATCGTTTCCGTGCTGTATGCACTTCTCCGTGGGGATGTCTATGAGCATCTGGAAAAAAAGGGAATTGCTGTTGACCGGGAATCCGGTGAGATATATCGGCCGAAGGAACCGGATGTGGATGAAAGCTGACACGGAGACAAAAAAGTGGTATACTAAGACTGAGTTTGTGAAATCACAGCGTATGGGGAGGCTGTGCAAACGAAAGTATGGATAGAGGATAGGAAATCATGAAGAACAAAAACATGCGTTTAAAAGGGCAGCTGAGGATGTACATGCAGTGGCCGCTGATCATGACGATCTTACTGTTGGCAATGAATATCTGGATGTATATGACGGATCAAAAAGCCGGACTTACGATGACGGTATTCGTCATTATTTATGCAATGATCGTTGGATTGTTATATTTTTACAACCGCTCTCTTATTCTGGCAGATTTGATCCAGTTCTCAACACAGTACAAGGGAATTCAGAACACGCTGTTAAAGGAACTGACCGTTCCCTATGCGATCATTCTGGAGGATGGACATATTTTATGGAAGAACGACCGTTTTTCGGAAATCGTGGATGGAAGAGAAAAGTTTATCCAGAAGATAATCCCGGAATTGAACAAGGGAATTTTTCCGAAGGATGATGAGACCAGAAATGAGCTGGAGATCACATATAAGGAGCGGGATTATCAGGTGGAGCTGCGCAGGATTTCCCTGGAGGGCTTCAGCGAGAGCGAGCGGATGCTGCAGATTCCGAAAGAAAAAGAGTATTTTATCGCACTTTATATGAGAGATGTGACAGAACTGAATTCTTACATCCGTGAAAATGAAGATCAGAGGCTTATTGCCGGGCTGATCTACATTGACAACTATGATGAAGTGATGGAGAGTGTGGAAGAAGTCCGTCAGTCTCTTTTGGTCGCTCTGATCGACAGAAAGATCAATAAGTATATCAATGATGTGGACGGAATTGTAAAAAAACTGGAGAATGATAAATATTTCTTTGTTGTGAAAAAAGAAAGCTACCGTAAGTTTGAAGCAGATAAGTTTTCTCTCCTGGAAGAAGTTAAGCAGGTCAACATCGGAAATGCCCGATCCGCTACTTTGAGCATCGGGTTAGGACTGAATACAGCAACTTATGCGCTGAGTTACAATTATGCCCGTATGGCGATCGATCTTGCACTGGCAAGAGGAGGAGACCAGGCGGTGATCAAGGATTGTAAAGGAATCACGTATTTTGGTGGCAAGAAAGAGCAGACAGCTAAAAATACGAGAGTAAAAGCCCGTGTTAAAGCAGAGGCACTCAGAGAGTTCATTGTGGCAAAGGATCAGGTCATTGTCATGGGACATAAGATTTCAGATCCGGACTCCTTTGGAGCGTGTATGGGAATTTACAGAGCTGCTGTTGCTATGGAAAAGAAGGCGCATATCGTGATCAACGACGTGAGTACCTCGATCAAACCTCTGTATGATGAGATCGCGCAGAGCAGTGTGTATGGAAAAGATATTTTCCTGACTTCCGGGGAAGCGCTGGATTATATTTCAGACAGCGCTATGGTCGTGGTGGTAGATACGAACAAACCACAGATGACAGAGTGTCCGGAACTTTTAAAGAGATCTAAGACCATTGCGGTGCTGGATCATCATCGGCAGAGCAGTACGGTGATCGACAATGCGGTCCTGTCCTATATTGAGCCGTATTCGTCCTCCACCTGTGAGATGGTGGCAGAAGTCCTACAGTATATTGTGGATGATATCAAGGTGCCGTCCATTGAGGCAGACTGCCTGTATGCAGGAATCATGATCGATACGAGGAATTTTATGAACCGTACCGGTGTCCGTACATTTGAGGCGGCGGCATATTTAAGACGCTGCGGAGCGGACATTACCCGGGTCAGAAAGATGTTCCGGGACGATATGGAGTCTTACCGTGCCAAGGCAGAGGCGATGCGTATGGCAGAGGTCTACAGAGAACAGTATGCCATTGCAGAGTGTCCGAGTGACATTGCAAGTCCGACGGTACTGGCGGCACAGACAGCAAATGAGCTGCTGGATATCAATGGTATCAAGGCATCTTTTGTGCTGACAGTGTATAATGGAAGGATTTTCCTGAGCGCACGTTCTATAGACGAAGTAAACGTGCAGATCATAGCGGAAAAACTGGGCGGAGGCGGTCATATCAATTCAGCCGGCGCACAGTTTGAACATACAAACGTAAAAGAGGCGATCGAGGCGCTAAAGGTAACGATCGACCAGATGATAGAGGAAGGAGATATATAAAATGAAAGTGATTTTATTACAGGATGTAAAAGCTCTTGGAAAAAAAGGAGAGGTTGTCAATGTAAATGACGGATATGCGAGAAACTTTATTCTGCCGAAAAAGCTTGGGGTAGAAGCAAACGGGAAAAATCTCAATGACCTGAAGCTGCAGAAGAACAATGAAGCCAAGGTTGCACAGGAGCACCTGGATGCAGCGAAAAAACTGGCAGAGGAACTCAAAGCAGGAAAAGTCGTACTTACCATGAAAGTCGGTGAAGGCGGAAGAACATTCGGTTCTGTTTCCAGCAAGGAGATTGCAGAGGCAGTCAAAGAGCAGATGCATCTGGATATTGATAAAAAGAAGATTCAGCTGAAAGAGCAGATCAAAACACTGGGAACACATATCGTATCTGTAAAACTGCATCCGGAAGTGACAGCAGAGTTGAATGTTTCCGTGAAAGAAGCATAAGGGGAAATAGAGTTTATGGAAGCAGCGATTAAACGAATATTGCCCCACAGCACAGAAGCGGAGCAGGCGGTTGTGGGCGCCATGCTGATGGATAAAGATGCAATTATGGTCGCAGCTGAGATGCTTACAGGGGAGGATTTCTATCAGAGTGCATACGGAATGCTGTTTGATGCGATGGTAGAATTGTTTCAGGCAGGGAAGCCGGTGGATCTGATCACACTGCAGGAGCATTTGAAAGAGAAAAATGCTCCGCCGGAGATCAGCGGACTGGAGTTTGCAAGAGAACTTCTGGTCAACGCCCAGACCTCGGCAAATATTAAGTATTACGCAGAGATTGTCCGCGAAAAAGCAACTCTTCGGAAGATGATCAAGATCAATGAAGAGATTGCAAACAACTGTTATCTGGAGAATCAACCGCTGGATGTGATCATGGATGCTGCGGAAAAGCGGATTTTTGAACTGGCGCAGCATGGCAACAGCCAGGAATACACGCCAATTAAGCAGGTTGTTTTAAATGCGCTGGAAGTGATAGAAAAAGCGTCTAAGACAAAAGGAACGGTAACCGGAATTCCGACAGGCTTCATTGATCTGGATTACAAACTCTCCGGTCTGCAGCGTTCGGATCTGATCCTGGTGGCGGCGCGTCCGTCTATGGGAAAGACAGCGTTTGTACTGAACATTGCCCAGCATGTGGCGTTCCGTCAGGAGAAGGCCGTTGCCATCTTCAGTCTTGAGATGTCCAAAGAACAGCTTGTAAATCGTCTGTTCTCTTTGGAGGCTCATGTGGATGCGCAGATACTGAGAACCGGAAACCTGAAAGATTCGGATTGGGAAAAACTGATCGAAGGTGCCGGTACGATCGGAAAATCAAAACTGATCATTGACGATACTTCGGGTATTTCTATTACAGAGATGCGTTCCAAGTGCCGTAAGTACAAGTTAGAGCACGGTCTGGATCTGATCATCATCGACTACCTGCAGTTGATGAGCGGAAGTGGTGGAAGAAGCAATGAAAGCCGTCAGCAGGAGATTTCCGAGATCTCCCGTTCTCTAAAAGGACTGGCAAGAGAATTGAATGTTCCGGTGATCGCATTGTCTCAGTTGAGCCGTGCGGTAGAACAGAGAACGGACAAACGCCCGATGCTTTCCGACCTTCGTGAGTCCGGAGCCATCGAGCAGGATGCCGATGTCTGTATGTTTATCTATCGTGAGGATTATTATATTCCTGATACAGAAGACAAAAATATTGCGGAAATCATCATTGCAAAACAGAGAAACGGTCCGGTTGGAACCGTCAGACTGGCATGGATGCCGCAGTACACCCGTTTTGGAAATGAACTTCGTCAGGATCAGCAGTGATTGAACATATTTTTTAATCTGCCGAGCGGATGTTCGCGGGCCGCCTCTTTGCGGTTCGCCTGCTGCTGGCGGATCAGCGTGTCCAGTTTGCGGAAATGTTCTTCTTCCTGCCGTTCTTTTGCCTGGAAGAGGAAGTCCATTTCTCGTATGACATCAGTAGTGACAGACTTACTGATGTCTTTTTTTAATTCTTCATTGTTGGACACGACGACCTCTGTCAATACATCTCCGATTAGAGAACGGACCTGTTCCAGTTGAGTGACCGGCACGACTTCTGCTTCGGAGATGGCTGCTGGAGTTGACACAGCCGCCGGAGCGGAAACCGCAGCAGGAGCTGAAACAGTCGAGGCGGCCGTTTCTTTTTTCAGAGCTGCTTTTTTTAATGCCTCTGTCTTTTGAAGCTTCAGTTTGGTTGATTTTAATTCCGGAATGAGAGGCTTTAAGTCCTTTAAAAGCATTCCGGCATCTTTTAGTTTTTTAATACAGCAAAAGAGTTGTATATCATCTTCGGTATAATATCGATGTCCCATTTCTGTGCGTCCGATGACAAGCTCAAGCTCTTCCTCCCAGTAACGCAGAACGTGAGATTCTACATGAACCTGTTTTGCCGCTTCAGAAATCATAAATCTGACCTCGCCCATTAAAATATACCTCCTATGATCTGTTTTCGGTATTATTATAGCATGAGGGGGTGTAAAACGCCTTAGAAACCGTTCGTCAAATTGTGTCAGGAAGTGACTTGAGATTACTGGGAACAGCAGCGATTTTAAGGATATGAAAAAGAGCATCCTGAATCTGAGATTCAAAATGCTCTTTTCATGCTTGTGATCACTCGCAAATATTAAAAATTACTCTGCTGAAATAGCACCTGTAGGACAGGCAGCTTCACATGCTCCGCAGTCAACGCAAGCATCAGCATCGATTTCGTATTTGCCATCGCCTTCGGAGATAGCTCCTACTGGACATTCGCCTTCGCAAGAACCACAGCTTACACATTCATCACTAATTACGTGTGCCATAATATGTATCCTCCTTCTTTGGAATTACGATAAAGGATTACCGTTACCGTTACCAACATTCTAATACAAATGAGGAAAATATACAAGCATTATCATTGTGAATTTATGGTTAAAATCAAATGCAATTTAAAGAGTAAAAATATAAAATTTTTCGAAAATTAAGAAAATCTTTCTTTTTTTTTCACAGAAATCGTGTATAGTATACCTTATCGGACGAAGTCCGCCCGCCGAAAGCATGTATTACGGGATGCATAAGGGGGATAAGCTATTGTGAAAAGACAGTTTATACTGGAGGTTTTGATATGACAAGAAAATTAAGAGCAGTGATACCGACGATCTTGTGTGTTGCCCTGGCAGCCAGTGCCTGCAGCAAAAAGGAGGAGACTCCGACTTTTACAGGAGATAAGACTGAGGAGCCTTCGTATCAGGCTAATCTGGATTTTGTGACACCGGCAGCTTACAGCAATATACAGGGGCTTAATCTGGAGCCGGGTACTTATATATCGATCATCGGAAAGGATGAGAGCTCGTCTTATTGGAAAGAAGTAAAAAAAGGTGTGGAACAGGCGGTAAAGGATCTGAATAAGACTCTTGGATATAGTGGGGAAGATAAGATCAAGGCAACCTTTAATGCACCGGACGGAGAGGATATTGATGAACAGGTCAATATTCTGGATGAAGAACTGGCGCGGTATCCGGATGCGTTAGGAATCGCAAGTATTGATGAGGATGCATGTAAGGTACAGTTTGATGCGGCAGCAGAGAATGGGATTCCGGTCATTGCTCTGGACTCCGGAAATACGTATCAGGGAATCCAGTGTACTGTAAAGACGAACAATACAGAGGCTGCAAAAACAGTCGCATATCAGCTGTGCAATGGAATTGAGGATGCGGGAGAGGTTCTGCTTCTGGCGTCTGACAGTAATTCGGAAGTGGCAAAAGAGCGTTTGGCAGGATTTCAGGAAGAAATCAAGAGCGGACATCCGAATGTGCAGATTGTAGATACGATTTACTGTGACCAGATGGATGATCTGAAAAAAGAGATTGCAGAGCAAAAGAATGCTGCAAAGAAGGCAGAGGAACCAGAGATCACAGCAGATGATCTCAGCGATGAAGATGTGATCCTGTATTATATGGAACAGCATCCAAATCTCAAAGGAATGTTCGGAACGAATGTTACGGCAGTGCAGCTTGGATTGTCAGCCTTGAAAGAGGCAGAAAAGACAGATGAAATTGTTCTTACAGGATTTGATGCCGGAGAAGCTCAGATCGAGGCATTGAAAAATGGGGAGATTGAAGGGCTTGCAGTGCAGAATCCATTTGGAATTGGTTATGCTTCTGTAGTGGCAGCAGCAAGGAGTATCCTTCAGACAGGAAACGAAGCTCTTGTGGATACAGGATATGTGTGGGTGACAAACGAGAATATGGAAGATGCGTCCATTAAAAATATGCTCTATAAATAGAAGAGATTCTTCCTATGTTGTTGGAGAAGAAGATCACAAGGTTTTCTCTGACGGATTACGATACGATTGACGGAATCCAAAAAGCAAGGATGCTTAGCAGAGATCGGATCACATTTATTTCCGGGATTGAATTTACATGCCAGGAGAAGACTCCGGATGCGGTTTCTCTGCCATTTTCCATTCATCTGCTCGGCTATGGCTTTGATGAGAATGATCCGGATCTGATCAAAGCACTGGAGGCGCGAAAACAGAGGGTTCTGGAAGTGTTTGAGTCTTTGTTGAATGCCGCTAATATTTCAATAGAGCAGGCAATCCGATTGATTCATAAAGCCGGGGGACGTGCTGTGTGGGCACATCCCCTCTTTGTTTATCGCAATTTTGAAAAACGAAAATTGGAAAAAGAAGAAATTCAGGTGATTCTGCAATATTTAAAAACGTGCGGTCTGGACGGAATAGAAGCAAATTATTCAGCATTTGATTCTTCTGAAAAAGAATGGATATATAGGGTGGTGCAGGATGCAAAGTTATTTTGTACATCCGGCAGCGATTTCCATGGATCCAAGGGAAGGGACTTCATGGGAATGAAAGTATTGCATGAAGATTGGATCGGGTAAAAAGACATATTAAAAAAAGTTGATATATATATTGACAAAAGATGCATTCAGAGGTATGATACACATATCAAAAATATTTGATGTAAGGTGAAGGGTATGGATGATTATTCAAAAGATGTAAAGATTTTCAAAGCACTTTGTGATGAAAAACGACTGGCGATTTTAAACCATTTGAAAAGCGGTGAAAAGTGCGCCTGTGTTTTAATTGAGTATATGAATATCGGACAGTCCGCTTTATCCTATCACATGAAAATACTTTGCGAGTCAGGGCTGGTAGTCAGCAGGCAAGAAGGAAAATGGACACATTACAGTCTCAGTAAAAGTGGAAGTGAGTATGCTTCCAGACGTCTGTTGGAACTGACAACACCAGAAAGTGAAAAGCAGTCAAAATGCTGTTGATAGAGGTCATCTTCGGATGGCTTTTATAAAACCTCAATACATCAAAAAAAGTTGATATATCAAAGAAGAGGAGTGATTTTTTGGAATTTTTAAATACAATCTGGATATTTTTTCAGGATCAGATACTGGGGATGAAGTTTCTGAATCTGTTGATCGGCGATGTATTATCTGTGGCAGGTGTGGATATCGGCGGCCGCCTGGGCGGAAGTATTCAATTTTTTCTGTATGACGTGGTCAAAATTACAATTTTGTTATGCTTGTTGATTTTTATGATTTCATATATCCAGAGTTATTTTCCACCGGAAAGAAGTAAGAAGATTTTAGGAAAATTTGACGGAATAGGAGCAAATGTGATATCCGCTTTACTGGGAACAGTTACTCCTTTTTGTTCCTGTTCTTCCATTCCGTTGTTTATCGGATTTACAAGTGCCGGATTGCCATTGGGAGTTACCTTTTCGTTCTTGATCTCTTCTCCTATGGTTGATCTGGGAAGTCTTGTATTGCTGATGAGTATTTTTGGAGCGAAAGTTGCAGCAGCTTATGTTATTCTCGGGTTGGTCATTGCGGTTATGGGCGGGACATTGATTGAAAAACTGCATATGGAAAAATATGTAGAGGATTTTGTGAAAAATGCAAGAAGTGTTGATATCAGTTCACCGACATTAACCAAAAAAGACAGGGTACAATATGCCAAAAAGCAGGTGATAGGAACTTTTAAAAAAGTATTTCCATACATTCTGATTGGGGTAGGAATAGGAGCAGTGATCCATAACTGGATTCCGGAAAGTTGGATCGAGAGTGTTTTGGGAAGTCGGAATCCTTTTGGTGTGATTTTGGCAACGCTGGTTGGAATCCCGATGTATGCGGATATATTCGGTACAATCCCTGTTGCAGAAGCTTTGTTATCAAAAGGTGCAGAGCTGGGAACAATTTTATCATTTATGATGGCAGTAACAACATTAAGTCTGCCGTCTTTGATCATGCTGAAAAAAGCTGTAAAACCAAAATTACTGGTATTATTTATTGGGATATGCACGGCAGGGATTATCATTGTCGGTTATACTTTTAATATCTTCAGCGCAGTATTTATTTAAAGGAGAACGTGAATTATGGAATTATTTGAAAAAAAGGAAGAATGAATTAAAAAGAATATTGGAAGAGAAGGAGGCGTAACAGATATGGATAAAATGAAAGTGGCTTTTATATGTGTTCACAACTCATGTCGCAGTCAGATTGCGGAAGCGCTTGGTAAATATCTTGCAAGTGATGTCTTTGAAAGTTATTCTGCCGGAACAGAAACGAAACCGCAGATCAATCAGGATGCAGTTCGCTTAATGAAGGAAATATACCAGATTGATATGGAAGAAACACAGTACTCAAAGCTGTTGTTAGATATCCCTCCTGTAGATATTGTGATCACAATGGGATGCAATGTGAACTGCCCGACTGTTTCATGCAGGCACAGGGAGGATTGGGGATTAGAGGATCCTACTGGAAAAAGCGATGAAGAATTCCAGAAGACAATAAAACTCATTGATTCAAAAATTCTGGATTTAGCGAATAGAATTAAGGTTGATTTTATCACGCAAAGTGTCGTCTGAATCCATTGTTTCGTCTGGCTGCTGTAATACAGCAGCATCTGCGTTACTCGGTGTAGGAGGCGGATTTGCATTCTGCTATATTTTAAGCTTCATTCCGAAAATAAAAGAGGCACTCCCGATCCATTTGCTGGATGGGGTACCTCTGCTTGCGGGAAGTGTTGATATCAAGGACTATTTTGTGGCGATTGCAGTCACACTGCTTGGTGGTATCGTGAATCTTGCAGCAGCTGTTTTCATATTTAACAAAAGAGACCTGTAAGGATTTAAACCTTCGTCAGAGAGAAGATGAACTCTGTGCCAACGCCCTCTGTGCTGATGACATTGATATGTTCATCGTGAGCCTGAATGGCCTCTTTGACGATGGCAAGTCCGAGGCCGGTTCCTTTTTTATCCTTTCCGCGGGACAGGTCGGACTTGTAAAAGCGTTCCCAGATTTTATTCAGTTCTTTTTTTGGAATTCCCATTCCGGTATCCTTGACAGAAACAAAAACCTTCTCATTCTTTTCGGTGACCTCAATCGTGATCGAAGAGTCGTTTCCGCTGAATTTGATCGCATTATCAATGAGATTGTAAAGAACCTGCTGAATCTTCCGTCGGTCTGCATACACGAGAATATTGCCTGCCAGAAGCAGAAGCTCAATGGAAATCCGTTTGCTTGTGCAGGTGCCTTCGAAAGAGGCGGCAGTGTTCTTGATCATCTGCTGGATATCAAACTCTGTCTTGTCCAGGATCATTTCATTCCGGTCAAACTCGTTGAGTGTCAAAAGATCCTGTGTCAGATCTGTCAGACGTTCCGTCTCAAAGAGAATGATATTCAAATATTTCTGATGCAACTGGGGCGGAATCGTGCCGTCAGTCATCGCCTGCACATAGCCTTTGATCGAGGTGAGCGGAGAACGGAAGTCGTGAGAGACATTCGCTACAATCTTTTTCTGGTATTCCTCCATATCCTTCAGCTGTGAGGACATGTAATTCAGAGAAGCAGAAAGATATCCCATCTCGTCGTGCGTTGTTACAGGAATCTCATAGGTCAGATTTCCGGATGCATACTGAGTTGCCGCTTCTGTAATCTGTCTCAGTGGACGGAATACAAAAAATTCAAACCCAATCAGAAAGAGAAAGGACAGCAGATAGATCACGGCCATCGTAATGTATACCGGCAGGATCAGAGAATGGCATGTCTGCTTCAGGCTTTCGATCGGACGATGGATCAAAAGATAGCCCTGCACGGAAAAATCCTGGGTGACAGGTGCCATGACAGTGATTACATCTTCCTCAAAGTATCCATGATAATTTCCGGAGATAAACTGATTGTTTCCAATCTCGGCAGGGTCGAATTCCAGGATCTGTTCCGGGGCTTCGATTCCATCCAGAGGGGCAGAAGTAATCAGTGTGCCGTCTGTTTTGACAAACCAGACGGACGCGTTCAGATACAGCTGCATGGCCTGCAGCTGAGAATGAACAGACCAGGCTGAAAGATCATTTGAAAAGTATGAGGGCAGGTAGGAGGTCGCAGTCTGATTTGCAATCCGGTACATATTTTGTGAGGAATCCTGTTCCAGTTTATTGAGCAGAAGCTGATTCGACAAGAGGGATACCGTGAAAATACTGAGAAATCCAAAGATAATATACAGCATGATAAATTTTAAACGCAGTGTACTTTTCATAGTATCCATCCTTTTTTGTTTATTTTACTTCGAATTTGTAACCGATTCCCCATACGGTGCTCAGTCCCCAGCCCGGATGATCTTTGATCTTTTCGCGGAGACGTTTGATATGAACATCTACTGTGCGGGTGTCGCCGATGTATTCATAGCCCCAGATCTGATCCAAAAGCTGTTCTCTTGTAAATACCTGATTTGGAGAAGCAGCCAGAAAGTATAAAAGCTCCAGTTCTTTTGGAGGCATGTCAACGTTCTGGCCGTCGCACAGTACGGAATAGTTTGTAAGATTGATGGTAAGTCCGTCGTACTCGACACATTTTACCTTTTCTGCGGCAGGTGCTTCCGGCTTGACCGGCTGATAACGGCGCAGGACAGCACGCACTCGTGCTACCATCTCTTTGGAGTCAAACGGCTTCATGATATAGTCATCTGCCCCCAGCTCCAGTCCCAGTACTTTGTCAAATACTTCTCCTTTTGCAGAGAGCATGATGATCGGTACCTGTGATTTGGCGCGCAGTTCCCGGCAGACTTGATAGCCGTCGATTCCCGGAAGCATCAGATCCAGAAGAACAAGGTTTGGCTGATATGTCTCAAAGGCAGACAGCGCATCCTCCCCGTTTGACACAATTTTCGTATCAAAGCACTCTTTCATCAGATAGAGCGAGATCAGTTCTGCGATATTCTCATCATCGTCCACAATTAAAATTTTCTGTTTTGCAATCATAAATACTCCTCTCTTATAACCCCGTTTATTTTAACTCCACGATCGTGACGCCGGCGTCTCCTTCTCCGAATTCCCCGAGACGGTAGGACTTAACATGCTTCTGACGGCGCAGGAATTCGTGAATTCCTTTTCGGAGTGCTCCCGTTCCTTTTCCGTGTACTACCCGCACTGTGCTTAAATGGGACAGCAGAGCATCATCCAGATATTTGTCCAGCTCAGAAACTGCTTCGTCTACAGTCTTTCCAAGCAGATTGATTTCAGGGCTCACGGACAGAGATTTGCTCATTTTCAGCTTGCCTTTTGACGTACGTTTGAATGATTTTGGTGCATAAGGATTCGCCTCTTCGATAATCTCCAGATCTGAAATGTGAACCTGAGATCTTAAAATTCCCATCTGCACTGTCACATTGCCGCGGGAATCCGGAAGGGAACTGATGGTTCCGGTCAGATTCATGCTCAGTACTTTTACAGATTCTCCGAGTTTGAAATCAGTTGGTTTGTATTCCTTTTTCGGTTTCTGTACTTTCAAAGATGAAGATGCGGTATTTTCCTTCATCTTCTTGCGCAGACGTTCTCTTTCTTTTTCCATTTCGGCGGCTGAAATATTTTCTTTTCCGAATTTGCGGAAATTTTTAATCGTCTCATCAGCCACATCTTTGGCATCGCGCAGGATTGTATTTGCCTTTTCGCGGGCTTCGGCAAGAATCCGCTCTCTTTGTTCCTCGATGCGTTCTTGTTTTTGCTGCGCTTGACTTTTCAGTGCTTCGATTTCTTTTTTATATGCTGCAATCTCTTCCTGTTCTTTTTCGATCGTGCGTTTGCTTGTCTCCAGATCTGAGATCAGATCCTCAAATGAGACATCCTGTTCGGAAAGTCTGGTTTTGGCATCTTCGATGATATAATCCGGAAGGCCGAGCTTACCGGAAATCGCAAATGCATTACTCTTTCCCGGGATTCCGATCAGGAGGCGGTAGGTCGGGCGCAGACTTTCTACGTCAAACTCACAGCAGGCATTCTCAACTCCGGGAGTGGAAAGTGCGTAGACCTTTAATTCACTGTAATGAGTGGTAGCCATGGTGCGGATTCCACGTCCGTGCAGATAGGAGAGAATGGCGATGGCCAGCGCGGCTCCTTCGGTAGGATCCGTTCCGGCTCCAAGCTCATCAAACAGAACCAGAGAATTCTCATCTACATCATGCAGGAAAGAGACAATATTTGTCATATGAGAAGAGAAGGTACTCAAGCTCTGCTCAATGCTCTGCTCATCTCCGATATCTGCATAGACCTGTTTAAACACTGCCAGTTCAGAACGGTCTCTGGCAGGGATGTGAAGGCCGGACTGTCCCATCAGGGTAAAAAGTCCTACGGTTTTTAAAGATACCGTCTTTCCGCCGGTATTTGGTCCTGTAATGATCAGAAGAGAAAAATCGTCTCCCAGAGAAACCGTGATCGGAACTACTTTTTTTGGATCCAGAAGAGGATGTCTTCCCTCACGGATGTGAATGCGTCCATCTGTGTTGAGGAGCGGACGGCTGGCATTCATAGAAAATGCCAGTGCACCGCGGGCAAAGATAAAATCAAGATCCGTCAGAATATGGTAATCCGTGCGGATCTCTTCAATATACTGCGCGGTCTCTTCGCTGAGACGGGCGAGGATGACCTGAATTTCTTCCTGTTCTTTCGCATACAGTTCTTTGAGGTCGTTGTTCAGTTTTACGACTGCCATCGGCTCGATAAACAGTGTAGAACCGGTGGAGGACTGATCGTGGATCATCCCGTTGACCTGACTGCGGTACTCGGCTTTGACCGGAACACAGTAGCGGTCTCCGCGCATGGTGATGATCGGATCCTGCAGATAGGTGCGCAGAGAACCGTTCACCAGATTTGTCAGAGTTGCATGAACTTTATCGTTGATGTGTCCGATGCTGCGGCGGATATTCTTTAATGTGCTGCTGGCATCATCGCTGATCTCATCTTCCCCCTGAATACAGCGCTCAATCTCGGCAGTCAGAGGAAACAGAGGTTCCAGCTGTTCAAAATAGACATCCAGGCAGTCACAAAGCTCTTCCTGTGTGTCGTGACGTCCGTAAGCCTTTACTTTTCCGGCATTCTGTAAAACTTTGCAGATGCGAAGAAGCTCTCCGCATCCAAGTGCACCGCCGATCTCCAGACGTTTTAAAGACTCTCCGATGGGGAATGCATTGCCAAAAGAGATGCGTCCCTTTTTGACGATCCGTGTAAATGCCGCTTCGGTCTGCTCCTGTGCAGTGTTGATCTTTTCCGGATCGGTCATCGGTTTCAGCTTGCGGCAAAGCTGTTTTCCGCGCATGGAAGAAGCCTGTTCCTCCAAAAGCGCAGTGATTTTATAATATTCTAATTTTGTCAATGTTTTTTGATTCATATTCTTTCACCTTTTATAATTCGAACTCACAGCTATATTTTACCTTATTTGTGGGGGAATGAAAAGGATAAATATTGAACAATCCGGGGGAATCGGTTATACTATACAGCAGAGGAGATTAGCAATTATGCCGTGGAATGAAGACCCAAAAGAAAAGTCCCCCAAAGACTTGAATGAAGAGCAAAAAGAGGATAGTTTTTCTTTTCTGCAGGAGACGATCAAGCCGGAACCGATCACCGGAAAACAGGTGAGAAAACAGCTTCTGAAACTGGCTGTTTACGGAATCGTGGTAGGTGCGTTTGCCTGTCTGGGTTTCTATGCCCTGAATCCGTGGGTACAGAACTTATTTCCGGGATCTCCGAAAACTGTGATCATTCCGGAAGACAGTGAAGAGACGCATCCGGAAGAAGACGAGGCGCAGGAGCAGGATTCGCAGGAGAAAAATCTGAGAGCAGAAGATTATGAAGCCATGATGCAGAGTGTTTACCAGATTGCAGCAGAGGCCGCAAAAAGTGTGGTCACGGTCAGGGGTGAGCAGGATGCGGCGAATCTTACAAAGGATGTAAATGATGAAGATATGGGATGTACAGGGCTGATCGCAGCAGACAATGGACAGGAGCTTTTGATCCTCAGCAACAATTCTGTCTGCGGGGAATCCACTGTCTGGAATGTGCAGTTTTCAGATGGCAGCACCTGTGAAGCATCGCTGAAAAAGCAGGATAAAAACAGTCATCTGGCGGTGTTTGGTGTCAGAAGAAACCTGATTTCTGAAAGCACGTGGGATGAGATAAAAACAGCGGCTCTCGGAAATTCAAATATAGTGGCAGAGGGAGATCCGGTGATCGCCCTTGGAGATACATTTGGATATTCAGATGGAACAGGATATGGTATGATCAGTTCTAATGCACACGAAAAAGCAATTCCGGATCATACATTCAGCGTTCTGGCGACAGATATTCCGTCAGCGGATTTTAGTTCCGGTGTTCTGTGTAATCTGGACGGAGAGATCATCGGACTCATTGATTCCGAGATCTGGACAGAGAATCAGGGTCATACTGCCAATGCATATGGGATTTCTGATTTAAAACCGATCATGGAACTGCTTTTAAACAGTCAGTCGGTTCCCTATGCAGGGATTTACGGAGTGACGGTCAGCAGTGATATTTCGGAATCAAAGCAGGTGCCGTCCGGAATGTATGTGACCCAGATACAGGCGAACTCTCCGGCAATGGCAGCGGGAATCCAGAGCGGTGATGTAATCCAGTCTGTGGACGGCGAGGAGATTGCCTCTATGGCTCAGTATGAAAAGGTACTTCAGAAGTGTAAAGCGGGAGATACGATCCGGATTCAGGGAAAACGTCTCGGTGCAGGAGGATACGTGGAGATTTCGTTTCAGCTGGTACTTGACAGCCGTGAGTAAAGAATAGCAAAAATAGAGAGGAAACAAAATTATTATGAGATATATCAAGGATTTACATGAAGGCGAGACAATCAGGAATGTATACCTGTGTAAAGGAAAACGTTCCGCGGAGACAAGAAACGGAAAGCCTTATGACAATCTGATTTTACAGGATAAGACGGGAACACTGGATGGAAAAGTATGGGATCCGAATTCTCAGGGGATCGCAGAGTATGATGAGAAGGATTTCATCGAAGTATTTGGTGATGTGACAAGTTATAACGGAAGTCTGCAGATGAACATCCGTCAGATCAGAAAAGCAGAAGAGGGTGAATACAATCCGGCGGATTATATGCCGACTTCTGAGAAGAGTGTGGACAGTATGTATGAAGAGCTGCTCGGATTTATCCGTGGAATTTCCAACACGTGGCTGCGTCAGCTGCTGGAATATTATTTTGTGAAAGATGAGGAATTTATCCGCGTGTTTAAAGGACATTCTGCGGCAAAAACAGTTCATCACGGATTTGCAGGAGGACTTCTGGAGCATACGTTAAGTGTTGTGAAGATGTGTCGGTATTTTGCGGACACCTATGAAATCTTGAACAGAGATCTTCTTTATACGGCGGCAATGTGCCACGATATTGGAAAGACAAAAGAGCTTTCTGCATTTCCGGATAATGATTATACGGATGACGGACAGCTTCTGGGGCACATCATCATTGGTGTTGAGATGATGAATGATGCGATAAGAGAGATTCCGGGATTTCCGGAAAAGCTGGGAAGTGAATTGAAGCATTGTATTATTTCCCATCACGGGGAGCTGGAGTATGGTTCTCCGAAAAAACCGGCCCTCGCAGAGGCGATGGCATTGAATCTGGCAGATAATGCAGATGCCAAGATGCAGACTCTGACGGAGATCTTTAAAAATAAACCGGGAAATGACTGGCTGGGTTACAACCGGATGTTTGAGACAAACCTGAGAAGAAGTTCCATTTAGAGACAGAGAAACAAAAGAGGGTGACCAAAAGAAATTTTGTGCGCCCTCTTTTTTCAGATAAAGGAGAAAAATAGATGCAGAAGAATGATGTAGTAAAGGTGACGATTGAAGATATCGGAGTGAACGGGGAAGGAATCGGAAAAATTGACGGCTATACGCTGTTTATCAAGGATGCGGTCATCGGTGATGTGGTGGAAGCAAAAATCATGAAAGCCAAGAAAAATTATGGATATGCGAGAATGATGCAGATTATCGAACTGTCCAAAGACAGAGTGGAGCCGAAGTGTAAATTCGCAAGACAGTGCGGAGGATGTCAGATTCAGCAGATTTCCTATGAGAAGCAGCTGGAGTTTAAAAACAGAAAAGTGTTGGGAAATCTGGAGAGGATCGGCGGCTTTTCGCCAGAACTGCTGGAAAAAATTGCAGATCCGATCGTGGGAATGGAAATCCCATTTCACTACAGAAATAAGGCGCAGTTCCCGTTTGGAAAAGATAAAAATGGAGTGACAGTGACAGGGTTTTATGCAGGCCGTACTCACGATATTATTGCAAATACAGACTGTGCACTGGGAGTAGAGCAGAATCAGGAGATTCTGGAAACCATCCTGTCATTTATGGAGCAATATCAGATGGAGCCATATGATGAAAAAACAGGGAAAGGCTTACTTCGTCATGTCCTGATCCGGTATGGCTTTACAACCAAAGAGATTATGGTCTGTCTTGTCATCAACGCAAAAAAAATCCCTCATTGTGAAAAACTGGTTGAATTACTGCAGAAAATCGAAGGAATGACCAGTATCACGATCAGTGTGAATCAGAAAAACACCAATGTGATCATGGGAGATTCTTATGAAGTGCTGTGGGGACAGGCATTTATTACAGATTATATCGGTGAAATCAAATATCAGATCTCTCCGCTGTCCTTTTTCCAGGTCAATCCGGTGCAGACAGAGAAATTGTACGGACTTGCACTGGAGTATGCAGACTTAAAAGGAGATGAGACGGTCTGGGATCTCTACTGTGGAATCGGAACGATATCCCTGTTTCTGGCGCAGAATGCGAAACAAGTCTACGGTGTGGAGATCATTCCTCAGGCCATCGAGGACGCCAGAAAAAATGCGCAGATCAACGGAATCGAGAATGCAAAGTTTTATGTTGGAAAAGCAGAAGAGGTTCTGCCGGGATATTATGCAGATTATGCTAAGGCACATCCGGGAGAACAGGCTCACGCTGACGTGATCGTGGTGGATCCGCCGCGGAAAGGCTGCGAGGAATCTCTGCTTGAGACTATGGTGCAGATGCAGCCGGAGCGGATCGTGTACGTGAGCTGTGATTCTGCCACACTGGCACGGGATCTGAAGTATCTGTGTGGGAATGGGTATGAACTTGTGAAAGTGAGGGCGGTTGATCAGTTTTCGCAGACGGTGCATGTGGAGACTTGTGTGTTGCTACAAAGACGAACTATGTAGAAATCCTTAATTTTAGGCACTTTTTCAAGCATATCGTCTTTACGAGCGAGGGCGATAAAATCAGAAATAAAGAGATAAAAAACTATATCAATGTTTCAGTAGTAGTTGATATAGAGTGTGGGAACACAACAGAATAAGATTTACAAAGAAGGGTACTGGATAAAAACAGTATCCCTTCTTGCGTTTGGGCGTTCAGAAATGAGCGCCCTATTTGTTTTAGAAAAACTTTGTATAGATGGTCAGTCCAAAAAGTAAGATAGAAATAATGTAAACAGGAACAAAAGCAAATAGTTGTTTTTCCTTTTCTTCATACGTGTTAGACAACGGAATAAGCTTATATATTTTTAAAACTGTATGCTGAATCCAAAATAATTGGAGTATAAACAAAAACGACCAACCAATTATGTTAATTGAATAAAGCGGGTTCTGTATGTTAGTATTTATTTTCTCCAAAAGAGAATAATCAACCATTGCAAAACCAGCAATAGCAAAAAAATCTGCTACTATCTTCAAAGTAAAATATTTCATACTCATTAGGTTAGAAAATACAGATTGTTGTTTATTCCAACCACGTACAATAAAAATAATACACAGTAATACCAAAATTATAGATAACTGTAGCATTGTGTTCCGCATAGGGATATAAAAAATGGCAGTGATATCAGTAATAGAATGAATAGTATTCCTTTTTATGAAACTTACAAAATTTATTGCCATAGATACATAAATCAAAATTATGGCAAATTGAGTTATTCTTTTAGATTTCCAACGTGCATTTTGTATTGCTACATTATCTAATTTGTACATTGGAGTTGATGATACATTTATATCATATTTAGGATTGATTTGTTGAATTATATTATTCTGAATATATTGCTTCGTACTATTAGAAGATTTTTTGCAGAATAATTCATAAATTGTCAAACCAATAGTTATTATATTCAAACATATTGAAATGATTTCCAGCATAAGTTTCCCTCCTAATACGACATTATATCACATTTTCCCTTAGATGTTCAAAAGTGAACATCTATTTTTTTTTACCTATTTTTTTACAAAAAGCGAAAGGAGCATTGATTATATGAAAAAGATTATAAACCGTCTGCTTGCTGGCGTACTAAGTCTGGCTGCGGTTCTCACAACCTTGCCTGCTTCACAGGTACAGGCTGCGGAGAAGCAATACTGGGCGGACGCACAGGAAAAGGCAGGCTATGTAGAAAAGGTCATGAATGACGGCAGCATAGGTTCTACATTCCATGAGGGAATTATGACCGTGGATGGTGAAACCGCCTACTGCATTGACATCAACACCGATTTCCAGTCTGGCTATAAATCACGTTCTGACGCAAGCACCCGTATGAGTGCCGACCAGATCGCTGACGTTGCCCTCTCGCTGGAATACGTCAAGCAGTATGCAGCCAGCTACAGGGAGCTGAATTATAAACAGGTCTATCTATTGGAACAATGTGTTGTCTGGCAGCGGTTAAGCGTACATTTAGGATGGAACTGCGACCATGTACGTGCTGCCTGCGACGAAGTATCCAAAGCGGTACAGGACGAGGTATACGCTGGCGCAAGGGCATTTGTAAAAGCCAACAAAGGACGCTATGATTGCGGCGGCTATATCTATTCCGGCGACGGGCAGGAATTAGGACAATTCTGGGCGAAGCTGGATGTAGGAAATGCGGCACTTCAAAAGGTGTCCTCCAATCCGGGCATTACCAATGGAAACAACAGCTATTCCCTTGCTGGTGCGACGTATGGTGTCTTTGCTGATAAAGGCTGCAAGGAACAGCTTGCCACCCTTATGACAGATAAAGACGGGAACACCGAAGCGGTGGAAGTAAAGGCTGGTAAAGTCTATATCAAAGAGCTATCCGTTCCGGCGGCAGGTTTTCAGTTGGACAAGACAGTATATCCGTTGACTGTCAAAGCTGGTGAAATAGCTACCTTGAAAGTCAGTGATACGCCCAAAGTCACAACCACACTGATTGAACTTTTCAAGATTGATATGGAAACACAGAAAGACAACCCACAAGGGAACGCTTCTTTAGAGGGTGCAGAGTTTACATGGAAATATTATGACGGTTACTACAATAAAGACAATCTCCCTGCCGAAGCTAATCGTACATGGGTTACAAAGACAATCGCTGAAAAGGACAGCGACGGTACAATCCATTATGTTACAAAATTGGCGGACGCATACAAAGTGTCTGGCGACAGCTTCTATATGCAGGACGGAAAAGCGGTTCTTCCTTTAGGAACATTAACCGTTGAGGAAACAAAAGCTCCAAACGGCTACTTATTGGACGGTGCATATATGCAGGCTGGCGACAAGTCCGAACAGATAAAAGGCTTATGAATTTGAACTTGATAGCGAAGCCTTAGAAATATGCAGAAATGAAGATATAGACTGTGTTGTCTTGTATCTTGGTATGAATACTGTTAGATGTTTATGATACTGTGCTGGCAGGGGTGATGAGTATTGAATAAAGTAATTATATACTATGGTTCAAAGGAAAAATTCAATCAAATTATCCCAAAAGAATATAGAAATTTAACGGATTTAGTTTATGAATCTGATAAAGACGGAAAAATCATGAAATTGGTGATACCAACTCAAAGTGGCGAATATCCGAAAGAAGAAAAGGAAGAGAAAATATTTGTAAAAAACTTTGTTATTAGTTCAGATGAATATGCTGGGGTTCGAGAACATGTTATTACAAATTTTATTAACTTCCTTGCTAAGTTTGACGTGGAAAATTTGTATATTCAGAATCCACCACTTCAAATAAGCGAACAAATTATTAGATTGTATCCGAAAGCAGAAGTGAAATATCAAAAATATAAACAATTAACAACTTCTCATTTGCTTAAAATAAATGAAGAATATTAACGCTGGAAGATCAGCAACAAGCATTGTTGCTACTGACAGCGTATTTCTCTTTTAAGGGACAGTCTGAAACATGGCTGTCCTTTTCTCATTTAGAACTTACGAAATCCCACAAGGGGATGTATAAGCTCTCTTATGTGGTGCGTGTATCAGCTGATGATTTGGACGAATTAAAACGCCGTTGTGATGAAGTCAAAGATTTTTATGATGATTTGAATGTGAAGCTGGTGCGTCCTGCTGGGGATATGCTGGGGCTTGCATCTATCATTTTGGTGCAAGCGTAATTCATGGATAGCGTAGCAATATTTTGCGCTTACAATTCTTCTGTAGACGCAGTGGCGTGAACGTAGTGGGGGTGAGAACTGCAGATGGATTTGTTGTAAAAAAAGGAAGTACAATTTCAGACAAGACGACAAAGAGTTGTCCGGAGTATACGATTAAAAAAAAGGCAACAGTATAAGTCTCAAATCGATGAGAATTTTGTACTTCAGGAAGACATGCTGTTTAATACACCATCGGGTGCTGTAAGCTTTGTATGCGGAGCAAGTACAAACGGTAAAATATGGATAATGTGTGCGAAGATAATTTGACATACGGAGTATCGGAATTAGCAAAGAGAAGTAATATTGTATCCCTATCAGGATGGCCAGCTGCTTTTGCAATAATGTCGTATGCAATAAAAGAATTAGCATAAGTAAAGACTTCGCTGGATGATGGATAACATCTATATCCGCACGGATCCAGCAGGAAATATAAAGACAGACAAAGAAAAATCCACAGAGAAAATCGACGGTGCTGTTGCTACCATAATGGGACTTGACCGTGCGATCCGCTGTGGAAACAATACAGGTGCTTCTGTCTACGATGACAGAGGAATTTTGTTCATATAAAAATGGAGCCCTTGTTTTTTATACAAAAAGCTCCATTACTGTTTATTTATTTGAATTTATGATTCCTTCAATATCACGGCCACCGTAGAATATTCGAGCTACTGTAACTGCCCTTTTCTCGTCATCAACAAGATAATACACAATAAAGTTATCTACCGGAAGGTGATGCATTTTCATCGAATGCCAAGGCTCCCAGTCAACTAACGCATAACGAGCCGGCATGAAATCCAATGAACGAACCTCTTTTCGTATGTGGCCCAGCTGAGCAGTAGCAGTCTCCGGAGCCAGGAGTTCATTCGCAATGTACGAATAGATTTCACGTAAATCGTCAAGTGCATCTACAGAATAGCCGACCTTATAGCTATCCGTCATATGCCAAATTCCTTTGCAAGTGCCGCATCGATTTCATCTGCAGAATATACCTTTCCTGCTTTGATGGAATCAACACCCTTTTGGAGTTCTGCATCAAGCTGTTCTCTGGTCATTGCACCAACAGCTAATGGCTTAGAAGAAGGAAGTTTCAATTCAAATGGCATACCCTTCTTCAGTACAATCTGGCTATAAAGCATCTGAATTGCACTGGATGGAGAAATGCCAAGCTGAGAAAGAATGCTCTCAGCATTATCCTTGAGATTGGTATCTATTCTTGCATAAACAGCGGATGTATTTGCCATAGTATCGCCTCCTTTTTCTTTATTATATTCGCTTTTGCTTGCGATTGCAAGCATTTGCATAGATTGTTTTATGACGAAACTTTGAATTTTATACGCCCTTTGAGGCAGAAAGGAATATTTATGGGATTTTTATCAGGACTGTTTCATTCCAGAGACAAGCCCACCAACAGCACCAACGGCAGCGCCTATTGCTTTCTCTTTGGTGGAAGCAACTCTGGCAAAGCCGTTAATGAACGAAGCGCCATGCAGTGAATAACTAGAAAAATTATAGTGAAAGAAGATAATGGATATAGTTGAAAAGGAAAGTTAGGCAAAAGCTTACCATTATCGTAGAATATTTCTCTAACAAGGTTTCTCTAACAAGCGTAAAAAATATCATTGACACATTATTTCGTTTGTGCTAAAATCCAAAGCAATTTAACATAGTAAACCGTTGAAGCGGAGATAACGGCAATGATGCCTTTACAGAGAGTCTGAGGTGCTGAGAATCAGGCAAGAAACAAGTTGTCAAATGGACCGCTGAGGGTGCAGTCAAATGGGATCTTTTCCCAGAGTATTCTGCAACGTGTGGGCATACGTCAGTTGCCGGGGATATGTTGGTATCCTGCTAAGCGCACGGGTTATACCGTGAATCAAGGTGGCACCGCGGGTAGAGTCATACTGTAGATGCATCTATTCGTCCTTGACAGAGGCTATACTTCTGTCAGGGACGTTTTTTATTTTTATAAAGCTTCTTTGACGAGAGATATTAGTCAAAGGAGCTTTTTTAAAAGGAGGTTGCAATATGCTGTTGACGAGATATTGGCGGTGCTTTTGTGCGCCGGATATAGAATTTAAATAAGAATCTTGATCGTAACCGAAATTAATGTAATGTTATCAATTTGGAGGTGCAGGTAATGAAAATTCTTCCAACGTTAGCTGAAGTCAGAGAGATTGCTTCAGATGTAAACTACAATGTGCTGCCGGTCAGCTGCGAAATACTTTCCGATTTCACAACCCCCATCGAAATCATAAAGATACTGAAAAATGTATCGACTCACTGTTATATGCTGGAATCCGCCCAGGCGAACGAAACCTGGGGACGTTATACATTCCTCGGCTTTGATCCAAAGATGGAAATTACTTGCGTAGATGGTGAAATGAAAATCGGAAATCTGAAATTAAAAACCGAACATCCGTCCGACTATCTGCGGCAGATCCTTGCAGATTATAAAAGCCCGCGCTTTGATTATCTTCCGCCATTTACGGGAGGTCTTGTCGGATATTTTTCATATGACTATCTTGGTTACAGTGAACCAACAGTGAAATGCGACGCCAAAGACACAGAGGATTTTAAGGATGTTGATCTGATGCTTTTTGATAAGGTCATCGCTTTTGATCATCTCAGGCAAAAAATCGTTCTTATTGTCAATATGTCGCTTGATGATGTTGAGGTCAGATATAATAAAGCAGTTATGGAACTGAAGCGACTGATTGAACTTCTTAGAAATGGAGAAAAGAGGGGGGAGCCAGGCGGAAAACTTCTGGGAGAGGTTACATCGCTGTTTGGCAAAGAACAGTTCTGTGCCATGGTGGAAAAGGCAAAACACCATATTCATGAGGGAAACATCTTTCAAATTGTGCTGTCAAACCGACTGTCTTCTCCCTTTGAAGGAAGCCTGCTCAATACCTACCGTGTTCTCCGAACGATCAATCCGTCTCCTTATATGTTCTATTTTTCAGGAACGGATGTCGAGGTTGCAGGCGCTTCGCCTGAGACCTTGGTAAAGCTGGAAAATGGTGTACTTCACACCTTTCCTCTCGCTGGTACCAGACCGAGAGGAAAAAACGATGAGGAAGATAAAGCACTGGGAACAGAGCTGCTTGCAGATGAAAAGGAGCTGGCCGAACATAATATGCTGGTTGACCTTGGCAGAAACGATCTTGGTAAAATCAGTAAGTTTGGCACCGTTCAGGTGGAAAAACTGCATTCTGTTGAACGATTCTCCCATGTTATGCACATTGGCTCTACTGTACGGGGTGAAATAACAGAGAAACACGATGCACTTGATGCCATTGAAGCGGTATTGCCTGCCGGAACACTTTCCGGTGCACCGAAGATCCGGGCTTGTCAGCTTATCGGAGAACTTGAAAACAACAAGCGGGGAATCTATGGCGGCGCCATTGGATACATCGACTTCACAGGAAATATGGACACCTGTATTGCGATTCGTATCGCCTACAAGAAAAACGGGAAGGTTTTTGTTAGGAGCGGAGCCGGGATCGTGGCAGATTCCGTACCTGAAAAGGAGTATGAAGAATGCATCAACAAAGCCAGATCCTCGCTGAAAGCGTTGAAACTTGCACAGGAGGCAGAATTATGATCTTACTTATCGATAATTATGACAGCTTTTCTTATAACCTCTACCAGCTCATTGGCGAAATAGATCCGAATATCAAAGTCATCCGTAATGATGAAATGACAGTTGATGAGATAAAAGAACTAACACCCGACCGCATGATTCTTTCTCCCGGTCCGGGCAGACCTGAAGATGCAGGCATGATTGTTGAAGCCGTAAAAATACTCGGGAAGGAAATTCCGATTCTCGGTGTTTGTCTCGGACATCAGGCAATATGTGCGGCATTTGGTTCAACCATTACTTACGCAAAAGAACGAATGCATGGAAAACAATCGGATGTCAAATTTGACATAAATTGTCCGTTGTTTGTGGGTTGTCCTGAAACTGCTCCCGTTGCCAGGTATCATTCTCTTGCAGCAGATGCCGACACAATTTCCGAATGTCTGAAAATCACCGCTTTCACTGCGGACGGAGAGGTAATGGCAGTGCAGCATAAAGAATATCCGATCTACGGGGTACAATTTCATCCCGAATCCATAATGACACCGGATGGAAAGCAAATGCTTAGAAATTTTATAAAGGAGATATGAGTCATGATCAAAGAAGCCATTGTAAAAATCGTCAATAAAGAAGACCTCACTTACGATGAGGCATATTCTGTTATGAATGAAATCATGAGCGGTGAAACAACTGCGACGCAGAACGCTGCATTTCTTGCAGCTTTGTCAACCAAAAGTGCCAGAGCAGAAACAACCGATGAAATTGCCGGATGTGCGGCCGCTATGAGAGCGCATGCCATGAAGGTCGAAACAGGAATGGATCTTTTTGAAATTGTAGGAACCGGTGGTGATAATGCGCACAGCTTCAATATTTCCACTACATCAGCTCTGGTTGCCGCTGCAGGAGGTATGAAAGTGGCCAAACATGGAAACCGTGCAGCATCCTCACAATGCGGAACGGCAGATTGTCTGGAAGCCCTCGGCGTAAACATTCAGCAGAGCCCTGAGAGGTGCCTGGAACTTTTGGATGAAGTGGGAATGTGTTTTTTCTTCGCACAGAAATATCATACTTCAATGAAACATGTGGGAGCAATCCGCAAGGAGTTGGGATTCCGTACGGTGTTCAACATCCTCGGCCCTCTTACCAATCCGGGGACACCTTCTATGCAGCTTCTCGGTGTGTATGACGAGTATCTTGTGGAACCATTGGCACAGGTATTGATTCAGCTTGGTATCAGGCGCGGGATGGTTGTGTATGGGCAGGATAAGCTGGACGAAATCTCCATGAGCGCACCAACCACGATATGTGAGATTCGAGACGGCTGGTTCAAATCTTCAGTGATCACGCCGGAAGATTTCGGGTTCGAAAGATGTACGAAAGAAGATTTGAGGGGTGGTGCGCCTGAAGAAAACGCAAAAATTACCCTTGCAATTCTGAACGGAGAAAAAGGTTACAAGAGAAATGCTGTGCTTTTAAATGCCGGTGCGGCACTTTACATTGGTGGAAAATCAGACAGTATGAAAGAGGGTATCGCACTTGCCGCAGAAATCATTGACTCGGGTAAGGCGCTGGAAACACTGAATAAGCTCATTGAAGTCAGCAACCGTTCGGAGGTGTGAGTATGACGATTTTAGATCAGCTTACCGGCTGCGCCCGAGAGCGCACCGTGCAGGCAAAGTTAAGAATATCACTTGAAGAGTTGAAACAGCAGGCGTTATCCCTGCCGAAAGGCAATTTTACATTTGAAAAAGCAATCAAAAAACCGGGACTTTCTTTTATCTGCGAGTGCAAAAAAGCCTCTCCATCCAAAGGAATCATCGCTCAAGAGTTTCCATATCTGCAGATTGCAAAGGACTATGAAGCGGCAGGGGCAGACTGCATCTCGGTACTGACCGAACCAAAATGGTTTCTCGGAAGTGACCAGTATCTGAAAAAAATTGCCGACGCTGTTTCTGTTCCCTGTCTGCGCAAGGACTTTACGGTGGATGAGTACATGATCTACGAGGCAAAGGTGTTAGGCGCATCAGCGGTGCTTTTGATCTGCTCTATATTGAGTGAGGAACAAATAAAAGAATATATCAGCATTTGCGATGAGCTGGGACTTTCCGCTTTGGTCGAGGCACACGATGAATGCGAAGTGAGAATGGCATTAAATGCCGGGGCACGTATGATTGGAGTCAACAATCGCAATCTCAAAGATTTCTCGGTGGACACCGGTAATAGCGGCAGATTCAGAAGGCTGATTCCACGCGATGTGCTGTTTATTTCTGAAAGTGGTGTAAGCAGTGCCGAAGATGTAAGAAAACTCTGCGAGATCGGTGCGGATGCTGTTTTGATTGGAGAAACACTTATGAGAGCAGAGAATAAAGCAGCAAAGCTTGCCGAATTGAGAGGTGTGCTATGACAAAAATGAAACTCTGTGGACTGTTTCGTCCTTGTGATATAGATGCAGCCAATCAATTGAAACCAGAATATATTGGTTTTGTGTTTGCACCGAAAAGCAGACGATATGTAACGCCTGAAGAAGCAGCAGAATTAAAAAAACTGCTTGCTCCTACCATTCAAGCAGTTGGGGTATTTGTAAATGAAGCGGCTGAACGGATTGCGGCTCTCTTAAATAAAGGAATTATTGATATTGCCCAGCTTCATGGCGTTGAAGATGAAAATGAGATCAATCAACTGAGGGCGCTTACGGATAAACCGATCATCAAGGCTTTTTGTATAAAAAAGTCAGAAGATATTACAAATGCTGAATCCTGCTTAGCAGATTATATTCTGCTTGATTCCGGCGAAGGGACAGGAACTGTATTTGACTGGAAGAAGATACAAAACATACAAAGACCGTATTTCCTCGCTGGCGGACTTTCCATTGATAATGTAGAAAATGCGGTGAGACAATTAAACCCGTATGCGGTCGATGTCAGTTCAGGCATTGAGACAGATGGGCTCAAAGATAAAACGAAAATGGCGGCATTTGTTGCTGCTGTCAGAAAGGAAGAACGATTATGACGAATCCAAACGGACGCTTCGGGATTCACGGTGGACAGTATATTCCCGAAACATTGATGAATGCAGTGATTGAACTGGAAGAAGCATATAACAACTATAAAAACGATCCCGAATTTAACCGGGAGCTTACAGAACTTTTGAATGAATACGCAGGCAGACCATCCAGATTGTACTATGCAGAGAAAATGACCAAAGACCTTGGCGGCGCCAAAATATATCTCAAACGTGAGGATCTCAATCATACCGGTGCGCATAAAATCAACAACGTACTGGGGCAGGCTCTGCTTGCAAAAAAGATGGGAAAAACAAGGCTGATCGCTGAAACCGGAGCAGGTCAGCATGGTGTTGCAACTGCAACTGCTGCAGCCCTTATGGGGATGGAGTGCGTGGTGTTTATGGGCGAAGAAGATACCGTTCGCCAGGCGCTAAATGTATATCGTATGAGACTGCTCGGAGCAGATGTGATTCCGGTTAAAACAGGGACGGCAACTCTGAAAGATGCGGTTTCTGAAGCAATGCGTGAATGGACGTCCCGTATTTCAGATACGCATTATTGTCTCGGCTCAGTCATGGGACCGCATCCGTTTCCGACGATCGTGCGTGATTTTCAGGCAGTGATCTCCAAAGAAATCAAAGATCAGATGCTTGTCAAAGAAGGAAGATTGCCGGATGCGGTGATAGCCTGTGTAGGCGGTGGTTCCAATGCGATTGGCAGTTTTTATCACTTTATTGAAGATGAGAATGTCAGACTGATCGGCTGTGAAGCGGCAGGAAGGGGCGTTGATACATTGGAAACAGCAGCCACGATTGCAACCGGCAGACTTGGTATTTTTCATGGAATGAAGTCTTACTTTTGCCAGGATCAGTACGGTCAGATCGCTCCTGTTTACTCCATTTCCGCCGGCCTGGATTATCCCGGGGTAGGTCCTGAACACTCTTATCTGCATGACATCGGAAGAGCCGAATATGTGCCGGTCACGGATGATGAGGCAGTAAATGCATTTGAATATCTTGCAAAGACGGAAGGCATTATTCCGGCAATCGAATCGGCGCATGCAGTTGCTCACGCGATGAAGATTGCACCGGCAATGGATCCGAATAAAATCATTGTGATTACGATTTCAGGCAGAGGTGATAAGGACTGCGCCGCGATTGCCCGTTACAGAGGGGAGGATATTTATGAGTAACATTAAAAAAGCATTTGAAAAAGGAAAGGCTTTTATCGCCTTTATTACTTGCGGCGATCCGGATCTGGAAACAACAGCCAGGGCTGTCCGGGCTGCCGCAGAGAATGGTGCAGATCTCATCGAACTTGGCATACCGTTCTCTGATCCTACCGCAGAAGGTTCCGTCATTCAGGGGGCAAATTTAAGAGCATTAAAGGGAGGAATCACTACGGATAAAATATTTGCATTCGTAAAAGAGCTGCGGAAAGATGTAACAGTGCCGATGGTTTTTATGACTTATGCAAATGTAGTTTTCTCTTACGGTGCAAAAAAGTTTATTTCTGCGTGTCGAGAGATTGAGATTGACGGATTGATTCTTCCTGATCTGCCATTTGAGGAAAAAGAAGAATTTCATCCGATCTGCAGTCAGTATGGTGTGGATCTGATATCTTTAATTGCTCCAACCTCTAAAAACAGGATTGCAATGATCGCAAAAGAAGCGGAAGGTTTTATTTATATCGTTTCCAGTCTCGGAGTGACAGGTGTGAGAAGTGAAATCAAGACGGATTTGGATTCGATCGTAAAAGTGATAAGAGAAAATACGGATGTACCCTGTGCAATCGGATTCGGCATTTCCACGCCTGAGCAGGCAAAGAAAATGGCAGATATCTCGGATGGAGCCATTGTAGGCTCTGCGATTATCAAGCTTTTGGAAAAACATGGAAAAGAGGCGCCGGATTACATCGGTGAGTATGTAAGATCCATGAAGAACGCCATAAGATAAATCTGTTGTCAGAGACATCCAAACATGATAAAATGCCGATAAATAATAATTGTGTTAGAAGAGACTGACATTCTAAAGGAGTGAAAGCATGCATTCAATATTAATTGTAGAAGATGATATGAACATAAACGGGCTGTTAAAAGAGGCTCTTGAGAAAGCGGACTATCTCTGCACACAGGCATTTTCAGGAACAGAGGCGCGTATGCTTCTTGCAATGAACCGGTATTCGGTAGTGCTTCTGGATCTGATGCTGCCGGGAATTTCCGGGGAAGAGGTGCTGCAGGAGATCCGAAAGCAGGGAAATACTCCGGTTATTATTCTGACAGCGAAGGATACAATTGATGATAAGGTGGAAGTGTTGCAAAGTGGTGCGGATGATTATGTGACGAAGCCATTTGACATCAAGGAGGTACTGGCTCGTGTTGCAGTGCAGATCCGGAGAATGGAAGGGAGTTTCAGTGAAGGCAATTTGGTTTATCAGGGTTTGGAACTGGACAGAGAAAATTTTTGTGTGAGGGTGGATCAGACAGAGCTCCCGAAAATTACAAGGCAGGAGTTTTCTATTTTGGAGCTTCTTTTAAAGCATCCGAAAAAGGTATTCAGTAAAGAAGAGATTTTTGAGTATGCCTGGGAAGAGGCCTATATGGGAGAGACAAAGACGCTGGATGTACATATCAGCAATATTCGCAAGAAGATAAAATCTGTGACCAGCAAGGAATATATTGAGACGATATGGGGAATCGGATACCGTCTTCATCCGTAAATTTACTCTTTTTTTACTTTTTATTTGCGATGGATTAGGAGTTGCCTCGTAGAATAAGAGCAGATCAAAGGAAAAGGAGAAATAAGGATGAGCGAGTATTTACTGAGTACAAGCGGACTGACAAAGCAGTTCGGGCATCATAAGGCAGTCAACAATGTAGATCTGCACGTGAAAAAAGGTGCGATTTACGGATTTATCGGAAGAAACGGCGCCGGAAAGACAACATTTTTAAAAATGATCAGCGGATTATCAAAGCCGACCGACGGTGAGATCCAAATGTTTGGATATAGAAATGAGGAACTCAAAAATGTCAGATCCCGTATCAGCTGTCTGATTGAAGCACCTGGGATTTACGGGAATATGTCAGCGTATCACAATCTTGCGATCAAGTGTAGATTATTCGGAATCAATGATTCAAAATATATTGAGAATATTTTGAAGATTGTGGGGCTTTCGGAAGTCGGAAAGAAGAAAACAAAGCATTTTTCGCTTGGAATGAAACAGCGTTTAGGGATTGGGCTGGCGCTTGTGGGAGAACCGGATCTTCTTGTTCTGGATGAGCCGATCAACGGTCTGGATCCACAGGGGATTGCGGAAATCCGTGATATGCTGCTGCGGCTGAAAGAGGAGCAGAATATGACGATCATCATTTCCAGTCATATCCTGGAGGAATTATCAAAGATCGCGACACACTACGGAATCATTCACAACGGAAGTCTGATCCAGGAGCTTACAAGAGAAGAATTGATGACTCGCTGCAGTGAGCGGATGGAGCTTACGCTTGATGATCCGAAGGCGGCGCTTCCGATCCTGGATCAGATGGGATTTACCAACTATCAGGTTGTGAACCAGAGTACAATCCATATTTATGAGAGGCTGAATGAAAGTGCAGCTGTCAATATGGAGTTGGCAAAAGCAGGAGTTCCGGTAAAAGGGATCGGAATCACAAACGAAGAACTGGAAAACTATTTCTTGAATCTGACAGGAGGTGCCCACAATGCTTAATATGATTCGGATGGAACTATATCGGATGTTCAAAACAAAAAGTTTGTATGTGATATGGCTGGTTCTGGCGGCGGGAATTTTATTTACTACAGGGCTGTCAGCGGATGAAATGAAAACATATACAATGGAAGAAAAGCAGGAAATGTATGAATATGCGACAGGGCAGCAGAAAAGCGACACTGTCAATCTTGGAATGGACGTAACTGTGCCGACAAAACCGGGAGATACGGTTTCAGTATTTGACCTGTTTTATGGAAATATCAAAGGAAAGTTTCTCGCACTTTTTATGGTGATTTTTGCAGTGTTATATTCCACGGCAGATATGACGAGTGGGTTTATCAAAAATATTGCGGGGCAGGTAAGAGACCGCAGGGGACTCGTATTTGCAAAAGGAGTGTCTCTGTTTGTCTACACAGTTTTAACGATGCTGATTTTTACAGGGATTCAGACGATCAGCAATGCACTTTTCTTTGATGAGCTTGTATTTGGACCTGTAAAAGAATTTCTGCAATATGCGGGAATACAGACGCTGTTACATTTTGCACTGCTTATCATCGTGATGTGCATTGCGATCGTACTGCGCAACAATGTCATCAGTATGATGCTGAGTGTTTGTCTCTGTATGAATGTGCTTGTAATCTTTTACAGCTTTCTGGATAATCTGATCGCAAAGGCACATATCAAGAATTTTCATGTTCTGGAATATACAGTGACGGGAAATATCTCGTTCCTGGAAACAAATGTCACGGCAAAGATGGCAGTAACGGCATTGGCAGTAAGTATTGCATTTGTCATTGTGATGATCGAAGTATGCAGTACCGTATTTAAGAAGAGGGATATATAGGGATGTACATCGTGATTGGAGTGTTATCCATAGCAATTCTTATTTTCATATGTATATTGGTAAATTATAAGCGGCAGATAAAAGACATCTGCCGCCAATTGCGTTTCCTGCAGGAACATGAAAGTAATATGCTGATTACGAAAGAAATGCAATGGGGACATATTGGCGAGCTGACAGAGCTTTTGAATGAGATGCTGAAAGAAAGGAAAAAAGAGCGGACAGCCTATCGGAAGAAGGAGCAGATGATCGCGGATATTTATACGAATCTTTCTCATGATATCAGAACACCGCTTACTTCTCTTGACGGGTATTTTCAGCTTTTGGAGGAAGCGAAAGAAGAATCTGACAGAAAACGTTATATCGGCATTATTCAGGAACGAATCGGAAGCCTTAAGGAGATGCTTGAGGAATTATTTACCTATACAAAGCTCCAGAACGGGACATATGAATTAAAGCTGGAACGTCAGAATATGAGTCAGATTTTAAAAGAGACAGTATTTTCTTATTATGATAATTGGATGGAACAGGGAATTCGTCCGCAGTTTGAGATAACAGAAGAACCGGTGTGGATACAGGGCAACCGGCAGGCGCTGAGACGTACCATGCAGAATATCATCAAAAATGGACTGGATCACGGAAATAAAGAAATCAATATTCAGCTCACAAAGAATGGAAATGAGGCGGAGCTTGTCTTTCGAAATAAAGTGACAGATCCGGGAGAGATTGATATCAAAAGGGTGTTTGAACGATTCTATAAAGCGGACAGAGCAAGAAGCAAAAATTCTACCGGACTTGGGCTTTCCATATCCAGAGGCTTCGTCTGGAAAATGAACGGGGAGATTACTGCGGAAATAGAGGGAAACTGGTTTTGTATTAAAATCCGATTTGCTTGTGAGCAGTTTGAAGGAATCCATTGAATATACGGAAAATCTATTAAATCTGGAAGCATTGTCTATGCAGCTTTGAGACATACTATATAGAGGCAGACAAAGCTCGGTATGAAACGAAAAAACAGAGAAAGAGCCATTATACAGTGACAAGAGGGAAACGCTGAAGTGGATGGAATAGTCAAAAAATGCAGCCGCAGGTTACAAAATGCAGAGAACCTGCGGCTGTGTTTTTTATGCCTGAATATCTTTTCTGCTGTACTTCCAATAAGCGGTTAAAATCCCGATTACAGCAAACAGCATCCCCGTCAAAACCATACCGGTATCCAGACTGCCGTTTTCAACAATATCTGCTCCGTTTGCATAACCAAACGGGGTGATATATTTCAGAAATTTTGCCTGATCGGAGATATTGGCAATAATGTTCAGGAAATACATCATTGTGGCAATGCCAAGTCCGATGCCGAGTCCGCTGCGGCGCAGGAATGCGGAGATTCCAAAACAGATGCCGGCAAGCTCAATCTGGATCAGAAAATAGGCAAGATGCAGCAGGCAGATTTCTTTCCAGAGTATTTCTTCACCGATCAGTGAAATGGATCCAACGGAAAACAGGAACACGATCACATTCAATATCAGAAGCTGGAACAAGACAGAGGTCAGTTTTTCCGTGAGAATCTTTTTTCTGCTGATCGGGTGTGCGAATAAAAATTCTGCGGTGTGTTCTTTCTCCTCTTTGGCAAGGCTGCTGACTGCAATAAGAGATGCAAAGAATGCACCGCCCAGCCCTAAAATATTGCCACATTCTGTTGCGTAGAAACCGATCAGAGTGCCAAAATTCAGACGATCCATACCAAATGCTGAACTAAAGGCTCCCATAGAGGAGAACATTTCGTTCATGTCTTCCATTTCTCCCTTCATTTCCGGATACAGGAACACACAGATGATAATAAAAAATCCGATAGAAGCAGTCCAGACGGCAAGTGATTTCCATCCCTGTTTTAATTCATGCTTGATTAGAATCATACCTGTTCACCTCCGTTTTCATAGTAGTGCAGAAAAATTTCATCCAGATCAGGGTCCGAAATGGAAAGATCGGTGATCGTTCCGGCTGAGAGTGTTTCAAGGAGCCGATGGATATCTCCACCGTAAAGAAAGCTGAAAACACCGTCATTTTCCTTCAGGTCACGAATTTCTTCCAGAGAATCAAGCGATACCTGTCCCTGTACGCTGATCCGCTTGGCATTTGTTTTAGAAAGCGCCTCCACACGGTCACAGGCAATGATCCGCCCTTCTCGGATGATCGCGGCTCTCGTACAATTCCGTTGAATTTCTGAGAGGACATGGCTGGAAAGAAATACGGTAGCGCCCTGTTCATTGCGCTCCCGGATAATATGGAAAAACTCCCTCTGCATCAGAGGATCCAGACCACTTGTCGGTTCATCTAAGATCAGAAGCTTTGGCTGATGTTGGAGTGCAGATACGATTGCTACTTTTTTTCGATTATCGAAAGATAATTCATCGACCTTCCGGTTGACATCCAGCTGCAGGCGTCTGCATAGTATCTCTCTTTCCACAGAACAGTCTTTGTAATGAAGATCAGCAGATAATTTTAACAGGTCTTTGACTTTCATTCCACGGTAGAACACCGCCTCAGAAGGCAGGTAGCCGATGTGGGAACGAATTTTGGGATTGCGCTTCCGGATTGTCTCATCAAAAATCTTTGCCTGACCGGATGAGGGCGTGATCAGGCCGAGCAGTGTACGTATCGTGGTGGATTTACCGGCGCCGTTTGAACCGATAAAGCCAAAGAATTCCCCTTCTTTTACATCCAGGTTTAAATTTAAGATTCCCCTGGATTTTCCGTAATATTTGGTTAGATTTGATAGTTGGATCGCATTCATAAAGTTACCTCTCTTTCTGCAAGTAAATGGATTTCCAGAAATCAATCAGTTTTATAAAATCCGCTTCGATCTCATCAACATTGATATGATCATGCTGCAGCTTTTCCCAGATATATCCTTCAGATGCCCATAGCATATCGAGATACATCATTTCCAGATCAAGTCCTTCAATAAAATGTTCCGGATTCAGATTTAACAGGACGGTATTTGTCTTAAAATCAGCGTATTTTGCAATGCTTTCCTGAATCGCAGGGCGTACATCTGGATCTTTTTCATAATATGCTTTCATTACAAATGTACCCATATGCGGATATCGGCGCATGATCTCCAGCTTTGCCTGAAGACCTAAATTCATGGAATCGAACAGATCAGTCTGCTCATAACAGCCGCTTTTTTCCAGAGCCTCCATGGTAATCTGCGCACATTTTTCCCATAGAAAAAGATACAGTTCTCTTTTGTTGTAAAAATAGTGAAACAACAGGGATTTACTGATACCTGCAGCATCGGCAATTTCACTTGTAGGGCTCTTCTTATAAGAGTTCTGTGAGAATACACAAAATCCCGCATTGAGAATCGCCTCCTGTTTCTGGACGGGCAGTGCAAAAAATTTTTTGTTCATGATCTTCTTCCTCCTTAACCGCTGCGGTTAATTTTAATTATACGCCGTTGACCGTTTTTGAGAAGACCTAAAGAAAAAAGGATTGAAAAAATATCTTCGTCCGACAATGTATAAATTGAGAAATGCATGTAAGAACTGACTCCTTTCAGGTAAAAGTGTAGCGTGGCGGTTTAGTATGTATTATAAAGAAAGAGGCGAAAGACATGATGGTGGAAAAATATGACAGCAAAAAAACACTATTACTGTTCAGCCTTTTGAAAGGAGGAATAAGATGCAATTGAATATTGCAACAGACTATGCCATTCGTATAGTCATCTATATGGCAAAGCAGCGGAGAATAGTGTCATCCAGAGAGTTGTCAGAGAATCTGAAAATTTCACAGCCTTTTATTTATAAGATTATGAGGAAATTGAATCATGCGGGGATTTTGGCCATAAATACGGGAATTCATGGCGGGTATATTTTGCAAAAAGAGACAGAACAGATTAATTTATTCGAGATTATGGATACCATGGAAAGAACCATGAAATGGAATCGATGCCTTGAGGATGACCGGTATTGCAGCTGTTTTGCAACAGAGGCATGTCGTTTGAGAGAAACGTACCTCAAAATGCAGGAGCATTTTGAAAATGAACTAAAGGAAACTACAATACAGAAAATTATTAAGTGATATGTGTTTCATATCAAAATAATACACCAACAAAGACCCGCATGATCATTTAAAAATGAGATCTTGTGGGTCTTGTTGAGAATGCTGAAGAAGGTGACAGTATTTCTGAATTATGTTGGAAGTTCAAAAAGCAGCGTGGTAAAACAACTCTGATTATGTAATAATGAAGGAAAGTACCGTATGAATAGAAAATGAAAGAGGAGAGGGATATATGGATTTGAGTGAACAGGATTTAAAGAAAATCAAATCGTTACATGTGATGTTGAAAATGCCCATATGGATATTGGAAAGAGAGACAAATCGGGTTTTGAAAAGCTACAAATCAATTTATAAGCATCCGATTTCATATGAATTTAAAGAAAAAAATATTTCAGATGAGGTTGTACGGTTTTACAGCGGGATGTTAAATGAAATTTTTCTGTGCTTATGGTATCAGGATGTCAGAATTGTAATTGGAGCGTTTCGAATAAATAATGTTACCAGTACAGAGTTTTCTCATGTATATGACAATCTGACTCCGGAAAATAAGAAAATTTTGTCAGAAAAAGAATGCTGGGAATATTACTCTTCACTTCCGGTATATCCACTGGGAGATATTCGGGATTATCTGATTCTTCTTGGATTTTTGTTTGATATGAATTTGGAAGAGATTTATTCTGAAGAGCTGCATAAACAAGTGGGCGAAAATCAGCTGGAGTTGGTGCGGAAATCAGCAGAAGATACAGCATATGAGACATTCTGGGTAGAGCAGTATACATTTTATTATGAAAATAAGATCATGAATCTTGTCAGTCAGGGCGACCTGGAATTATTAAAAAGTGGTCTTGCAGAAATGGGAACGAGAGACACTGCAATCATACATTTTACAAAAGAGCTTCATGGTGTTTCCAATCAGGCAAGAACATCACTGATCCGATGTATCCTGCAACATATTAACTTGAAAATTTATGACACGATTAAAGTTACAGAGCTTGCAAAGCAGTTCTATTTGTCAGAAAGTGCTCTTCGTCGCAGATTTAAGGAGAAAGTAGGGATATCCATTAATGAATATGTCAATCAGAGAAAAATTGAAGAATCGAAGATGATGCTCCAGTCGGGCGTACCGGTAGGAGAAATCGCACGGAGATTGAGTTTTTATGATTTGTCACACTATTACCGGACGTTTAAAAAGTATACAGGTATGACACCGCAGTATTTCAGAGATACGAATGTTGTAGCATAGGAAAAAAGTGATATATTATGAGTATTTTTGGGTTTGTACTTCTTTTTGTATTACCCTCTTTTCCGGGTTTTGTGATGGGAGCGGGATTGATTGAATTTGGATTTGGTGTGGAACAATCTGCCACTTCAACCTGGATGTGCGATTGTATAGAAAGTGAGACAAGATCTGCTTACAGTTCGATCTTCAGTACGATTCAGAGTGTTGCCGGATTTATTATTATGAATCTTTTGGGAGTGCTGACCGAATGGAACGGAGTCAATGCGGCATGGTGTGTGGCAGCAGTGGCGATGGGAGTGGATATTGTGATATTGGTTATTTTTAGCAGGAAGTACAGAAATCGTGTATAAATGGAAGATATTAAAAAACAGTCGGCGTACCTGTTGGTATGTCGGCTGTTTTGTGCTATGATAAAAAACGGATTGTGAAAAAAATAAAAGTTTACCATAGTAAAAGAGGAGTTGATTACATATGACAAAAAAGCAACTTGCACTGGAGATCATAGAACGACTTCGCACGGCGTATCCGGATGCGGATTGTACGCTCGATTATGACCACAGTGAGGCGTGGAAGCTTCTGGTAGGAGTGCGTCTGGCAGCACAATGTACAGATGAGAGAGTCAATATTGTTGTAAAAGATCTGTATGCAAAGTTTCCAGATGTAAATGCACTGGCAGAAGCAGATCCACAGGAGATTGAAGCAATCGTAAGACCTTGCGGGCTTGGGAAAAGCAAAGCGAGAGATATCAGCGCCTGTATGAGGATTCTGCGTGATGAGTATCATGGAGAAGTGCCGGATGATTTTGATGCATTATTAAAACTTCCGGGAGTCGGAAGAAAAAGTGCCAATCTGATCATGGGCGATGTATTCGGAAAACCGGCGATCGTGACAGATACACACTGTATCCGTCTGGTCAATCGAATGGGACTTGTAGATGGGATCAAAGAGCCGAAAAAGGTAGAGATGGCTTTGTGGAAGATCATTCCTCCGGAGGAGGGCAGCAGCTTTTGCCATCGTCTTGTATATCATGGAAGAGAAATCTGTACTGCAAGGACAGCACCATATTGTGACAGATGTTGTCTGTTTGATATCTGCAAAAAAAGAGGTGTTTAGAAATGAAAGCAAAAGGACAGATGTCAGAATCCATGCCGCTGGCAATATTTCTTACATTGGCCGGTGGTTTGCAGGATGCCTATTCTTATAATTGCAGAGGCAAAGTATTTGCCAATGCCCAGACAGGAAATATTGTACTTTTGGGACAGAATCTTGCAGAGGGAAACTGGGGCGTTGCGCTTCATTATCTGATTCCGTTGCTGGCGTTTATCAGTGGTGTTTATGTGGCAGTCCGCATTCAGAATCTGTGCAAAGAAAGCGAAAAAATCCACTGGAGACAGATTGTGCTGGTCATTCAGATCATATTGCTGTTTTTGGTAGGCTTGTTTCCGCAGAGTATGAATGTACCGGCCAATGCGATGATGTCATTCAGTTGTGCGATGCAGGTAAATGCCTTCCGGAAATTCCACGGGATTCCGTGTGCAACGACCATGTGTATCGGAAATATGCGAAGTGCGACAGAAATGCTCTGTAAATATCAGGTAACGGGCAATCAGGAACTGAAGAAAAAAAGTATGCATTATTACTTTGTAATTCTGGTTTTTGCGGTTGGAGCGGCCATGGGAGCATTATTCATCCGGCAGATTGGTGATCGGACGATCTGGATTGCGGCGATACTGCTGCTGGCAGGATTTGTTTTGATGTTCATAAAAGAGGATAGAGAATACGTGAGAAGATAAATCTGCAAGATTTGTTCTCTATTCTTGCATAATAGAAACTATGGGTGTATCCTAAGAACGTATTTGATCAAAATGATTTGACAGAACATAAAGAGGGGGCAAAAAAGTGGATGCACAAAAGCATCTATTTGATAACAAGAAAATGGCGGCTCTATTGATTCCGCTTGCAATCGATCAGCTTTTGAATTCCTTTATGGGAACCGTGGATACTCTGGTAGTCAGTAATCTTGGTTCGGCAGCTATTTCAGCGGTGACGTTGGTGGATTCCATCAATATTCTGATCGTACAGGCATTTTTTGCACTGGCATCCGGGGAACGGTAGTCTGCTCACATTATTTGGGATGCAAAAAGCAGGATCATGCAAAAGAGGCAGCGAGACAGCTGATTTTTATCACATTTTGTTTGCCATGTTTGTAGTTATGTACAAACTTCGAAAACCAGATCTGGAAATCCCCGTGTACGATTACTTTACGATTCGTCCGCAGTGGAAAGAAATCAGAAGAATCTTGAATATCGGAATTCCTTCAGGAATTGAAAACAGTATGTTCCAGTTTGGAAAGCTGGCAATCCAGTCTACAGTTTCTCTGATGGGAATGGCTGCCATTGCGGCTCAGGGAATGGCAAATTTGATTGAAAATCTGAATGGAATCCTGGCGATCGGAGTTGGTGTCGGGCTGATGACCGTTGTGGGAGAAAGCCTCGGCGCCGGTCGTAAGGATGAAGCGATTTATTATGTGAAAAAGCTGAGTATTGTTTCAGAGGTCGTAATTGTAATTTCCTGTCTTGTGATGTATATTCTCGTCTATCCAATTACAAAATTCGGGGGAATGGAAGCGGAGAGTGCAAGACTTTGTATTCATATGGTAACCTGGATCACGATTGTCAAACCTGTTGCATGGGTATTTTCTTTCATTCCGGCATATGGATTCCGTGCGGCTGGAGATGTGAAGTTTACAATGACCGTATCAGTACTTTCGATGTGGTTTTGCAGAGTGCTTCTTGCAATGATTCTCGCAAGAGGATTCGGAATGGGACCGATGGCGGTATGGATCGGAATGTTTGCAGACTGGTCTGTACGTGGAATCATTTATGCGATTCGGCTGAAAAATAAAAAATGGCTGAATCATCAGGTAATCGGTTAAAAAAGAATAATTTCAGAAAAAAACAACATTCTAGTAGAGAGGTTACAAAACTGGAATGTTGTTCTTTTTTTAACACAATCAGGAAAATTCAGGAAAAAGAATTGCATAATTCCTAGTTTTATGGTAGGGTTTAAAACAGTAATAGTTATTATTTTAAACAAAAGTGAGGGAGATCGATATGATAAATATTCAAAAAGCAGCAGTGATAGGATGTGGATTTGTAGGAGCATCTACGGCGTTCAGCCTGGTGCAGAAAGGATTGTTTTCAGAGCTGGTTCTGATCGATGCGAACAAGGAGAAGGCGGAAGGCGAGGCTATGGACCTCAGTCATGGAAGACCGTTTGTTCATTCCATGAAGATTTACGCAGGCGATTATGATGATATCAGTGACTGTGCGTTGATCATCATTACAGCGGGAGCAAACCAGAAACCGGGAGAGACAAGACTGGATTTAGTACACAAAAATGTGGCGATCTTCAAATCAATTATTCCGGAGATTACAAAACGAAATTTTGAGGGAAACCTTCTGATCGTGGCAAACCCGGTGGATATTCTGACATATGCGGCATTGAAGATTTCCGGTTATCCAAAAGAGCGTGTGTTTGGAAGCGGAACAGTTCTGGATTCTGCAAGATTCCGCTATCTGTTGAGTGAACATCTGGATGTGGACAGCAGAAGTGTTCATGCGTTTATCATCGGAGAGCATGGAGACAGTGAGCTGGCTGTCTGGAGCAGTGCGAATGTTGCGGGAATTGATATCCATGATTTCTGTGAGCTGCGCGGCCATTATGAGCATGATGCGGCAATGGAGCGGATTTATAAAGAAGTTCGCGACAGTGCATATGAGATCATTGAGCGAAAGGGTGCGACCTATTACGGAGTAGCTATGGCAGTAGGCAGAATTGCAGAAAGTATTATCCGTGATGAAAATTCTGTTCTGCCAGTTTCCAGTCTGATGGAGGGCGAATATGGATTGGAAGATCTTTGTATCAGTGTTCCGACTCTGGTTTCCCAGAAAGGAGCAGAGCAAGTGCTTGAGATTCCATTGGATGAAAAAGAGCATGAGAAACTGAGACAGTCTGCCGCGGAATTGAAAAAAGTCCTGGAAACTCTGGACTTATAGGACATTGACGATAACATATTTTTCGTGATATCCTTGTACGAATGGGGTGTTTTTTATACACCTGAAAAGGAGAGAAAGAACGGGGATACAAACGATGGATGTTATTGTGATTATGTGTATTGGAGTGCTGGCCGGCAAATTTTTATTGCCACGCAATTTAAACAGGTGGAATCAGATCTTGCAGGTAGTGTGCACACTGTTTCTGATTTTTTCCATGGGAGTTCTGCTGGGAAGCCGGGAAAACTTTCTGGAAGAACTTTCTACATTGGGAATTCAGAGTGTGATTTTCTTTTTGCTGCCGTCTGTGGGATCGGTTCTTCTGGTCTATCCTCTGACCAGACGTTTTTTAGAAAATAAAAAGACTGGAAAGGGGAGAAAATAGACATGGTATATCTGGCAATTATTGCGCTGCTTGGCGGCATTGCCTGCGGAATGACAGGATTGGACGAGAACGTGATCGTATCCTGGATTACTTCGAATAAAGATATGATCTTATACCTGCTGATGTTTCTGGTAGGAATCAGCATTGGTTTTAATCAGGGGATTGTCAGTAAGATCAAGGAATATCATATTAAAATTTTTGTGATTCCCCTGGGAATCGTAGTTGGCTCTATTTTAGGAGGAATCGCGGGAGGACTTCTGACAGGGATGCCGCTTGGTGAGAGTACAGCAATTGCCAGTGGACTTGGATGGTACAGCCTTTCCGGGGTTACCATTGGCAATCTGGCGGGAGCACAGGCGGGAAGTATCGCATTTTTAAGTAATCTGCTGCGGGAGATTTTCTCCTTTTTCAGCATTCCGTGGATTTCGAAAAAACTGAATTATTATACCTGTATTGCGCCGGCGGGAGCAACCAGTGAAGATACAACACTGCCGATGATGATACGGTATACGAACGAAGAGACCGTGGTACTGTCTGTGTTTAACGGAGTGATCTGTTCCGCACTGGTGCCGTTTCTGATTTCGTTTTGTTATAATTTGTTTTAAAAGTAGGAGAACAGTGTGTAATCAATGTTTTGCAAAACAGGAGGTTTTACAAAATACTTACGAATCTTTAACAAGCTTAGCATGGATATAAAATGAAGAACATGCCATAATTAAACCCAGCGATAGTGGAACTGAAAGGAACCTTCATAAAAGGGGAAGCCTGCAATTTATAACGTGCAGCCTTCCCCTTCTTTTATAGTCTTTATAATCAGGTTACCGTAAAAACGTATTGATCACATGTAAAATCCCATCTTCATCATTGGATTTCGTGATAAAATCAGCCGTTTCTTTGACGATCGGCTGTGCGTTTTCCATGGCAACGCCAAGTCCGGCGTATTCGATCATGGAAATGTCATTGAAGCCATCTCCGCAGCAGATCATAGAATCTGCAGTCAGTCCGATGCTGTTTAGCAGTTTTTGCAGAGAGTATGCTTTGTCGATATTCTGTGGCATGATCTCCAGGAAAAACGGCTCAGACCGGTAAATATTCAGCAGCTTATGAAACTTCTGCTGGAGGTGCGGCATCAGTTCTTCCAAGATAGACGGTTCTCCTGCAATCAACAGTTTGTTGACAGGGAAAGTCAGTCGGGATACGAAATCCGGTACCTGTACGATTTCCATTTTATTGATAAAAGATTCTTTTTCGGTATATTCGTTGGAAGCAATACCGGACAGAATCTGGTTCCCGTCATAAGTCAGAATATCCAGTCCCGGATAGGTGGATGTAATTTCATAGATCGGCGCAATCACGTCGGCAGGCAGGGTACGATTATAGATGATCTCTCCGGTAGAGCACTGGGTAATCCTGGCTCCGTTGAAGGAGAGCATATATCCGCCGTATTTGGAAAGATTCAGCTTTTCTGCCAGAGGAACGATACCGTTGATCGGGCGTCCGCTGGCAAGTACAACTTTCTTTCCTTCCTCCTGAATCTCGATGAGTGCCTGTTTTGTCGGTTCTGTAAGTTCTTTTCTGGAATTGGTCAAAGTGCCGTCCAGATCAAGAACGAGCATCTGGTAGTCCATATGTTACCTCTCTTTTAGTACACTGACGATCTCGGAAAACTTCATACCGTTGGAAGCTTTGACAAGAACTGTATCCTTTGGATTTAAAATACGGTCTGCCTGTTCGAAAAAGTCATCTTTTGTTTCAAAATAAAATACCTGTGTTTTGGAACACTGTTCACTTGCACCGGTTGCCATATGTTCTGAGAGCTGTCCGATGCAGACAAGTATATCGATTCCAAGGCCGGCAGCATATTTTCCGACCTCATAGTGCATCTGTTTTTCTGTCGGCCCCAGTTCAAACATATCGCCAAGGACTGCAATCTGACGAGTGTCTGCCTTTGCAAGAACATCCAGAGATGCTTTTGTGGAAGCCGGATTAGCATTGTAGCAGTCATCAATGATCGTAAGGGAATCTGTCTCGATCAGATTGTTGCGTCCTGCCAGAGGAACCAAAGCTTCAATGCCGGCTTTGATCTCTTCGTCGTTCATTCCCAGTGCATACCCTGCGGCAATGCCGGCAAGTGCATTGAGAACCATATGTTCTCCCGGAATCGAGATATGTGCAGAGAAGGTTGAATTTGGTGTGTGGAAGACGGCATTGGTACCGCGCAGTCCGCAGGATTCTACCTGATCCGCATAAAAATCCCGGCTGTCATCCAGACCAAAGAAGACCGGCTGGATTCCGTTTGCAGGGTGAACGGTTGAGAGTTTATCATCATCCCCGTTTAAGATAATGGAACCGTTCGGGTTCATATAGAGGAAAATCTCCGTTTTTGCTTTCAAAATACCGTCTCTGGACTTTAAATGCTCCAGATGGGCAACTCCGATATTGGTGATGACGCAGATGTCAGGACGGGCAATCTTTGCAAGCCGTTCCATCTCGCCGAAATTGCTGATACCAAGTTCCAGCACGGCAACCTCATGTTCTTCGCGGATATTGAAGATCGTAAGCGGGAGCCCGATCTCGTTGTTGAAGTTCCCGGCTGTTTTCAATACGTTATATTTTTCTCCAAGCACAGATGCGATCATTTCTTTGGTGCTGGTCTTTCCCACACTTCCGGTGACACCTACGACTTTCAGATTAAGGCTTTTCCGATAGTGCTCGGCAATATCCTTCAATGCCTGTTCACAGGAGGTGACCAGAATGTATGGATAAGAGGCATTTTCAATCCGTTTTTCGGAGAGCGCACACAGAGCGCCGTCCCGGATCGTCTGCGGGATGAACATGTGTCCATCCACTCTTGCACCGCGAATGGCGATAAACAGACAGTCTTTTTCTACTTTCCGGCTGTCGATCACAACGCTGGAAACTTCTTTATAATAGCTTTCATCATCGCCGTAATAAATTCCACCACAGGCAACGGCGATTTCTTTCAATGTCATGTTTTTCATAAACGTTCCATCCTTTATTGTATTTGCTTACTGATATCTTGCTTCCATGGATTTCTGGATGATCAGCTCGCACAGATCTCCGTATTCAATTCCGTCTGCAAGTGCTTCTTTTGGAAGGAGGCTTGCAGAAGTCATGCCCGGAAGGGTATTCATTTCCAGGCAGTACAGATTGCCGTCTGCGTCCAGGATAAAGTCAGCCCGGCTGTATACGTTCAGCTTCAATGCCTGGAAAGCGCGGACTGTGAGAGCTTTCATGCGCTCTGCAATCTCTTCGCTGATATCGGCAGGGCATACTTCTTCAGTCGCATTTGCCTGATATTTGTTGGCATAGTCAAACCATCCGTTTTTGGGAATGATTTCGATCGGAGGAAGTGCTTTTCCATCGATCACGCCGCATGCAAATTCGCGGCCTTTGATGTAAGTTTCGACGACCACTTCGTTTTCATAACGGAAAGAATTTTTCAGTGCCTGACGGTATTCCTCTTCTGTATTTACAATATATACTCCGATGCTGGAGCCGCCGGAGCATGGCTTTACAACGACCGGGAAGGAAAGTCCCAGAGATTCCAGGGAACAGTCACTGTCTTCTTTATACAGGCAGACTCCGGAAGGTGTGTCCACACCGGCTTCCATAAAAATCTGTTTGGTGAGTCCTTTATCCATGGCAACAGCACATCCAAGCGAGTCAGGTCCTGTGTAGCGGATTCCGAGCAGATCAAATGAAGCCTGCAGCTTTCCGTTTTCTCCTTCTCCGCCGTGAAGTCCGAGGAAGGTCATATCTGCCAGGCGGCAGAGTTCGATGACATTCGGACCGAAGAAGCAGTCAGACTGGTCCGGACGGGAAGCTTTTACAGCTGCAAGATCCGGCTCTGTTTCGGAAATATTCTTTGCGATTTCCAGACCGTGTCCAGGCAGTGTAAAGACGTCTTCCAGATTCTCGGGTGCGTTCTCAAGGCCGAGAAATACGTCCAGAAGAAATGCATCGTGTCCTTTCTCCAGTAATGTTTTACAGATTCCGGCAGCAGAAGCGAGAGAAACGTCGCGTTCTGTACTGAGTCCACCGGCTAATACGATAATTTTCATGATGATCTCCTATCTTATTTATTTACTTCATTTAACAGTTTTGCTTTTGTGTCATAGAGCTTCCGGGACAAATCCACATAAACTTTGTGTGGATATAAGAGACGTTTTGTCTCATCCCAGAGAGTCTCTTTTTCCTGTTTGCAATATGCTGCGATCTCCATGACAGAAGGAGAAGTGTAGACACATTCTCCGTGGATGAAGATTGGTTGTAACATCTCACGCATCGTGTAGCTTCCGCCCGGAAGACGAGTCTTTTTCCAGGTTTCGTTTGGATCGAATAAAAGCAGTTCTTCGGATGTGTCATAGGTTTCGTCCGCAAAACAGATCAGATCCGCACGAAGCTTTCCGGTCTCTTTATCGTATACACGATAAATGGTTTTGTTTCCCGGATTCGTGATTTTTTCCGTATTCTCTGAAATCTTGATCTTCGGAAGGAATTTGCCGTCTTTTTCAATGGCAGCCAGTTTGTAAACGCCGCCGAAGGAAGGGCAGTCCTTGGAGGTGATCAGATGTGTTCCGACTCCCCATGAGGTGATCGCTGCACCTTGGATCTTCAGATCATTGATCAGCATCTCATCCAGATCGTTGGAAGCTGCGATCACGGCATCCTCAAATCCTGCGGCATCCAGCATGACACGTGCTTTTTTGGACAGGTATGCGAGATCTCCGCTGTCCAGACGAATGCCGTAGCTCTTTGGATGGATACCGGCGTCCTTCATTTCACGGAAGACACGGATCGCATTTGGAACTCCGGATTTTAACGTGTCATAGGTGTCCACCAAAAGGGTACATGCATCCGGATATAATTCGGCATAGGCTTTGAATGCGGTGTACTCGTCCGGAAAACTCATGATCCAGCTGTGGGCATGGGTTCCCATGATCGGGACATCAAACATCTTGCCGGCAAGCACATTAGATGTGCCGACACATCCGCCGATCATAGCGGCTCTGGCTCCATAAAGTCCGGCATCCGGTCCCTGAGCACGGCGGAGACCAAATTCCATGACACCGTCTCCCTGTGCCGCATGGACAACACGGGCTGTTTTTGTCGCGATCAGGCTCTGATGATTGATGATATTCAAGATCGCAGTCTCCACAAGCTGTGCCTCCATGATCGGAGCGATGACTTTTAAGATCGGCTCCTTCGGGAAGATCACACTTCCTTCCGGAATCGCGTAAATATTTCCGCTGAAATGAAATCCACTCAGATAGTGGAGAAAGTCCTCACTGAAAATGCCGAGTCCCCGCAGGTAATCTACATCTTCGTAAGAAAAATTCAGATTTTTGATGTATTCGATGACCTGTTCCAGACCGGCCATGATGGAGTAGCCGTTTTTTACCGGATTCTCCCGGAAAAATACATCAAAGATCACGGTTTCGTTTGCAGACTGTTTTTCAAAATAGCCCTGCATCATGGTCAGCTCATATAAATCTGTGAGCAATGTTAAATTATCTGCTCTCATAAAAAATCTCCTTTTTTAAATCAGATTAATTCTGCATTTTTATTGATCGTTTCCTGAATGATATTCTGTACATAAGCACCGATGTGTTTTTTGTCCTCCGGTGCAAGATCTTTTGGATAGATCGGTGTTCCGTATTCTACGACAACATTGACCTTTTTGATCCTTGGAAACTGATTTTCAAAGATCGCGGCAGTGTTGTTCATGGAAATCGGAACGATCGCACATCCTGTTTTGGCGGCGATCTTAAAAGCGCCCTCTTTAAAAGGAAGCATACTGAGCTCTTCGCCTTTGTTTCTCGTTCCCTCAGGGAAAATACAGATGGAAATTCCCTGCTTCACATAATCGATCGCCTGAAGGATGGTTTTCAGTCCCTCTTTTGGATTCTCACGGTCCAGAAACAGACAGTATACAAAGCGCATCCAGGTAGATAAAAGCGGAATTTTTTCCATCTCCTTTTTCGCCACATATCCGGTCAGTCTCGGACAGCGGGAGTACGTCAGAAGAATATCAAAGAAACTGCGGTGATTTCCGATAAACAGCACGGGCTCGTCCGGAATATTTTCGAATCCGATTACGGTCGTGTGTACACCGGTTACTTTTAAGATTGCTTTGAATCCCCACTGTACGATTCGAAGACAACTGTAGTCTCTTGCATTGCGGTTGAACTTTCCGATCAGCCATTCAATGAAAAATACCGGAATTGTCAGAATAAGAAACAGAATAAGGAAAACAACAACACAAATAAAACGAATCATGTTATAAACCTTCTCTCTTAGTTTTTTAGACGTTGGGGGCAAAGATGCCTGACATCTTTTTAGTCTAGTACAGATTATACTAAAGCATCCTGTGAAATACAAGTTTCGCGGTCATAAAAAGACAGAAATGTTAATAAGATAAATGGAAAGAGGGACTCCGGAGCAGAGGGTGAACAGAAAAAGAAAAAATAAAACATTCAAAATTGTGGTTTTGTGGATGATGATTCTGTCAGCGATCTGGCTGCCCTGCGGCTGTATCCGCAAAAAGCCGGAGATCACAGGGGAGAAAAGTGCAGCATTTCAGCTGATGAGTGAAAGAGAAATCCCGGAAGAACTAAAGGAATGGATGGAACAGGAGAAAGCCCATCCTTTTATGCTGACATATGCCGTGGAGCAGGATATTTACGCTGCCAGAAGCTACGGACCGCAGAATAAGACCGGATATCAGATCAAGGTCGATGCCGTCCTGGAGGGGGAAAAAACGGTGCGGATCCAGACAAGTCTTCTGGGACCGGAAAAAGGAGAGAAAACAAAGGATGTCGTAACCTATCCGTATGTGGTGGTGAAATTAAAAAAGACAGAAAAAGAAATTTTATTTGAGTAGGAGGAGTTTATGGAGCTGATACAGAAAACAATCCGTTATAATCAGGAAGGAAAAAAAACATTTGACCAGTTTTATCTGGACGAAGATTACAATGTTCCGGATGCAAAGCAGGATGTGCGGCGTATCATCAAGGGACAGGGAACTGTCAAGATCGAGGATGTCAAGCTGGTGGAAAATTATGTGCGGATTTCCGGAAAGCTGTATTTCCAGATTTTGTATGTGACGGATCAGGGAGAGCCGATGCCGGCAGTACTGGATGGCAAGATTCCGTTTGAAGAAATGGTGTACACGGAGGGAGAAGAGCGCACCCAGTATTTTGTCCGGAATATCCGGGTAGAGTTCGGTACGACCCTGGTACACTCCAGAAAGATCAGTATCCGCGCGATGATTGAGATGGAAGTCGGATGTGAAAATCTCATTGAAGAAGAGACGGCGGTGGATCTGGAGAGCAGTGCTTCTATTTACAAGAAGCAGAAACCGGTGAATCTCTTAAAGCTGCATACTGCGAAAAAGGATACATACCGCATCAAAGAAGAAATTACGATCCCCGGAACAAAAGAGAGCATCGGTCAGGTGCTTCTGACGGATATTACAGGGCGCAAGCTGGAAGTGCGGGCAGCACAGGATGAACTGCTTCTGCGGGGAGAACTGCAGATTTTCTGTATGTATCTCTCAGAAGAAGGAAAGACCGACTGGCTGGAGCAGAGTGTTCCTTATGAGGGACGAATCGAATGCAGCGGGGCGACAGAAGGGATGTATTATGATGTGCAGCACGCGCTGGAAGATACACTGGCAGATGTACGGATGGATGAGGACGGAGAGATGCGCATCATCGGGATTGAGGGAACCGTAAGTCTTCGGATCAATCTGTATGAAGAGGAAGAGCTGAATCTTCTGGAAGATCTGTACTCTCTGGAACAGAAAGTTTCGTATCAGACAAGAGAGGCAGTCTATGAAGAATTGCTTTTACAGAATCAGTCCAAATGCAAGATTGTAGAAAACCTGTCGCTTCCGGAGCTGAAAGACGATGTTCTGCAGATCTGTCACAGCTCGGGAAGTGTGCAGATCGAACATGTGGAGACAAGAGCGGAAAAACAGGGGGGAATCCTGATTGAAGGAATCCTGCATGTGTCATTTTTGTATCTGAAAGCGGATGATGCGCTTCCGTTTGGAAACTGGCAGGGAATGGTTCCGTTTTCTTATCTGCTGGAATGTCCGGATATGCCAAAAGACGTGCGGTATCAGTTATCCAACCGAGTGGAACAGATTTCAGTGACCATGACTGGCAGTGATTCAGTAGAAGTAAAGGCAGTTCTGGATTTTGATGTATTTTTAAGAAAAGAAGTGCCGATGCAGGTCATCACAGAAGTGTCTCTGGAGGAAACAGACCGGGAGGAACTGGCGAAAAAACCGGGGATCGTAGGGTATATGGTAAAATCCGGGGATGATCTGTGGACGCTGGCAAAACAATATATGACGACCGAGGAGAGTATCCGTCAGATCAACCATCTCGAAAATGGAAAAATCAAACCGGGCGATAAGCTCATCATCTGTAAAGAGATCGGAATGTAGAGATATATCGTTGATTTTTGAAGGCAAAATGGGTATACTATAAACACAAATGTATACAAGATACAAACGGAGGACACAGGATGAAACAGATAGAATTAAAGGCACTTGCCAAGATCAATCTGGGACTGGACGTACTGGGAAGAAGAGAAAATGGATATCATGATGTGCGGATGATCATGCAGTCCGTTTATCTGTATGATGATGTTGTGATCGTGAGAAAGGATCTGCCGGGCATAGAAGTGGAGACGAATCTGCATTTTCTGCCGACGGATGAAAATAATATCGCGTATAAGGCGGCAGCCATGCTGATGGAAGAATTTAAGCTTCCGGGCGGCGTCAGGATTGTTTTGAACAAGCACATTCCCGTAGCGGCAGGTATGGCAGGGGGGAGTTCCAATGCAGCGGCAGTTTTGTTTGGGATGAACAAGATGTTCCGTTTGGGCTTAAGTCAGAGATCTCTGATGGAGAGAGGTGTCCGTCTGGGAGCAGATGTTCCGTATTGTATTATGAGAGGAACGGTACTGGCAGAGGGAATTGGAGAGGAGCTGACTACACTTCCTGCACTTCCGGCGTGTACGGTACTGATCGCAAAACCGCCGATCAGTGTTTCTACCAAAGTGGTATATGAGGCACTGGATGCAAAAGAGATCGTGGATCATCCGGACATAGACGGGATCATCCGGGGGCTGGAGACGGGGTCTCTTTCCGAGATTGCCGCTCATATGGGCAATGTGCTGGAGGATGTCACGATTGGGATGTATCCGGTCATTGAAAAGATTAAGGATGAGATGAAAAAAGCAGGTGCGCTCAATGCGATGATGAGCGGGAGCGGTCCTACCGTATTCGGGATTTTTGAAAGCCGTGCGGCAGCGCGCAGAGCGCAGGAGCAGATCCGCAGGAAGGCACTGGCAAAACAGGTATATGTGACAAATGTGCATGGCGCAAGGAGGACATAAGATGGAACCGAAATTAGAAGTGACAATGGATGAATATCTTCCGCTTCGGGATGTGGTATTTAAGACACTCAGGCAGGCGATCCTGCGCGGAGAATTAAAGCCGGGAGAGCGTTTGATGGAGATCAAGCTGGCCAATAAGCTGGGGGTGAGCCGCACACCGATCCGGGAGGCGATCCGCAAGCTGGAGCTGGAAGGTCTCGTGCTGATGATCCCAAGACGCGGAGCAGAAGTCGCAGAGATCACGGAGAAAAGTCTGAATGATGTGCTGGAAGTCAGAAAGGCACTGGAAGAGCTTGCAGTTCAGCTGGCTTGTGAGCGGATGGATGAAGAAGGACTCGAAGCGTTGAAGAAAGCGGCGAAGGAGTTTGAAGAATCTCTGGGAAGTGAGGATGTGACCAGAATCGCAGAGGCTGATGTGGCATATCATGATATTATCTGTCGTTCTACAGACAATCAGAGGCTGATGCAGCTTTTGAATAATTTCAGAGAACAGATGTACCGCTACAGAGTAGAGTATCTCAAGAAGAAAGAATGTTATCCGCAGCTTTTGAGAGAGCATCAGGCGATCATCGAGGCGATCGAGAAGAGTAATAAAGAGACAGCATCTGAGATCATGGGACAGCATATTGAGAATCAGGTGACTGCAGTGACAGATTCATTGAGACATAAGTAAGGGCGTAGTGAAGGATTTCTTCACTACGTCTTAAATTACGGAAATTTGTATAAACTTCCTGTTTTTGGTACATACTTCGGATATCAAAATGAAACCGGAGGAGATACATATGAAATTTTCAAATCAGAACAGGAACAGAATCATTGCATTGCTGTCCATGCTGGCAGCGGGAATTCTGATCGGACAGATCTTTAGTACAGCAGAGAGAACAGTACAGGCAAAGGTACAAAAGGAACTGGCAGATGAGGTGCTCAGATTTCATGTGCTGGCAAACAGTGACAGTACCCTGGATCAGGAGATGAAGCTGTGTGTACGCAATGAGATTTTGGAATTTCTGCAGACCGAGATGCCAACAGGTGCAGGCGCAGAAGCGACAAAAGAGTGGGTGCGTTCCCACTGTGATGAAATTGAGCAGACTGCAGAAAAGTGCCTTACAGAAAAGGGATACGATGATCCGGTCAATGCGGCTGTGACAACCACCCATTTTCCGGAAAAGAAGTATCAGGATATGACATTTCCGGCAGGAAATTACGAAGCACTCCGTGTGGAGATCGGAAGTGCCAAAGGTCACAACTGGTGGGGAATGCTCTATCCGGAACTGGCATTTTGGGATGCAGTGCATACGGTAAATGAGGAGACGAAAAGTGAGAGAGACGGGATCCTGTTGTCAGAGGAAGAAAAAAAGCCGGAGAAAGTAAAATTTCGCTTTTACCTGCAGGAGATATTTCAAAAATAAAACAACAGAAGGAGACGAAAGAGAAGTATGACGGAATTTTTAGTCAGACATTTTGTGAAAGACTATGAAGCGGTAGAAAAATCTGCGGTCCGCACTGCATATGGAGTGTTGGCGAGTATGGTGGGGATTGTTTGTAATGTATTTCTGTTTCTTGTGAAGTTTATTGTGGGGCTTTTGCTGCACAGTGTTTCTGTCACAGCAGATGCGTTTAACAACCTGTCAGATGCGGCATCTTCGATCATCAGTTTTATCGGGGTGAAGATGGCGGGCAAGCCGGCGGACAAGGAGCATCCGTTCGGACACGGAAGGATTGAATATATAGCGGCTTTGATTGTATCATTTCTGGTACTGGAAGTGGGATTTACTTTTTTGAAGGATTCTGTTTCCAAGATCAGAACCCCGGAAACCTTGAATTTTCAGTTGATTTCGGTAGTGATCCTGATTTTATCCATCGGAGTTAAGCTATGGCTCGGTGTATTTAATAAAAAGCTGGGAAAGAAGATTGATTCCAAGGTGATGATGGCAGTCTTTACAGATTCTATGGGAGATGTGATCACGACCAGTGCAACGATTTTGTCTTTGGTGATCTTCCGGCTGACCGGGCTTAATATTGATGGGATTGTGGGGATCGGAGTCGCTCTGGTAGTTATGTGGGCCGGTGTCGGAATTGCAAAAGACACGCTGGAGCCTCTGATCGGAGAAGCAATCGATCCGGAAGAATATGATAAAGTCAAGCATTTTGTAGAGCGTTATCAGGGAATTGAGGGAACTCATGATCTGATCATACATAATTACGGACCGAATCAAAGTATGGCATCCATTCATGCGGAAGTGCCAAACGACGCGGATATTGAGGAAGCCCATGAGCTGATCGATCGGATCGAACGGGATGCGGTGGATGAGCTGGGAATTCTTCTGGTGATTCATATGGATCCGATCGAGATGAGGGATGAACAGGTGATGACGGTGAGAGGAGAAGTGGAAGCCGCATTAAAGGAACTGGATTCTCAGTGCAGCATTCATGATCTGCGTGTTGTCAACGGGATGGGGCAGATCAATCTGATCTTTGATATGGTCGTACCATTTGAATATGATGAGGAAGAAAAAAATAATCTGCAGCTTCAATTGATGGAAAAGCTGCAGGAGATTGATAAAAGATATCAGTGTGTCATTACGATGGAACACAGCTATAAGGCACACGTATAAGGAACAGGAACTGTTCGGGAAGGAAGAAAAGATGTACACATTTGACAGCAGAGTAAGATACAGTGAGATCGATCATACCGGGAATATGACCCTGCCGGCACTGATTAATTATTTTCAGGACTGCAGTACGTTTCAGTCTGAGGATATCGGGTTGGGCACAGAGGTGTTAAAGGCAAAGAAAAAAGCATGGATTTTGTCTTACTGGCAGATCGTGATCGAACGTCTGCCGGCATTGGGAGAGCGTATTACAGCAGGAACCTTTGCGACGGAATTTAAAGGCTTGTATGGAAACCGGAATTTTGTGCTCGATGATGCCCGGGGAAACCGGCTTGCGTATGCCAATTCTGTGTGGGTGTTTATGGATATGGAAAAAGGAAGACCGGCAAGACCTGAGCCGGAAGATGTACTTCCATATGGATCAGAGCCTGCGCTTGAGATGGAGTATGAAGACAGAAAGATCCGTCTTCCGGAAAATCTGGAGGAAAAACCATCGTTTCCGGTGAGGAAGTATCACATTGATACCAACGAGCATGTGAATAACTGTCAGTATGTACAGATGGCTCTGGAGGTTTTGCCGGAAGAGACAAGAGTCCGCCAGATCCGGGTGGAATACAAGAAATCAGCAGTTCTTGGAGATGTGATCTTTCCGAAAGTGGCAAGAGAGGAAAATCGTATTGTGACAGAATTGTGCGATGAAAACGGAAAACCGTATGCAGTGATTGAAATCAAGTAAGGGACCATGTTATACTGTTCAAAGAACGGTGAAGAGGAGATTTTAAATGAAATTAGGAGAAAAGCAGGTTTTAACTGTTGTAAAGATTGTAGATTTTGGTGTGTATCTGGGAAATGATGAAGAACGTGTACTTCTTCCGAAAAAGCAGGTACCGGAAGGAATTGAACCGGGGGATCCGGTGGAAGTATTTTTGTACCGGGATTCATCTGACCGTCTGATCGCGACGACGAATGAGCCGAAGCTGACTATGGGACATCTGGCAGTTCTGGAAGTGGCAGATACAGGAAAGATGGGAGCTTTTCTGGAATGGGGACTGGAAAAAGATCTGTTCCTTCCATTTAAAGAACAGACAGCAAAGGTACAGAAAGGAGATAAGTGCCTTGTTGCATTGTACGTAGACAAGAGCGGAAGACTCTGCGCCACCATGAAAGTTTATCATATGCTGCGTACAGACTCGCCGTATCAGAAAGACGATCAGGTAAAAGGAATTGTATACGACAGAAGTGATGAGTTTGGAGTTTTTGTTGCGGTGGATCATCAGTTTTCTGCAAGAATCCCGAAAAAGGATGTTTTTGGAAAAATCCGCATCGGTGATGAGATCGAAGCGCGTGTGACAAATGTAAAGGAAGATGGAAAGCTGGATTTAAGTGTCAGAGGGAAGATTCCGCAGCAGATGGATGCAGATGCAGAACTGATCTTGAAAAGAATCCAGTCTTATGACGGAGTACTGCCGTTTAATGACAAGGCAGATCCGGATACGATCAAGGCAGAGTTTGGTATGAGCAAGGCTGCATTTAAGCGTGCCGTCGGAAGACTGCTGAAAGAAAACCGCGTAAAAATCTTTCCGGACAGTATCCGAATTCGCTAAAAAGCCTTGCAATCCATGGTAAATAGGCTATAATGAAGAAAGAAATAGAGAAGAAAGGGGACAGATAGAAATGAAAGTACAGAATATTACAGACATAGACGCATTTTTTAAAGTAGTAGACAACTGCAAAGGAAGAGTAGAACTGGTAACAGGAGAGGGAGACAGACTGAACCTGAAATCCAAACTTTCCCAGTATGTATCTATGGCAAATATTTTCTCAAACGGAGAGATTCCGGAGCTTGAGATCATTGCTTATGAGCCGGAAGATACAGAAAGACTGATCAATTTTATGATCAACGGTGAATAAGAATATCTCAGATTTTGAATCGCCGGTTTTGACAGACACGAGAAGATGTAAGGGCAGTTCTCTGTAAGGGAACGCCCTTTTTAGATTTACAGCAATACTGGATATAGAGGTGAATTATGAGTTTTGCGCATTTACACGTCCATACGGAGTACAGTCTTTTGGACGGTTCCAACAAAATAAAAGAATATGTATCCAGAGTTAAAGAACTGGGCATGAACAGTGCTGCGATCACGGACCACGGGGTTATGTACGGTGTGATCGATTTTTACAGGGAAGCCAGAAAGCAGGGAATCAAGCCGATTCTCGGCTGTGAAGTTTATGTGGCGCCGAATTCCCGGTTTGACCGTGAGACTGCCGGTGGAGAGAGCAGATATCATCATCTGGTACTTCTGGCAGAAAACAATACGGGATATGCCAATCTGATGAAGATCGTTTCCAGAGGATTTACAGAAGGGTATTATTATAAGCCCCGTGTGGATAAGGATCTTCTGCGTCAGTATCACGAGGGAATCATTGCCTTAAGTGCCTGTCTTGCGGGGGAGGTACAGCGGTATCTGAGCCGGGGACTTACCGAAGAGGCGAAGAAGGTGGCGCTGGAGTATCAGGATATTTTCGGAAAAGGAAATTTCTTTCTGGAAATGCAGGATCACGGGATCCCGGAGCAGCAGCTTGTAAACCAGAGACAGATCCAGCTTTCTAAGGAGACAGGGATCGAGCTTGTTGTGACCAATGATATCCATTATACGTACGCGGAAGATGCGAAGCCTCATGATATCCTGCTCTGTATTCAGACCGGGAAGAAGCTGGACGATGAGAACAGGATGCGGTATGAGGGCGGCCAGTATTATGTAAAGTCCCCTCAGGAGATGGAAGCGCTGTTTCCATATGCAAAACAGGCACTGGAGAATACGCAGAAGATTGCAAACCGGTGTGAGGTAGAGATTGAATTCGGAGTCACAAAGCTGCCAAAGTATGATGTGCCGGACGGCATGACTTCCTGGGAGTATTTGAACAAGTTATGCTGGGAAGGACTTGAAAAGCATTATGGAGAGCCTTCCAGGGAGCTGAAAGAACGGCTGCGCTATGAGCTGGATACGATCCGCAACATGGGATATGTAGATTATTTCCTCATTGTATGGGATTTTATCAAATATGCCAAAGATCACGGGATCGCAGTAGGACCGGGGCGTGGCTCCGCAGCGGGAAGTATTGTTTCTTATTGTCTGGAGATCACAAATATCGACCCGATCCGGTATCAGCTTCTGTTTGAGCGTTTTCTCAACCCGGAGCGTGTGACCATGCCCGATATCGACGTGGATTTCTGCTTCGAGAGACGGCAGGAGGTGATCGACTATGTTGTGCGTAAGTATGGAAAAGACCGGGTAGTCCAGATCGTGACGTTTGGTACGCTGGCTGCCAGAGGTGTGATCCGTGATGTGGGACGCGTGATGGATCTTCCGTATGCATTTGTGGATTCGATTGCCAAGATGATTCCGCAGGAACTCAATATCACGATTGATAAAGCACTGCAGATGAATCCGGAATTACGTAAAACATATGAAAATGATCCGCAGGTAAAACTGTTGATCGACATGTGCAAACGACTGGAAGGACTGCCGCGCCACAGCTCCATGCATGCGGCAGGGGTTGTGATCGGTCAGAGAGAAATTGATGATTTTGTTCCCCTTTCAAGAGCTTCTGACGGCTCGATCACAACTCAGTTTACAATGACCACTCTGGAAGAACTGGGACTTTTAAAAATGGACTTCCTGGGACTTCGGACGCTGACTGTGATCCAGAATGCGGTGCAGCTTGCAAAAAGCAAAAATCCGGAACTTGATATGGATCAGATTGACTATAACGACAAACAGGTACTTTCTTATATCGGAACCGGTAAGACCGATGGAATCTTCCAGCTGGAGAGCGGCGGAATGAAAGGCTTCATGAAAGAGCTCAAGCCAAACAGTCTGGAGGATATTATTGCCGGTATTTCCCTGTACCGTCCGGGTCCGATGGACTTTATCCCACAGTATATCCGGGGAAAAAATGATGCAGGATCGATCACCTATGACTGTCCGCAGCTGGAGCCGATTCTGGCGCCTACTTACGGATGTATTGTCTATCAGGAGCAGGTTATGCAGATCGTGCGTGACCTTGCCGGATACACACTGGGACGAAGCGATCTTCTTCGCCGTGCCATGTCCAAGAAAAAGGGCGATGTGATGCAGAAAGAGCGCCAGATCTTTGTCTATGGAGATGAGGAGAACGGTGTGCCGGGCTGTATTAAAAATGGAATTGATGAAAAGACAGCCAATAAGATCTATGATGAAATGATCGATTTTGCGAAGTATGCATTCAACAAATCCCATGCGGCGGCCTATGCGGTTGTTTCCTATCAGACAGCATACCTGAAATATTATTATCCGGTGGAATACATGGCAGCACTGATGACTTCTGTGATTGAAAATCCGTCCAAAGTGGCAGAATATATTTATGCCTGCCGGCAGATGAATATTCAGATTCTGTCACCGGATATTAACCGCGGGATCGGCAACTTTTCGGTAGACGGCAACAACATCCGGTACGGACTGGCGGCCATCAAGAGCATTGGAAGACCGGTGATCGCTGCGATCATAGAAGATCGGGATGAGTTTGGGCCGTTTAAAAATCTGGAAGATTTTATCAGTCGGATGTCATTCAAGGATGGACTGAATAAACGGGCAATTGAGCATTTGATCAAATCAGGTGCGCTGGACTGCCTGGGAGGCACGAGAAAGCAGTTTATGAGCATTTATGTTCAGATCGTCGATCACGTCAATCAGGAAAAGAAATATGCCATGACCGGTCAGATGACACTGTTTGATATGGTGGGTGAGGAAGAAAAAGAGCAGTTTGAAATCAAACTGCCGGATGTCGGGGAGTATTCGAAAGAGAATCTGCTGGCGTTTGAAAAGGAAGTGCTGGGAGCCTACTTAAGCGGACATCCATTGCAGGAGTATGAGGACAAATGGAGAAAATCCATTTCAGCCACCACACTGGATTTCCAGCCGGATGAAGAGACAGGCCGGGCAAAGGTACATGACGGAACGAGGGAGATCGTAGGCGGCATGATTACCGCAAAAACGATCAAGCATACAAAGACAAATCAGATGATGGCATTTTTGTCTCTGGAAGACCTGGTGGGAACGGTAGAGGTGATCGTCTTCCCGCGGGACTATGAAAAAAACAGAGAGTATCTGGAGATTGATAAAAAAATCTTTGTAAAGGGAAGAGTATCCGAGGAAGAGGAGCGGCCGAGCAAGCTAATCTGTGAGACGATCATTCCGTTTGAGCAGACCAAAAAAGAGCTGTGGGTGCAGTTTTCAGATAAAGAAGATTTTCTGCGAAATGAGCATATTTTATATGGATACCTGGCAGACTCGGAAGGAGATGACGAGGTTGTGATCTATTGTCAGAAAGAGCGGGCGATCAAGCGGCTTCCGAGAAACAGAAACATTCGGATCGGCCAGGAAGTATTGAGCAGATTGATGAATCATTACGGGGAAAAGCGAGTAAAAGTCGTAGAAAAATCTATTGATAAAGGAATATAAATAAGGTAGAATATACCCGGAGTGTTAAAAAATAGGCAAACTTTACTTTTGAAGAGTAGAAGAATTCAGAAAGGTGGAAAAGTTATGGCAAACAAAGCAGACAAAGAAAAAATGTTAGAAGAGATTGAAGATAGAGTTCGTACCATTGGAGTACTTACAAGTGGTGGAGATGCACCGGGAATGAACGCTGCGATCCGTGCAGTTGTAAGAAGAGCTCTTGCAAAAGGACTGAAGGTACGCGGAATCAGAAGAGGATATCACGGACTTTTAAAAGAAGAGATCATTGATTTGACGGCACGCGATGTGTCTGATATCATCCAGAGAGGTGGTACAATTCTTCAGACAGCACGCTGCCAGACAATGCGTACAGAAGAAGGACAGCAGAAAGCAGCAGCAATTTGTAAAAAATACGGAATTGACGGTCTTGTAGTAATCGGAGGAGACGGATCTTTTGCCGGAGCACAGAAGCTGGCGAACCTCGGAGTAAATACGATTGCTCTTCCGGGAACGATCGATCTTGACATTGCATGTACAGATTATACGATTGGATTTGATACAGCTGTCAATACAGCTATGGAAGCGATCGATAAGGTCCGTGATACATCTACTTCACACGAGAGATGCAGTATCATTGAGGTAATGGGACGTGATGCAGGATACCTTGCGTTGTGGTGCGGTATTGCCAACGGAGCAGAAAAGATTCTTCTTCCGGAAGAAAAAGACTATGATGAGCAGGCGTTGATCGAAGATATTTTGGAGAACAAAAAACGCGGTAAAAAGAATTACATCATCATCAATGCAGAGGGAATCGGTGATTCCATCAATATGGCGAAGAGAATTGAAGAAGCAACAGGAATCGAGACAAGAGCAACAATCCTCGGACACATGCAGCGAGGAGGAAGCCCGACATGTAAAGACAGAGTATATGCGTCTACAATGGGGGCACTGGCAGTTGACTTACTGTGCGAAGGAAAATCCAACCGTGTCATTGGATATCAGGATGGAAAATATGTAGATTTCGATATTGATCAGGCATTGTCCATGAAGAAGACAATTCCGGAGTATCAGTATAAAATCGCAAAATCATTTGCAATCTAGGAGAGAAAAATTATGAGTATGGAATGTGAGAAGAAAAAGGCTCCGATCGGAGTATTTGATTCCGGTGTAGGGGGACTTACTGTTGTACGGGAGATAACACGGCAGCTGCCGCATGAAAATATTGTATATTTTGGTGACACTGCCCGCGTTCCATACGGAAGTAAATCTAAGAGCAATATTATTCGCTTTTCTGAGCAGATCATCCGTTTTCTCAAAACAAAACAGGTCAAAGCCATTGTCATTGCCTGCAATACGGCAAGTGCACTGGCTTTGGATGCTGTTCGGGATGAATTTGATATTCCAATCATTGGTGTGATCGTTCCGGGAGCAAGGGCGGCAGTAGAAGCTACGGCAAACGGAGAGATCGGTGTGGTAGGAACGGATGCAACGGTGAAGAGCGGTACTTATACAAAGGTGATTCATCAGATGGATCCGAATATCCATGTGAGGGAGAAAGCCTGCCCGCTGTTTGTCCCTCTTGTGGAAGAAGGATTCAAAGAACATGTGGTCACAGAAGAGGTTATTGAATATTATCTGGAATCGTTAAAGCATACAGAGATCGATGCGATGATCTTAGGATGTACCCATTATCCGCTTTTACGTTCCAAGATCCGTTCTTATATGGGAGAACGAATCCAGATCGTCAATCCGGCCTATGAGACCGCCATGGATCTCAAACGGCTTCTTCAGAGTGAAGATATGGAAAATGACGGGGAAGAGGGCACAAGTAGCAAATATGAATTTTATGTCAGCGATGCGGCGGAAAAGTTTGTAAATTTTGCAAATACAGTGATGCCGTTTGATATTTCGAAAGCAAATATTGTGAATATAGAAGAATATTAGGGGAACACAGATGACAAAGGATGTATTGGTCAGTATTTCAGGGCTGCATATGGATATGGACGCCCAGATTCCGGGACCGGATGAGGATGATGTGATCGAAGTTGTGACACCGGCTACTTACTACTACAGAAATGGAAAACATTATATCATCTATGATGAGATCGTAGAAGGAGTCAGTGACACGATCAAGAATAAAATCAAAATATCAGGAACAGACAGTCTTGAGATTATGAAAAGCGGATTATCGAATACACATATGATATTTGAGAAAAACAAGAAGAATCTGACATATTACAAAACACTATATGGTCAGATGCTGGTAGGATTGAATACCAGAAATATGGAAATTGAAGTTTCGGATGAAACGATTAAAGTACGGGTGGATTATGAACTGGATGTGAATCATGAACCGCTTGCGAATTGTAAGATCCGAATGAATATTGTATCCAAAGGCAGCGGGATTGCTGTATAAAAAAGAGCACTGCAGCGCAGATTTTCTGCCGGCAATGCTCTTTGTCTTATTTGTTGTCTTTTTTGAATCTTGCAAAAAAGCCTTTTTTCTTTGCTTTTTCCGGAGCCTCGAGTGGTCCGCGAACACCTTTTACAGCAGTGATGTAGATGCCGCTTACGGTGGCTTTGACTTCTTTCTTGATTGGGATGAGGTCAAAGATCTTAGCATCACACATCAAAGTCATCACTCTTGGTCCGACTTTTGCTTTTACAACAGGTACTTTGGTACGTCTCAAATATTTTGGCGTATTCTCCAGCACTGCGGAAGGAAGATTGGCTTCTTTGAGTTTCATTTTCTTTTTATCGATGATCAGCATGTTGACAGTCTGCGCCATGGCATCCATCTGTTCCTGCTGTGCTGCCTGCTTCTTCTCTGCTTTTTTTCCGAAGAAATAAAGGCCGACGAGTACACCGATCAGAATCACAAGTACAACGATCAGTACGATCCATCCTGTAGACACGATAAAACCCTCCTAAAATTCTCTTTTTTCATAATTATGCATGTAATATTGTAACATTGTTTCCCTGGAAGTGCAAGAGATTTGGACGGCAGGGCTTTACTTTTCTTGGAGAAAACAGGTATACTAAGGAAATGAGAAAAAGATAGGGGAGAGGTATTTATGGCAGAAACGATATGGAACAGTGCAGTCAGTGTGTATCATTTTATGATGGACAATCTGGTTGTGATTAATATTTTGCTTTCTCTGGTCATTGTGTTTTTTCAGAGAAGATCTCCGCAGACGGTATGGACCTGGCTGTTATTGCTGTATTTTATACCGATTCTCGGATTTGTCCTGTATCTGCTGATCGGGCAGGATTTTCATAAAAGCAGGATGTTTAAGGCAAAAGAGATTGAAGGAGAGATAAAATATGCTGTGCGCAGGCAGGAAGAGACGATATACAGACGTAGGCTCCGCCTGACGAATCCAGCGGTGGCAAGATATCGGGATCTGATTTTATATAATCTGGAAGCAGGGCAGGCTGTTTTGACAGATAATAACGATGTGCGGATCTATACCGATGGAAAGGAAAAATTCAAAGCGCTGCTGGAAGAGATGCAAAAAGCAAAAAAATATATTCATTTTCAGTATTATATTATCCGTAATGATGAATTGTGGCAGCATATTGAGCCGGTGCTGATCAAAAGGGCGAAAGAGGGAGTTGAGGTCCGCATTTTGTTTGACAGTATGGGCTGTCGAGGGATGCATAACCGGGACTGGGAACGTCTGGAGAAGGAAGGAATCCACGTGGCAGAATTTTTCCCGGCGCTGTTTGGAAATCTTCAGCTTCGAATGAACTACCGGAATCACCGCAAGATTGTCGTGATAGACGGCAGGGTCGGATTTGTGGGTGGTTTCAATGTAGGAAGGGAATATCTGGGACTGGACAAAAAGAAGTTCGGTTACTGGAGGGACACCCATCTTTGTATCGAAGGGGCAGCCGTAACCTCTCTGGCCGTACGGTTTGTACTGGATTGGAATTATGCGGCAAAGGAAAATCTGTTTCAGGAGGATACCTTATTTGAGATTCCGAAGTATGAGCGGGAGGGAAGAGACCCGGTGCAGATTATTTCCAGTGGTCCGGACTCGCAGATCAAAACAATCCATGACAATTATCTGCGACTGATTCACAGCGCAAAAGATCATGTATATCTGCAGACACCGTATTTTATTCCGGATGATTCGATTCTGGATGCATTGAAGATTGCCGCCCGTTCCGGTGTGGATGTAAGGATTATGATTCCGTGCAAGCCGGATCATCCGTTTGTATACTGGGCGACCTATTCCTATATTGGTGAAATGGTGGAGGCCGGAGCAAAATGTTATGTGTATGACAACGGATTTCTGCATGCAAAGACAGTGATGGTGGATGGAACCGTAGCGTGTGTGGGAACTGCCAATATGGATTTTCGCAGCTTTGGATTGAACTTTGAAGTCAATGCAGTGGTATACAGCGAGGAGACAACGCAGAAATTGGAGCAGAGCTTTGAAAATGATATGACAAAATCTACACAGATCACGAGAAATGCGTATCACCAGAGAAGTCTTATCATCCGGGGAAAAGAGCAGTTTTCAAGATTGCTGTCACCGCTTTTATAAACAGACAGAAAAAACAGTGAAAATCTTATGAACTCTTAAGAAAAATGTACGTCTCATTCAACAGAATGTGGTATAATAAAAAACAGGCTGTCAAAAAGACAGGCAGAGGATCATATAGGAAATGGAAGGGCAAGAAGATGAAAAAGAAGTTAATTGCAGTAATTGCAGGTGTATTCCTGATGGGATCACTGACAGGGTGTTCCAGTCAGTTATCCAATGAGTATATTACGATTAAACAGTACAAGGGACTGGAAGTGCCGCAGGTGGAAGCAACTGAACTGACAGATGATCAGGTGACGAATTATGTGAATTATTTTCTGCAGGCAGATGCAACCAGAACAGAGGTGACAGACCGTGCAGCGCAGACAGGGGATACAGTCAATATTGATTATGTCGGAAAAGTAGACGGTGTGGAATTTCAGGGTGGTTCTGCCCAGGGAACAGACCTGGAGCTTGGTTCCGGTTCTTTTATCGGTGCAAACGGAGACTACCAGGGATTTGAAGACCAGATTGTCGGTCATAACAAAGGAGAGCAGTTTGACATTACGGTACAGTTCCCGGATACGTATATGAATACAGAAATGGCCGGAAAAGTCGCAGTGTTTACCATTACTTTAAATGGCATTTATACAGTAGATGTGCCGAAGCTGACAGATAAGTGGGTCAAAGAGAACAGTGTAGAAGCGACAACTGTAAAGGAATATAAAAAAGAGATCAAAGAAAAAATCGAAAACCAGCAGATGTACCAGAATCTTTTGAATGCTCTGGTGGATCAGATCGAAGTGAAAAAAGATCTTCCGAAAGATAAAATAAAAGAGCAGAAAGAGGCGATCATAAACCAGTATGAGAGTACAGCAGAATACTATCAGATGGAGCTGGGAGATTATTTGACTCAGTACATGGGAATGACAGAAGATCAGTTTAAAGAGAAGGCACAGACAGTAGCAGAGAATACCGTGAGAAATCAGATGGCAGTAGAGCTTCTCTGTGAGAAAAAGAATTTAGAACCTACAGATAAAGAGTATGAGATCGGGCTGAAGCAGTATGCAGCACTTGCCGGATATCGTACAGATCAGATTGCGGAATATGAAGAGAAAAACGGAAAAGAAAACATCGAGCAGTCCATCATGCAGGAAAAAGCTGCCAAGTATCTGCAGAAGAGTTGTGTTCAGGTAGAGCAGGAAGACGAAACGACGAATGAAAATGCGAAAGATACACAGAACAGCACAACAGAGAACAAAGATCAGAATACCGATCAGAGTTCGGACGAGAGTTCAGATCAGAGCAGTACAGATAATGCACAGGAATAAAAAGAGAGCGCCGGAAAACAGATTTTGTTTTTCCGGTGCTTTCTGGTTGTACTGACAGGCAGAATGGTGTACAGTTGTAGTAGACGAATGAAAAGAAGCGGAGGGAGTTTTATGAAATTGGAAAACGCATGCCTTTGTGTGGAAATCGCAGAAAAAGGCGCAGAACTGACAAGAATTTTTAACAAAAAGACAGGAGCAGAGATCTTGTGGAACGGAAATCCTGAATTTTGGAACCGGCATTCTCCGATCCTGTTCCCAAATGTAGGGAAGACACACGGAAATACTGTTCTGATCAAAGGAACACAGTATCCGACGTCTCAGCATGGATTTGCAAGAGACAGCCAGTTTCGTTGTGTAAAATCTGCAGCAGAGGAAGCGCAGTTTTTATTTTGTTCGAATGAAGAGACGAGAGAAGTGTATCCCTATGACTTTGAGCTGTATATCACATACCGTCTGGATGGAAAAAATATTTTTGTAGACTGGAAAGTAAAAAATCCATCAGAAGAAACGATTTACTTTACGATCGGAGCACATCCGGCATTTATGTTTGAAGGCGCAAAGGAGACGAAAGACGACTATCTTCTGTGGTTTTCGAAGATGGAAACGCTGGAATGCTGCGGGCTGAATCTGGAATGCGGAACAGGCCTGCCGGAAGAAAGCTATTCTCTGGAACTGGAGGACGGATATCTGCAGCTTTCCGAAAAATTGTTTGGGGTGGATACACTGATCTGTGATGATTATCAGTTAAAAGAAGTATGGCTGTGCAAAAAGGATGGAAGAAAGCCATATGTAGGCGTAAAGAGTGAAGGATTTTACAGTTACGGAATCTGGTCACCGAAGAATGCGCCGTTCGTATGTCTGGAGCCATGGGCAGGCCGTTGTGATGATACCGGATTTGATAAAGATATTTCTGAAAAGAAGGGAATCAATGCGGTGCAGCCGGGAGAGATATTTGAAAAAGGATACCAGATTCTGGTGGGATAGTGGTGCAGCATGAAAAAGACAAATGATTTTGGAAGGGATTCAGTTCCACTTTTAGTATTAAAGACATCAATTCCTTTTATGTTTGCCCAGTTCGTCAATGTGCTCTACAGTATTGTAGACCGGATCTATATCGGAAATATTCCGGGGATCGGCGGGGATTCCCTTGCAGGCGCCGGAGTATGTGCTCCGATCATTACGCTTTTGTCTTCGTTTGCTGCTCTGATCGGAATCGGAGGATCGGTTACGTTTTCGGTGAAACTGGGGGCAGGAGATAAGAAGAGCGCACAACGGATATTGGCGAATAGTTTTTCCATGCTGCTTATATTTTCCGCAGTGCTGACAGTTGTGTTTTTGCTGATCAAGGATTTTTTACTGAACTGGTTCGGTGCCAGTGAAGTGACGTTTCCATATGCGAATACATATCTGACGATTTATACTCTGGGAACATTTTTTGCCCTTGTGTCTATGGGCATGAACTATTTTATTACAGCGCAGGGATTTCCGTTTCTGGGAATGGCAACTACATTGATCGGAGCAGTGGTAAACATTGTGCTGGACCCGATTTTTATTTTTGTATTTGAAATGGATATTGCAGGAGCGGCTGTTGCGACAGTCATCGCACAGCTTTCGTCCTGTATTTTTGTACTTTTGACTTTACACAGTAAGAAGATGCAGATTCCGATCCATCTTGTAAAGCCGGAGTGGGAGATTGGGAAACGAATCTGTAAAATCGGTTTTTCGCCATTTTTGATCCTTGCGACAGACAGTGTGATCATCATTGCATTGAATGCTGTACTTCAGTATTATGGCGGCGAATCTCAGGGAGATACGCTGATCACGGCAGCAACGATCGTACAGAGCTATATGCTTTTGATTACCTCTCCGATGCTTGGAATTACGGGAGGATCACAGCCTTTGATCAGTTTTAATTACGGTGCGAACAAACCGGATCGTATCCGTAAGACAGTGAAGTGGGTATTGGTGCTATGTATTACATTTACAACGGTGATGTTCCTTGTATCCAGAATTCTGCCGCAGTATTTTGTGCAGATTTTTACAGACAATGCAAGATACCGGGAACTGTCCATATGGGGAATCCAGGTGTTTACATTGATGGTGATCCCACTCAGCCTCCAGTATGTGTTTGTGGATGCGCTGACGGCGCTTGGGATGACAAGGCTTTCCCTTAGCTTGTCACTGTTTCGAAAGATTGTGTATTTTGTGATGACATGTGTCCTGCCGATCGCGTTTGCGGCGAAGAGTGCATTTTATGCAGAGCCCCTCGCGGATGGAGCGGCAGCATGTCTGACCAGTCTGGTGTTCTTTGTGATTTACAGAAAGTATCTGAAAGGAGAAGGCAGACTGGGAGAGATACGGTTGTAAAGAAGGTTGGAATATCAAAAAAATCAGAAAACAGGAGGAAAATGCAATGTTACAAACAGGAACAAAAGCTCCGGAATTTACACTTCCGGATCAGAATGGAGAGTTACACAGTTTAAAAGATTACAGAGGGAAAAGAGTTCTTTTGTATTTCTATCCAAGGGATAATACACCGGGGTGTACAAAGCAGGCTTGCGGATACAGCGAACGTTATCCGCAGTTTGAAGAAAAAGGTGTGGTAATTCTTGGAATCAGCAAAGACAGTGTTGCGTCGCATAAAAGATTTGAAGAAAAACAAGGTCTGACGATTACATTGCTTTCTGATACGGAATTAGAAGTGATTCAGGCATATGATGTCTGGAAAGAGAAAAAGAATTACGGAAAAGTATCCATGGGAGTAGTAAGAACGACCTATCTGATTGATGAAGAGGGTGTGATCATTCAGGCAAACGATAAAGTGAAGGCAGCAGAAGATCCGGAGAAGATGCTGGCGGAGATTTCATAGGGGCCGATACAGTATATTGGGATACGGGGACAATAAAATAAGGACAGATGTGCGGGCGTGTTAGAGTTAACACGTCCGTTTTGATGTATAATTCGCGAAATTTACACGGTCTTTTCTGAAACAAATAACAAATAATTCCGTAAATGAGTATTGCTATCACATTAGCGTGATGAAATATACTCATTTACACGGAGAAAGGAAAGACCATGATGAAAAAAATTAATGAAGTAAGTCAAATTGTAGGGTATACTGTGTATATGATTGCACATAGGAGGAAATGAGAAAATGATAGAAAAGAAGAATGTGAAAAAACTGGCATGGGTGGCAGTGGCACTTGTGATAATGGTCCTTTCGATGACTGTTGTTTCAAAAGCGGCAAGCAATCCGGAAAACCATAAAAAAACGATAGAGGCACTGGATGAGAAGAAGGCAGATATTCTAAAACTAACAGCAACATCAGCGGCAGCATCAACAGCCATTGCGGCAATTCCCGGAGATGCGACAACACCGATAGCAAATAAGCTGACAGATTTAACATCATATTTTCTGATTATTCTGGTCGTTATATTTTTGGAAAAGTATTTGGTGACACTTACCGGATATGCAACGTTTTCTATATTGATTCCGGCAGCGTGTGTTTTGTTCGCGGCAGGAATCGGATTTAATCGAACGGTTTTGAAAATATTGGCAGCAAAAATAGCAGCATTCGGTCTTGTTATATTTATGATTATTCCATTCAGCATGAATGTTTCGGCAATGATAGAAAAAACATATGAGTCAACGATGGAAGAGACTGTAAAGGAAGCACAGGATATAACGAATGAAATTGAGAAAAATACAGATTCAGAAGGTAACATCATAGAGAAAGCATTATCGAAAATCAAAGATGGAATTTCAGGATTGTTGGAAAAAGGGGAAGAACTTTTAAATCAATTTATTGAGTTGATCGCGGTGATGTTGGTTACATCTTGTCTTATTCCAATTTTTATATTCTTGTTTATGATCTGGTTTATTCGGATGTTATTTGGAGTACAGATCAATGTGCCGAAAGGGGTATCAAAGCAGATTGCTGCAAAAATGCCAGGGCGTAAAAAAGTAAGAAACGATTTAAATTGAGTGAATAAAGGAAAAGTCGGGAGAGATTCCGACTTTTTATGATGTAGACCCAAGTGATAGAGATGAATATATTGCGTTAGACGACTATTTTTAGTTATTTAAAAATAGCGCGAATAAGAGAATTACAAAAGATTGTGCAGGATCTTGGGGCAAAACATTTTAGAGTAACATACAAAGAAGAAAATGTACCGGAAATACAACGATAGTAAGTGAAGTACACAATGAATTTGCTGTTTTGAGTACTGGAGAAACATGAAAACCATTAAAAATCTTCGAATAGTTTTAAAAATTTGGGTATCATTCTGGGTGTCTGGTGTTATCTTTTATTTATAGCATGAGCCTACGGTTTTTAATTGTTTTTGAGTAACTCAATTCTACCAAACCGGATGGCATCCATACTATTTTTTACGCCCTCAATTATTGGATTTTCAAGGTGTATACGAACTTATTGAAATGCAAAGTTTGAGTAATTAAAAGGGATTCTTTGGAAATTTAATAAATAGTTTATTGCTTTTCATATACTGTCATATTATACTTGAATCATCTAAACTTTCTGATAAATTTCTAAATGATTTCTAGAAGGTCAAGACCGTTCGGTCAGATATTTCAGAAAAAATTTAACTGAACAAAGAGGCAAGTAAATATGATGGAAAAGCAGTTGTACAATAGACAATATTTCTTTATAATGAAAATATCAAAAAAGAACATCATGTATGATTGTGTTTTCCACACCGTGGAAAGGAGCAGTTATATGTGTAAGAAAACGAAAGAACAGAAGTTTATTATGTTACCTAGCGTGGATTTTTGTTTTCAGGAGCTGATGGAAGATGAAGAAGTGCGCCGAGGATTTATAGGTGCGTTTCTTCGGATTCCACCGGAAGAGATTCTGGATATGGAATTACTTCCGAAGAAGCTTCGTAAGAAATATAAGGAAGAGAAGTACGGAATCCTGGATGTGCGAGTTCGTCTAAGAGAGGGAGAGCAGCTAAACATTGAAATGCAGTCTATTGCCTATGATTACTGGCAGGAGCGGTCTTTGTTTTATCTTGGGAAAATGTATGTAGACCAGATCCACGAAGGGGAAGATTATGATAAGTTGAAGAAATGTATCCATGTAGGGATTCTGGATTTTACACTGTTTGAACATGAGAGATATTATTCTTGTTTTCATATCTGGGAGGATACGATACGGGACATGTATTCCGACAAATTCGAGATTCATGTACTTGAGCTGCCAAAGCTTGCGAAGTATGAATATCCACAGACAGAACTCCTTCGATGGGCACAATTTTTCGGTGCAAGGAGCAGGGAGGAAATTGAAGTGTTGGCAGAAAAAGATGAATATATCCATAAAGCATATGATAAATTGGAAGAAATCAGTGCAGACGAGGAAAAACGATTAGAATATGAGGAACGACAAAAGGCAATCCGGGATCATCGCCATATGTTAGCTAGTGGAAGGCGCGAAGGATTACGTGAAGGATTACGTGAAGGAAAACATGAGCACGCAGTGGAAATGGCGCGTAAGATGTTGGAGGATAAGTTGCCGATAGAAAAGATCGCGGAGTATTCCGGATTATCACCGGAAGATGTGCACAGGTTGGAAGAACAATGAATACAAAGCAGAATTTGATTCTTGCACAGTACAGGTATTCATTCACCATCTTGGTAATTAAGTAGACAAGCAAAAATGAGGCTGGTGTAAAGCAAAATAATCTGCGTTCCCGGCCTCATTTTTACATGAAATATTGAAAATGAGTCTGTTATTTTTATTTCAAATTGGAGATGGTGAACGTAACCTCTAACATATTTTCATCTTTATAGTCTGCATTCTGGAAAGAAAAAGATTCTTTTTTCTGCAGACCTTCGATCATCGGCTCTGCTTCGCTCCACTGATTGATCAGATCCATCTGAAGGCTGCCTTTTTCAGAGAAAACCTCATCATTTTTATTTTCTTTTACCGTGTAATCCGTTCCATTAAAAAGAACCTTGTCAATTACAATCTGAGCATTGGTAAAGTCGGATTTTGTCTGATTTCCAAGTTCAACGTCACAGTCTTTTAAAGCAATGGTTGTAATGTTTAAAAGCATATCTTTATCACCTTTCAGTTTCAGAGTATAGGTGCCGCCTTTTTTGGTAATTCTTGCAGTGTTATCACTTTGAATGGTCGTCCAGTATTTACTGTCTGACACATACAGGCGGACGGACATCAGAGTGCTGTTTTGAGATGCTTTCTGACCAAAACCTTCCATAATGGCATCAATAATGACAGGCTGTGTGACTTCACATGTTGTACGATCAAATAAGCCGAATCCGTGGACACCATTGTATCCATTGTCCCAGTACATTGGAATACATCCGTTTTTACGACTCAGCTGGCACAATTTTCGGGCAAAATATGCACGGTAATATTCGTTTTCACTGTCATAGGATGTTTTGTCGATAGAGCCGTATTCACCGATGAAAACAGGGTATCCCTTGTCTGCAAATGTTGTTTTCATCAGATTTAACTGATTTTTCATGTAAGTTTCATCACAGGTTGTACTTGTTTTGGAAGGATCATCCGCTTCGTTGCCTCATTGAGTGATCACACCGTTTTCTCCGCCACAGAAGTCCCAAGGAGAATAATAGTGAACAGAAATCATAATTCGTTGTTCTTCTTTATCGATTGGTTTGTCGCGGTATTGATCCGTAGGAAGTTTAAAACCGTAATCTCCGGCGGTATAGTCAATATTTGTGTTCCAGCCGGGAATAATCAGCCAACGCTTTGTATTGTTATCTCCTGTTTTCCGAACAGTATCAACGAATATCTGGTTGTAGTCATTAATATTTTGATAGTACTCTTTATTCGGTTCAGAATAACTGCCGTCAAATTCTTCATTCATGGACTCGAACAGTAAGTGCTCATCGTAATTTTTAAATCTTTCTGCAATTTGCTTCCATACCTTTTTATATTTTTTCTTAATCTCTGTTTGATTTTTTCCATTGCACAAAAGCCAGCTGCCATCGATGGTATTATAGCCATCTCCGTGAATGTTGATCACTGCATATAAGTCATTTTTAATGCAGTAGTCTACAACTTCCTGTACACGATCCAGCCATTTGCTGTCAATCGTATAATCTTTGTCATCGTCGATTTTGGCAAAATAGGATACAGGGATACGGATCGATTTAAAGCCTGCAGCCTTTACACTTTGAATGAGTTTTTCTGTGATTACAGGATTTCCCCAGTTTGTTTCCTCCGGAACGTTGTCAGTGACACTTTCCAGCTGATTTCCTAAATTCCAGCCAGGTCCCATTGCTTCTACTATTTGAGACTGGTTTAAATCTTCAAAAGATGTGGTGTCCTTTTTCGCTGCCTGAACAGAAAATGGAGCTATGAAGCTTCCTGCGACAACTGTGCCAACCAGTACGGCGGCTATAAACATGGATCGTAAACGATTTTTCATAGTGCCCTCCTACATAAAAAATTTACTCTTCTTGTTATCCTTCAGATCGCGCGTGTTTGAAAAACTGGAAGAATTGTTTTTATAATATCATGGTTTTTTGGCGTGTAATACTATAAAAATTGGTAAAATATTACAATAAAATTTTGAGGTTTTGAAGTGTGGAGAATGGGGAAAAAGTAATGACTGCAGGGGAATTCCGGTCTTTTTGTCACTCATTTTCTTGAGTTACAGATGAAAAGCAGTTAAAATGAAGGATAGGAAGGAGATATAATAGTATGGGAAATTGCAGAAATGTAACAAATACTTTTTCGGAAGAAAGAAGACATTATTCGAATACGTATTTAGAAATATGCGAGGTATATGATGAAGCTGTAGAAGTGAGCGTATTTTCAGCAGTTGCTACAAAAGGATTATGAAGAAAATAAAGAACTATCAGGTGAATTTATAAGAATGTTTGTAGATACATATGGGCTATGCTTATCAAATGATGTACTTTTTGATGAGTCATCGTTGTTTGGTTTGTTTTAAAGATACGAGTAAAGGGAGGATAATAGAATGGCGAAGCAGGAAAAAGATTATCTTGCCATTGCTAAATAATAGGAGGTTTTGGATGAATGAAAAGAAAAAGAAAATTATGAAGTTGAGCATACCTTAGATTTTGGAACAATAATAGAAGACTTAGGGATATTGTGCCGAAAAAAACGGAGGCATGTTATGAGATTATATCATGGAAGTATATTGTAATTGATAGTATAAATCATGTGGTGGAACTTGCCTGAATTATTTACAATCGAATAGATACAGAAAAATGAAACAGGTTCAGATTAGTTGTTGTAGATATCAAAAGAAATATAGACGAATCGGAGTGTACATTCCGCATACTGTCTCTTAGCCCTGCATAGATTGTATAAACAAATTATACAGGGGTTTCCATGAAAGATTATATCGAGGAGAGGGCCGTTGAGATCGCAACTTATATAATAGAAAATAATGCGACAGTGAGGCAGACAGCGAAGCAGTTTGGGATTAGTAAGAGTACGGTGCACAAGGATGTGACAGAAAGATTACTTCAGGTTCGGCCGATACTGGCGGCAAAGGCGCGAAAAGTGTTGGATATGAACAAATCAGAGCGTCACATACGCGGTGGACTGGCTACAAAGGAAAAATATTTACACCAGCATGAGAAGAACAAGAGCTGACATAGGAATGTGTGCTATAATAAGGAAGAAAGTCAGCAGGTATGCTGAGAATAAAAAGTAAGATACAGGAGAAGCTAATTGAGACAAGGAAAAAACGGGCAAATACGAGGCACCCTGAAACGCAGATTAATGACAAATTTTCTTTTGACAGCATTGATTCCGGTTTTGATCTTTGCAATTATCTCGCAGATCAATATACAGCAGCGATTAAAAGAAAATCTATCAGACCGAATAAAGAGTAATCTGGATACGGCAGAGAAAAATCTGGAGATGGTTCTGGATAAGTACGAGACAATCTTATATGATTTCAGCACGGATGAAGATGTTCTGGAAATTGTAAGAGCATTGAACGAGAGCCGGGGGGATCGTGAGAGTAACAGCACCAGTCTCAGGAAAAAACTGAGTCATATTTGCAATCAGTTTACCGGAGTGGAAGGGATCACGATACAGTTAAAGACGGGAGAGATCATATATTATGAGAGTCTTTCGTCATTTTCTGGAAGTGAGACGTGGGCAGATAAGGTTGAGATTCCGAAAATAGAACGGGGGGCTGTTTATTTCGGAGATGGAAAGCCAGTGAAGATTGCTGACAAGAATCATTATATGTTTTATATTGCAAGAAATATTACAGACTATCGTATTATCGAGAATTTTCAGGGAACGGTCGTATTAAGTGTCAATGAGGAGAGAATTCGCAGAGCAATTGCATCGGATATTGGTTCCAGAGAATATCTGCTGAGCGACGATGTGATTGTGAGTGCGCCTGATCCAAAGAAGATCGGGAAGAAGCTCAGTGAGATACAGGATTCCGAAAATTACCAGTATACGACAGCAGATCATGAAATCAGCGGATTTGCAATCTGCAATGAGCAGCCACTTGCGTATTACTGGAAAATGTCCGTCAGTCAATGGATTTATCTGTTTATCATTATCAGCATGACGATCGTGATCATGTTCATATTGCTTCATTTTTTCAGCAGACCATACATTCAGGCGGTAGAATCAATTACCGGCGTAATGAGTTGTGTAGAACAGGGTGAGTTTGATCATCAGGTGAGAGTGAACCCGCATCTGCCTATGGAGATACAACAGATCAGTTCAGGATTTAATGAGATGGTTGCACATCTGGAGATGTTGATTGCAAAAGTAAAACAGGCGGTTCTGGATCAGAAAAATGCAGAATTGTCAGCCCTGGAGGCACAGATCGATCCTCATTTTCTCTATAATACGCTGGATACGATCAACTGGAAGGCGATTGAAAATGAGCAGTATGAGATTAGTGGAATGGTTGGTGCACTTGCGGACATTCTGCGTTATACAGTGAAAAATGCAGGAGGAACAGCGAGTATCAGCGAAGAAATTGCCTGGCTGAAGCAATATATTATGCTGCAGAGTGCAAAATTCGGAAAGCGTCTGGATGTAAAGATTTATATGCCGGAAGATGTGAAGGAATGCAGAATCCACAAATTGCTTTTACAGCCGTTTGTGGAGAATACGATCAAATATGCGTTTGCAGATCAGGAAGAGTGTGCTTTGAATATCCGCATGAAGAAAAGCGGAGAACAGCTGCATATTCTGATCCAGGACAATGGACAGGGAATGGATCCGGACATGGTAGCCAAACTTAATCAGGACGAGTGCGAGATGGAAGGACATCTTGGAATTGCAAATGTAAGAAAGCGCCTGAAATTGTATTATGGGGGACAGGCAGCATTATATTTTGAAAGTGAAGTTGGAAACTATACAAAAGTACACTTATTTATACCGATAGAGGAGGAAACTACATGCGTATTGTAGTGGTTGAGGATGAAGCGCCGATTCGTGAAGGAATGGCAAAGCTTCTAAGCAAGATCAATCCGGAATATGAGCTGGTAGGAAAAGCGGCGGATGGGGAAGCCGGCTATCAGCTGATTCGTGAACTGAATCCGGATCTGGTCATTATGGATATTCGGATGCCCAAAATGGATGGGATTGCCATGATGAAGAAATTGCGGGAGGAAAATATAAAATGTAAAGCCATTATCCTTTCGGCATATTCGGAATTTCAGTATGCCCAAAAGGCGATTGAACTCAAAGCAGACAGCTATCTGCTGAAGCCGATTAAGATTCCGGAATTGAAAAGTGCCTTAAAACAGGCAGAGAGAGAAATCTCAGAGGATCAGGGGACAGAGCAGATTTTTTCCGTGGAAAATATTATGTTGGCCTGTATGCATGGTCAGGTGCGCCAGAATTCACAATTAAATAAAACAATGCAGCAAAAATACGGTGTTTCTCTGGAAGAACCGGCAGAACTTTTTGGTGTGTGGCTAGGGGACAGTTACAGAAAACAGAAGTCGTTGACCAGGCAGATTTTGGAAACGGTGGGGGATCACGCTATACATTATAAGTCCTGCATTTTGGAATCCGACAGCTGGCAGCTGTTGACGATGGTGATTTATCAGGTGAAAGACGGAGCGTCCCAGAAAGAGCGATTTGAAAAGTCCGTTGTCCCAATGGTTTGCAGTCAGCTGGAAACTCCGGTGGTCTGCTTCTGGAAAACGGTAGAACGGCTGTTGGATATGCCGTCTGCATTGCAGGAAATCCGTGTACAGAGAGAATGGAATCTGATGTTTCCGAAAGGAACACTGATCAGCAACGAGTTGATTGAGCAGCAGCATCCGGTACCGTTAAAATATCCTGTGGAATTGGAAGAAAAGGCAAAACAGGCGGTTTTACAGGAGAACAAAAAGGAATTAAAAAAATGTTTCTGGGAACTGGCGAACTGCTATCAAGAAGAGTTTCATACACCGACAGATATCAAACAGGCGATCATTCATTTGAGCCTGGCTGTATTCGGAATCTATAAGGCAAAAGTTTCGGTTGAACTGGATCTGGAAGTGCAGAATATCCTGCAGGAAATTACAGTAGCAGTGAGCTGGAATCAGCTGGAAGCTGCATTGAAAGCCTTTTTCGGTTTGTTTGAGTTTGAGACGGAAGAGGAAGGCGAGGAGACAAGTGTTCTGGTAAAACAGGCGAAAAAGCTGATCCGCAAATATTATGATCAGGGGATTACACTGGAGGAGATTGCGAATAAGCTTTATGTATCGGAAGAATATTTAAGCGCACAGTTTAAAAAAGAAACCGGAAGTACTTTTACCGAGACAATCCGCAAATACAGGATAGAGAAGGTAAAGGAGCTGCTTTTAAATACACATTTGAAACTGAATCAGATTGCGGAGCTTGCCGGATATTCAGATCCGAAATATATGAGTAAGGTATTTAAAGAGGAAGTTGGGATGCTTCCAAATGACTTCAGAAAATCGGTTCATTAAAAAAATCTCCCTTTTTAAGATATTTCACCCTGTTTCTTTTGACAGAATGTGATAACCTCGTAAGAGTGAAACATGGAAGGCATCATAGGAAGACATCAGTATAGATAGAAGAGGAGTATTTATGATGAGCGAAATGTTAGTTAGCTTTAAAAACCCCGAGGAAATTCTAAATTTTGTAAATACAGTGGCAAAGTATCCATATGATATGGATATGAAGAGAGGAAGATTTGTGGTAGATGCAAAATCTATTTTAGGAATCATGAATCTCGGGCTGAACAACGTGATATCACTGCAGGTTTACGGTGATCATTGCGAAGAACTGAAAAAGGAAATCTCCCGTTACGCTGCCTAGCGGCAGCCCTCCTAAATATGATGTTAGATGAAAATCTGACTCCAAATTCCCCAAACTAAGCAAACCTAAGGGAGAGAATTCCAAAGGCCGATGTACGAAAGTGCATTGGCCTTTTCAGTATACAAAGAAATAGAAAATAGAAGAAATGAGGATAGAGAAATATTTTTCAACACTTTTGTCCGGTTATCCGTCTTATAAGTGAAAGGCAAAAGAAAGGATCGCAAGGTATGATAGAGGAACTGTATAAGAAATATTATGAGGAATTGATCAATTGGTGCCATAGTATGACAGGAAACCTGTATACCGCGGAGGAACTGGTGCATGAAGCTTTCTTGCGCGCAATGCTTCATGAGGATACCTTATCCACGCTGAAAGAACAGCAAAGTCGCTCATGGTTATATCGAACTGTTAAAAATTTATATGTAGATCGTCTCAGACATGGCAAGAAGGAAATCATCTTGGATGAGTTTTCGCAGCCACAAATAGATTCTGAAGAACTGGTTCGATTAGAATGGGAGAAGCTGCTGGAAACTTTACCGGATCTGGAAGGAGTAATTTTTTCGTTACGTTACTTGGAAGGGTATAATTCCAAACAAATTGGAGATATCCTTTTGCTTTCACCAGGAACGGTCCGATCCAAACTTTCTTCTGCACGTCAACATTTAAAAAGAATTTTAGGAGGGAACAAATATGTTTGATAAGAAAAACTATGTATTAAATTGTGATATCTGTGATGCCAGAAAAATGAAAGAAGAAGATTACAACAACTATAAAAACATGATAATCAATGCAGATATTGTTATCGTCAGTACTTCCAGTAAAAGTATTTTAAATCGTCTTCCTGTCACGATAAATCAAGATTATACAATAGAAATTGCAGATGATGTTGAGACAGAGTTAAAAGTAATCAATGGATCGTATGAAATAACAGATTCTATGGTTGTTCAGGAACATACATTGTTAATCGTAAATGGAGCCCTCAATATACATTCAGGTACAAAAGAAATTTTAGAGAAATATGAGAAAATTCATGTGAACGGTTCTGTTCGATGTGCGGAAAGTATTTCGGGTTATCTGACAAAATTATCCGCAAGTAATTCCGTTTCGATCTATCCGGATGACTGTATGATATTAAATGACACATTCATTGTAGATAAATATTTCCCTTTGAGAGCAAAAGAAGACAACAAATATTATGTAAAAGACAAAGTAATTATTCAGGATAAATCGGTAGATATGCAAAAGCTAGTCGAAAAAAATGTCCGGTTTGTTACAGAACAGTTGATCATTCCGGAAGAAATGGTGGAATCGTGTATCGAGCTATTTGATGAAAAAGTGAATTTTGTAGTCATCCCTGCAGGAATGGCACTTCATTATGGAGATGCAGTTTTAAATGAAGAATTACTGAAGAAAGAGGGAGACAGCATTTATGTGTACGGAAATCTAAAAGTACCGGAAGATGTCAAATTAGATACATTAGATGAGTGGATTTCAAAACTCATGGTAAAGGAAACGGTAGTTTTGATGAAAAATCAAGAAGCGTCATTTAAAAAGTTAAATGTGGACTATCAGAGACTTGAATTTGAATGGGAGGGCAGAATCATTGAAAATAAGCCTAATATTAGCATAGATAAAATATTGCTTGAAAATTCTTCAGATCAAGTTCTTGTAAGAAATATAGCCACTGTAAAGATTGCACAAGATGTAACGCCGGAATTGATATTAAATTACCTCAGGATTCAAAACTGCGCACAGGTATTGTGTAATGAAGAACAGAAAAGTGTGATTGTAGCCATTTCGCAAAATGTAGCGCAACTTGGAGAAGCTGATGGAGAAGAGCTGCCTGGTAAGAATATCGGAATTCAGGATCTGCTCTTTGCGAAAGTGATCAATGCAGACAGCTATATCCTTTGATCAGACAGATTAGAATTAGAGTATTTGAAAGTAAAACTGGTGAAACTACAAGAAAAGAAACTTGTAAATTCAGAAGTGCTACATTATAATAAAAATACTAGGATAAACATTAGGAGGAAACATTTGTGAAAAACGAATTAGTAATCGTACTCGATTTTGGCGGGCAGTACAATCAGCTGGTTGCAAGACGCGTTCGAGAATGCAATGTATATTGTGAGATTTATTCTTACAAAACAGACCTTCAGAAGATCAAGGATATGAATCCAAAAGGAATCATTCTGACAGGTGGTCCGAACAGTTGCTATGAGGCAGACTCCCCGACCTATACAAAAGAATTGTTTGAACTTGGAATCCCTGTATTGGGACTGTGTTATGGAGCCCAGCTGATGATGCATGTACTTGGTGGTGAAGTAAAACGTGCAGATGTCAGAGAATATGGAAAAACTGAGGTGTTGATCGATAAAGCCTCTTCAAAAGTATTTGAAGGCGTGTCAGCATCTACAATCTGCTGGATGAGTCATTTTGATTATATTGCGCAGATCGCACCGGGATTTGAGATTACAGCACATACGGCAGACTGTCCGGTAGCAGCCGCAGAGAATGCAGAAAAACAGCTGTATGCGATCCAGTTCCATCCGGAAGTACTTCATACAGTACAGGGAAAAGAGATGCTCAGCAATTTCGTGAGAAATGTGTGCGGATGTGCCGGCGACTGGAAGATGGATGAGTTTGTAGAAAACTCAATCAAAGAGATTCGTGCAAAAGTAGGCGACGGAAAAGTATTGTGTGCACTTTCCGGCGGTGTGGATTCTTCCGTGGCAGCAGTTATGCTTTCCAAGGCAATCGGAAACCAGCTTACCTGTGTATTCGTAGACCATGGACTTCTTCGTAAAAACGAGGGAGATGAGGTAGAAGCAATCTTCGGACCGGAAGGTGACTATGACCTGAACTTTATCCGGGTGAACGCACAGCAGAGATTTTATGAGAAACTTGCAGGAGTGACAGAGCCGGAGCAGAAGAGAAAAATCATCGGAGAAGAATTCATCCGTGTATTCGAGGAAGAAGCGAAAAAGATTGGAACGGTTGATTTCCTGGTACAGGGAACCATTTATCCGGACGTAGTAGAAAGTGGTCTCGGCGGTGAATCCGCAGTGATTAAGTCTCACCATAACGTAGGAGGACTCCCGGATTACGTAGATTTCAAAGAAATTATTGAGCCGCTTCGTGATTTGTTCAAGGATGAAGTAAGAAAAGCAGGTCTGGAGCTCGGACTTCCGGAGCGTCTGGTGTTCAGACAGCCGTTCCCGGGACCGGGACTTGGAATTCGTATTATCGGAGAAGTAACAGAAGAAAAAGTAAAAATCGTTCAGGATGCAGATGCTATTTACCGTGAAGAGATGGACGCAGCAGGCATGAACAAGACAGTCGGACAGTATTTTGCTGCATTGACAAACATGAGAAGCGTTGGAGTTATGGGGGATGAAAGAACCTATGATTACGCAGTTGCACTTCGCGCAGTCAATACGATTGACTTTATGACAGCAGAGTCAGCAGAGATTCCATGGGAAGTACTGCATAAAGTGACAAGCAGAATTGTCAATGAAGTAAATCATGTGAATCGCGTAGTGTATGATCTGACGGGAAAACCACCTGGAACGATTGAGTTTGAGTAGTACGCGGTAGGCTAAAAAGCCTTTATTTACGGGCTTTGTCGGCATCGATGACTCTGGATTGCATTATTATTGCATTTTTATATTTTCCTGTGATACGACGCAGTAAACTGGTTATGTGTATAATCAGCGATGCTTTCGGTAGCAGGAGTGAAGTTAATAACTCCGCCTAACAGTTTGGCAACCTCAAAGTTGCTGTTAGGATATAGATGTCCATAGGTCCCTAAAGTTGTCTGGATTTTTTCGTGTCCCAGACGGTCTTTGACGATCAATGGATTCACCCCCATGCTGATTAAAAGTGCTACATGTGAATGTCTTAATGCATGGATTTTAATGCGGTGAACACCGGCAAGCCCTGCCAGCTTTTCCAGGGCTCTTGGCAGGGTATGCTTGCTGGTGGGAATCCCACTATAGCTCAGTACAAAATTACAGTCTTTCAGAACTTTCTTCTGCACTTCCCTCCAATCTTTCAGTTCCCTTATGGTATCTTCATCAAGCACAACGGTCCTGATGCTGGCAGATGTTTTGGGATCTACAAATTTGTATTCATTCATAGATTTGTAATATAACGTTTTTGTCACGCTGAGTAATCCGCTTTCAAAATCGATGTCATCCCACTGTAATGCAGCAGCCTCTCCAATTCGTAATCCTGTTGTGAACAGGAGCCAGAAACAGATAAACAAATAATGTTCGTAGTAATCTCCTTTGTATAAAAGAGAAATTACTTTCTGGAATTCTTCCAATGTCCAAAAATCCACTTTTACTTTCTTATATTTAATATTGCCGACCATACGTGCGGGATTTTTCTTGGCAAGGCCGAGGATGATTGCACGGTCAAATGCCAGAGAAAGCATACCTTGTATAATTCGTACATAATTAGGACTGTAGTCTTTTGCCAGTTTTAGCTGCCAGGTTTGTACATGAATCGGTTCTATTTCGTTTACCTTTTTCCGATAAAAAAATTTAAAGTGTTTTTCGATGGTATTTAAACGGTTTCTATAGGTACTCTCTTTGACTTGTGTTTTATACCATGGAAGATAAATTTCTTCAATAAATTGTTTAAATGAGGGTTGCTTCTTTTCCATTGCCAGTTCATCTTCAGCAGCGATGATGAGTTTGGAATATTCTGCACGGGCCTCTTTTTTTGTAGAGAAACCACTTCGATATTTCTGAATCTGCTTTCCAGTTACAGAATCATAGCCCAGATTTGCTCTGAAATAGTAAGTTCCATTGTTTGCCCTTTTAATTGGATCCTTTGCCATAAAAATTCCTCCTTTGCATAAACACACAAGAAGTACTATTGGTTTTGTTCGTCTGGCAATTTAATCCCCAGAATTTCTTCAACGGCTTCTTTGGGTACCCTGTCTAATTTTCTTGACTGGTAATAAGTATGTCCACGTTCAATCATAAGAATTTTGGCCTGTCTTATAATGTCTGAAGAGAAAGATGGACCATACCCCAGTGCAATCAGATCTTTTTTTGTAACAGTAATCATATACCTCCCTTCTATGAACAGGGTAATCATAATACCTGTTCATTATTATAACAAATTTTGAGTAATTGTGTAGGCAGAATGACTTCTTGCTGAAAAATAAAAGTATCTTATCAGGAAACCGTTTCCTATGCCTTGTTTCAGGCACGTAGAAGGCGTTACTATGTAAACATCAAGCAGCAGGTGTGCAATTATGCGACACTATCTACAACACCTATATACATTTCCAGATAAGGTATGAAGTTATCAAGGTACAAAGGCGTAAGACTTAGTTTTGTCTTAGCAATTTCATTAAGTAATTAACTGAGATTTTTTCAGATTGAACAGATTATGTACTTTTTATTAAAAATTTTTCTATAAACTTGAAAAAAGAGAGGTGGGATACGTGATATTTCAATATTTTAATTGAAGTCATATATGCAAAGCATAGTATTTAAGAACATACAATATATTGTGCATGAAGATTGACATATACTATATCATGTGCTACTATACTGCTATAGTTAATTTTATGCGTACCCATAGGGGGAGTTTTGGATTTGTATAAATCCGAAGACTCAAGGAGAGCAGTAAGGCTGCTTATTCCGCATAAGTTGTTTATGATTGTATAAAGTGTCACTATCTGTCCTTATGGGGCAATAGCGGCACTTTTGTTTTTTCGGTAATATTATCAGGGATATGAGAATGGATAGCGGAGGAATACTTCTCTTTTCATTCTTTTTTTATGCCCAAATGAAAGGCAGGATTGCCACAATCAGCTTTGGCTGTTTATGGATAAATAAATTTAAGAAAGGTGGTACACACATGAAAGAAACAAAGATTTATGCAGATGAGTTTTGCACTACATTTGCAAGCACAACGGAGATGCTGGAATTTCTGGCTGAGAGGGCAAAGCAGTCCAAGTGGATTCGAAAGCCTACCAGGATGCTAAAACTGGTTCCATTGGAAAAGGAGGCAGAAACCATTGAAGAAGCCTGTGAAAAAGAACTGGAAGGAATAGTAGAGGATACAGAAAAGAATACCCAGTTGGTATTAAAAGTGAACAAGGATTTTTATCCGGTTCGTGACTGTGCTATTCATACAATTCTGAAAAGAGCCGGCATTAATGGAACAGGATTAAAGAAACTGGAGAAAGCTACTTATGCAAAGGTAGTAAACTACTGTCTTCAGGTAGCGAAAGGAGATGCCTTAATCAAGGTGGCAGATGGAAAAGTATCTGCAGTACATGGCGGTGATGATCATGATTACTGTGTACTGGATATGCAGACAATCTTCAATATGACAAGTGATTATCTGAAAGCACATTTTAAGGGAAGTACTTATCTGGAGGGATCTGGAAGTTTTGACCATTCCATTGTGTCCGCTATGTGGACTTTAGGAGGAAATCAGGAACTTTTGGATACTTATCACCAGGCTTTGGAGGATCATGGAATTGAGGATAAGAGCCTTGCTCCTGCACTGCGCCTGACTACTTCTGATGTAGCAGTAAGTGGTGTGAATCTGTATCCCATGATGCTCTCACAAACCAGTAACCGTGTCATTAACCTGGGCAGTCCTATCAAACTGTCACATGATAGAGGGGCGACCTTACAGGATTTCCGGAATAATCTGGACAAAATTTTTTCCCGTTATCAGGAAGCAGTTAAAGGAATTGTTGGTTTGATGGATATAGATATCCAAAACCCTGTAAACTGTCTGCATCTGATTATGAAGGAACTCAAAATCAATCAGAAAATTCGAAATGAAGTAGTAGATCTTTTTGTGGGACAATATGGGGAAGAACCATGCACAGCTCATGATCTTTATTTTGCCATGCACGAAGCTGCTTTCTTTGCTGCTTGTGAAGGATTTTCTGCACCACGGATTTTAAAATTGGAAGAAGATATTGCAAAAACACTGGCCTTTGACTGGAAAGGGTTTGATGTATATGGAACGATTAAATTATAAGGAGGAAATGAGATGAATACAGCATTAAATTATCAGCCGGAAGTTCTTGTTGATACAGCAGATTTGAGCCGAGAAGATTGGTTGGATTACCGGCGTCTTGGTATTGGTGGAAGCGATGCAGCGGCAATCATGGGCTTATCCCCATTTGCGACAATCAGGGATTTGTATTTCGATAAAATTGGTGTTACGCCAGTAATCGAAGAAGAGGAAGAAAACTGGGTAGCGAAAGAAGTGGGACACCGCCTGGAAGATTTGGTTGCCATGATTTTTGCCAAGAAGACTGGACTTGAAGTTTTCCCTGTACGAAAAATGTTCCGGCATCCGCTATATCCGTTTATGTTAGCGGATGTGGATTACTTTATCCGTTTTCCAGATGGCAGCATTGGGATTTTGGAATGTAAAACCTGTAATTACAATGCAAAAGACAAATGGGCAGATGATGGGATTCCTGAAAACTATGTTTTGCAGGTTCGTCATTATCTTGCAGTCATGAATATGAATAAGGCATATATTGCTTGCCTTTATGGAAACAATGAAAATGAATTTGTTTACCGGTGTCTGGAACGAGATAGAATGGAGGAAGAAGAACTCATTGACCAGGAGAAATACTTCTGGGAGGAATATGTGGAGAAGAAAATAGAACCACCGTATTCCGGAAAGCCAGATCTCATTTTGGCTAGTATCCGGAAATATAATGGTTACGCAGACAAATCAATTCCTGAAATCAGCATATCTAGCTTGGAATCACGCAGTCTTGAAAAATATCTCAAATTATCTGAAGAAAAATCCCAATTGGAAAAGAGAAAAAAGGAGATTGAAGCGGAACAACGTGCATTGAGTGTACCGTTTGTCGAGCTTCTTGGACAAGGGTGTAAGGCAGTGATCGAGGATGGGAGTTTCCGTTACCGGATTACTTATAATCCTACGATACGCACCCAGATTGGAAAAGAAAATATGGAGAAGCTGAAAAATCAGCATCCGGATATCTACGAAGAATACACAAGCACTACAGAAAGCAGGATTTTCCGGATTAAAAAGGAGGTTGCATAATGTTACAAGGAAAAAAGGCATATATCTGTTCTCCGCTGTCTGCCCGGAATCCAGAGGGAGTGCAGCATAATATGGAATTGGCAAAATACTATCTCATGCAGATGAAACGGCTGTATCATTGCCGTACTTTTGCTTCACATGCTCATCTTCCGTTAATGTTGGATGACCGTATCCCAGAAGAGCGTGAGACTGCAATGCAGATTGGAGCTTTGATGCTGGATTTATGTGAAGTATTAATTATTTGTGGCTCCTGCATTAGCGAAGGAATGAGAAGAGAGATTCAGACAGCATTCGAGAAAGGAAAGGACGTTTATTGGTATGATTCCAAGATGAAACCAGGCGAATTGATGAAAGTAGAGAACTGGAGGAGTATAGACGATGAGGTGCAAATATATACGTAAGATTTTTCAAAATGAGGAAAACGGATATACGGTTGCATTATTTTCCACGCTGGATCATGAGGTTCCTCTTTCTGCCAGAGATAAATTTTGGGCAGACAAAAAAATCATTGCGTTTACTGCAAAAGGATATGACCTGCCTCTTACGGATGAAATCGAAATAGAAATGGAAGGCGAGTGGGAGACAAATTCCCATGGAACACAATACAAGGTAGAAACTTTTTTGGAAGTTGTACCTAGAACAAGGGAAGGTATCTTAGGATACCTTTCTTGTGGTTCTTTAAAGGGAATTGGTCCCAAAACGGCAGAACGGATTGTCGATCGTTTTGGTCTGGATACCTTGGAGGTAATGGAAAAGTATCCACAGGAATTATTAAAGATTCAGGGGATATCTCAGAAAAAACTGGACCGTATTGTGGATTCTTTTGGAAAAAACAAAGTATTCCGGGAATTGATGACTTTTTTATCACCGTTTCATGTTACGCCTAAAAAAGCAAATATGATTCTTCAGAAGTTTCGGGATCAATCCGTAGAAATCATTCGGAAGCAGCCTTATATACTCTGCTCAGTCAAAGGGTTTGGTTTTCTCACTGTGGATGCCATTGCAAGGCAGTGCTGTGCTGCAACAAATGATCCTATGCGTATTTCCGGATGCGTCAGCTATGTGTTGCGGGAAGCCATGAAGCAGAACGGACATTTATATCTGGAGCAGGAAATTCTGGTGAAAGATGCATTGAAGGTTCTGAATAAAGAACCGGATCTTCAGCCGGTGACGGAAACAGAGATTTTAAAAGTGTTATATCGTCTGGTCATGCAGGACAGTATCGTAGTAGAAGAGAATAGGGTTTACATTACCAAACAGCATCAGGAAGAAGAGGATACAGCCTCTATGATTGCAAGAAAATTGCACGAGCAAATTCCAGCTCTTACGATTGAAAAGGAACTGGAGGAAGCACAGGAGGATTTAAACATAACATTATCCGAACAGCAGAAAGAAGCAGTGCGTATGGTTTTTGCAAACCCGATCTGCATTATTACTGGAGGACCTGGAACCGGCAAAACAACGGTTTTGAAGGTCATTTTGTATATCTATCAGAAAAAATGTGGGAATGAAGTCAAACTGATGGCACCGACTGGACGTGCTGCAAGGAGAATGGCAGAGAGTACTGGAAATGGAGATGCAACTACTATGCACATGGCACTGGGGCTTTTTGGTGACGGTGATTATGAAGCACTTACGGATAAACTATCCGCAGATTTTATTAATGCGGATGAGGTATCTATGGTAGATATGCACCTTGCCTATGAATTTTTTTACAAGATAAAGGCAGGGGCAAGGGTGCTTTTGGTCGGGGATGTCCATCAGCTTCCTTCAGTAGGAGCTGGGGATGTGTTCCGGCAGCTTATCTTGTGCGGGAAAATACCGGTTACTGTTTTAAATCTGGTATATCGCCAGGGGAAGGACAGCAACATCCCCATAAATGCTCAACTTATCAATGAAGGAAAGACAAACCTGCAATGGGGGGATGATTTCCAGATGGTCGAATGTTCAGGAGCAGATGCGGCGGCACAAATTGTTAAAAATATCTATCTCAAGGAAATTCAGATGTATGGTATGGAGCAAGTACAGATACTCTCTCCATATAAAGTGAGAAGTGCAGCCGGTGTCTTGGAACTGAACCGCAGTCTGCAGGACGAGGTAAATCCCCCTGTATCCGGAAAAAGGGAGCTTCATCTTGGCGGTGAGATATTTCGGGAAGGTGACAGAATCCTTCAAAACAAGAATACAGAATTTGCCAGTAACGGAGATTTGGGTACATTGGTACAGATTGCTGAAGATGAGGACAATAACCCTCTGGTTCAAATCGTATTTACAGATGGCCGCAGGGTGAAGTATGAGGCAGAGCAGGTGGAAATGATTGAACATGCAAACGCCGTAACCATACACAAAAGCCAAGGAAGCGAGTGCCAGGTGGTCATCATTCCGTGGTTAAAAGCTTTTTATCCCATGCTGAAGCGGAACATCTTTTATACGGGAATCACCAGGGCAAAACAGCGTGTTTATATTGTTGGGGAATGGAAAGCCGTTTGTCAGGCAATCCACACAGATGATACGGGAACCAGAAAGACGATGCTGGCAGTAAAAATACAACAGTATTGTGAAAGGTATCAGAGACAGGAAAACAGACGGATTCCTGCAACAATTTACAACAGGGCTGTGTAAAAAAATAGCAAAATAGTTCAATGTTGGGAATTGGCAGGTTATTACTTTATGAAGGGATGTCCTGCCGGTTCCAAAGAAAGGAGCAGGCAATGAGCGAATTATTATATAACAAGTCAAAAGCAGTAGAAGAACTGAATAAAGTGGAAGGATTTTATCCTCTGGAACTTGCCAGAGTTATTTCTAATGAAGGGCAGGAGGAACAACGGTATCTGGATGTGAAATATCGGAAGCTGTGGTTCCGTCTGGTAAATCCTACAGGCAAGATTATCAGCCGGATTGTTCACTTTACCGAAAATATGGCAGTCGTAGAAGCCAGAATTTATCTGGATAAGTGTGATCAGGAAGATAATTATATTGCCAATTCCTTTTCACAGAAGTTTCGTACAGCAGATACACAGTTTGGGGATAAATTTCTTGAAATGGCAGAAACAGCGGCAATTGGGCGAGCTTTGGCAGATGCGGGGTATGGTCTGCAATTTGCTGATGTAGGGGAAGGAAATGATCCAATGCAGGTAGATGCAGGAATTCCTGTAAATCAGGGAACACAGATGCAGACTGCGATGCCAGCACAAACCCCTGCACCAGGAATGCAGCAGACTCCCAATCAGTCAGCAGGAACCATGCCATCATTTCCGCTTCAAGCAACTCCGGGGCAGCAGATGATGGAACAGTTTTATCAAGAAGCACAAGCCAATGGAAATACGATTGGCGGGGGAACGGGTACAGGACAGATGACAAATCCGGTAATGATTCCGGCAACTGGATCTGTACCAGTTATGCAGCAGATGCCTTCTAAGCCGCAATTTCTGGATCCCAATATGCCAGTGGAAGAACTGGTGAAAAGGATGAGTTATGAGCAGGCAATACAAGTAGCCGTAACAGGACAGGGAAAATTTAGTGGAAAAACCATGGGACAGGTTGCAATAGAAAGTCCTTCCAGCTTGCAATGGTTCGCAGAACAGTATCATGGACAGAACCATTTCATACCGGCGGCAGCCAGAGTAATTCTTGCAAAGGCATAGCAAATAGCCGGCTTAACATTCTTTCCACAGCCAAAAAAGGCTGTGGAAGAAAGGAGGAACCATAGAGTGTATGATATGTCAGGCTTTAGCTACGATATCACAGATGTCGTGCATTTACTGCAACTTAGAGTACGGCATAAAAATTCTTCGTCAATGGATGTGAATTGTCCATTTTGTGGAGAAACAAAAGGGAAAATGAATGTTAATCTTCAGAAAAATGTGTTCCGGTGTAATCGGTGTGATGCTTCAGGTGGAATGCTAGAATTATACGGAAGACTGCATGGTGTTTCCAGTGCAGAGGCAAACCGACAGATCCGGGAAGCTCTGGGAAAGGGGGAATACCGGACGGATTATCAGGTAGTTCATAAAGAAGAGCCTGTAGAAATTTTCAATGCCGAGTTAGCGGATGCAGATGTCATTGACCGAACATATCAAGAAATGTTGTCGTTATTGACCTTAAATGATAAACATCAGGAAGATCTTAAAAAAAGAGGGCTGACGAAAGAACAGATCGAGATACAGAGGTATCGTAGTGTACCGTTGTTTGGAATTAAAAATATGGTACAAAAACTGTTGGAATCCGGACAGACGGTAAAAGGTGTGCCAGGATTTTATGAAGATCAAGATGGGAAATGGACAATTAATTTTACTTCTAAAAATTCTGGGATTTTGATACCGATTCGATCCGTGGAAGGAAAAATACAAGGATTTCAGATACGGTTGGATCAGGTAATGGAGGGACGGAAGTATATCTGGCTTTCCAGTGTGAAATTCCAAAATGGAGTATCATCAGGGAGTCCGGTACATGTCATAGGAAGTCTGGACGCAGAACAGATCTATTTAACAGAAGGTGCATTAAAAGGTACGATAGCCCACTATTTATCTGGAGATACGTTCATTTGCGTTGCAGGTGTCAATCAGTACAGAAATTTAAAGCCAGTTTTGGAAACACTGAAAAGCAGGCATCTGCAGCACCTATATGAAGCTTATGATATGGATAAAAAAATGAAGGTATATTGTGATGGGGATTCTGAGAAATGTGATGCCTGTCAACGTAAACTAGCCACTTTTTATTGTCCGCATAAGATGCAGAAACGGCAGATTCTACAGAACGCTTGTAGAAAGGTGTATGAAATCTGTAGTGGATTGTCTATTTCCATGAGCCGTATGGTTTGGGACATGGATTCTTATGGTGAGTGGAATGGGCAGATCAAAGGAATTGATGATTATTACTATGTATTGAAAAATACGGGGTAAATATGGACCGGGCAAGTTGTCCGGTCTTATGGAAGAGGAGGATTCGATGAAACGAAAGAAAATTTACGGTATATTTATGCTTGTAGCCATTGCTGTTTTTTTATTTGCAGGAGGAAGGATATTGCAAATTTATTTGAATTATCAGGAAAGTCAAAAAGTCTATGAGCAGATGGAAGGGTTTACACAAAAGATAGAGGATCAAAACCTGTCACCAGAAGCGGTTCCAGGGGAAACACCAGAGGAGGTCGCAGAGCAGGGATTCCTACAGGTGGATTTTAACAAGCTGGAAGAAATCAATCCAGATGTCATTGCATGGATTGAGATTCCTGGTTTGGAAATTAGTTATCCGGTAGTCCAGGGGAGGGATAATGACTATTATCTACATCACCTGATTACGGGAGAAAATCATAAAAGTGGCAGTATTTTTATGGACTTTCACAACCAGGAGGATTTATCAGACAGAAATTCCATTATCTATGGGCATAATATGAAGGATGGGAGCATGTTTGGAACCCTAGATCAGTATCAGTCACAGGCACTTTATCGAAACTATCCCTATTTTTATATGTATGTGACAGGATATATTTATGAGTATCAGATTTTTTCCTGTTATGCAGCACCGACGGATCATCCAGCATATACTTATGATTTTCCTACTTCTGAGGACTATGAAGTTTTTCTGGAAACACTACAAAGAAGTGCTGAGTATAACACAGGGATGACAGTTACCAAGGAGGATCAGGTAGTGACCTTATCAACTTGTGTAAATACCCGAAAGGATTATCGCTATTTAGTACATGGAAAACTGAAACAGAAAATAAAAATGGAGGAATAACAGATGTTAGATTTTGAATATGCAAAGGCATTGGTAGAGGTTGTGCTAGATACAACTTGCAGCGAAAAAGAAAGAGAAGTACGGCTGGAGTGTTTAACCCCAATATTTGGCAGAGCAAATGCTTATTTAAAGAAAGGCTTCTTACCCAATGTGGTAGAGGCTTTTTTTGTGCGAAAAATGGAAGGTTTGCCACTGGTATCGACAAAGCAGGATATGCAGGATTTTTTGAAAGTCAGTACACCCCATTATTTCGGCGGGAAATTTACAGTTAGTAATATTCCGTATTATTCAGAGGAAGAAGAACTGCTACTTTGGTCAGAAACATCACTTCGTGGTCCATTGATTACAGCCGGATACGAACGCTATATGGAACTGTTTAAAAAGATTTTGCCTCAAAAGGCAGAACAGATTAATTTTTAAAAAGAGAAATAATTCAAATGAGGACTGGAAATGTATAGTAGGTAAAGATGAATGTTAAAAATCATTGTATAGGAAGAATGCATCTGTCTGTGGCAAAATTCCGCAGACAGAATTTTTTTGAAAAAAAGTTGCTTTGTACGGAAGTTCTGCGTACAAGAGAAGTATAAAGAAAAAAGGAGAGATGATTTTATGATAAAAAAAGTTCGGATTGCGGTAGACCATGGTAATAGAAATATGAAAACCTGTTCCCAGGTATTTACGACAGGGCTTACCATTCAGGATAAAAAGCCTGCCAGAGGGGAAAAGTTCCTGTTCTATGAGGGAAAGTATTATGTGCTGAGTGAAAATAGGATTCCTTATCAAAGAGATAAAACGCAGGATGATCGTTTTTTTATCCTTACTCTATTTGCAATCGTAAAAGAGCTGGAGGAAAACCCTCAAATTCAGCCAGAGGATGTCATTCAAGTGGATCTTCCGATTGGGCTGCCACCCAAGCATTATGCAGAACTTTGTGAACGGTATGAATCATATTTTAAAAGGCAAGGGAAAATCTATGATATCAATTACTGTGGTAGTACATATCATATCACTATTGGAGAGGTAATGGCATTTCCACAGGACTATGCGGCTATGATGACTATGATTGAAAAGCTACAGCAGATTCCCAAAGTAGTAGGAATTGATATAGGAGGATTTACTACAGACTATCTTCTGATGCGGAAAGGTAATCCGGATATGGAAGCCTGTGATTCCATGGAAAAAGGCGTGATTACCATGTATAACAAGATTATTTCCGGGATTAACAGTGAATATGATATTTTGTTAGAGGAAAGTGATATTGACAGTATCCTTCAGGGAAACACAGAGTTTTATGAAGAGGCTGTAGTCCGTATGACAGAAGGCATGGTGCAAGATTTTGTAAAGGATCTGCTGAACAGTATTCGAGAAAGAGGCATAGATACCAAAGCAGCATATACGGTATTTATTGGAGGCGGGGCAAAGCTATTGAGCCATTTCCTAGAACAATCAGACCGTCTGGGGAAATATACCTTTATTGAGGATATTTCTGCCAATGCCAAAGGATATGACAGACTGTTTCAGATTATGTAGAGGAGTGTGATTAATGTGGAGAAAAAGAATCCTTATAAATTCACACTTGGGTTTGATAAAACGAAACCAACTCATGTACGTGCAGTAGAGATTTTAAACGCCGTAAGGGATAAAGCCGACTTAATTGCATCAGCAGTGGTAACTCATATAGATGGCGGCAGAACAGAAGAAGGGGCTGTATTGAACCAAGAAGCTTTGCAGATTATGATGTTGGAATTGGTAAAGCAAGAAGTGGAAAAAGCAATGCAGAACTATTCTTCAAAACAGGAGAATGTTCAAGTGGAAGAAGAAATAGAGAAACAGAAGGTATCTGAATTTGTCCTTGCACCTGAAGTTGCCAAAAGCGTTAGAGATGCAATGAGTGCATTTAGAAATAGATAGAAAAGAAAAAAGAAGCATCGGATTTTGAGTGCTTCTTTTTTGTTGCACATTTATGCCAATTCACAGGAACCCCACAGATTTCGCACAGGTTTCTCACAGATTTCATCCGTATAATCAAAAGTCAGATATTGTCAGAAAAAGGCTTAATTGAGTGGATCCTTTTCTTTCAATGCAGAAAGAAGCCCACGCAAGGTGCGTAGGGCAATTTGCCGCTCATCTTCAGAGCAGTTTTGCAGTTCTTTCATAATCTGATAGGTAGTAGTGTCCGGTTCCTTTCGTTCATCCTGAACAGCTGCATCAATTGAAATATTCAGAAATTGAGCGATTGGGATTAAAGTTGCAAGTTCCGGATTGCCATTACAGGTTTCAATATCAGAAATGGTCCGGGTGGACACACCGGCTTGTTCTGCAAGTCTTGATTGTGACAGACCACGCCTTTCTCTTTCACTTCTTACCATATAGCCTAATTTTTTCTTGACAGTATCCATCAGCATCCGCATCACCTCACTTATTGTTTTATTTTATCGTAGATTGATAGTAAGAGAAACGCATTATAGTGCATGAAGATACGCAATATAATGTGAATTGCGGGGCAGGAGAACCTACAAAGGAGGAGCATCTATGCTGCAAGGAAAGACAAGGCACTTGTGTAATGATTCGTCAAAAAAATCTTGCTTTTGCAGGGGTGCCAAAAGGGTTATTTATATGCAGTATATGCGTTAATATATGAAGTCATCGTGCAGGATGATGCATGGGATAAGAAAGATGTCGAGCCAGAAGAAATGTGGTTCGGCGTTTTCTTTTACCAAAATAAAAATATCCTTCATAGATGCAGATCTCCACCTCTGAAGTTTGGAAACTTATTGATTTCAAATTTCGGAGGTAGAAAATGAAAGAAGAACAAAAATATCACGGATCTAAGACAAGAAATTATTTTACTGCGTACTTGTTGGCATCTATAAGAGGAAAAAGACTTCGGTATCTGGAAAAGCAGCAGAAAATATTATTTGCAGAGGAAAATCTGGAAGATAAAGAATTTACAGATACGGATATTTCGCCAGAGGAAAGGCTGGAATTGGAGCAGAAAGAGCGACTGCTCATGGAAGAAGCACAGGGGATTTATCCAGAATGGAATGGGATGACGGACATAAACCTTATGGAAGCCATGTTTTCTTTGCATGAGGAAGAACGAAAGCTTATCTATCAGCATGTATTTGAGGAACGTACATTTAAAGAAATGAGCATCTTGAATCAGATGCCGGAAGAACGGTGTAAAGGTGCATATTATTGGGCTATCCGGAAAATACGCAAGAGAATGGGAGGAAAGAAATCATGAATTTTAAAGAATTGTTATACCGGGCAAGGCAAGGGAATCAAGAGGCCATACTGGAAATATTTGAAATGTACCGGCCACTTTTAATTAAAAATGCTTTGGTAGAAGGGATTTTTGATGAAGATCTGTATCAGGAATTAACAGCAGAATTGCTGAAGTGCATACGGTATTTTAGAGATGTAGAATAGTATTATAGTAGTATAGGAAGAGGCGTGACTGGTAAGGTACGCCTCTTCCGTATATCATAGAGAGCTGAACGATAATAAAAGAATGTTGTGATTACCAAGTAGGCAATAAAAAAGGCAATCTATACAAGAAAACTAGACTAGTATCAATGAGGACATTTATTATAAAAACTATAAATGAGCAAGTTCGTGATTTTGCATAAAAGAAAGACACCTCGATTCCATGTGTTGTATAATGAAAGTGCCAAAACAAACATTTGCAACATTTACGAAAGAAGGTGTCTCTCGCAAATACTATACATCATTCCTCATTCATATACAACCAGTTTAAAAAATTAAACTTATGCAAATTTTATTCGAACCGAGTAATAAACCATCTTATGAGTATCCTAATCAGTATTTTCATTTTAGGATATCATGGAAAAACTACGGACTTTGCTAAAAACAGTTCCTGCCACAGAACGACGATTGCCCATTTTCTCAATTCCGGAAAATGGGATGATTCATTACTTTCAGATACGTTAAAATGCTCTGTCATTGAGATTATTTATTCAGAAGCAGCACGCACCGGAAAGCCTGTTTTCTGCATTGTGGACGATACGATTGCTTCAAAGACAAAGCCTTCGTCACGGGCTTTACATCCGATTGAAGATGCGTATTTTCACCAATCCCATTTAAAGGGAAAACAGGACTACGGGCATCAGGCAGTTGCTGTTATGCTTTCCTGCAATGGCATTGTTCTGAACTATGCTTTTGTAATGTACAATAAGTCAATTTCCAAGATTGACATTGTACAAAGCATTGCAAAGGAGCTGCCTGTTCCACCGGTAATGTCCTATTTTCTTTGCGACTGCTGGTATGTTTCTGAAAAGATAATCAATACCTTTGCACAGAGAGGGTTCCATACCATCGGTGCTTTGAAAACAAACCGTTTGCTGTATCCATCGGGAATGAAAAAGAAACTTCGTGAACTGGCCGCCGAATTGTCTGTTACACATCGTGAATTTGACCTTGTGACAGTCAAAAAACGAAACTATTATGTGTACCGGTACGAGGGCAACCTCAACGGCATAGAAAATGCGGTAGTTCTTTTGAGTTATCCGGAAAAAGCATTTGGTAATCCCAAAGCATTGCGTGCTTTCATCAGTACAAACGCAGCCCTATCTACACAGGAGATTCTTTCCTGGTATGTGTGTCGATGGCCGATTGAAGTATTTTTCCGCCAGTGTAAGGATAAACTGGCACTGGACAGCTATCAGATACGCTCTGCACAGGGAATCAAAAGGTACTGGCTGCTTATGTCACTGGCACATTTCATGTGTGCAGTGGGTACTGGTAGGTTCTGTTCATTTGAAACTGGATATCACGAAATCTGTGATACCATTCAGCTGGAAAAGTATCGTTATCTTTTTCAATGCGCAAAGGAAAGCAATGATTTTGATTCATTTATGAAATTCGCAGTGTAGTTTTGTGCAATTTTTCAAATTTGCTCATTTATAGATAAAAAGATAAGGAGGATGTATTCATGGGAAGGGAACAGAATAAAAAGGGTTTAGATGAAATAAACAGAAATCATGATGAGAAACAAAATATAACGGAGAAAGAATGGGCATTATTAGAAAAATATAGAAATCTTTGTGAGGAAAATAAATTAACAATAGATATTTTGATTCAACGATTATTGACACATCAGAAAGGCAGGGAATAGGTTGATTAAAGTAGGATTGTGTGATGACATTACAGACTATAACAAAAAAATGGAGAACTATATAATACGTTATGGTAATGAAAACCATATAAAGGTTAAAATTACTGCATACGGAAGTGGTTCACAATTGTTATTAAACTTTCAAAAGAGAAAGTTTGACATAATTTTTTTGGATGTTTCTATGCCGGAATTAGATGGGTTTGAAACAGCAGAACGAATTAGAAGTATAGATGAAAATGTTGTAATAGTATTTTGTACATCCTTTTACACAATATCAAATGCAGGGAAAGGTTTTGAAGTGGATGCAGAGGATTTCTTATCAAAGCCATTATTATATAAAAAGGTAGAACACCTTTTAAATAAAGTATATAAAAAGAAATTGTTGTGTGCAGAGGAAAAATTATTTTTGAAGTGCCAAGATGGATTGATTACGCTACAGCTTTCAGATATAATCTACATACAGGTAAGGAACAAACTATTGATTCTGCATACGAATAAGGGAGAAATACAAAGTAGCCAAAGGATGAGGGAACTGGAGGAAAGATTAAGCCGAAAATTATTCTTCAGATGTCATAACAGCTACATAGTAAATTTTGATTATGTAGAAGGTTTAAAGAATGATAGTGTACTCGTTAAGGATAAGAATCAACAGTTAAAAGAGATTCCGGTGAGTAAATATAAAAAAGAAGAATTTATGAAAGAATTAGCTATTTATGTAGGAAATAGATAGATTGAATATTTTATGCAAAAAAAAAAGTCGATTTAGACATGGAATGTTGATATATAGGAAAAAGCAGAGTATAGTTTGGACATACTTACTGATATTGAAAGGAGAGAAAGGATATGCAGGAAATTAAAACAACAGAGGAATATCAAAAAGAAGTGGAGATAACAGAAGAAGAAATAGAAAGTTATTCCGGCTGTTCAGAAAGAACACAGAGATGTTTAACTGATTGTCCCTGGCCGTTCCCAGGATCTTATATTAATGCAGCAAGCTAAATTAGAGAACCGCATACCTATCTGAAAAATGGATAGGCTGTGCGGTTACTTTTTTGGAGGAAAGAGATGTATACGATTACTTTAGAGGTAAATCAAATTTGTAATTTACGATGCGACTATTGCTATCTTGGAGAGAAAACAAATCAGATAATGCCCGAAGAAATTGCCTGTAAAGGGCTAGAAATAGCTTTTCTAAATGTAGAAAAGCATAAGGATAAAAGATTGTGGGTTGATTTTGTAGGAGGAGAAGCGTTAATTAGTTTTGCACTTTTACAGAAATTGGTCGAATATATTGAAGAGGAGGCTGCGAAACGAACAATTGCGGTTTCTTATTCTATTACCACGAATGGTACAATTATGAATAATGAAGTTTTGGAATGGTTAGTAAATAATAGAGTTCATTTAAAATTGAGCATAGATGGAACAATGGAAACTCATGACAGAAATCGCAAAACAAAACATGGTATAGGAAGTTATAGGAATATAATGCAGAACATAAGTTACTTTAGAGAGTACGAAGAGAGAACAAAACAATATATTCAGGTCGCTCATGTAGTTACTCAGAATAATTACTGGGAAGCTTTTAAGTCTGTTAAACATCTAGTAGAAGATTTACATTTTAGTATCGTAGATTCTTCTATAGATGTTACACATAGGTGGACTGTTGAGCAATTAGATAAATTGGGGCAGGAATGGGAAAATATTTTATGTTATTATATAAAGAAAAAAGAGAACGGACAAGCATTTTTGTGGGCACCAATATTGGATTTAAAAAAATATGGAGAAGAATACGTGAATTCCGGATTCTGTGGAGTGGGGTTAATCCAAATATATGTGAAAACAGATGGTGGGATTTATGGATGTGCAGCTAATTTAGAGTCTAGTGGGTGTTTAGGAGATGTGGAGAAAGGTTTCTCCGTAAGAAAAATAAAAGAATATCGGGAATTAGCAAACCAAAGTAATGCTTGTTTAAAGTGTAATATACATGCCAAATGTCAGAGCTGTAAATGTATTATGAACAATCTATCATACAGTAATCAGATAAATGGATATAATCCAGATATGTGCTATTTTGAAAAGAAAAAAATAACTTTATGGAATAAGTATGATAAAAAAATAGGATAAAATAAACTTGATAAATTAGTAAAAATGCGTTATTTTTATTATGAGACATCATAAATACTTGATATGTTGGTATTTGATTAAAATGATAGTAAAAGTGGTGATGAAAATGAACATAATTAGGAAGAAACGTAAGGAATTAGGAATTTCTCAAAGCGAATTAAGCGAAAAATTGGGAACCAGTCAGCAAACAATCAGTAGGATTGAGAAGGCGGGGATTGAAAACATACCTTGTAATCTTTTGATAAAATTGGCAGATATATTCCATGTTCCTATTGACATTCTTATTTATGAAGAACAGAATAATTTGTTTAGTTCACAGGGAGAAGAATTGTGGGAAATATATAAGCAACTCGATGAGGCAAATAAGACCACTTTGCTAACGCTTGGCAGAAGATTAAGTGAAGCACAAGTAGAAAATATGTTTAAAAGACAAATGGGTGATGAAAGTGATAAAAATAGCGATATGTGATGACGAAAAATGTTTTATAGATACAATAGAAAAAATGTTAAAAGTTTATGAAAAGAAAAATGAGCAGGATTTTATAATAAAAAAATATACTAAGCCATTGCAGTTAATGGAATCTTTAAAAGAAGAATTCCAGATTTTCTTTTTAGATATAGAAATGCCAGCTATGGATGGTATGGAATTAGTGGATATTATAAGAAAGCATGATGAAAAGTCAATTGTTCTTTTTGTGTCTTCGCATAATGAATTCCTGGGAGCTGGTTATAAGTATGACGTGCAAAATTTTATTACGAAGCCGATTACACAAGTCCAAATAAATTGTGAAATGAACCGGGCACTACGAAAACTGAATACATATGAACAGAGATATATTGCAGTAAAAAATGAAAAAGGTTATTTTAAACTATTTCTTTCAGATATCGAATATATTGAAACAATAAATCGGAAAGTACTGTTTCATTTAAGAAGTGGAAAGAAAGAAGCAGGATATTTTAAGATGAAAGATTTGGAAGAACGATTAGAACAGTTCTTCTTTGTTCGTTGCCATAACGGAATTATTGTCAATGTAGATTGCATAGAATCATTACATGATCTCACTGTAACACTTTATTCTGGAAACAAAATATATATTACACGTTCCAGAAAACAGAACCTTATGAAGAAAATGGCGGAACGGGGAGGAGCTGTTTAAGGTGCACGGACAAGTTATATTAAAAAACATATTTTCTGTACTCAATATTTTATTAATATTATATCTCATGCTCGGTGAAAGAAAAAGTAGAAGGTATAATGCTGTAAGGAGTAAGTATTCGTTAATTTTTTGCGTTGTGAGTTTAGTGCTTTTTAGAATGATGGCGAATGGAGCAGAACTACATATTGTATATAATTATGTAAGCATTATCATTATAGTTATGATTATAGGACATTTTCTATTCCAGTATAGTATAAAATATTGTTTATTACTTGGGAGCGTTTTCTTATCAGTTATACTTTTAGGTCAACTGATTAGTTGCATTTTTTTCTATAGATATAGCAGTGATGGAATATTAGCAGATCTGTCTGAAAAATATCAAATCCATATGATTTTGATTGCTGAAATAGTAATTATTATTGGGAATTTAGTAATAAAAAAGATTGTAAATAAAATCCCATTATTACTTTCTGGACTGAACGTTGTTACAATTATTATTCCGTTGTTTATCAATATAGTAGTAATGGCAATATGTGCGGATCAGTTATATAACGACAAAAGGATGATTGTTGACAATGTATGGTCAATAATAACTATTATAGCTGTGTGTATTGTGGTGTTTATGGGGACTGTTTGTAATATTGTTGTTCTTGAAAATTATTTGAATGTTAAAAAGATTGAGAATGAAAAGAACTTGCAGATTAGCGAGATGAGCTTACAATACGATTATTATATGAAACAATCCAATGATATGGAAAACATTAGAAAGATTTCTCATGATATTAAAAATCATTTGGAGGCATTAAGAGGGAATGTGGATTATCAACAGAAGCAAGAATACATAGATGGAATTGAAAGTAAGTTGGACATTTATCAAAGCTATTATAAAACAGGTAATGCATTTCTTAATAACCTATTACATGCAAAAAGACTGGAAGCTCTTGAAAAAAAGATTGAGTTTAAAGTATTTGCAGACTTTACACCATTTAAGCGAGTTAAAAATGAAGATCTATGTGTGATTGTCTCAAATACAATCGACAATGCACTACGAGAATGCCAACTCATGAAAGCGGATAATCCGAAAATAGAATGTTTAGTACAGCTAAAGGCTAGAAAAATAAAAGGATTTCTATCTATTATATGTGAAAACAGTTTGAGAGAAAGCCAGGCAGAAGCTTTACGTGGAAATTTGGTAATGGAAACATCAAAGGAAGATAAAAAAAATCATGGATTTGGAGTGAAGAATATTAAGCGTGTTGTGAGAGAATATGGGGGAGAGGTATCATTTAATGTGGTGGATGATATGTTTTCAGTATCGATTCTTATTCCTATCGAAGTATAGAATAATAAGTGGTATTTACGAAAGTAAGTATCACTTTTTTATATCCAAATACGGTAAAAAAAACGCAATTTAGTCAAATATTGTTTTCTTTTTTACATTAAGATGTAAGATAAAGAAAAAAGAAGAGGAGGCATGGGTATGCGAAAAAAAATGAAACTATTTATTGCCATGGTATCAGTGGGGGCTTTATTGGGAACGATGCCAGTTATGGCAGCGGAACAGCCAGAACTTCCAACAAAAGTGCAGGATATTGCGAATGGTTCTGATGAACTTTACGGGGAAGGAGTTCCGATTGAGCATGGTACAAATCCAGATGAAAGATTTTCGTCTGGTGGTGTAGATCATACACATCAGTATATTGTTGCAAACACACTTAAAATTCTGAGCAATGATAAGGGAAATAGTGCATTCAATGGTGAGCTTAACTCATCTATTCTTATGGAGGCAACCGACTGGCCGGATAAACTTGGAAATGAAACAGATGCAGGAACTTTTGCAGGACACTTTTATGATCCTGATACTGGAAAAAACTGGCTTGGTCAAAAATCTCCGACAGCTAGGACAAGAGCAGAGTCATATTTTCAGGCAGCAGTCAATGCGTATCGTGCAGGGGATGTACAATTGGCTATGTCAAACTTAGGAAAAGGCACCCATTATGTATCGGACTTAAACGAACCGCATCATGCATCGAACTTGACAGCAGTAAACAGCAATCATTCCGCTTTTGAAAAATATGTTGATAAAAACCGTAAATCTTACACAATAGCAGGAAATTCGTTTGGTTCCTCCGTATATACAACTGCATTAAATACATCAACAGGAGATTTGATGTATTCAGCAGCAAAATATGCGAAAGGGCTTGCGGCGGAGGCTCAAAAGGAAAGTTCCTATGATAGTGCAGGTAGAAAATCTGTACAGCATGCTATACAGACAGTAACACAATATATGTATAAATTTGGTAAGGAAGTTGGAATTTATAAATAATGTTAAAAAGATCTTGGTATTGAGAAATCAAATGCCAGGATCTTTTTAGAGTAAGCACTGAAATATATAAAATAAGCAAATTATATGGATAAATGCGAAAAGTTGGTTACAATTATTTTTAAAATACAAGCAAAGGAGAAATATTAATGTTTAGTTTTACGCTTTATATAACGACAGATTGTAACTTAAAATGCCAATATTGCTATGAGGACTATCATAACCACTATCAGTTGAATGAAAAAACACTTGTGGATTCTTTGGAGTTTATTATGAATTATGGGGATAGAGGGAAAGTTTTGATTGATTTTTTAGGCGGTGAGCCTTTGCTGAAGAAAAACTTAATTTACCAAGCAGTATCCTATATCAAAAATAATTATCCGGAAAGGGAAGTAAAGTATTATATTACTACCAATTGTTCCCTAATGGATGATCAGTTCATTGCATTTATGAAAGAATATCATTTTACAGTACGCCTCAGCTTTGATGGGAATAAAGAAACCCATGATTTAAACAGAATTGCAAAAGATGGAGTTTCTTGCTATGGCAAAATTTTTGAGAATATCATGAAGGTAAAGGATAGTGGATTGAATTTTTCTGTAAGAATGACAGTCACAGAAAATACCATTCCGTTTATGTTCGAAAATATCCGTTACTTGCATGAGCATAATCTGGATAACATCTGTATGATTATGGATGTATATTTAAAAATATCTGATGAGCTGAAGGTAAAATTTGAAAAGCAGGTGGGACAAATTTTGCAGTACTATTTGAATGAGGCTGCAGCGGGCAGAGTTTTTACCATTGATCAATTTGATGGAAAAATGTTTAATATGCTGTGTGATTTTGGGAACTGCTTTGGCATGTGCGATGCTGGAATTGGAAACTTTAAGGTATTTCCGAATGGTCAGATATACCCATGCGGATTTCTTACAAGTAATGAAAAATATTGTATAGGAAATATCAAGGAAGGTATCGACATAAGAAGGGCAAAATTAATAGCAATATCTAATTTTGATAAAAACGATCCGAAATGTAAGGGATGCACAATCCGAGATTTTTGTCATGGTATGAAATGTGGGTATATGAATTTTGTCAATACAGGGAAGATTAATGTACCATCGGATGCAGAGTGCATCTTTGAACATATCTTTTATAAGGCAATGGTACAAATTCTTGAATATTATTTACAGCAGCCGATTGAAATAGTTAGAGAAAAATTAGGCATGTATATAGACTATATCCAGGAGGAAAATTTAAAATTCAGTGAGTTTGGTGAGAAGATTGCCCAGAGGTTAAGCAATGAAAAGTAAAAAAAAACGCCCATATCTTGGATTTTTAAAAGAGTATGCTTTTAAGAAAAAGCTACTACCTTATTACATTTTAACGATAGCGATAATTGTGTTAACAGCTGGGGTTTCTTTGGTGCGTCCAGAGCTGCAGGGAAAAGTGATAGATGATTTGGGAAATCCGCATGGTACCAGTTTATCTGCATTTATGCTTCTTCTGGCGGTGTTCCTGGGAATGTTACTTCTAAACTACCTTATGAATTATGTACAGCGTTATGTTGTGGCTGTCATATCGGAAGAGATAGCAGCAGATATGCGACAAAAGGTAGAAGATAAATTATCAACAGTAAGCGTAAATTTTTTTGAGAAGATAAAGCTAAGTGACATTTTGCTAAAAGTGGATAAAGATGTTTCAGCAGTGAAACAATGTGGAATCACAAGCATTATTACACTGATTTCTAACATTGTTATCCTGGTAGTGGTTCCTCCGTATATGTTTTCTATCCATAAGGGAATTGCCGTATCTAATATTATCTTACTTGTCAGCGTTCCTTTTATCAGCAGAATACTAGGAAAATTGATACAGGAAACCAGTAGTCAAGTTCTGGAAGGATACAATAGTATCACCAGTGTGCTGACAAATACCTATGATAATTGGTTTATTACAAGACTCTTTCAATGTGGGCAATATGTGCATGATAGGTACTTTGAGAAAAACCAGAAATATAAAAAAGAGACGAATCGCCAGAATTTATTGTACATATTGAATACATCTACGATACTTGTAATTCAGTTTATTGGAACAGTCATAATTTGGGTAGTAGGTGCACAAGAAGTATTTAAAGGGAATATGACCATAGGTACCATTATGGCATTGATGAATTACCAGACAATTATTATGAATCCTATTATTGGAATTGCACAATTTGCTAACGAGTACCATACAGCCGTAGTTTCCTTAAAGGATATCAATGGTCTGCTTCAGTATCCGGATCAGAAACAAGGAGACAGAAAGAAAATAACAACAGTTAACAACATTTCCTTAGAAGCGATGAGTTTTTCTTATCCAGAGTCAAATAAGAAGGTATTTGACCGCCTCAATTTGAATTTTGAAAAAGGCACTCTTTACGGTGTTCATGGGAAAAGTGGACAGGGTAAAAGCACTTTGTTCAAAATTATAACAGGTGTGTATCAGCCGACAGAGGGAAAAGTAGTTGTAAATAACACAGATTTACAGGAATTAGATATTAACAGCTATTGGGAAAATACAGGATATGTTATGCAGCGTACACAGTTCTTCAATGATACAGTAAGACGGAACATGGGATTACTACATACTGTTTCGGAGGAAGAAATGGATATGGTGGCAAAGTGCTTGGATTTGTATGATGAAATGCATACTTTAGAAATGGTATGGGATACCGAGATAAAGATAGATCCATGCAATTTCTCAGAGGGACAAATGCGACGTTTGGATATTATGAGGAATATTTTGAAAAATTCACAAATTCTGATTTTTGACGAAGCGACAGCAAATATTGATGAAAAGCGAAGAGGGCGTTTTTATCAATTATTGCATGAATTATCAAGGGAGAAAATTATTATTTTTTCTACGCATAATCTGGAAGAATTGCGAGAAGCGGATATTATCGTGGATTTGGAAAAGATGCATATAAGGCAGGTGAGTGAAAAGTGAGGATAGGTGTGTTGGATTCCAATGGATCTTTTGATAATCCTTTTTTTCTGGATAAGAAAATTGTAAAAATAGACTGCAAGTGGAATGGTCAGGAATACAGTAAAGATACCTTTGGATTTACCCATGCGGAATATGTCTGTTCTTTTATTTTAAAGGAAAACCCGGAAGCGGAAATTGTTCTGGTACCCATTGTGAGGAAGAACAAAAAGAGTACGGTTCTGGATATGATAGAAGGTATTGAATTACTGATAGAGGAACAGGTAGATATAATTAATATGAGTATGGGAGATGAGTACAAGTATCACAAAGAAATCGAGGAAGTGTGTAGGGCAGCTATAGAAAAGGGGATTTTGATTGTGGCTGCATATTCCAATCAGAAAGCAGAAGCAACCTATCCAGCTTCATTCCCCTTTGTAATGGGAGTAAGATGCCTGGATATGGAAAAACCGGTACAAGTGCTTCAATATGATGAAAAGAAAAATGATGTAATTTTTTCTTGTGGGCTTTTCTTTTTATATCACTTAGGAATACCGGTTCTACATCCAGGAAATAGCCTTGCCTGTGCTGTGGTAACAGGCTATTTGAGTAACTATGAGAAACAGTATCAACAGGCAATTTTACAGTTTACTCTCAACACTTTGAATCACTATTATCCATATCAAACATTGAAGCAGAAACAATGTTATTTTCTAACGAACCGTATAGAAGAACCTTTAGAGCAGCGTTTCATACGGGAAGTTACGAGAACAGAGAGATGTGATACTTTTGAAAGTGGAATGGAAAAATTGAGAAATAAAAAAACAGCAGAGCAGTATCCGGTGCTATTTATTGATCACAACAATTATCAGGAAATATGTGAGTATAAAGAGAGAATCAGGATATATGCCATGGAACATCCGAAGACAGAAATTGTTTTGCGATATCCCTTATTTAATATGGTGGAAAGATTGGATTTCCAGAAGAAAACAAATAGAAATTTGAACCAATTTACAGTTTAGGAGGCAGGAAAATGTATACATTGTCATTAGAGATTATAAATAAGTGCAATTTGAATTGTACTTACTGCTACCTGGGCGAGAAGAAAAATACATACATGAGTTTAGAAACGGCTCAAAAGGTAATCGATATTGCTGTGCATGAAGCAAATAAGCAGCATGATCGGACACTTATGGTTTACTTTATTGGAGGGGAACCTCTTATGGCATTTAATCTGATAAAAGATGCTGTAGATTATACGAAGAAAAAATGCCAGGAAACAAACTTAATATGCAAGTTCAGTACTACGATAAATGGAACGTTAGTTACAGATGAGATAATTGATTTTTTTGTGGAAAATACATTTGAGGTGAAGGTGAGTTTAGATGGTCCTGAGTATGTTCAGAATTTGAACAGGAGAGACTATGCAGGAAATGGAAGTTTTGAAAAAATCATGAAGAATCTTCCGTTATTGAGAAAATATGAGCAGGAAACAGGAAATCAGATTTCGGTAGCCAGTGTTGTGACAAGTAATAACTATCAATATTATGCAGAAAGTTTCCAGTTTTTGATTGATTTAGGAATTAAAAAATTAGAATCAGGAATTGATTATTATTGCTCCTGGAGTGATGAGCAGATACAGGGATTACGAGAGCAGATAGAGAAAGTATTTGGCTTATATAAAGCATATATACAAAAAAATCAAGAAGTAATCTTCTGGAATCTCTGGGAACAATATCTGAAATCATTCCTGATTCCATGTCCATTTTATGCATGTAAGGCGGGTTTGACAACTTGCTATGTAACAACGGATGGTGGGATTTATACTTGTGCGGAACTTCCAGAATTTAAAATCGGTTCTGTAGAAGTCGGGTTGGATGTTCCGAGGATTCGAGAGATTATTTACCTAGAGGATCAAGAGGATACAATGTGTAAAGAATGTCAATATATTAGACATTGTAAAACAAGAGGCTGTCAGGTGGCAAATTATGAAATTCACCAAAATGTATATCAACCTATAAAAGTGAATTGTGAAGTGACGAAGTGGATGTATCATCTGATTCAAACAAACTTAACTGAAAAACAGCTTGAAAAGCTGAAACAAGAATATGAAAGGAGATATTTACGTCATGGAAAGTAAGATGAATGAGTTTATTAAGATAACTGAGGGAGAAAAAGTGGCTTTAATTGATCCGGTAGGAAAAGTCTGCCTGGGGGTAAGTAAAAGATTTGCAGACAATTTAGATAAACCAGAGTTTCAGGAAAAGTTATTCCCTGTATGGAAGCAGCAAACTGAATTTATAAAGGAAATAGAAAATAATCATGAGAAAATCAATACGGTATATTTGATGGTAACCAGGAAATGTAATATGAATTGTGATTTTTGTGCGATCAGTGCAAACGACAAGCTTCGTCCAGAAAAAGAATTTAAGCTGGAGGATATACAGAATAAGGTGATTCCGTTCTTTCAGAAAAATAAACCACATAAAATGATTCTTACAGGTGGAGAGCCACTGATTAAAGATCAAATTGTGGAAATTGCAAAAGCATTAAGAAATGGTTTGACTTGCCCCATAACACTGCAGAGCAATGGTCTTGCAATCACCAGAGAATTAACAGAACAACTCAAAGGATATATAGACGAAATTGATTTCAGTACCATGCACATGTTTGGAACGCCTGAAAAGGAGCAGCAGCTAATTAATCATATCGAGATGTGTCAGCAAGCTGGAATAAAGGTGGTTCTTAGCTTTATTTATGAGAAAACTAATGAAGTGGATTTGTATCGATTGATTGATATAGCTGTTAAATATGACATTAATGTTCTTTTTAATATTGTTTCATCCGTGGGTAGGGCGAAAGAAAACTCTAAAATTTTATCAGATATGGAACATCTTGATATGAACCTGAAGATAGCAAAATATATATTGAAACAGGGATACGAGAATAAAAAAATAGGAGAAGCCTTTTACCAAAGGATTCAGGTAAGAAATTCTTGTGGGGGTTATGGAAAAGTTATGGCAATTTTCCCGGAAGGCGATATTTATATGTGTCAGTGTATGGAAAAGAATCAGGTTCGAATGGGCAATATACTTACAGATAGTTCTGAAAAGATTTTGAAAACTCAAGACTGTTTGCTGAAGGAAGATGAAATAAAGCAGTTATTTTGTGTGGACTATAAAGAAATATGTAAGGAATGCGATTATCGTTATATATGTGGTGGGAAATGTATGGCTTCGGAAGGAGAATATGACCGTAAATGTATTTTTGCAAAAGCAATGTTTAAATATGTGCTATTTTATTACAAACAGCAGGATAAAAATAGAGAAAAACTTGAAAATTATGTTCAATATCTTGAAAAAATAAAGAAATGTATGGGAGAAAGATAGTGAATCCATGTAGGAAGAAAAAAATGCAAAATAGACATAAGTTGTAGTCGTTAAATTAGAAAAGGGATATATTTAAAATTGTTTTACATACGGAAAATTAAGGAGGTAATAGTATGAATGAAAAGTTGGAACTGACAGAGGAAGAAGTTAATGTGTACAGTGATGATTGCGGAAAAATACAGGTAGATTGTTTAAATGATTGTATTGATGGAAGTGCATGGCTAAGTATCGAATCTTAATAGAGATTTACGATGACATGATGATTAAGGAGATACGGTTTAGGTAACAAGTAACTTTAAAGTTAAAAAATACTATAATTTTATGTAGGCAACAAGGAGGAAGTGTACATGAAATTTTCTAAATTTAATCTGATAATCAAAGAAGGGAATAAAAGAGTTTTATTTAATACGCTTTCAGGAGAGTGTTTTAAAATATCTACAGGTGTTGAAGAAATAATTGATAATAATCTACCAGATCAACTTAATAAAGAATTATATGATGATTTTTTGAAAAAAGGAATTATTGTGGATGATCAGGTTGAAGAAAATAGATATTTTAGCTACATTCAAAACCAAACAAGATTCAATAATAGTGTATTATCGGCAACAGTACTGCTAACTTGGGCATGTAATTTAGCTTGTATATATTGCTATGAGGGGGCAGGATGTAGAACAACAAGAATGAATAAAGCAACCGCAGATAGATTTATAGGGTTTATGATAAACCAAGCAAAAGCAAGAAATTCAAAAAGTATGTATATTAATCTGTTTGGAGGAGAGCCATTACTTAATATAGAATGTGGATTTTATATTTTAGATGCATTAAAGAAATTCTGTGCAGAAAAAAATATAGAGTTTGCATCAGGGATAATAACGAATGGAACTTTATTAACAGCAGAGATAGTAAGCCAATTAATAAATTATAATTGTCAGCAGATACAAATAACTCTTGATGGTATGCCTGATACGCATAATGCAAGAAGAAAATATAAGGATGGAAAAGGTTCATTTGAACAGATTATTTCGGCTTTAGAATTGCTAAACAATAAATGTGCCGATATACATACGGTTATAAGAATCAATGTGGATAAGAATAATTTGGATGAAGTGAGTACACTTTTGGAATATCTTGGAATTAATGGAAAAGGTCTAACAAATTGCAATGTTGACTTTGGAATCGTTAGAGGTTCTACGCAAGCATGTTCTGCATATTCAGGGAATTGTTTAAGTGAAAGTATTGTAGGAGAGGTATTGAGTAAATTATGGAGTAAGGCTGAAATGGAAGGGTTTACTTTATATACAAAACCATTTCATAGATGGATTTATTGTGGATTATATGCTGATAGTCAGTTTACTGTCACTCCCAATGGTGAATTATATAAATGTTGGGAACATGCAGGGGATGAGCAACATTTGATGGGGAATATTAATGAGAACGGTAATATTGATAACATAAAATATTCATTTTATGATTGGATGTCTCATAACCCATTAGAGAATGAAGAATGTAAAGAATGTGTATATTTACCAGCTTGTGGTGGTGGATGTGGGGTGGTTAGTTATAACGAAACTAATAGTTACCACTCGAAAGGGTGCTTTAAAGTAAAAGGCGTACTTGAAAAGCAGGTGTTACGGTATTTTAAGGGGAAAATATAAAACTGGGGGTAATATATATGGAAGCTTGCACTAAAGGAACAGTAATTTCAACTAATAGATTATGGTGGTTGAAAATTAATAAAAAACCTATTCGAACACATTTATTAGATGGAGCTAATTTTCCAACGGTTATTACTGTGCAATATAGTGTTTCTGGTGTTAATTATAAAAAAAGAAAATTTATTGGAGTAGGTACTAGTTGCCCAAAAGAGGGGGAAGAACTATCAGTATTCTATCTTATGGATAATCCTAAAAAAGCAAGAATAAAATTGTGATTAGTAATCTGAGGGAGAAGTTATGGCAAGCATTTTTAAAATGTGTGGAAAGTATCTGATAAAAAATAAGTATAGCGTGATTTGTTATGGGGTGCTGTGTCTTACAAGTAGTATGTTTTCTATGATTTCTCCCTATATAAGCGGCAATTTTATTGATTATCTGATAGTAGCGGATAATATCAGTAAAATTTATAGATATTGCTTTGCCTTTTTCGGGCTTTTTGTTTTTAATCAGTTGATAGGGTATATTGTTAATAGAGTGTATATAAAGATGCAAACTCAAATGGGCTATGACTTGAACAGTGATGTGATACGCCACATACAACATTTGCCAGTTTCATTTTTAAAAAAGCAGAATATGGCTTATTTAAACCAAAGAGTCAACAATGATTCTAATCAGGTTATTACATTTTGCATCAATATTGTACAAGGGATATTAATAAATAGTTTAAAACTTTTACTGTCCATTTTTGTATTGGTTCAATTTAGTTGCAATATTACATTGCTATTTATAGCCATAATATGTGCTTATGCATTATCGTATAAGATATTAAAGAAAATCCTTTTTAAAGCACAATTTATTTTGACAGAAGCACAAGCAAATTATTTTTCAAAATTATTCGAGCAATTTGATAATATTCTCTTTGTAAAAATGCAGGCTATATATGAAGCTTTTTTAAGTCGGTTAAAGAAAGAGTTTCAAAATATTTTGAAAGTAAGTCTTCAATATCAAAAGATTTCGTATCTATTTTCAAGTTTAGATTCTTTGATAATGTCTTTAGCTCAAATAGGAATTTTTATAATGGGTGGGGCATTAGTTATTAGGGGTAAACTTAGTGTAGGTCAATTAACAATTATGCTGAGTTACTTTGGTATAATGATGGAAGCTTCGAGATATTTTTTTTCATTAACAAAGACAATACAGGACAATAAAGTGGCATATACAAGATTAAAGCAGATATTAGATTTAGAAAGTGATGAAAACGCTGGGGTAGAGTTAAAGGATATTAGCCAAATAAGATTAAAGAATATAATGTTCTGTTATGATAAGAAATGTATATTCCGTGATATTAGTTTAGAATTTAAAAAAGGGAAAATATATTCCATCATCGGAAAAAATGGAATAGGGAAAAGCACTTTGGTAGATTTGATTATAGGGTTCTATAATAGAGAATATGCAGGTGAGATATGTTATGATGCTTTATCTTTAGATCAAATTGATATTTATAAAACAAGAAAAATGTGTTTTGGAATATGTGAACAGGAACCGGTGTTATTAGCGGATACGGTAAGATATAATGTATCAATGGATAGTGAAGACAGCATAGATTTAAAGCGATTGTTTTATATAGCAAAAAAGATAAATTTGTATTCATTCATAGAAAGTCTGCCAAAGAAATTAGAGACCATTATTGGAGAAAAAAATTCAAATTTGTCTGGAGGAGAAAAACAAAAACTTTCTATATTAAGGGTATTATATAAAAATCCACCGGTAATTATTTTAGATGAGCCGACATCTGCATTAGATGAAGAGAGCATAAGATGTTTACAAGTCTACTTAAATCAAATAAAAAGAGATAAAATAATTATTTTAATATCGCATAATTCAGATTTTATATCTATATCAGACGAAATCGTAGATTTGGATAAATTAGATATGGACGTATAGTATAAGTTATGAAAGTTAAAACGGTATATTAAAGGTTGGCATATGTTATTACATATTGTGACTAATATATTATTTACATAACGAAGAGCATACTTATTCAAGAAAGGAGAAATGCTATGGGTAGCGAATACATAGGAAATGGATATGGTCAGTCTAGAGCTGGCGGATGTGTTGGAGGCGTTGGATGTTTAGCTGATGTAGGGTGTGGTGGAAATGCCTGCGGAGCAGCAGTATGTGGAGCTAATGTTTGTGGAGTAGATGGTTGCGGAGCAGCAGCATGTGGAATTAATGCTTGCCCACTTAATGGATGCGTGGGCGATGCATGTGCAGCAAACCTTACTCCGTTGCCAGGACCGTTTTCAAATAATGATAACTAATAAATAGAAAATAATGATATATTAGTAAAAAAGTATGCGATTCGTACTGAGCCTTGAAAGGGTGCAATTCTACAGCAACCTTTCAAGGCTTAATTTTTTTATCACTGCAAAAAGATTTTAGAAACCTCGATGTTGAAATGAGAGCACGCAGGAAAAACTACAACATTATTTAGAAGAGTCAAAAATCCTATACTGTAATTGAATAATCTAGTATCGAAGTTCATACTGTCCAGTGATCAGGAAAACGATTGGCATTATGCAGGATACAAGAATTTTCAACAATATAGAGTCAGCTTACGCTTCGCAAAGCGGCTTTGGGTTTGACATTTGTTCGATTTCTTCTGAATTGTAATTAAGCCAATCAATGGCGGGTTCCACTGCGGAATACCGGTTTACATATTACCAGAATCATGATTTAAAGCAAGAATATTCAGTAATGATATAGTTTTGAATGTTCTAGTAATAATCTATTTCCACTGAAAAATGAATATTTCGCTTGTTCATAGTGCTTCTGTATTTCTACGTTTGGGATTGAATACGAATGCCAGAACCAAAGATGGATATTGGATTTTTGTATTTTAAGTTTTATAAAATACGGAATTTTATGGAAGAACACAGGGAAAAGAATATTCAAAAATCTGTTAACGATTACTGAATTATAGTAATACCATAGTATACCACTATATATAGTAGTAAAACAACTAATAAGAGTAAAACGAGGCGTATTAAAGTGTAAAATGGATGCATGGAGGTGTATACTTGTGAATCGAATTGCTGAATTAAGGAAAAAATTAGGTTTGACACAGACAAGGCTTGGTGAAGAAATAGGAGTTAGTCAGCAGACAATTAGTAAATATGAAAATGGAGATGAGAATATTCCGGGAGATATGCTACTTGCATTATCTAAATTTTTTAGAGTTCCAATTGATTATATATTGAGAAAAGAGGAAGAACAACAGCAGCGGGAGCAAAATGATAGAAAAGAAATTATGGAATTGTATAGGGATATGGATCAATATAACAGAGACACCTGGATTATTATTGGGAAAAGATTATTGGGCGGTCAATTACATAAGTATAATGAGAACCATATTGTTTAAACGTATAGGGGTATTAATTTGATGAATAGCAGTGAATTGAAGGTTGATTTAAAGAAGCAGTGTACTTATGGCACTGCTTTTTTACTTTTTATTATAAATTGGAAGTGCCAATCAGGCAAAGAAAATGTCAATATAGACAAAAAGTATAGTAATCATGGCAAAGATATTTTATGTTATTGATAAATATGAAATATTGATACAAAGGAGAATTCACTATGGAGAAAAGATTATTTACCTCGGAATCGGTAACAGAAGGGCATCCGGACAAAATGTGTGATGCCATATCAGATGCCATATTAGATGCTCTTATGGAGAAGGATCCGATGAGCAGAGTAGCCTGTGAGACTGCGATTACAACGGGTATGGTATTGGTGATGGGAGAAATCACGACCAATGCATATATAGATATGCAGCAGGTGGTCAGAGAAACAATCAAAGAAATTGGTTATGACAATGGAGATTATGGATTTGATGCACATACCTGTGCCGTCTTAACGGCAATTGATGAGCAGTCAGCAGATATTGCTTTGGGCGTGAATAAGGCATTGGAAGCAAAAGAACACAAAATGTCAGAAGAAGAGCTTGATGCAATTGGTGCTGGGGATCAGGGTATGATGTTTGGTTACGCATGTGACGAAACGAATGAATTTATGCCATATCCAATTTCACTGGCACACAAATTGACTCGGCAGCTTACCAAAATTCGCAAAGATGGTGTATTGCCATATTTAAGACCGGACGGTAAGAGTCAGGTTACTATAGAATATGACGAAGCAGGTATTCCGCACCGGCTTGATGCAGTGGTTCTGTCAACACAGCATGATCCAGATGTGACACAGGAGCAGATCCATGATGATATAAAAAAATATGTATTGGAACCGATTATTCCAACAGAACTGGTAGATGAGAATACAAAATTTTTCATCAATCCAACAGGGCGTTTTGTCATCGGTGGTCCTCACGGAGATAGTGGTGTAACAGGACGCAAGATTATTGTAGATACATACGGTGGTATGGCACGGCATGGCGGCGGAGCTTTTTCTGGAAAAGACTGTACGAAAGTAGATCGTTCTGCATCTTATGCTGCTCGTTATGTTGCGAAGAATATTGTGGCCGCAGGTCTGGCAAAAAAATGTGAAATTCAGTTGTCTTACGCAATTGGGGTAGCACATCCGACCTCTATTATGGTAGACACTTTTGGAACCGGAAAAATTTCAGATGAGAGTCTGGTAGAGATCATAAGAAGAGAATTCGATCTGCGACCAGCAGGAATCATTCAGATGTTGGATCTTCGCCGTCCAATTTATAAACAGACGGCAGCCTATGGACATTTTGGGAGAGATGATATTAACCTTCCATGGGAAAGATTAGATAGGGTAGAAGAACTGAAAAAATATTTGGAATAATTTACTTAGGGGGAAGCGTATGAGAAGATACAAAAAGAGAATCTCAAGAATTGTGGCGGTTGCGATGCTGTTTGTATTTCTGATAGGAAATTCTAATATGGTACATGCTATGGAAAAGACACAAGTTGGGTATGCGAGTAAATATATCACAGTGAAAGGTAATAATATGCATCTTGCTTTGTATGGAAAATTGGATGCAAATGGTGAAAAATATGCAGATGAAGGAAAAACCACATTGGTGATGATGCCGGCACTGGGAGTTCCATCACCGCATATCTACTTCAAACCTCTGGCACAATCTTTAGATGAGAGTTTTAACATAGTGATTGTAGAGCCGTTTGGATATGGACTTAGTGATGGTGCATCGACTAACCGAACTGTAGATAATATCAATAGTGAATTGAATGCTGCACTGGACACCATGGGAATTAAGCAGTGTGTATTGCTGGTACATTCGATTTCTGGAGTATATGGACTCAACTTTGTACAGAATTATCCGGAAAAAGTAAAAGGTTTCATTGCTGTTGATAATACAGTATATGATGAAGAACTGGCAGAGGCTATGGAAATGGAAAAGAAATATATGCTGCAGGGAATTGATGAATTTCAGAAAATCAAGAATTCCTTTTCTTCTTTGGAAGAATTCCAGACGGCACTGAAAACAGATCCAGAGAAATATGGGGCAGCATTACCACAGGTTTCCGGGTACACTTATACGGAGAGTGATGGGGAGGAATACATTCAGGCATATTCTTTAAGCAGCAACGATACGATTAGAAATGAAGTGAACGGGATGGATCAGTCATTACTCTCTATAAAAAATAAAAAATTCCCATCGGCACTTCCTGTATTAACTATGATTTCTTCAGAGAATGTACAAAATGTTCCGGCATGGGAGACTGCTCATAGAAATCAATTGGATTTAGAATCTGGTAATCACCAGTTATATATTGTAAATGGAGGACATTATATCTGGTATACCAATTTGAACCAGGTTGTGCAGCTTATTAATGAATGGAGAATGGAGAATCATTTTTAAAAGGAATTTGTGTCATGAGATTTCCAAATAAGAGAAAACAGAAGGGAAGTGTAGCTTGGGGAAAGTAACTATTTCAACTGTATTGGGATACAAAGAATTTGTGGCGGAAAATATAAAAAGCATTCTGGGAGAGGATGAAGAAAATTCCGATTTTAGGATTTATCCGGATTATCATAAGATTTATAGAGGGCAGACGGAGATCGTCTTAACGAAAGCAGAATATGAATTGTTTATGCTTTTGTCAGGGAGACCAGGTGTGATATTTACTAAAGAAAAAATTTTTGAGATTCTTTATAACGAGGAGCTACCGGAAAGCATTGATAATATTGTGTACTGTCTGGTATCCAGTATGAGAAAGAAAATTGAACCGGAGCTAAAGCGATGCCGCTATATTAAAACAGTGAGAGGTGTAGGATATAAGTTTGAAGGAAAAAAGATGGACATCTTTCCAGAATAGTTGATCTGAAGACAGAGGAAATTTTTTAAAACCTCTGTCTTTTTTTGTTGCTTTTTTATGCCATCTTGCGTACAGAAGTAGTGAAAGTCACCTCCCAAAAAGTATGCTTTTTGATGGGAGATGTAATAGGCTATTTTTTTATTTCCCAAAAGTATATAAGAAGGTTTTGAGATATGCCAAAATATTTTAAGACTTTTTGGGAATGTATTAAGGGGGATACGTATGGCATATTATGGGTATCACAGAATCAGTACTAAGGAACAACACTTGGACCGAGGTATTATAGAAATAAAGAGGTTCTGTGAAAATCAGAAAATTAAACTGGAAAGTATTTTTACAGATAAGATAACCGGTAAAAATTTTGACAGACCACGTTATACCGTTCTTGTGGAAGATGTTTTACGGGTAGGGGATACCCTGATTATTACAGAGCTGGACAGACTTGGCAGGAACAAGCAGGAGATTTTAAAGCAGCTACGTTTTTTAGAAGAAAAAGGGGTTCGGGTAATGGTATTGGAACTTCCTACCACGTTGTTTGACCTGTCTCAGATGGAAAATAATCTGGCAAAGATGATGATAGAAACAATCAATAATATGATGATTGAACTCTATGCATCCATGGCACAGGCAGAGATGGAGAAAAAGGAGAAGCGACAAAAGGAAGGTATGGAGGCAAAAAGGCTTCGGGGTGAATGGGATGAAGTAGGAAGACCACGGGCTATAGAACAGGAAAAGTTTAACCAGGAATTTATGAGGGTGGTACAAAAGAAGGTAACACCAACACAACTGCAGCGGGAGTTGGGGTTAACTTCTTCTACCTATTATCGGTATCGGAAAAACTTTTATGAAAATTTTCCGGAATTTCTTCAATCTGTATAGGTATGAGGTAATTACTAAGTAAAAGAAAAATTTAAGGAGGCAGATGTTATGAGTGAACACAGAGAAGGAACATTGTTTTATGATACTGAAACAGGGAGGTATGATATACGTTTTGATTTGGAATCTTTTTATGGAGGACTACATTGCGGAGAATGTTTCGATGTAAAGGTGAAAGATGTTTGGGTTCCGGTCCGAATTGAAATGGGAGATGACTGGTATCTGGTTGGACTGAACGTGTCGAGATTAGATGGACTGAGAGTACGTATGTAAATAGGAGGATAAGCCTGATGAGGGGAAGCGCAATGAGAGAAAGTGTTACGGATGTTCGCATTATACTGGAATGCTTACAGGAAGCATATCAAATGGAAGGAGATATGGTACGGTCCGGGAAAAATATTCATGCGACTATGATATATCCATTTGTCCGTATGCTGCAAGAAAAGTGTAGGGATTTAACAGAGGAACAGATACATAAGACACTTTGGAAAGAATATGAGATTTCAGGGGCAGACAGGATGTTTGTGGAGAGGGCTTCAAAGATTTTAGAGCCATACGAAGGAGAATCTGAAGATGAGAAATAGTACAATGGAATATAAAGTAAATCAAGCCTATGAAGAACTAAAGCGTTTAATACAGTGGAATCCGGATAGTGAAGAAAAATTTTTACAGAAAATGGTATGTTTATTGTTACCTGGACAAAGAAAATGTTGGCCAGAGGCTATCCGTGATTTGAGGCAATCTTTTGAAGCTGAGCAGGGGATGATATTTGTTGAAAAATACAGAGGAAAACTGGAATGGCTGAATAGCATATCTTTGGCAGAACTACAAAGAAAGATAGGAGAAATTTATTTTGTTGATCATTACAAGATGATAGCAGATCAATTCCTATATAAAAAGGATTTTGAAACTTCCTTATTTTTGAGAATTGCAATGGAAACAGGGATAAGAAGTGCAGATATTCCATGTATAGAATGGTCCTGTATGCATGGAAAAACTATTATTTTGGAAGAAACCAAAAGAGGAGATTTGTACAAAAAACTTAATGGAACGTTCCCTAAGATTTCGGCTCAGTCGTTGCGGATTATGAAATTATTATATAGGAAGCAAGGAAAAATATTTACAAAATCAAAAGAGTACTATGTTCGCAAACTTTCATGTGCATGGGGAATTCTTGGGTTTCATATCCATAGCTTTCGGAATTATAGGAGAAAGATAGAGAGGGGAATTTCAGCAGGAGTACAAGTTCCAAGGATAATCCCATTATAAAGAACGTGTTAGATAAGAAAAATTTATAGGATGTTATTGGAGCTGATTATGTAGATGGTAAATAAAGGTAGCATTTCGGCAGTAAATTGCGATTATTGCCGAAACGCTACGATAAGGTGGTGAAAAATATGGGGTGAATAAATTGTTGGATGAAGGAAGAATTGCTCATGTAGGAAGAAACGCATACTGTAGCTTTCAGTAGTATTGCATTTCGTGGAAAGGCAGGTGTGAAGGAATATCCGCTTTATGTAAAAGCGATTTGTGATCTATGGGGGCACATTTATGCAGAAAATCACAGCACGGTAATTGCTGCTGTGAGAGTCGTAAGGGTCATGGTTGCCAGAATGTAAAGGGCGTTATATGGACATAAAAAGAGCCGTCCAAAACTGGGCGGCTCGAAGTATTTGTAGTTGTTTATGCTTTCTTAGGCATAGGGATGTCAACATTTCTTAGTGTTTCAATTAAGGATAGGATTGCATCTGAGTTTTTCTGAAATTGTGTTTGAAAATTTTCTGTAATATCATAGTTCAGATACAGAGTTATCAAAATAGCATTCCATATTGAAATCATGGTCTTTTCCGATAGGTGCTCCTCCAGAAAGCGTAAATGCTTGCGGAGTGTTGCCTGTGTTTTAGTCCAGGTAAAGAAATAGTCATCTTTTAATGGAATGTTGAAATCATGAAACCATTCTCGAACTGTATGCATTTCTGATCCGTCTCCGCATTCCGGATTATTAAAGATGTATCCAACGGACATTTTTTCCGGATTTTCCGGAAAATCATCATCAGCAGAAAGGGGGAGATAACGGCCAATCGGAAACATGGCACAGACTGTCGGCTTTACATCGTGTACCAAACATTTCTGGTTTTTTAATAGCGGGCAGCGTTTGACACTTCCTTGTGGTTTTAGGCGTACTACGGGGGAACGGGAGTTACATCCAATGTAAGTCTCACAATATTGTTCCAAGGCATTCTCTGGTGTAATCTGAAATTTTTTTGCTATGTTAAACAAATCTTTCGGGGACAAGAGAATATCCTCCCGGTGGATGCAGCACTTTCCGCATTGGGTACAGTGGAATGTAAATGTATCATCGGGACCGAGTTCTGTGTATCCTAATTGTTCTTTTAGTTCTTTTATTGAATTCATAATCATTCTCCTTCTAAATAAAAAAGAGACCACTTGAAAAGCAGTCTCTTCGTAAACATAAATTTAATTAAATTTGTATTGCTCCAGTAAATAAATAGGCAATGTTTCTGTTTTACCGTCTATACCACCTTTGGTTGCTCCCTTTAAATAAAGAAGCTTATCTGCTTTTCCTTGAGCCAGAGCTTTCTGGGCAGTAGAAGCAGTACCTTTTCCAGCTTTCACTTCTATCAAATATCGGGTGGAAGAAGATAGGCTTTGTGCCACAAAGTCAATTTCTCCGCCACGGTAGGTAGCAAAAGCAGGGGTTTCAAAGGAAATTTCCTGTGGAAAATCCTGGCGTTTCTTCAGATTGATATAGACATAATTTTCATTTAATGTGCCTGCAAGTACACGGGAATCGGTACCGGTACGTGTCAGATAATAGTTTGCCAGTCCCATATCCATGAAGTAGCAGCGGCTTGCGGACTTAAAATCCAGAATATCCATTTCTGTTATTTTGGCACAGAATCCGATGATTCCGGAAAAGTACAGCCAGCTAATGGCACGGTTGCAGGTAGCCTTTGAAATATTGCTGGAGTAGTCTTTGGTTACCAGTTTTTGCAATTCTTCGCTGATGCTGTCTTCTGAAAATCCTTTCTTTTCACGGTTTAAAATACGGCAGATGGAAAAGAAAATATGGGTAAACACTTTGGTATCCAAAATATCCGTAAAATAGCGAATGGATTCATTGGTAAAGGTATCAATGATTTTTACAAGTTCGCCTTGTGCTTTTACGATGCTTTGGTTCTCCAAATAGTTTTCTACTACTTTGGGATAGCCACCAATTTGGCAGTACAGCTCATAGGTTTCTTTTAAGTGATCATAGACCTCGGCTTTAGATGAATGGAGAGGTATTTTTTTATAATCGTCATATAGGCTTTGGTCATAGGCCATCAAAAATTCTTCAAAAGAAAGTGTGTAGATAGTAAGCTTTGTGACATCACCGCTGGAATAACGGAATTCTGGATCATAAATCCGTCCAAGGTAGCTTCCTGTGATGATGAAATGGGCTTTAAAGTGACGTGTAAACTCCCGGATACGGTTATAAATTTCGGAAGACTCCTGGATTTCGTCAATAATGATGACGGTATCTTCAGAATCAATAAAGTCCGGTTCATATAACTGGAAGGCATCGTGGAGAGGATGCTCCCGCCGTTTTGTTCCAGGTGTCCAGTCGGTTGCCTGTTTATAACATTCCATAAACTGTTTGCCGCTTAATTCAAACAGGTTAATATAAATTTTGTGTTTGTAGTTTTCGTCAGCGAATTTCTGTATCAGGTAGGTTTTTCCAACCTGACGGGCTCCACCGACTTCCAGGGTACTATGACCTCCTTCATTTTTCCAATCCAGAAGACGGTCATAGACAAAACGCTTCAGATACATAAGCACAAATCCTTTCTTTAAAATCTATCTTTCATTATAGCAAAATATTTGCAGTTCATACAGTGCAAAATTGGATAAATTATGTTTTAACATTCAAATTGAAGCTTTGCACGTATATCCATAAGAATTTTGCCCAGATGATTTTCGCCATGACCATTTACAGAACCCCAAAAATAATCTCCCCAGTTGTTTCCTTCAACAAGGTGACAATTCCCAGTAGCAAGTAATGCTTTACATAGGGTAGGATTCTGCATGAATTTGCACATACAAATTTCATACATGTACATAAGCTTTACACTTTCCCAGTCTGAACGGAGCTGCACTTCTCTTCCCAGTTTTTTTGCATCTTTTGGATTCCTTAATTTGGTAAATTGAAGCTGTTCTTTAGGGGAAATGGTCTTTTGTGCCTGGAAAGCAGCCTCATTATTTGCATACCAGTAGCCCCGGTAATATATCCGGGAAGGATAGAAGTTACTAAGAAAAGCGTATGCTCCATGAAAGTGGTCAATTGTTTGCTGGTAATGATTCGAATAGGTATTAATATACATGTAATCCCTTCTTTCTTATACAAAAAAGGAACCGCTTATGGTAAGCAGTTCCTTCTTAAACATATTTTTTTGTTTGTTATTTGTTTATTTGTGCTTCTTCTTGTTCTTCGTAATAGCGGTCTGCAATATAGCCGGCAGATTCCGCCCAAAGAGTATTTTCTGTATTTTGTAGGGCCTTGTAAGTTTTTGAATGATAAAATTTGCCCATGGCATCCGGAAAGGAAAGATTACTCTTTTCCATAATAATATCGATAACATCCCGGATTTGAATATACAGATTCATTGAAATATCTTTTCCGTTAAAAAAATATTTACCTTCCATGTTTTACACATCCTTTCGAGATTCCAATACCAGATGTTCAAGAGCAAGTGGGGTGTGAAAGGAAACCTGATTATTAACCTTATTATACCGAAGCCTTGTAACCGCTTCATCCACGCTCAAGATACCGGACAAATAAAGTTGTACAGTTTCCATGGTATTATCATCCGCAACAGGCCCAATTACAACATCATAGTGATGCTGGATATCGCCGACAGTACGGTTGAGTTTGACAAACTCCAACCATTCCTTGTCCAAGGTGGCAAAATGTTTGATTTTTAGTTCCTCGGATTGCTGGAAGATATACCGATACACATATTTGCCGCCAGTATGAGTACGCAAGTACAGGCGGTTCGCCCATTCATTTGCCTGCTGTTCGAGAACTGTGCAATAAAATCCACGACCAAAATCACGACGGTTATGTGATTTGTTCAAATCGATTTTATCAAATGCAATATTGGAGCCATGGAAAAGAACAAGCGTGGGCGTATCTTCTTCTATAATATCTTCTACGTATTGAAAAGTATCATGAATATCTAATTGGTGCAACGTTTCGTGTTGTACCAGTATTTTTTCAAATACTTGATGTTTGTAGAAAATATTAAAGGCATCGTCTTCTGATATTTGGTGCTTTTTAGCATAATATTCCAGTGCTTCAATTGATAGCATCTCTATATCTGATTGAATACTCATATACGTTATCCCTCCATTTGCTTTCATTATATCAAAAAAGAAGGTGCTTTCCAACGGTAAAATAATTATAAATGTAAAGTTGCAAAAGATGTTTGAAATGGGGCGTCACCCCATTTCACTATCCCCAAACTTCGCCCATGATTTCCACAAGAAAATCATCTAATGGAAAATCGGGAGGAAGTAATTCACCAAACGTTTCTTGAATTTCTTGGATAACTTCCGTATAAGAAGAATACGCCTGTGAAAATAAGTGGGAAGAATTTTTAAGTTCAATGATATAAAATTCTTCTCCTGGATTTAAGTCCAGTTCTTCCTGATCTTTGATCCTCCATACCGTCATAGACTCAGCAGTGCCATAACGACAGCCATCAAGTTTCTCACAAAGATATTCCTGAAAGGCTAAGAGTGATTCTGGATCAGAGAACTCTTTGTATAAATCAGGAAAAACTTCCTCTGTATATCGAAGGATAAGATTAGCAGCCTCTTCTGTAATAAGAAATCCATAGATATGAAAAACGGATGTAATGATACTCATAGATTTCTCCTTACGCAATCATTTCAAGAAACTCATCTTCAGATAAAATCTTAATGCCGAGAGACTGGGCTTTTGCTAATTTACTGCCGGCTTTTTCCCCACAAATTAGATAATCTGTCTTTTTTGTGACAGAACTGCCGGCTTTTGCTCCAAGCTCTAAAATCTTCGAGTTGATTTCATCCCTTGTAAAATGAGCAAGTTTTCCTGTTGCAACGATAGTACATCCTGTAAATACATTTTCTTTCATCATAGTATTCATTTCCTTTCTTTCTTCAAATATAAGTTCTTTTTGGAGTTCGTGCCAGAGAATTAAATTGTTTTCATCAGAAAACCAGTCATGGATATTCTGATTCAGAGTATCACCAAAGTCATCTAACTGGGTGAAATCATAGTCACCAGAGGCAGCGTCAAAAAATTCCTGTAGACTGCCGTGGAATACTGTATCCAAAATCCTGCTTTTGGTTCGTCCGACCATAGGAATGTCCATGGAAACCAGGAATCGAACAAAGGTAGTATTCCGGCTGGAAGTAATGGAATTCCATAATCTTTCAAAGGATTTTTTACCGAAACCTTCCAACTGTAAGATTTCTTCCTGATGTTCATTTAGATGGTAAATATCCGGAAATGTCTGGAGATAACCCAAAGTCAGGAATTTTTCCAAGGTAGTTTCGGAGAGTCCCTCGATGTTCATTGCTTTTTTTCCAACGAAATGTGTAAAGCGTTTTCGGATCTGGCTATCACAGTTGGGATTGTCACAATGCACCGTTTCAATGAGACGCCCATCATTTCCTTTTCTTTGATAGATACGAGTCTGAGAACCACAGCATGGACATACAGGAGGAACTGCATCTACGTAATGACCACGTTCCAGATTTTCTTCAATATGAGGAATGATCATATTACGTTTTGATACAGAAATTCTACAACCTGGCACCAATTCTAATTCTTTGATAAAGGTCAGATTGTGAAGGGTTGCTCTGGAAACAGAGCATCCGTCAATTTCCACAGGGTCAAAAACTCCCACAGGTGCAATTTCTCCGAAACGGGTGGGTGTCCATTCTATATTGCGAAGAGTGGTTTCGTAAGTTTCGTCTTCAAACTTAAAAGCCAGTCCATCTTTATAATGATGTCCGGTACGCCCGCAGTTTTTGGAATAGTCCAGACTGTCGAAAATCATTACAATTCCGTCAATAGGCAGATGTTTTTTGCCTGCCAGATCAGTCAGCCTTTCAATATACTGATTTACAAGTTCCGAGGTTAAGGGATGGTTTGCAGCAATATAAGGACAAGGCTGAAAACCATAGTCAAACAGGCTGGAAATTTTCATAGCTCTGCTGTCTGGAAAGAGAAATGGAGAGTCCAGACCTTCCAGAACATTAAAAGGCATAAAGTGCAGACAGCGTCCTGCACAATTTGCCGGATCAAGACTTCGCACAGAGCCAGAAGCCAGATTTCGCCCATTTTTGTAAGGTTCTCCTTTTCCATCTCGGAGAGTTTCTTTTAAACGCTCAAAGTCATGGGTTGGGATGAAGGATTCTCCAACAATCACTAGCCGGCCTTTATATGGAATTGAAAGAGGGACATCAACGTATGCAGGGATGTTATGGGTGATAAGTTCCCCAATTTCTCCGTCGCCACGCGTAGAAGCCTCTACAAGTGTTCCATTTTCGTAGACCAATTTAGTCGTTAATCCGTCCAACTTCAGCATAAACAGAACCGGCTGCTTACCGGCAAAGCTTATCAAGTCCTGTACCTGCTTTGTCTTATCTAAAGAGAGCAAAGGGACTGGATGCTTTACTTTGGGAAGTTCACTGATGGGAGTATAGCCTACGGTTTGTGTCGGTGAATTGGATAAGATAAAGCCTGTCTGCTTTTCTAATTCCACTAATTCATCGAAGATTCGGTCATATTCCGCATCACTGATATTCGGACTGTTCTCATTATAATAAGCGTTACGCTGTAAATTCAGATAGTCCACCAGTTGTTTGATTTTTTCCACGTTTGATAATTCATTGGGATGGTTCATTTTATTCTTGTCTCCTTTTCTATGGTATAGTTGTAATTCTTATTTGTTCCGGTTTTTCTTCCTCCTTTCTTTGCGTTTAGGCATAAAAAAAGAGAATGACACGGATGTTCATTCTCTAATGCGTGCAGTTTCCTGCAAAATAAAAAAAGCCAGAAGTCCCTGCTGGTAGCGTGGTATACTTCTGACACTTTTACAAACCTAAACTGCGTGCGTATATCCTTTCCGGATGACACAAATAATAATTACATAGTAAGTGTAACACTATATGTAGTATGTGTCAATATAAAAACACTATATATCGTTTAGTCTGAGAGGAGAATTACTATATATAGAGGAAGCATGGATATGGAAAATATTATCTCTTGATTTCAGAACGTATGTTCTGTATAATGAGATGTAAAGGAGGGGAACGTGAGTTTGGGAAAAGTGATTTTTCATATAGATGTAAATTCTGCCTTTTTGTCCTGGGAAGCGGTATATCGGCTGCATCATTTGGGATGGAAAGGCGATTTAAGAGAACAGGTGTCGGCGGTAGGAGGGGATATGGCGATGCGTCATGGAATCATTTTGGCAAAATCCATTCCAGCAAAGAAATATCGGATACAGACAGGTGAATCAATCTTGGAAGCAAAACAGAAATGTCCCAATCTTATTTTAGTGCCTCCAAATTATGGATTGTATGAGAGGTGTTCCAAAGCTTTTATGGGAATTTTGCAAGAGTATTCTCCCGTAGTGGAACAATACTCGATAGATGAGGCGTTTGTAGATATGACTGGAACGGAATTGCTTTGGGGGACGCCAGTGGAAGTAGCGGAGAAGATGCGGAGACAGATTAAGGAACGGCTTGGATTTACAGTGAATATCGGTATTTCAGAGAATAAACTGTTAGCTAAGATGGCAAGTGATTTTCAGAAGCCAGACAGAGTGCACACATTATGGAAGTCTGAGATACGGAATAAGATGTGGCCATTACCGGTAAGCGACTTGTTTTTTGTAGGACGGGCAACAACAAAGACACTTTTCAAGTTGGGAATCCGAACAATAGGAGATTTGGCAAAGAGCGATCCTGGCTACTTAAAACAACAGTTAAAGAAACATGGGGAAGTAATCTGGGGATTTGCAAATGGGATTGATGTATCTGCAGTCCAGTCTGCCCCACCTGCCAATAAGGGATATGGTAATTCCACAACGATTCCTTTTGATGTGACAGATGCATCTACAGCAAAATTGGTGCTGTTGGCTTTGGCAGAGACAGTAGGAAGCAGACTTCGTGGAGCAGGAGCTAGGGCAGAAGTGATTGCAGTAGGGATCAAGAACTATGATCTCAGTTATGCCAGTCACCAGATGACGCTTCAGAATGCAACCAATATTACGAAAGAGATTCATCAGTGTGCCTGCCAGTTATTTGACCAGCTCTGGGATGGGACACCCATCCGGCATCTGGGAATCCATACCAGCCGCATCAAGGATCAGGTGAATATGAGGCAATTGGATCTATTTGATACGAATGATTATGAGAAGCTGGAAAAAATGGATGAAACGATAGATCAGATTAGAAAACGGTATGGGAATGATTCGGTAATACGTGCAGCTTTTTTAGGTGGGTGTATTGATCACATGAGTGGTGGCATTTCACGGGAAAAACGTTCTGTGGACTATGAGAAATTAAAGACAGAATAGCGGGAAGGGGGAAGAAACGGTGGCATTTGGAATCGGAATAAATACAGAGCATACAGAGCAGGAGCCTTTATCCGGAACCTATCATGAGGTGGCAGTCCAGTGCTGGTTCACAGCTACCGGAAAATCTTTGCCATTGATGTTGAAGGTAAAAGGGGAGGATGAAGAGATTATCCAGATCAATCATATCCAGGTTCTGACTGTAGAAAAACAGTGGTATGCGGGGATTGTGAACTGGAAGTATAGATGTCAGGCGGTACTTTTGGGAAAACAAATCAATTTTGTGCTCCTCTTTTGTCCGGAGGATTGTGCATGGAAACTGGTTGTATAAGATACCCAGGATGAAGTAAAATATGAATGAAGGAGGACAGAAAATGTGCGGAAGATATTATGTGGATGATGAAACTTCACAGGAGATTGAGAAGATTGTAAAGAAACTGGACCAGCGTTTAAAGATAGAGCATGGGCAGGACATCCATCCGTCTGAATCTGCAGTTGTACTTACAAAGGAGTGTAGGGAAGTGGCTGCAAGGCAGATGCAGTGGGGCTTTCCGGGATTCCAGGGAAAGGGACTGCTTATCAATGCAAGGGCAGAGGCGATACTAGACAAGAAGACCTTTCGAGAAAGTGTGCTACATCGAAGATGTGTGATTCCCGCCCGTCACTTTTACGAATGGAGTAAAAACAAAGATAAATATACTTTTCAAAGTCCAAAGCAGGATGCCACATTATTTATGGCAGGGTGTTATCAAATCTATAATGGCCAAAATCGTTTTGTTATTCTGACTACACAGGCAAATGCTTCCGTAGCACCGGTGCATGAACGGATGCCATTGCTTTTGGAACGACAAGAACTGGAAGATTGGATTATGGAGGATGCAGCGGTAGAAATTATTCTTGCTAAGAAGCCCATACCGTTGAATCGGACAGCAGAATATGAACAACTGAAATTATTTTCGTAAAAAGGGAAACCCACAAAAGTTTCCCTTCTTGACATAATAATTTTTGAATTTAGAATCCATTGTTTATTTGTTCTGTTGTTGCAGGCATAGGAGAACTGGATTTTACATAGAGTAATAGTTTCCCGTTCAGATCCAAATCCTGTTTACTCCATTGCCCATTCTCATAAACCATTTGGGTAATGGTATTGTAGATAATTGGCGTATCCTCTATACGTTCCATATCAACCACAAGGCAATCCTGAAGGGCAATATATGGATATAGAGCATCTTCAATATATGTCCTTAATTTTAATGCCTGCCTGTGCAGTAGTTCCACATCATACAGTTTTGATAAGGTATAGCTCATTTCTTTGAGCATCCCGGATGTTGTAATGGTCTGTTGGATAACAGAAATCTGCTGTTCCAGAGATACATCTGGATTTATCATAAGCTTTGATAATGTAATTTCTTTTACAAAAGCTGTCGCTGTATCACCAATTTGCTTTTTTAGGGTTTCATAAGGAACCCGATACTGTGTCCGTAAAATTTCAAGTGGAACGTATTCCCGGTTTTTCTTTAAAGTGGAGAGCAATTCACAAAGGCTGCTTCCTAGTTCATATATGTTATTCAAGCACACATCACTTCCGATACGGTTTCTGGTATAAGAACCAGATGGTAAATGGTATTTTCTGTTTCAAAAATGACACTGTCCTTAGATACTTCCAAAATCGTTAGGATAGGAGATGTCAGAATAGAGAAACCATTGACCCCAGAAATAATAGCACGTTCCCCAACACGTAGCGGAGAATGAAACCATCCAGAGAGTGTTGTTATTTGTTTATCTTTTACATGGTGCTTTCGATTTGTCATAGTGTTCACACTCCTTTTGTATCGCCATAGAGAATCTGTTTTTCATGGCTCGTTTTTATGTAACAGGGTAACTCAAACGAAAATATCCTTTCGATACAGGGATATATTCGTCTGGGTGTTCATATAAGGTGGCACGGATACGTTCCTGATAATGCGGATTCTTTTTCGCTTTTGGGTGTTCCTTTAATAAAGCGTACAGGTCTTTTAAAGCCCCTCTTCCTCCAATACTCTCCATTGTCATCCGGATTAGATGATGCCAAGTTAGTGCAAGAATATCTGTATTTTGTACAGAAAACACACCTTCTTGCCGGATGCTGAAGGGGATAATGAAAGAATCTGCTTTTTTCAGCAACAGAGCATATTCTGTCACAATGGGAATGAAAGGCTTTTTGTACGTCCGATTGTCAGAAACACAATTAAACTGGCCCTTTACCAGAAAGGATTCAAAATCACCCATCCGCATTAAATCATGCTGCATACTATAGAACTTACCATGGAGCCGCATATCGCCTACCAGTATGGCAAGCCTGCCACCTTTCCGAAGTGCCAGGAAAAATTTCCGGATGCAGTGATTTAATTTTTCTAGAAAATCCGAATAGTTTTCACAGCGGGATAGGTCGTCCGGGTGAGGGTTTCCCCAGATATTTCCGGAATACTGGATCATATTATGGTAAGGTGGATGGAAAAAGATGAGATCAGCGGAATCCTCCACTTCATCTTTTAGAGCATTCCAGTTACCTTTTCCATAAGCAGGTGCCGGATTTAGATCATAGAGCAGGGAACGTACCTGATAACGGTCAGCAGCCGCCTTTGAAGTTCCGGAGCCACTCATAGGATCTAAGAGGGTAAAGGTGCTGGTATCTTTTCCGTAATATCGCATATCGTCCAGGCAATAGCGTAGAAGCGCTGCAACCACTTCGGGGGAGCAGTTACCACGCCACTGGCTGTTACCGCCTTCTCCCCGTTCTGGGTATGCCATGAAAGAAGTCAGTTCCTTTCCTACACGTTTTCGCAATCCTTCCGTTCCAAGCATGTCAGCGACAGTACGCCATTGGGGACCAAATTCAGCTTCCAATAGTTGTGCTGCCCGTTGCAGCAGTAAGTCATTCATTTTATGTCACCTTCCTTTCATAATTTTGTTGGATGTAGCGGGAAATCGCCGCTGCAGTCATTTTGGCACAGCCTAAATCCATTTCGCTGAAAGGCTGTTGATTTTTTGCACATAGTAAAAGTCCCAGGGCTTCCCCCAATTCGTCTTTTTTAGAAATAGGGAAAAAGGCTGATATGGGATATTTTCCTGTCATAGTAGGGTATATGCGTTCCTTTTCAGAGAATAATTTCATCTTTCCCTGTTGCAGAAGCCTTTGAATACTTTCTGTTACAGGCATATTAAGTGCTGTATGATAATTCTTGGAAGCAATGATTTTGGAATGATTACATAACAGAATCCGGCAAGGGACATTGCTATGTAAAATATCCAGAAAACTGTCTAACCGGATATCCATAGGGATATGGGAGTCGCATTTACGAAGACAGATGTTGCGTGTGTCAGCTTCCAACATCAATACATCGCCTGTATGAAGCTGTAGGGCTTTTCTTACTTTGGCAGGAATAATGATCCGCCCTTGTTGGTCAATATTTAGTGTTGTAGCATAATCCATAGAGATCCCCTTTCCTTTATAAAAAGAAGCAGTCTTTTCGGCTGCTTCTTTGTTGAAATTCTTTAAGCGACATACATACCATTCAGATATTGCTCTTGTGGCTGTCCCTGCATATAGGAAGTCATTTCATCTGGCTGTGGCTGTATATTTTGTGCCATTCTTGCTTCCTGTTGCTTTTTAAGCTGTTGTTTGCCGTTTTGAATCAGGAAGGATGCAACATAGGCTTCCCAATTTACGATATAGGAATCAGCACGTTTTAACAGCATATAAAAATCCATATCTGTCAATTGTATAAAAGCACTTTTTTCAGAGATAAAACTTTGAGCCTGCATATAAGTGCCGCCGTTATGATTCTTTTTCTTGATACCTTTTCCGTTATTAATTTGAATTCTCCATGGACTGGTCAGTATTTCCTGCTGGTTGTTATATACGTGGCGGGAAATAAAAAACTGTTGTGCAGTAGAATAGCCATTGCCATCCGGCACACCAAATATTTTACTTTGTGACCATTCAAATTCAGGAAAGCCAGCGGTAACTCTGGACAGCAGAAATTGAATTTGTTCGGGTGCCAGATGAAAACGGGTGATAATATTTTTATCACCGGTACCACTAGAGTAATCCTGTATGGAGATTCCAATAAGGGAGTGAACTTTATGACCATTTTCTTCAAATTCTCCTTTTGCATGAAGCTGTGCATAGCTGTTATAACTTGTGTAGCGGAGGCGGTCATACAGTGCAATTAATTTTTTACTGGTCTGTACTTTGCATATCTGATCTGTAATTGAGTTTTGATAATTTTCACTCATGTATGTTTTCCTTCTTTCTATTTCAAATATTGTTTTACAAGCTGTGTCATATTTTTGGGTAAATCTTCTAATTTGGTAATATCTAAAAAACCATCCTGATAAATTCTGCGGATGTTTTCTTTGTCATCACCAATTGCTGCAGCAAAGATCACAATGCCACGTTTACGATATTCATTCTTGATACCACGAAGATCTGCTTCTGCTTCCGTACCACTGTACCCACAATCTGCGGGCTGTCCGTCAGAGATTATGATGAGGAGTTTTTGTGATTCCGGACGCTTTGCCAGGTGTTCCGCAACATAACGAAGTGCAGCTCCATCCCGGTTGCCATTACGGGCAGACATATCCATCAGCCGGTAACGGTCAGAGGCATCCAGAGAATCAAATTCAGCATAGGAATACAAAGCAACACCCTTGGAATCTGTAGAATGCCCATAAATGGTAATAGGAATTCCCAGGCTCGTACAGAAATCATACAGCACGATTGCAGTTTTCCGGGCATGGGTAATACGATCTCCCCAGCCCATAGAACCACTTTCATCAACCAAAAGTCCCACGGAAAGTTTTTGTTCTTCATCCGGAAGCCTGGTTCTGGTAAAGATACCGCCGTCCTTTCGGTGTAAAGCCCGCATATCCAGCCTTTTACCAAATAACAGGTTTTTTTGTTTCCCGCCTTCTGCCTCTTCTTTTAATAAAGGAAGAATGGAACTTTGCAGCCTTTTGGAGGTCCGCAAAAGAGGGGAAGCAACTGTTTGATAAGATTTGATAAAAAAGTCGGAAACGGGATTGATGCGGTGGATTGTTACATGGATGCCTGCATGGGCATTTCCGTAATGTATTTCATCCGCCGATTTTTGCAAGTCTTCTGTTAATTCCTGTTCATAATCATTTTGGGCTTTTTCCGTAGCAACATCATTTAGGATGCGTGCAAGATCATTCGCTGCATTTTCATAACCGGAACCGGCATACTGTGATGCGTATGTGATTCCTGGATTATTTCCATCTAATATTGCTATAGTTTTAGCAAATTCAATTCTACCCCCTTCTTCCTGCAGTACTTTTTCTGCCTGGTTAATCGCATCTTGCCTGTAATTTGGATCAAGACCAGATAAGTCACAGGTTATAGGAGTTTTTGATTTTTCTGTAGGACCTGGAATGTTTTTGGGGATTCCTCCGTTTTTACCAGTTGGAAGAGGAGATCCGCTACCTGATTCTTTCCGCAGCAGATCGTCCAGAGCATCGCCAACTTGGGTACTATCCTGCTTTTTTAAAGACTCTCTGGTTTGCTCTACCATAGGCTGAATATAGTTCCAGCAAAGTACTAAAAGATAGTTGGAAGCACGGAAGCGTTCTTTCCCCTGTGTGGCAATTAAGGCATCGTCAATATAATCCATGCAGTCTGAGAGTGTGTCCGTGTATTCTCCGGAATAATTCGTGCGGTTATTTAGATTACCAGTCCGGCAATAGGACAAAATTAAATTACTCATGATGGAAAACGGCTGATAGCCACAATCAATTTGTTCCTGTATAGAAGGAATCAATTCAGACATCCGCAGATTATTGATCTGTATTCCCTGCTTAAAAGTTCCGGGATATTCTTCACACATCCGGGCTTCAATGTAGATGTCCTCCAGTATATTATTAAACTGTGCAGCACAGCGGGATAGCGTCAGACACGTTGCGTTATCTTTTTCTTCCATGGCATCTAAGATGTCCTGCAGATTTGCCTTGTATCCAGAAGGAAGATTGTCTGGTGCTTCTGGATAGAAGGAACCATTTTCCATATTGGTCAGATAAAGCTGTAGTGATGCAAAATCAGAGTAACGCAGATGTCCGATTTCATGTCCGGTCAATCCTGTCAGGCTTTGTGAACGTAGAAATCGGGAAGGAAAGCTTTGGGTTATCGGGTTTGCAGCGTTACAGTGAATTCTATAATTATCTGTATAAGCGATGTCTGCATTTTCAGAACTGTCCCATTCCATAAGTACCTGAAGTCCATAGCGAGAACGGCCAGTAGCCGCTTTCGCCAGAGATGTTTGGTATTTTTGGAAAGCCGATGAAAGAAAGAGTTCTTCATCAGTGATTTTTGACTCCGTATCCCGGATCATTCTTTTTAAAGCTTTTTGAGTGTTATTCAATTTCTTCACCCTTCTTTCTTTTTCATATTTTGGGTTAGGAGATCTTCCATTGTACAGCCGTAATACTGGGCTAACCGAAAGACGGCGTAAGCAGATGGAAGCGTATGCCCATTTTCATAGTTCATAATTGTTTTTTCCGGTAGATGTAGAAGTCTTGCTACGGCTTTCTGAGAGAGTTTCGTCTGCTTGGATTTTCTTAAATAAACGAGATTTTCTGCCAGAGTTTTGCGTAGTTCGGCTTCGGTATAAAAGGTGTTCCTCAATAGTGTGTTATGATGCAAGAACTGTATCCAAGCAAGAACCTTCAATTTCGATACGGCTTTCAGAATCGGCAGTGACGGAAGATAAAATGGTATAATGAGCAGCTTCCTGTATATCGCCACATACCATAAAAGACTGAACCCAGGCAATTAATTCCCGGACTCCACAGCAGCCATCTGTTATCAGGTTATCCTGACAATACTGTGCGATGGAACGTACAATCTGTGTCATGGTACGTACTGATTTTTTATCGGAACATCCGGTAATAGCAAGAACACGCTCTACCATGGTCTCTTCATCCGGTTCATCCATATCTATGACCATATTCATCCTTGAAATGACAGACTGGTTCATGGGACGACAGCCGGCATAGTCATGATTAGTTGTGACTACAATGGTAGTATCCGGATGCCGATGGATGACTTCCCCGTTTGGCAGAAATACACTGTTACAACGGTCCAACAGGGAATTAAGCCCTACCAGTACACCAGGATTGGCAATCACCGTAGGCTCCTGTATTTCTACCAGATAGCCGTTTCGGATGGCTTCAACCAGTGGTGTATCCACATAGCGGAACTGTTGGCTGCTGGAGGTAGCAGCTTGTTTCTGTTTCATTTCCTCAGATATATGATGGATCAATTCTTCATAAACTGTATTTTCTGATACTTTTTCATCATAAGTACCCGTTAATTTTTCATAGGCAGTAGCCGGATCTAGGGTAATGTCTTGAAAAGAGGGCAGTTCCCCTACCAAAGAAAGCTGTTTTTCATCTACATCAGGTAAAATCTGTCCAAGAAGGTCAAAAATTTCTGTATTTGCCGAGCAGGTGATGCATCGGTAAGGAAGGTGAAGTCCTGCAGCAATGGCTTTGGCACCTTCGGTCTTTCCCGTTCCAGCAGGCCCACGGAGCATAAAATTCCGCATAGGCTGCTTGCTGTCAGTTGTTAATTTAGCATGTTCGCATATTCTTTGGATTTCTTTTGGGATTACATACCAATCTTCGAGAATAGGAACGGTTGATTCTTCTTGGGGAGTTAATGTCCGAGAATTGGACAGGATGTATTTATCGACAAAATCTTCTTTGGGAATTGAAACGGCGGAAGCAGTATAGTGATGTCCACCTTTTAATACCTGAAAGGTACCCTGGATAATTTCCGTTGGTGCATAAACACCTTTTTGGATATTCAGTGGTGTAAGTCTTTGGAGCACGCCATTTGCAGGAGTGTCAACTTTGATGTTCCCGATAGGAAGGGAATCACCATAACGGATCCTGCGGTACACGTTATCACAAAGAACCGCAGCCGTTTCTGCAGCTTTGGGCAGGTCAGGAAAACCGTCATCACGGTGTTGCTTTAATTCCTGATATTTTTCATTGAATTCGTCATCAGAAAGAAACGTAGGCATTAAAGCAAAATAAAGAGCACTTCCGGAATCATCATCTTTTTTAAACTGATATGGCTCTGGTTTACTGTCCAGATCCAAAGGTTTTTCATACTTTCCAGCTATAAATTTCCCAGTCATACGGTTGTAGACCACTACATGCAACAACTCAGTACGGCTTGGATATTCTGCGATTGTAAAATTGTTTGCCTGGCTTCCAATGGCTCCGAGTTCTTCCTCTGTTTTTCCAGCAGGTGGATTTTCCAAATCCATATAAGTAAAAACTGCCTGCAAAGTAGCAGAATGCAGAGTGGCTTGCTTTCTTGGCTGAATGCAGTATTTGGAAGAAATGCCCTTAAAAATAGCATCACGTCCGGAATAACAATCAAAAGGTTTTGGCAGTGGCCGTTCAAAAGCCCATTTTGGAAAAAAATTCACATTTGGCATAAGATTTCCTCCTATTCTTTCACCCAGGATAATTCGAGGGCCTGGTCCTTTTCTTTTGCGGTCAATTCATCTTTTTGGAAGATGGAAATGAGAACATCCCAATAGTTTCGTGGCGGGAAATAATCAAAACAATCCTTGATTTCCGCTGTATCACCATTTTGGATGTAAATTTGCCCGTTTTCATTAATATAGAGTTTATGGTGTCCTTTCGCATGGAGCTGCCCGATAAGGTTCTCCAGCTTTTTCTTGCCAATTAAGGAATACCAGGATTCCGGATCAGCAAAAGGAACATCGTCCTCATCGGTAACTGTGACAGTCTTTTTGAGGCTGGCAATGGTCAGCATTTGAAGTTCCAGATATCCGTATTGGTTCATACGTGCTTCCGCAAAGTTGTAGTCCTCCGTATGAAAGGTTCTCAGACGTATGGGATTTCCGCAAAGAAGCTGATTCATGGATGGCGGCTTCTGGAATTCCCATGTTGCATTTGGAAATGCAGCCTGTAGTTTGTCGGTAATCTGATAGCTGATTTGTCTCCAAAGCAATTCTTCTGTTTCGGAAACTGGCTCAGATGATTTCAAAGAAGACCAAGGGCTTGTTTTGCCCTGGTTCTTGAGTAGGTTTAGAGTCAGTTTATGGATTTTGGGAAGAAGTGTGGAAAGAAATAGCAGCAGGATGCCAAGGATTCCGATACTTGCGACTGCATTACGATTTCCATTTCCTGGTATGAATATAGTTGCAATTAACAAAATTATTGTGAGCATACTTAGAACTTTAAGAAATTTCTTTTGTGTATTCACTTCATTTCCTCCATGGTTGTTTCAATAGAAAAAGGAATTGCAGCAGACCAGTAGATACTGGAAAGTCGCAATTCCTTCATTTTAGGGATCTTTGATAATTTACGGGAATGGAAGCTGCTGTGGTGGTGTATTTTCCGGAATATTGGTAAATCCATCACCAGATACATTGCCAGCCGTAAATCCCTGTGGTGCATAAGCCGATCCCCCTGCCGGAGCATAAGACATCTGTTGTGCGGCCTGTGGCATCATATTGTTATTGGCTGGCATTGCGCCAGTAGGCACGGTACCGGAAGGATTCATTCCCATTGCCGGGTTTCCATTATAAGTAGCACCGTTTGCTGGTACTGGTGGAACATTCGGATTTCCGACCATTGGATTCCCCGGTACAGGTGTTGCTGCATTGGTATCATTACGATTCGCAGGTAAGAACTGCCAGTCCTTTACCATAATTTGCGGCGTGATAGCTGCTTGACCTGCATTATTGCCTTTCTGGTGAATATACGGATGGAGTTCTAAATCTCCGTAGACCATGAGACACGTTGATTTTTTGACACCGGCTTTTATCAGTCGATCTGCAAGAAACTTGTTGCAGTAACACTGATAGAAGATGGGTTCTTCCTTTCCGTTTTGACCTCTCTGGTTGGTAGCAAGCCCCAGACTGATGTATTCAGTTCCGGAGTTCTTTGCTTGTTGCATAACCGGATCGGCAGTTACCCTTCCTGTTACAATGATAATAGATGACATAAAAATTCTCCTTTCTGCCCTTTGGGCGATAAAATAGTGATAAATAAAAAAAGTGCCATTATAGCACCGTATAAAACGGCATTATAATGACACGATTTTCCAACTTAAACTGCATGTGTACTGGAGATAGTATCCAGACACCCTATAAAGGGATAACACAAAACTTAAATACAATATTATAGTAACACAAGATATAGCGAAGGTCAATAATAAAAATACAGTATGTTGTGTTGCGCTGAAAGAAAATACATGAGGGGAGACTCCACGAAAATTTGTGTATCTCCCCTGCTTCTTTTATGCGTCTTTTTTATTAGGACAGTTTTTGGTGTCTGTTTTCGGCTTCATAGACCAAAATAGGACGTTCATAAGAATTACAATTAGTAATACAGCAGCTAAAGCCACCCAGAATCCTATGTTCAGACCAAGCCATTCCGTAGTTCCAAAAAGTGTCATCCAAAGTTCTTTCCAGTTCATTGTTGCACCTCCTTAAAGCAATTCGCCAAAATGACGGACATAAGCCTTTTTCAAGCTTGTTGCCAAAGCCATATACAATAAGATACACGGAAGCAGATATGCAAAGTATGCTGCTGGCAGTGCCACAAACCCAAGGAGCTTTCCAAATATCGTAAATGGTATGACGGTTAGAATCGTAATCCCTGTCATTGTAAGCAATGTCACAGGAGCAGATGCCCGGCTCTGGATAAATGGGAGCTTCGGTGTACGGATCATGTGGATCACTAATGTCTGGCTCCACATAGATTCTACAAACCAGCCAGCCTGGAACATTCCGATATACTGTGTCTGCATAGCCGTCAGCTCTGCTCCACTAAAATGAGCCGGCAGGTCATTGAACAGGATACCCTTGGATACAAAGAACGGGCAGAATACAAAGTACATGAAAATGTAAGTGGTAAAGTCAAAGATGGAGCTGGTTGGTCCGATCCAGATCATAAAACTGCCTACACTGGAGGCATCCCATTTCCGTGGTTTGGCAATAAATTCTTCATCTACATTGTCCCATGGGATTGCCGTACAGGACAGGTCGTAGATCAGGTTCAGGAAAATCAAATGTACACTTTCCATTGGCAGGAATGGCAAAAGAGCCGATGCAGCCAGTACGGAAAACATATTTCCAAAATTGGAAGAAGCCGTCATTTTGATGTATTTGATCATATTGGCATAGGTTTTCCGACCTTCAATGATGCCCTGCTCCAAAACCATCAGATCTTTTTCTAAAAGAATGATGTCTGCCGATTCTTTCGCCACGTCTACCGCTGTATCTACGGAGATTCCGATGTCCGCAGATTTCATGGCAGCAGCATCATTGATTCCATCACCCATAAATCCAACGGTATGACCATTCTCACGAAGAACAGAAACAATACGGGCTTTCTGCTCCGGTGTCAGTTTCGCAAATACATCGGTGGTTTCTGCCGCCCTGGCAAGTTCCGCATCATTCATGTGTTCCAGATCAGAACCCAGGAGCATATTGCGGACCTTCAGCCCGACCTGTTTACAGATGGTCCGGGTTACTTTTTCATTATCGCCTGTAAGGATTTTGGTAAGAACCCCATGGTTTTTCAATGCCTGGATAGCATCGGCAGTAGATTCTTTCGGTGGATCTAAAAATGCCAGATAACCAATCAGCACCATATCGCATTCATCTTTGACACCAAAAGCTCCCACTGGAGATGGGTTGCTCTTTTGGGCGATAGCCAAAACACGAAAGCCTTTTTCATTTAATCCATCTACAGTTTTCAAAATCCGGCTGCGCACTTCATCACGCAGAGGTTGTACATGCCCGTCACATTCTGCAAAGCTACAGATTGAAAGCATCTCTTCCACAGCACCTTTTGTTACCATCTGTGTCTTTCCGTTTTTATCCTGTACCACAGTGGATAAACGGCGGCGTTTAAAGTCAAAGGGAATCTCATCCACCTTGACGTAGGTTTCTGACAGGTCAATCAGACGCTTATCTGCCGCCTCCATCTCCTCTGTTTTATGGATAATAGCCAGATCCATGAGATTTTTATATCCTGTCTGAAAGTAACTGTTCAGATAGGCATGACGAAGGACTCTGGTATCATCTTCTCCATTTACATTTAGATGATATTCCAATACCACCTTGTCCTGTGTCAGTGTCCCTGTCTTGTCTGTGCAGAGGATATCCATAGCACCAAAATTCTGAATGGAATTGAGGTTTTTTACAATGGTTTGCTTTTTACTCATGGAAACAGCGCCTTTTGCAAGGCAGGTGGTTACAATCATCGGAAGCATTTCCGGTGTGAGTCCTACTGCAATGGAAATCCCAAACAGGAACGCCTCCAGCCAATCCCCCTTTGTAATGCCATTCACAAAGAATACCAGCGGAACCATAACCAGCATAAAACGGATCAGTACCCATGACACAGCATTGACACCTTTCGTAAAACTGGTTTCCACAGCTTCTCCGGCAACAGCAGCGGCCATAGAGCCAAATAGCGTATGATCACCGACACAGATAACGACAGCCGTTGCACTTCCGGAGATTACATTGCTGCCCATAAATGCAATATTGGTGTAATCCGTTACACTGTCCTTATGTGGGCTTACATGAGGGAGCTTTTCAACCGGCTCACTTTCTCCGGTAAGGCTTGCCTGGCTGACAAATAGATCTTTTGCATCCAGGATACGGACATCTGCCGGAATCATGTCCCCAGCAGATAAATGGACAATATCACCTACCACCAGGTCATCCATGGGTATCTCTGTTTTTTCCTGTCCTATGCGGGTGACGGTACAGGTGGTTGTGATCATTGCAAGCAGCTTTTCCGCCGCATTTCCGCTGCGGGATTCCTGCACAAAGCGAAGGGTACCGGAAATAAATACCATAGTTAAAATGATAACGACTGTCAAAAAATCAAAGTCCTCTGGTACGCTTCCAAAGAGTGAAAAATACGGGAAAATCATATCCGTAATCGTGGAAACAAAAGCAAGGCAAAATAAAATAGCAGTAAAAGGGTTGATAAATGCACCCGCCACACGTTTTGCTAGGGATTTCTTTTTTTCGTGGGTGACTTTGTTCGTACCGTATTTGGAACGGTTTACGGATACGGTATCTGCTTCTAACCCCCTAAGTGTGGTATGAAAGATTTTTAAAACCGCTTTTACCGGGTTGGTTGCTGCAGATTGGATGCGACGGTTCTGTTCGTCACGGATGACTGCCTTTTCTACAGTCTGGCGAACAGCCATACGATTTTCTTTTTTGTTCATTGGTCTTACCTCCTTGAATTTTTGTAGGGGCAAGGAAGATTCTATTGGTTGGATTTGCTACATAGACGACATGAATAATGTAAAAGCTGCAGAAATCGCAAGATTTGCATTATCAATTAATTTTTTTTCTTGGATTGGATTAATTGTCTATATTACGACAATGGTATCTGCAGAATTTCATCAAGGAACAATAAGAGCTTCTGTCGTATATGGGATAAATCGAACCAAATTATTTTTAAGTAAATTACTGGTGATAAATGTTTACTTTTTTATTCTCTATTATATTGTGGAAACTGCATTAGGCTTAGGATTAGCATGGAAGTATGGTTTTCATTATAAAGGTGAGGAATTTTTGATTTTTATCGGAATGGTTACCTTAAATATGATAGCTATGATTGGAATGGAAGCTGTGGCGGTTTTGATTACGGTTTTAGTAAAGAATACAGGAATTGTGGCAGCTTTATCATGTGTATATTTCTTTGCAGGTGCGATTACTTATCCTATGGTATATGAGAATTTTCAAAATCAATCAGTGCTTCTTAAAGCATTTTGTGTTATGAACCCGACCACTTATATGTATAATATTTGTGGATATCGGATGACAAATGGGATTGTTGTTGGAACTATTATGTATGGTATGGGTGCGTGCCTGGTGGGGATAGTTTTAATGCATTTTGCATTGAAACGTCAAGAACTTTAATTTGTGTTTCAAGTAGCTCTTACTACTTTGAAATAAATAAATATTTTACAGGAGGATATTGCAATGAAGTGGATTAACAAAGCATCAGAGGACAAAAGTACAAGAATCTGCTGGGTTTACAATGATAAAGGTTGTGGATCTAAAAAGGCTACATGTGTAATTCGTTACTAAAGATATTTGTAGTCAGTAAAGGAAAATGTGCTCAGCAATATGCTGGGCACATTTTCCTTATTGCAAAGAACACTGTGAAAACAAGAGATTAAGAAAAGAGGATATAATAATGAAATTATCAAGATACAATATAGAGAAAAAAGAAGATAAAAGTTGTTTGATTTATAATACGGTCACATCTGCAATACTGGAATTAGATACTGATTATGAAAAAACATATTATGAAATGAAAGAAGGGAAAAAATGTTCAAAGCCTGATTTAGAGTCAGCATTATTAGAGGGTGGTATGCTAGTTGAAGATGATAAAGATGAATTTGCAGAATTGCTTATAAGAAATAAAATAGAAAGGTTTGCGGATTCAAATCTTACATTAACTATTGCCCCAACTATGGCATGTAATTTTTGTTGTCCCTATTGCTATGAAAAAGGGAGAGAATATATTACTATGTCTGAGGCTGTTCAGGATCAATTAACATCGCAGCTCAAAGAAAAATATCAGCATATACATGAATTAACGGTATCTTGGTATGGAGGGGAGCCATTATTGGCAATTGAAACTATTGAAAAATTAACCAAAAAGATAAAGTCTGTTTTGCCACTTGGTTGCAAATATAATGCTGATATGGTCACAAATGGTTATAAATTGACTAGAAGAGTAGCTGAAAAATTAAAAGACATGGACATCCACTATATTCAAGTTACTTTAGATGGTTCAAAACAAGCCCATGATAGTAGAAGGATTCTCCATAATCATCAGCCTACCTTTGAATATATATTGGACAATATAAGAGAATGTGCGGATATTTTGAATATTTCGATAAGAATTAATGTTGACAAGACAAATATAAACGAAGCAACAGAAATATTTGATTGGCTAGAAAGATATGGTTTAAAAGGTAGAGTTGGCTATTATTTAGCACCAGTAGATGATATTAATGGAGTATGTAATAATCATATATGTATGGAACGACCACAGTACGCAAAAGAAGAGATTGCGTTTTATAAAGAAGGGATTAAGAGAGGCTTTATGTACCAAGGTGTTAAGCCGAGCAATTATGGTGTATGTGGAGCAATTAGCTTAAATTCATTTGTGATAGGTCCAGATGGAGCGTTGTATAAATGTTGGAATGATATTGGATATAGTGAACGAAGTAGTCATGCATCTTGATGGTATGCAGCAGACTCACAATTCGTATGACAGTTCCGACACCGATGCAAAGACTCATAAGGAGAAATATCTGGTCGTCTGTTACAAATCCGTAAATACATCCAAATAGGACACAGAAAAAGCCGATTGCCCCATGGACAATCAGCTTATTAAGAAATGGTTTTGGCATAATTTGCTCCTTCCTATAATTTTTCAAATGCAATCTGTTTATTGAGGTACAAATTACTGATAGCTTCCAGTACAGGATAACCGGCATGGGTGAATTGGATATCCTGTGCCAGGGTACGGAATGTTGCATCCGAGGTTTCATAGAGCTGCGTCAAAAGTTGCTCTGTATTTTGTGGATGGATGCCCTGTTCTACACAGGTTACAAGCTCTGCCGTAGAAATCTGTACTTTTTTTGCTATTTGGAGTACCGTGTCCTCTATAGCAGTCCGTGCCGGCTTTTTTAGATAATGGATCAGTTCCTTTGTGTGCAGTTTTTTCTTCATGCAGAGATAGATGCAGGTAAAAAGCCGTACTGAAAAACTGTCCTGCAATGGGCTGATATAAAGTTCTCCTAAGAGGCGGTACAGGGCATCCACACCAGTTAAACCATCCCCTTTTACAACCAGTCCTCGAAGCAGCAGCCGATTCAGGTAGGGTTCAATGGGAATATTTTCCGAACGGTGATGTTTTTTCAAACGTTCCGAAAAGGCAGACTGCAATTCATGGATCTGTCGGATTTGAAATGCGAGGCTGCTCCACAGAAAGAATTCTTCTTCTGTCAGTCCGTATTCCTGCCGGTTATTGATAACTGTCGGTGTTTTATGTTCCTTTATGGAATCCTGGAATCGTAGGATTCCGACTGCAGTATAAAGTGTCAGCATAATCGTTCTCCCTTCAAGATAAAAGAGTATATAATTTGGTATCCTGCTGTAAGTATTTCCGGGCTTTGCTTTGCCATGCCCGGACATGATTCATTGGGACACCATAATGTTTGGAAATTTCTTGGTTGGTATATCCTTTTTGCTGCAGGAGCAGGGCATGTATTCCTTTTCTTAGTGTATTGCAGCTTCCCGCTTCTAAGGACTGCAGGTGCTTATAAATGGGTTCCTGGTTCATACATTGTTCCTGCCACAGTTCTGTTTTTTGGTCTACAAGCAGGGGTTCCATGTCAAATTCAGAAGATGCATACATGGAACAGGTGTATTTTCGTTCTTTTTGCAGTTTTCTCCAATAACTGTAAATGGCATTTCGTATGGCAACTCTGGCGTAAACTGCAAAGGGACGGGTGTTGTCATAGTTCATGGCGGCTTTGCATAAAGCTAAGTTTCCGGCTTGCAGAAGGTCTTGCTGCTCATCGTATGAGACATAAGCACAACGGGTAGTCAATTTTTTTACCATTTCAGGTACCAAATACAAGTACTCCTCTGTCAATCGGCGTTCATCATCTGTCATCGGGATGATCATACATATCCCCCCTTTCAACCAATGGCCCTGAGAGGGATATGGTTATTCTCCAGAATCTTCATGGATTCCAGAATTAGTTGATCACACATATAAGTGCTAAATTCTCCGATGTGTGCTTCCTTGGCAGTCAGACAGAATTTATCAGCAATCCAGCGATAAGCCTCCGATTTCGTAAAGATGTGGTTTAGCCATATCTGGTCAAACACCCGGTGTGCTTGGATCCTTTTTTGCCGAAGTTCTTTGTTTGCCAGTTTTCCTTTGGCATTGGTAGTGCCAGGATGAACTCCTACATAAGAATTACACTGTGGGAAGTGACTGCACACATAGAGTTTTCCATCTTTCGCTTTATTTCCATATACATAGGACGCATCCCTTAAAATTGCGATGCTGCCGCAGTACGGGCAGCGGATTTGTTTCTGTTTCATAAAGATTCACCTCGCTTACGTGTTTTATACGTATATTGTAAGAAAGCAGGTGATGAATTCCCATAGGATGGGCATAGAAACTACTCCCAGATTCGGACTAAATGGCACAAAATGGCAGAAAATCTAAGAATAGAACAGTGCCTTGATAAGCGGGAAGAAACCGCTGTCTGTAAAACGTGAGTAATTTACTGGTGTAAAGATGAACCCTTCACAGAAAATCCGGATAACATAAACAAAAATCAGAGCTATACATAGCCAATACAGATTTCTGGTGCGTCTGCTCCAGGGCTTTCTAGGACGAAACTTCAGGTACAGGATCAAAAGTGCAGGAATAAAAATAAAGTTCGTAAATATTGTATCGATTCCTTGAATCATAGCAGTGAAATTCAACATAAAATCGCCTCCTTTCTTATCCTGTACGCAGAAAGTGCCAAAAGTGCAACCTTTTACCAGTGATAATGGGATGATTCCTGATGCCGCAGTAAAGCAAAACAAGGACATGGCTTATCGGTCAATGCTTCTTTTGCAAAGTAGAGTCCATATAAGGACTGAAACTGTTCCAGTGTTATGGCGGACAGACATTCCGTTGGTTCCGGTATGCGGGAGAAGAGCATACGGGCATCTGCCATGGGCAGGACACAAGGACTGCCGTTTTCATCTGGATGATATAAGAAGTGTGGGCCATTACAATAACCTGGGGTTTTACAGGAAACGCAGCGAACATAAATACAGGAATGCCAATTTCCATCACAAATATCTAAAAAATGCCGGATGTGTTTGGCATCGGCATTACAACGGGATTGTTCCATATTCATCACCTTTATAACAGGCAGCCGTAATAAGCTGCCTGTGAGCATATCTATTGATAGTTACTTATCTTTTTTCCGCTTACGGATATATAAGATACCAAATCCGGCAGCAAAGAGGAGTGCGGCACCTGCCAGTAAAAGATAAGGAAGAATGGTTGTTTCATCTCCGGTCTTGACTGGTTTGGAAGGTTCAGGTGTGTCTTTTGGAACTTCCGTAAGTTTTATCGTCTGTCCTTTATCGTCCAGATCCTCATGGGAAGCAATTTCAAGTGCTGTTTCTCCTTCAAGGGAAAAAAGTTTTTCAAAAACGACTACATCATGTCCAGCCAATGTGCTTCCATCAAAAGTGAAGATGACTTCGACAGAACTATTGGAATCCTTTGGTGTAAATTCTGTTTCTGCCGTGACAGGTTTTCCATCAATCAAAACTTCCTTTTGGGTTGTTTTGTCCATCAGCGTGCCGACCAGTTTGTATGGAGTATCCGGAATCAGATTTTTGTAGGATACGGTGTCAATGATAGTTACTTCTTTCGTAGCAACGGCTTCCTGATCCCCATCCGCTTTGTCCTTCGCAGTAGTTCCAATTCCCGGGAAGTAGATAGACTGTTCATGGTCTTCTATATCGGCGTGAACAGCAATCTCTTTTTCCTGATACGTTAAAGACTCAAAGACAACAATTGTTTTGCCGGACAGGATGCTGCCATCAAATGTAAAGGTAAGTTCAATACTGCCAGAGGCATCTTCAGGAGTAAAGGTCGTAGTGGCAGTAATCGGTTTACCATCTGCCTGAAGAGGTTCTTTTGTCTCTTTGTCCATCAAGGTACCGGTAAGTGCATACTCCTTTCCTGGAATTAGGTTACTATATTTAACCGTATCAACAATAGTAATCTCTTTATCGGTTTTGGCAAAATGATCTCCGTCTGCTCTGTCTTTTGCAGTAGTAGCGATTTCTGGGAAGTAGATGGTCTGCCCATTATCTTCAAGATCTGCGTGTGTTGCAAATTCTTTGCCATCATAAGTAGCAGATTCAAAAACAACTACGGTTTTTCCGGCAAGGGAAGTCCCATCAAAAGAAAAAATCACATCTACCGTTCCAGAGGATTCTTTAGGAGTAAATGTGGTTTCGGCAGTAACCTCTTTCTTATCTATTTCGACAGGCTTTCCGGATTCTTTATCCATAAGGGTTCCAGTCATAACATATTCTTCGCCGGGCAGAAGATTTTTGTAAGCTACCGTATCTACAAGGGTAACTTCTTTATCTGCCTGGGAAAGATTCATATCTGTTTCCTTATCTTTTGCAGTGGTCCCGATTTCTGGGAAATAGATAGTCTGATCCTGATCTGTAATGTCCGCATGAACAGCCAGTTTTAAATCCTCCTGGTACAGTTCCTCAAATACTACGATTGTTTTGCCCTTCAGAGAAGAGGCATTGAACGTAAAGGTCACTTTTGCAGAACCAGAAGATTTTTTTGGTTTGAAGGTGGTTTCTGCTGTGACAGGTTTTCCATCTATTTCAATTGGCTTTCCGGATTCCTGATCCATCAGTGTGCCGATGAGCTTATAAGACTGTCCCTTCTTTAAGCCTTCGTATTCTACGGTATCAACTAGAGTGATTTTTTCTTCTGGTTTGGCAAAGTGGGAGTTGCTGTCTTTGTCAAGGGCAGTAGTTCCAATGGTAATCTGATCATCCGTTAAAGTTCCCATATCCACGACTACGTGATTTTTGTATACAGAGACCTCAATTTTTAAGAGGTTCATACCTTCATTGGAATCGCAGCGTTGTTCTTCCAAAATATAGGTATCATAAATCAGGGCTCCTTTGGCATCATCAGGTTTAGAAGAGCCAAACCAGATTCCGTCTTCAGAAGTTTCCCCACGATTGGTATTTGTAGTGTGCTTATTCCATTCTGAGGAAGTACTGGCATAGCCATTTTTGTCTGTTACAATGGTATGACTTTCTCCTGTAGTTTTGGAGGTAATGGAAAATGGGACATTTGCCAGCCGGTTTAAATCTCCGTCAGAGACCTTTACGAATTCTAAATCGCCACGGATTACCTGATTGGAAATCGCTGTTTCTTTTGCAGTTAAATCCAAAATTTTCCCATTTTCTGTGATAGGAAACTCCTGAGAGAGTTTTCCCTCGTTCAAATAACCTTCCGGTGCTTTTGTCTCATCAACCCGGTAATGTCCATAAGGGAGCGTATCTTTTTTGGTGGAAGCAAGCCCCTTTTCATCTGTCTTCAAAGTGAGAACTACTTGATCTTTTTCGTAAAGGGTTCCATCCACAAGAACAGGATTTGGACCAAGATTGGTGATTGTAAATTCTGCATCCTTTAAAGAAGCATTTCCCTGTGGTTTGGCTTCTCCTGTTTCCAGATCCCGTTTTTGGATTTTGACACCGCCACGGATAATCTGGTTAGAAACAGAAGTCTCTTCTGTTGTTAAATCTACGATTTCTCCATTTTGGGTGATGTCGAATTCAAGAGCCTTTGCACCATCGGTTAGGTATCCGGAAGGCGCTTTGGTTTCTTCAATCCGGTAATGTCCAAGGGGCAGGGCATCAGCGGCACTTGCAGCAATACCATGTACATCCGATTTGATCGTAAGCACTGCCTGACCATTTTCATAGAGCTTTCCACCTACCCATACCGGCTGTTTGTTCAGAGTGGTAATGGTAAATTCGGCATCTGCAAGCGATGCGGTTCCTTGTGCTTGTGTTCCCTGAGTTTCCAGATCCCGCTTCTGAATTTTGACGCCGCCTCGGAAGACCTGTTCTTCGACAGAAGAAGCGTTATAAATAGAGATAGTTTCTTCCGTACCGGTACTGGTGATTTGCTGCACGAAAACAGATTCGTTTGGAAGATAGCCGGCAGGGGCTTTGGTTTCCTGTACGGTTACTGTACCCAGTGGGAAGCAGACGGTCTTTCCATTACTGGCATAGAAAAATTCATCCCCGGATACCAAATAATCTTTTGTAAAATGGATTTCTCCAGAGGCATCTGTTTTCAATATCCAGGTGCGAACCGGTTTCTTACCATTTGCTCCGGGATCGGTAGCTGACTGCTCTGTATAGAATTTTATTGTAAATTCGGCATTGGCGAGAGAGCCGGTTCCCTGTGCTGAATTTTGCTGGGTGTCAGCATCCAGCTTTTTAAGGAGCAGTTTTACGGGATTATTTTGAGGAATATCCTTTACTTTTACGGTAGATGTTCCTTCTGCTTTTACCGTAACATTATGGGCGGAAGTATCTATAGCAAACCCTTCTGGGGCACTGATTTCTTTAACGGTGTAACTTCCTTCAGCCAGTTCTTTGGATTTTGCATATCCTTTTTTATCGGTAACAAGAGTTTCTACCAGTTCTTCCCCTTTGTAGATTCCGTATTTGGCTCCTTCTAAAGAGTAATTGCTATTTTTATCGGAAATATCGGTATTGGCAGAGGATTTCTGCAGTTCGATAAAGCCGTTTGGAACCTGATACCAGCTTCCTGCAAAAGTTTGGGAAGCATCGCCAGGAACGATAAAAGCACGGAAGGATTCTGGTGGGGCAGGAAGCCCTTCAATGGCGTTGGCAACTTCCAATGCTTTGTCAATATAATTTTGAGGTGCACCATGAAAGGCGCCGGAGTCCCCATTATTTCCTGCATGGATATAGGAAACGACCAGATGACCAATGACATAAGAATTGTCATCGGACCATCCTTGGAAATATTGATCTTTTATTACCTTTTCATAACCATATCCACCGTTTAAGTAGTAAAGAGCTTTTCTGAGTGGGGAATTTTTTCCCAAAAGGTTATAAGGATACTTTCCGGAAGCCGGTGTTTTCTTTAATGGTTCTACGCAATAAGCCGTGTTATTGCCATCAAAGCTCATGCGGGAAGTATAATAGTCCCCGTATGGAATTTTGGCTCCTGCCTTATAATCAATGGTTCCATCTGCAGCATAAGCGGTATGGGCATTGAAAAAGAGTGTGCTAAGAAACATCGTGACACAAAGAAAAAGGGCGGTTAGCCGGATATGAGGTTGTTTTGCTGGTTTTAACATAAATCTCCTCCTTTGTTAAAAAGAAAAGCAGCCATATTCGGGCTGCAGGTAACATTAACCGACTTTTTTATCCTGGCGTTTCAAGATTTCCAGGAGTTCCTGTCGGTCTGTGGTAATCAATTCTTTTTCCAGGTTGGAAGCTTTAAATTCCACAGTGATATTATTGTTGTTTGTTGAAATCAGTCCGTTTCCACGTTGGAAATGGGTGATATTCATAACTTCGGTTTCGGAAAGACGAAGAATGGTTTTTACACGTTGTGCCTCTTCATCTTCCATGTTAAGAATAATTTTGGTTTTACAGTTATTGATAATGCCTTTTCCATATTTTCCGTCATCAAGAGCAAAAAAGTCATTGAGGTCCTGGGTTGCAAAAATACCGGCACCAGAGTATGCCCGGATGATCTTGGCAATCTCCAAAACGAATTCAGCGGCCAGGCGGTTACTGGAGGCACCGATGAGTTGCCATACTTCATCTACGAAAATGGCTTTTTCTTCGGTACGATTTTCTTTGGCTTTATCCCATACATAGTCCAGAGCAACAAACATCCCTACCGTTAAGAGATCACTGGAGCCAGTCAGCTCTGAAATGTCCAAAACGGTATATTTATTGGTCAGATCTACATTGGTCTGCTGGTTAAAAGAGGAAGCAGAGCCATGGACAAGACGGTTCAGGATGTGAGCCAGTCGTTTGGTATCTTCAGTTTCCATCAAAACATCATATACATCTCCAAGAATTGGCATCGCTTTATAATGATCCGGGTGTTTGGGATCAATGAGGGATTCATTCTTATGGGTAATTCCCTTTCTTGCATAGGTTTTAATCAGTGCTTCGTCCAAAAGCTGTTTTTCCTCATGGTTCATATCTGGAATGAGCAGAGAAAAGAAAACATGTAGACGTTGAATCTTACTGGCTAAGGCAGATGCGTCTAAAGTTGGACCGTCCAGCAGCTCATTGACAGAGTTATCTACTTTTCGGATTTCCATGACATTGATGCAGTTTTGGCTGGCAGGAGAAATCTGGATAAAGGTTCCCCCTACATTGCGGGCAGCCCGATAAAACTCATGACCTTTTAACGGTGCGATGATAAATACCTGGATTCCTTTACGTCGCATACGAAGTGCCATAGTCTGCATGGTAAAGGTTTTTCCAGATCCGGAAGTGCCAAGAATCGCAATATTGGAGTTTTTATATTGTTTGGAGTCAAAAATATCAGCAATCACTAAAGAGTTGTTATGCTTATTTACTCCAAACAGGATACCGTTGTCATCGCAAATGCTGTAGCTGACGAAAGGATAGCAACTGGCAGCTCCGGTGGTTAAGACATTTCGTTTTGAGAGTTCATAGAGCTTCTTATCCAGGTTTACAAGAGGAAGGGAAGATAAAAATCCCTGTTCTTGCAGGAAGTAACAAGACCGCAGATCCATATCCTGTGAGATGAGAAGTTTTTTCATCTCCTGAATCCGCCATTGCAGTTCTTCCAGATCACCTGCCGTAATCGTAATCAAAAGATTCATGTAATAGAAATCTTCATTATTAGCAAGTCCCTGTTTGAGGAAATAGCCGGAACGGATGGCAGAATCCAGATCATCAAAATCCGCATTGGTATCAGAGGCATCTTTGATCTTTGAACGGTTGATCCGGATTTGCTGTCCAAGACGTTGCTGGATCTTATCTTTGGGCTGTTTATGCAGAAAAAAGTCAATGTCAATTCCTTCGCCAGCATTGATAAGCAGGGATAGCCAGCCTGGCATTACTTTTGCTTTGTAACCATCGCACGGCACCAGCAGGTAAGAATGGTAGATGCCATTTACCAGCACATAGTTGCTGTGCTTAAAGTCCAAAGACTCTGGTGCAATGAATTCATTGATATGGATGTTATCCACTTCCTGCTCACGGCCAGATTCCATATAGCGGGTAAGTACCTGGTTAATCCGTTTTGGCAAAGGTGTTTCGGTACATTTGGTACGGTTCAGTAAAGTGTAGAGTACATCGGTTGTAAACTCATCTTCATTGTCATGAACCAGCACATCGTTGCCGCATTGATATAGAAAGGTTTTTGCGGTCTGTGCAGCAGTTTCCAAAGCTGCCAGGATTTCCTTTTCCTCCACCTTTCGATTCACATTGAAAGGTTCGTATTCAAAGATTAGGAAAAAACGTCTGGAAACCGCTTCTCTGGAACTTAACTGCCGGACAAATTGGATATAGTCTTTTTGTAACTGCCGGCAGTTAGGATCTGATTCCCGTTCCATTTCCAAACGGGACTGTTCCAGATGTTTGTTGATATCCGCTTTTTTGGAGATCATCTTAATCTGCAGTTTCACAGGACTGATTTTTAGGTAGGAGATGAAGCTGAAGATGATCCCTTGTTGTTCCCTAGCACTGCGTAAGAGGAAATTGATTGGTTCAATCTCCAGGATTTTTACATAACGATGGTCTGTCGTGTAGATAACGCCATTGGCAATTTTATCAATAGGAAGATAATCTTCTAAGGTGATTTCTTTTCGTTTTTTCTTTTTGCTTTTCCCGGAAGCAGCAGATGACTGGTTGGAAGCTTTATTCGCAGTTCTTTCTTTTTTTCGCTCCTCCAAAAGTTGCTGCTTTATCTGCTGTTTTTCAAGTTTTGCCTGCCTTTTCGCACTTTTACGTGCAGCGTTTTGTTCTTTTTTTAATTGTCGGGACTCAAATTTAAGAATCCGGATGTCTTCACGAGCCTGTTTGCGTATTCCACGTTTTGTAGAAGTATCAAACTGCCGGCGTTCTTTTTTTTTAACAGCAGGGGATTCTTTTGTCTTCTCTTCAGAAGACATCTGAGAGCAGTTCTCTTCAGAAGAAGCTTCTGCAGGTTGCTTTGGATGACGTTTTCGTTTTCTGGTTTTGGGTTCTTTGTTGCGGGGTTTTTTAATCCGGTACTTTTTTTTCGGTTCCGGATGCACATCCATACGGTAAATAACCCGGCGGTTTTTCAGAAAACGCAAAGCGTTCATTAAAAATGCAGTAATGCTTTCCCCACCGATTCCAATTAAAGAAATCATAGCAGCAGGCAGAGCAGTCATACAGAGAATAATAATCCTGACAGTCAGTGTCAGAGGCAGATTGATAACAGGAATGGTGATCAGGATTGCCAGGACACCGCCTTCGATGGCATTACGGATTTTAAACATTCCGCCCATAAAGGTCCCTTTTTCTATAAAATTGCGTGGGATGAAGACAGGATGTTGTTCTTCAGTATTGTTCATGGCTGCACCTCCTTTGGTTCTTCCATGGAAGGAGCTTCCGGAACTTCTGTGACAGGGGCAGCTTTTTCCGAATTCACGGAGGTATCGTCATAACCGCCTTCTTGCAACTGTTCAACTTCCTCTGTTGTGATGGAAGGAAGTTTGTCATCTGTCGGACGTTCATAGATGATTTCTTTTCCAGAATCAGGGGTACGTTCCTCACCGAAAAAGAATCTTCCAGTAGAGGAAGTGTAGTACACAGGAAGAACAGACTTATCCGGAAACTGGAACGAAAAATTAATATCAGAAGCATTGGGATAGGTAGTATCATCAGCAAGGAAACGGATGGAAGTTAGAGACATCTGTTTTACGTTTTTAAGATAGGAGGTCAGTTCTTCCTGAAAAAGTTTCACCTGTTCCTTGGAGAAAAAGTCTTCCAAAGCTTCAAAATCCTGAAAGCTTATGGATTCGTTATTTTCTGTTTGTTCTGTCTCGGCATTTTCACTGTCATCGTGCTGAGTATTTTCTGTTTCGGATTTTTTGTTTCCTTTTTGGGATTTCCAGATGGAGGGAAAGACAAATCCGATGATAATTAAAAAGGCCATCATAAAGATAGCCAGAATTGCTTTTTTTCTGTTCATAAGTGTCTCCTTTATTTTTTAGCGAAGATCCAATAGGCATTTGCGGTTGCATGCACTTCCGTCATCATATCGAATTCACGGTTGATGTAGTTTTTGGAGGAACTGTCATTGGGATCATTGACTAATACTTTACCTCCAGCCGTTACACCACGAAGGACAATAAAATGTCCGCCACTGGTAAAAAGCCCAGCTCTTTGGGAACTGATGACCGGATGACCTTCAGATAAAGCCTGAAGTACCTGGTTGGGATCACTGGTCTGTGTGACAGCCCCACACCCAAAATGATCGGACGCTGCCTGGAAATAAGACCAGTAAGTGCCGACTCCTGGTTTGTAATAGGAATTTCCGCACCAGGATATTGCATCAATAGGTGTAATGGTAGTGCCTGTAAGATAACTGGCAATCATAGCAAAGCTTGTCGGACCGCATCCGCTGCTGGCGATGGAACCACCGCCATAGGGGATATTTCCATAGTCTGTCTGGAGATAGTGTGGAATTTGCATGCCGTTTGCGGGATAGCTGCCGCCACTGGCAGTAATTTGGTAATACCGAAGGACATGCTCCACATATTCTTTATCACCATACCGGTCATAAGGCCAGCTTGGTCTTGCACACATCATATCAGAGTAGGCAATCGCATTTTCTTTGGTATATCCACCGTCACGCTCCATTGCCCAGTCAATGTATGCAGAACCGTAGTTGTAACCCTGAAGAGCCAGTTTAATCCGGTCTAAGTCCGTAGGTCCGGTACAGCCGGCTTTGTCGAGGGCATATTTTAATTCCTGAATACCACATTCAATGGAGTATTCAGGATCTGTAATCCCATTTGGCACATGGGGATAGCGGGTATTAAATCCACCTTCCGCTGCTTGCATAACATCCAGCCCTCGTCCGCCAGATTCCTGCATCATGACTGCCAGAATTAAATCCACATAATCACTCATACCATATTTCGCAGCGGCTCTTTCTACAGCAGGGCGGTAGGACAATACCTCATCACTAAGATTGATAGCAGCTACTATGCCGGAAGAAGCAGTTCCAAAGAAAGCAGTCAGATTTTCTGCATAGTTTTTGGCAAGTTCTTTCTGCTTGTCTGTAAGATGGAATACATGGTCTGCAAAATAGGAATCCCCAGCATAAACAACGGTATAGGTGTGTTTCGTAAAAGTAACCGTCTGTGTTTGTGCCTGTCCCTGTTCTGTGCCGGCTTCTCCTTCTGCACCGCCATCAACGGTAACTTCCATGGTAACTGTTTCGGTTGCTACATCATAAGAAAAAAGTCCTTCTTTGTTTTCACGGATGAGTTTCTTTAATTGGTTTAGGTTGATGTTTTTATAGTCATCCTGGCTGGCACAAAATTGTGAAATCAGCAGATTGGCATTGACGGAGATGCTGTATGTATAGGGATCATTGATGGATGCAGTATCTCCTTGTGGAAGACGGGAAATTGCTGCATGGATCTCTGCCAGAATGTCTTCATGGCTTTCTTCTAACACTTCAACGATGGCATCACGGGAAGCACGGATGTTTTCACTGATCATAGAGTTGCTGTTTAGCACATCGCTTTGTTCGGTCAGACTTCCAAAGATCAGACCAGGGAGCATCACAATAAATAAAACCGGAAGCAGCAGTATGGCGAGAATAACAAGGAGAATTTTAGCGAACTGATTCCGGTTGGCTATGACTGCGCCAATCGCTGCTGAAAAAGGCCCGCCAAGGGCTGCACCATATCCTGCTTTGGAGAAAGTGGCTGCTGTTTTTAAGGACTTTAGATGAGAAATGGTACTGGAGCCTACATCCATTGCTTCGTCAAGTCCAGAGCGTTCTGTATCCATCACTAAATCCGATCCTTTCTTGGAGGAGTAGGGGGAAGCTTTTGGACAATGGATTCGTTGTAGGCTATCTTTCCATCGCCAGCATCATAAGGAATTTTGGATACCGTATTTTCAGCATACTGTTTGTACCAGGTAGCTCCGTCTACAGATTGAACAGTTTCATAGGTTCCCTGGGTAGGAGCCGTATATTGATCGGCATGGTACATAGCAAATTCCCGGCTGTCCCCATTGGAACCGGACTCAACTCCTGTTATCCTGCCGCCGCCAATCTCAACATTGGTATAGGAATGATCCGTTTTATCTTCATTTTGAATTCCCATGTAGGATTGAAATGCAGAAACAGCTCCATCACCTTTGATCGAGCCAACTTGACCATAGTTTCCTTGAGCAATATTGCTGATAACGTTATTGGCAAAATCTCCGCCCTTTTCAAGGGAAGACTGATAGAGTGCATTTCCGATACTTGGTCCTTTGGTATATCCGGTGGCTGCATTTACCGCAGAACGCTCTGTCTGCCTTCCAACGGCTCCGGCTAATCCTCCGGAAAGGAAAGAACTTTGTACTGCAGCACTTCCGGGAGAGGAAGAATGGGAACTACTATGGCTTCCACCTCCATGCCCTCGAAAGGAACTTGCAAGACCTCTTCCGGCGATTAAAAGTTCAGCCATCATATTTCCACCAGTATTTCCAACATTGACCCCCAGACTTGCCATAAAGCTGTCAATCTTTTGAGAAACCTTCAAAAAAGCAATGGCACACAGAAACCAGATAAAGACATTACCGGTGACCGTTTCTTTTCCCTGTGCATCCACAGCTTGCTGTACCTCTGCTTCTGTAAGTTCAGCGGCAAAGACCGGCATGGAAGTTACAAGAATCAGACAAGAAATCAATAGCAGGCTGCAGAGCAGTGTTTTCTTATATTTCATAATCTCCTCCTTCCTAGAGTGATAAAGGGTTTGCAAGGAATGTTCCGACCATGGAAGTAAACAGCCGCAAACACCAGGCGTTCATTAAAAGCAAAAAGAACTGTCCGCCGAGCATACGGCACCAGCTCTTAAAAACATTTCCGGTAGCTTGGGAAGCACCCGTGGAAAACGCAACAGGTGCGGTGTAGACCAGAACTCCAAGTAGTATGTAACGTTCCGCAGCTTCAAAAAGCAGCTTGATGTAATTCCAGGCAAGGATCAGTACCAGTATGAGGGCAACAATGGCAACAGCACCGTTGGCACATACCCCCAGGATTACTGTGATCACAGAATTGAATTTGGCAAATTCCAGCGGTGGAAGATCTTCAGTCAGAATCCAGCTATACGGGGTTCCTGCAATATTCAATAGAAGATCCACGATGTCCTTGGCATAGAATGTCAGGAAAAGGAACATAAAAGTCCGCAGTGATAATTTGATTGGATCTTCAGCGTCAATCCCTGTCCCCATAAAATAATTCTTAAAAAGCTGCCAAACCCAGTTTAAAAGGATGAGTCCGATAGCCAGTGCCAGAAAAATCTGGTACATTGTTTCCGCTGCTGGAAAATACCGGAGAAAAGTATCCATGGAACATCCCAGTGCACCCAGAACAGAAGTAGTAATCAAATCCAGAATGTTCATGACCTGTTCGGCAATCCATTCTACAATTCCGTCAAGTATTCCCATGACAGAGCCACCTCCTTATCTGCATTATCCATTCCACTGACCGCCGGCAAAGAACGGAGTGATGTAAGCCATGATAAATCCCAGACCATTGAGAATCGCCCATGTAATGATGATTCGTTTGAGCCATGCCCTGGATTCATCCACGGTTTTTCCGGATTTGGAAAAATTCATCAAAAGCAAAGCAACCGATGCAGTTACAACAGCCGCAATGGTGGAAATCAGGATAATCTGGTTATATACGTCTTTCATGATTTCTGAAGCTTTGTCCCAGATGGTAGCAGCCATAACTGGTTGTACATTACAGGCAATCAGAGTGAAGACAAGGAAGGCAGTATAGAGATATTTTCCATAGTTCCGATGATGTTTCATGCCCGGTGGGGCTTCTTTGTGTACATGGTTTTTCAAGTAAATGAACCTCCTTCATAAAAAGAGGGCAAAGTGAGATCTTTCACTTTGCCCTGGCTTATAGTTTTCCTGCCTCATAAAAGCTTCAGTCCGGTCAATACGGAGGAACGCTTATTCCATATTTAGTTGTGATACTCCTTTCCATGCACTAAAAAACGCAGCTTGCACCAGAGAAGAGGCATTCCCTGGAAAGCTGCGTTTTCGCTACATATAATTTTGACAGTATCATTCTAACATGGGTAGATTTCCCTGTAAATCGCAGAAGTGTGCCAATATGTGTCATCAGTCAGAAATAAACGGGACACGATTATACCAATTAGTCAAAAAAAAGGGCATTTTATACAATAAATAAAGACAAGAAATTAATTGGATTATATGATATATGCAACATCTTCGAAGAATGTTAAAAATCAGAAAGGAGGATACGGTATGAAGGCTATAAATAATGCTGCCAAAAATAAAGAAACTTTAACATGTGCATGCAACAATTGCGATCCAAAAGACGTTTGCTACTTATGTGATGTTAGAGACCATTGTCAAACATGTGATTCTGAGTGGTGTAGTCCGTTTGTTGGCGATAAAGATTGATTTGGTGTAAGAAAGAAGAGGTCTTACATTCTTCGGAGGTAAGACCTCCTCTTTAATAATATTAAAAAGAGGAAAAAAGAATGAGTATAAAAAATATTATTGAGGCATTTCCTTATAAAATTGTAGAAGTAAAAGGGAAGAAATATGTTTTTGTAGGATATAACTCTGCTATTTTTGAACTGGACGAAGTTGACAAATTTATCTTGGATAATTTACCAGAAAGCCTTGAGAATATTTATCAAAAGGCTAGGATAGCGTTTAATAATATTACTATTGAAGCACTAGAAAATAGAATTATAGAGATGTCAAAGAACTTTATAATTAAGAATAATGATGCAGAAGAAAAAGTTGAAGAAATGAAAAAGACATATTCATGGTCGGGAAATCCAGATACAGTGATACTGATGTTATGCCAAGAATGTAATTTAAGGTGTAAATACTGTTATGCCGGGGATGGAGAATATTCTAATCCAGGAATTATGAAATACGAAATTGGTAAAAAAGCAATTGATTTTATAGCAGAATTCTGTGGGGAGAAAGAGCAATTTAACATAATTTTTTTTGGTGGAGAACCATTAATGGATTTTCGTAAATTAAAAAAACTTGTTGAATACGCAGAGTACGTAGCAAAAAATAAGGGTAAAACTGTAGGATTTGCAATTACTACCAATGGAACATTACTTACAGAAGAAATAGAACACTTTTTGATAGAAAAGCGATTTAATATTACTCTGAGTTTGGATGGAGGTGAAGAGGTTAATGATGCAAACCGCTTTTATGCTAATGGAAAAGGAGCATATAATAGCACCGTTTCAAAAACTGAGAATTTAAGAAAGAAGATTGCTGTAGGAGTGAGAGGAACAGTTACTCATATTGATATGGATTTGCTACAACGATGGAAAGACTTAAAAGAATTGCACGTGAAAAATATAAATTTTTCTCCGTCTGTGAATATGATGGATGATCAAGATTATGAAAAAATGATAACAAGTTTTTTTGAATCTATTGATGTGTATTGTCAAGCAATTCGGGAAAAGAAATACAATGAAATAAAAACCATGGGGTATGTAGGGAAGATATTTGATAAATTGAAGAATGGCGGTGTCAGGCTAAAGAATTGTGGTGCAGGAAATAACATGATTGCTGTTGATAAAGATGGAAATCTGTTTCCTTGTCATAGATTATTACCCTATATTCATTATAAAATGGGAGATATTTTTACAGGATTAGATAAAGAAAAATGTGGTGAACTTGAACAAGAAATGATGATAGCAAATTATCCAAAATGTCAAAAATGCTGGTTACAAAGTTTTTGTTGTGGTGGATGCATACAAGAAAATCTTGTGATGGAAGATAATGCAAATCAACCATATTACAATTACTGTAAATATATGGAAGAAGTGACAGAATACGCATTGAAAAAATATTTACAGTTAGTTGCAGAGGGAATTATAAATGTATCACAAAACTGAAGAGTTTTTAAAAGTATTGGATCAATTTGTTGGTAGTTATATTCAGCATTCCCAGAATCCTAAAAGAGCAATGCATCTAATGAACCGTTTTTTTAAAATTGAGGATATATATTTTCACATGGAACTAAAAAAACAGCAGAACGATATGATGCGGTGTGTTGAAGAGAGTGCAATAAAATGGAGCATACATAATCATACAACTGTGTATATCAATCAATTACAGTTAGAAGCACAACATTTTCAAAAATCCATAGTGGATTTATTGAAAAATATGGAAGTTAGCAATGTAAAAGTAGCTGTTTTAGATTTGAGAAATAATTGCGGTGGTAAGTTAGAAAATGCATTGCTTTTTTTAGGAGCATTTGATTCCAAACATAATGTCAATATTATTATGGATGATAAATCAAAAGAAAAGATTTTACTAAACACTGTACAAAAACAACAAATAAATTTAGATATATTAAAATGGATTATATTGGTTAACAGAAATACTATATCAGCAGCAGAGCTAATTGCGTTAGCACTCAAAGAGGAAAAAAAGGCCTTGCTTATAGGAGAGAAGACATACGGGAAATCAGAAATACAAAAAAATATGGTTATGGAAAATATAATAGTTAAATTTACTGTCGGGAAATTTTTTGTTAAAAATATCGATATATCTAATAGAGGTATACAGCCGGATATAGAAATTTCAAATGTTGGTTTAGACTTATATAACCAGTATAAAAAAATAAAAAGTGGAATAGCACAATATACAGAATATGTTATTTTTGTACAAACTGTATTGAAAAAATTGGGTATGTATGATGGAAAAATTACTGGTATATACGATATAGAAACGATAAATAGAGTAAAAGAATATAGAAGAATAAAAGAGATTAAAGAAACAGATTTTATTACGGATACTTTGCTAGAGGCATTATATTTTGATTTAGAACAGGTAACAGATCACCAAATGGCAAAAGTAGAGGAAATCGTTATGGGATGTGAAAAATGAGAGGATTTATATATTTTTTTAAGTTTTCTTGGAGTGCAAATAAGAAATATATTTTTTCTGTAGTGTTAAAAACCATATTGAATAGTTTGATTGGTTTGTCAATTTTGATATTACCTCAATATCTCATTGATTCAATAATAACAAGAGAATTAAGAAATATTATATTCTGGACTATTTTGGTTGTTTTGACAAATTTTTTAGGGAATATAATTATGGAATACTTCAATGCTGAAGTATATATACAAAAAAATATTGTATATAATAAGTTTCAATTATGGTTTGCAGGAAAACAGGCAGATGCCAGATATGAATATATAGAAAGAGATGAGGTAAAAACTTTATACGAGCAAGGATGTAAATATATCTATGGTTTCCAAGGTAGCCAGGGTTTTGGGGTGGCTTTTGAAACATTTTTTGAGCTCTGGGGATATATTTTTATAGCAGTCAGTGTTGCGATAATGATTGCCTATATAAATATATTTTTAGTGATGCTAATAGTAGTTATAGTTTTAATAGTTAGTTGTATAAGAAACAAGGTAAATAAATTGGTGTATCAGACTAATATGGAAAAAGTTCCATTTGAAAGGAAAGAGAATTATTTTAAACTATTATTTTCTGATTATAGATACGGAAAAGAAATTAGACTGAATAATTTAAAAGAATTTTTTCTTAGAAAATATGATGAAAATTTGGCACAAACTAATTATTACTATGCTAAAAATATTAGAAGATATAAAGGAATGACATTTATAAATTTGTTATTAAATTGTATACAAGACATTGCAGTGTATGCAGTATTAATATATCGTGTATTAACTGCGGCCATTACAATAGGAAATTTTACAATGTATTTGAATGCTATTAATAAGTTATCTTCAAATTTAGTTTTGATAACAAGGTCAATATTAAAGATTAAAGAGTTTTCTCTGTATTATGATTCATTTGAAAAATATTTGAATATTATAGAAGAGAATAGTGAAAGTATAACGCTTACTAAAAGTGAAAAAAAAGATGAAAAATGTATTGAGTTTCAAAATGTATACTTTAAATATGCAGATAATCAAGAATATGTATTAAAAAATATAAATTTGAAATTTGAAATTGGTAAACATATAGCGATTGTTGGTAATAATGGTTCTGGAAAATCGACATTAATAAAATTGCTATTAAGATTATATAAACCCACGTCGGGAAGAATTCTTTTAAATGGAGAAGACATACAAAATATAAATAAGGAAGAGTATTTAAAAAGACTCGCCGTTGTATTTCAAGATTATAAGCTATTTCCATTATCTCTTAAAGAAAATATAGTATTCGGAGAAAAATGGGAAAAAGAGGATTTAGACGAGATGTTAAAAAATTGTGAGCTAGATGAATTCTTAGGCAAATGTGAACAGGGATTGGAAACACCATTATCACGTGAGTTTGATGAAAAAGGAATTGAGCCATCGGGTGGAGAAGGGCAAAAGATATGTTTAGTTCGTGCATTGTGTAAAGGTGCAGACATTTTAATACTTGATGAACCTACGGCAGCACTTGATCCGCGTGCAGAATTTGAAATTTTTAAATTGTTTAAGGAGGCAATTAAAAATAAGACGGCTATTCTTATTTCTCATAGATTAGGGATGGCGAAATTGTGTGACAAAATTATTGTTCTTTGGAAGGGGGAAATTGTAGAAGAGGGGACACATGAAACTTTGATGGACCAAAAAAATATCTATTATGAGTTATATATTAAACAGGCACTATGGTATAAATAAAAAGTTAGGAGCAGGGATATGAATACAATTTTAGAAGTGAAAAATTTAAAAAAGACATATAATAATTGTGGAAATGAAACAGAAGTTTTACATAATATAAGTTTTAGAGTGGATGAGGGTGAATTTGTTTGTATTATGGGGGCATCTGGATCAGGAAAAACTACTCTTTTAAATTGCATATCGACAATTGATAGTATTACATCGGGAGAGGTATATTTGGATAACAAAAATATGAGGAATCTAAAATCAAAAGATTTATCAGCTTTTCGAAGAAAAAAAATAGGATTTATTTTTCAAGATTATAATTTGATTGATACGTTGACTATTTTTGAGAATATTGCCTTGGCTTTAAGTATTAATGGAGTGAAAGAAAAAGAAATAAAAGAAAGAGTTATAAGTATATCTAAAAAATTACAGATTGATAGTGTTTTGCAAAAATATCCGTATGAAATTTCTGGAGGACAAAAACAAAGATGTGCATGTGCTAGAGCAATTGTCAATGAACCTGTATTAATATTAGCTGATGAACCAACAGGAGCTTTAGATAGTATATCATCTAAAAAACTTATGGAATTATTAAGTTATATGAATTCTGACTTGAATGAAACTATAATAATGGTTACACATGATCCAGTATGTGCTAGTTATGCTAAGCGGGTAATCTTTTTAAAAGATGGAAGTATATATCAAGAATTAAGAGATGACAAAAAACCTTTACAATATAATGCTATTATTCAAACCATAGAAAGACTGGAAGAAAGGTAGAGGAAAAATGTATTTTAATTTGGCAAAGAAAAATATTATTCGTGATTGGAAAAATTATTTGATTTATTTTGTAACGGTTACATTAGTCATTATGTTGATGTATTCGTTTTTAACATTATCTTTTTCGAAAGATATTATTGTGATGTCTGAAAATATGGAAATGTTAAGTTTGGGTATAAGTATATTATCAATATTCGTAGCCTTAATAGGTGGATTTATGATAAAACACGCAATTAATTTAGTACTGTTACGGAGAAAAAAAGAAATTGCATTGTATTTTCTTATGGGAATGGAGGAAAATACTATTATTAGAATTTTTTTGTGCGAAAATTTTTTAATGGGTAGTGGAGCTTTTATTTTAGGATGTATATTGGGAGTGGGGCTATCTATTATTTTGAAAAACTTGGCTTTAGGTATATTTGGTTTTCCAATCATGTATTCTATAGAAATATCCGCAAAAGCTATTTTTTTAACTACAATTTTATTTTTTGGAATGTTTTATTTTGGCCTTAGAAGTTCAATTGTTAATATAAAAAAGAGCAGTATATATACACTGCTATATGATGAAATAAGAAACGAAAATATAAAAATTAAGAAAGGGAAAATGCTTGGTCGTTTACTTCTAATTGTTCTTTTTGAAGTAGGAGGTCTTTTTTGCATAAAAAGGGTATTTAGTATCCAAACAAATTTTGCGATTGTTCTTTTGATTATAGGTGTTTTGTTATTGTTAAGTGGGATTTTCTATTTTTATAAATTATTTCCGGAAATATATTCCTATATTATGAAAAAGAGAACAAGATGGTTGCTTAAAAAAACGAATTTATTTCTTTACGGACAAATTTCTTCTAAATGTAAAGCTGCTGGAAAAATAATGGCAGTTACATCAATGTTATTGTCAGTGGCATTAGTTACGTTATTTTCGGGATTAGTTATGGGTGAAGGATATAAAGTAAATTTGAAATCAGAATATCCATTTGATGTAGCAGTTGCCATAGATAGTAAAGTTCAATCTTTTGACGAAGTAGTAAAATATGTTAGTAATAGGGAGAAAGTAAAGGAGTCTTTTGAATACAATTTATATGAATATCCGGATATCTCTAATAAGATTGATATACTAGGAATATCCGATTACAATAAATTACGAGAAATATTGGGACTAAAGAAGGTTAATCTTGAGCAGGGGCAGTATATCGTACATTGTGATACATGGAAATATATTGATACTATAAGAAATAATATAAAACAAGCTCCTGTAGTAGATATAGGGGGAAAGAAATTAGAAGGAAGTTGTAATAGAATATATGATGAACCTATGGAGCAATATAGAATGACAGGGACTAATGGTTATGCATTAGTAGTTCCAGACATTATTTTAAACAACTTAGAAACACATAAATCAAGGCTAGTCATAGATATTATTGGCGAGGGAAATGAATCACTTAAAAGTGAGTTAAACCGTTTTATAAGAAATGAATGGAATCCACAAATAGATATAGTAGGAAATGAAAGAATTACTATGAGTTTATCAGTGCAAGCATGGGGAATAAAAAATTCATTAACAGGATTTACAACATTTGCTTTTATAGGTTTGTATTTGAGTGTCATTTTTATTATTTTTTCTGCGACATTACTTGCATTTGAACAATTGGAAAGAGGTAAAAATAGTAGTAAATATTATAAAATATTACAAATGCTAGGAGTAGATAATACAAATTGTAAAAGGCTGGTATTCAAAGAACTTGCAATATTCTTTGGAATTCCAATGTGTTTACCGCTGATTTTATTTGTAATAGTAGCATTAGGTGCAAATCAGATGTTTGGAGAATATATTTTAAAGATAGGAGTTATTCCAAGATATATATTGGTAACATTAGGAATTTTTGCTCTTGTCTATAGTCTTTATTTTTATCTGACATATATACTTTTTTCCAGAAATATAGTAGATAATACTAATCCTTGATTTAGGAAGTATAATTCGAGAGGATTTCAAAATGCCTGGATGATTGTAATTTGGTTTATATAGAGAGAACATAGTACTCTTAAAATTTTATATAGAGAGTACTATGTTCTTAATTCTTTTTTAGAGGAGACTATCTATTTATAAATTCTGTTTAATAATCCGAGTGATAATTCCCACTGCAACATTCCGATCTTCGTCAATATGTGTCACAACAAAGGACACCTTATCTTTCTTCCCAACGGTGCGGCTGTCGTAGCAACTGTGAGCAATGGCGTTGACACCCAATTCTAACCGGACAAAAACAGTTCCTTTGTGGATGTCTTCCACCGTGCCGGCATATTTTCCCTGTACCCGACAATTTTTCAGGTTTTCTTTGCTGGTGTTGCCTTCCACGCTTTTTACATCTGCATGGATGGAGAGCGTTTCCGGGGAATCTCCCTGGATAGTTAAGATCCGGACCAGAATATGTTCCCCTACCTGGAATCGTTCCCTGGCATCACCCAGCCAGTCAAAAGACAGATCTCTTGCAAGGATGGAAGTTTCTACACCAAAGATTTCTGCCCGGACTACTTTTTCAGCAACGGCAATGACTCTGGCCTGCACAATACGGTCTTCGTGGATTTTAGTCTGTCCGGAAGAGTCCTGATCAAAATAGAAAATCTGACGTTTCTTCAGCATAGCATCTTTCCGGCTGGCAACGATGCTTCTGGATTTGGTATCCAGTCCTTTGATTACAAAGTCGATTTCACAACCAAGCATATTGTTAAGGACTTTGTTCTGTCTAAGAGAGAGATCTCCGTAATCATGAGTTTCATCCTGGATCAGATTGATCATCATTTCCGAGATAGGGATGACTGCCCGATAATCTTTATAGTAAATAATTGCTATTAAGCTGCCGGCTTCGGTCTTTTCAATACCGCCCAGAATGCCGGTGAGAATTTTCCGGGTACGATAGGCATTTTGGATGTCATGCCAGATTAAATCCGCTTTTGATTGAGCAGTTTCTAATACAGTATCGGAATCAAGAGTTAAAATAGGGGTGTTCAGGTTCATTGTTTCGTTTGCCATAAATATGATCTCCTTTCAAATTGTGTTATGACATGATGGAATCTTTATCTAAAGGAACCATGCCAGAGTCGGGGGAATCTTCTATAAAATTTTCCTGAAGTAAATCCTCCATAAAATCATCGGGAGTAGGTTCCTGATAAACGGGTTCGGATGTAAAATGTGGTTTCTGTTTTGCTATTGACGCAGAAGATGAACGACGTTTCCTTTTGGCTGATCCGAATGAGGGCTGTGGTCGATAATCTGTTTCTTCCAAGGACCCATTTTTGCGCCATTCAGGTATGTGTTCCGATGCTTTTCTTGGTGTCAACTTTTTGGCATCTGGATGCAGGGTATAATCGTACTTTTCTACTTTTAGGACTTTTTGCCCACGTAGGATAACCAAAGCAGTATCAAGCGGGAGCCGCAAGATTTCATCTGGTGTTAAGAGTTTCCGCTTGCCGATAGATTTTGTCTGCCGGTATTCTGGTGTATAGTCGGATACCCGCCAGCTATTGAGCTGCTTGGCTTCGCTGCTTACCCCTACGGTTACATCGCCGCTGCGGTTACTGATAAAGGTAGCAGTAACTTCATCTGTGCAGCCCAAAAAGAGCTGGGTGTCACAGTTGCCGATAATTTCCTGCCATTGGTTATAAGGATAGCGGTTCTGCATCTGGGGTAAATTCTGAAAGATGCAGGAAATGCTGAGATTCCGGCTTCGGATTACACTGATCTTCTTATTCAATTCCAGGATAGCTCCGGTGTTAGCAAGCTCATCAGCCAGTATATGTACAGCAACAGGAAGTTTTCCTTCTTCTCCATATTTATCTGCATAACGGACCAGTTTGATGAAGATGAAGGTCATAAACAGGGAAGATAAAAAATCGAAGGTGCTGTCCTGGTCTGAGGTAATGCAAAAGTAAGCACATTTCTGTTTCCCTGGAAGTGTCAGATCAATCTCATCATAAGAGGTAATCTGCCGAATGAGTTTATTCTGAAATACCTGAAGTCTGGCACCCAATCCGATAATAACTCCGCTTCGCACGGTATCACTGGCTTGTTTGTAGATGCAGTAAGGAACTTTTGCTGGATGGGACACTGGGAGCAGATCAAAAAGACTGTTCAGCTCCTTTTCGGAACTCATAGTCAGCAGCTTATAAACCTGTCCAATATTTCTGGCTTCCGGCGGAAAGCCCTGATCCACATAGAGAACCAGGGCTTTTAGCAGGTTCATCTCCGCATTATCCCAGAAATGATCTCCTTTTCCGGAACCTGTATTCTGGATAATGACATCTGCAAATACTTGAGCCATCGTTTCCTGTCCATTGATTTCACCCAGACAATTCCAACTATCGGAGTTTTCCGGATTGACCAGATTAAATGCTTTTACTACATAGCCCTCGTTTTCCAGATAAGCAGACATGCTTTCATAGAGTTCGCTTTTGGGATCGGTAATGATTAAACTTTCCCCGGAAGCGTTGTTGCCTTCCTGTCCTCTGGCGACACACTGGAAAATCATATTCCTGGCAAATGCCCTGGATTTCATGGAACCACTGGCACCATAAACGGCAATATTTTTATTCATTCGTGTCTTATATGGAAGACATACAGCTTTGCCATTTAATTTTCCTAAAATGGTTCCTTTATTTTTCTTTACATCTCCGGTCAGTTCCAAAACTTTCATCATTTCATCTGGAGTCATGAATCCGGATGTACCGTAGGTTCCTTTTGTAGAGTAATTTAAGTTCCGGTCATGGTCACTAATCTCCCCGTTTCTGTCATATCCCATACGCATAAGTAAAAAAGTAAGAAGCCCAAAGAGAACCAGGCAAAGAAAAATCCCATACAAATTGTATGGGAAATCGGTAAGGGCAGTATGAAAGCAGACCAATGGGTGTAAAGAAGCTGCTTGCGGATAGGTTCCGTTGCCGGCAAAGTTTCCAGCAGAAGTCCATTCCTGATAGTTTTTAATAAATTGTGCTGCGTATCCTCCGGCATACAGAGTGCAGACGCTTATGGGAAGCAAAAACAGGAACTTCCACCATTTACGGTTCATTGAAAAACCTCCTTTTAAACTTTTGAAAATCAATGCTGGAGAAATGTATATCTGCAGTTAGGTATTTTTTCAGGCAGGGAAGCTGAAAGTCAAAGCAAATCAGGTTCCCGGATAGCCCATATACATTTAATCCAGTATTGAAGCGGTTGATACGCTGCATGTCAAAATCATACGCAAGCAAAATAGGGTTTTCCTGGCTGTCTATTCCATCATGTTCAATTGGCAGATCCTCACGCTGGGGAAAACAGTCGGACAGTAGTAACTGATTAAGCTGCATCATACGCTGGGGTTGTACCAATAAACGGAGCAGGTATTCTCCGTAGCTGTTATTGGGCAGGAAATAGAAGTGTTCATACGCAGTATCCAGCATGAACAGTGTTTTTTTGTATCCCCCGGTACTGGTAAGGAGACGGAAAGCCATATCCATATCACTGCCGGTCATGATGGCATAAACGGTAGGCGGGCCATGGTAAGGAAGTCCTTGAAGATAGTGCTGCAAAAAAGCATTGAGTCGGACTTCCGTTTTGTATTCCCATTTTAGAAGTGTATTTCCGGTATTATAAACAGCATAGACACAGTGAGGAGCCATCAGGATTCCCATACTACGGGAATTTTTGATTTTAGTAGTGGATGCTCCAAGATTTTTTATTTCCCTAGAAGAGTAAAACAGAGGTAGGCTTCGCATAGGAAACGTAGCCGCTTCGCCGGATTCAGAAAAAAGCAGGGGCTTTTCATCTGGAAAGAATGGGATTCCAGCATGGGAAAGCGTCAAATAGGTTTCTGCTTTTTGATGAAGTCGCAGCCGTCTTGGTAATTCGCTACGTATGAGGTTGGTTTCTGCATTTCCGGTTAAATAGTTTTGAAAACGACAGGAATTTTGCGAAAGCAGCAGTTCTTTTGCCCGTTTGGTAAGGCGATAACCTCGTAGGCCATCTTTATAGTGTGTTCTTATAAGCTTACTCTGCTTTAAATCTGTAACCACCTTCTCTGCATAGGAATCACTCTCAATCAATCTGTTAAGCTGTCCGGAAGGGAATTCCCCACATAGTCCAACCATTTCCAAAAGCTGATATTTTATAGAATCGGTTTTTATCAAATAAGCATCACCTCAGTTCGATTTTTACCTATGACAGCCTATACTTGGGTAAAGTAAGGGCGGTATTAAGCATAAAAAATGCAAAGAATATGGCTTCTTTGCAGAAAAATTACCTATATCGGAAAAAGAAAGAAAAATATCAGGAAATTTCCGATATGGTTTTGATAGACGATTTTCTATTTTTCAGCCAGCCAGGAAAGATTTCCGGTTCCATTACAAAGATAACGGTGTGATCGTAATTCCCCAGTTCTGTAGTGTGATAGGAGTCGCAAAAGAGTCCCGTATCATCAACCAGAACATAGGAAGCGATAGTATCTAAAATCTGTTTAAACTCCAAATTATCGTAATCACGTATTCGCTGTAAAGAAAGGTTCTGGTCATAAATTTGACTGAAACAGACAACACATCTCTTATATAATGGAATGTAGTGTTCGGTTACATAAGTCTGCAAGGCAAGGTTTAATGGCTCATGTAGAAAAGCGGTGTTGGTTCGCAATTTACGTTTGGGCAGTAGCCCTGGCATGGTAATGGAAAGAACACTATTTGAAAAAAAAATTTTGATTCCCTGCACAGCAGCGGCTTGTTTCAGATAGTCTGCCTTTCTAGTATCAGTTGTGGTATATACCAGATTTCTGAGCTGACAGGCGATCCTTTCAGAGCGTAGGGCAGCACTGATACTCAGCTCTTCGTATTTATCTGCATACGCTTGAATATCTGTTGTTTTCAATGCAAAAATAGTGTTGTGAAGTTTCTGGACTTCATCATCAATGCTCTGTAAACGGTTAAAAACAGTTTTGGTGTTCATACATACCTCATTTCTTTGCATAATAGCTGACAGATCCGGTAGTAGAATCCACAAGGCAGAAGGCAATTACACCTTTAATGTGAAGTTTTGCAGCCTGTTCTTCTTTTTCCAATACAACCAGACGTTTCGCATCGTTCTTTGGCTGGCTTTCCATAACATGGTTGATAAGATATTCCTGTTCCTGGGGAACATAGAGGACTTCATACCACTCATCTTTAGAGAAAAAGTTCAGTTTTATCGGAAATTCACCGTCAGTATGGTATACAATGGCTTTTTTGAAGTCCAAAAGCACCCAGAAAGAGGCAATCATGCCATAATCAGGGGTGTTTGCAGACTCTTGACTGTCGCAGAGAATACCATTTTCTTTATCATGGACAATTCGTTTTTGTTTTACCAGACTGGTAATCAGAGATTTGATAGAATCTCTGTTTTTGGGAAAGAGCCTCAAAACCTGTTCATACTGCAGTGTGTGGTAAGTTGTGATGAACCGGAGCAGTTGAGCCCCTTCCCCTTGATAGATTTCATTTCTTGTTTTCATGGTTATTTCCCTTCATATTATAATAGGAAGTTCTACCTACGCTGTACGTACAGAATACGTTCTATTTTAGGGGAAGTACACTGTACGTACTGTGTAAGTATTGGCTGCTGTCAGCGAAAGGTTTACAGGTACAAAAAAAGCACCGATTAAGGTGCTGGAAAAAATAGGAATACTATAAGCAATACCTATTGTAACATGGGTAAAATTACCCTTCAATCGCAGAAGTGTGCCAAGTTGAGACATACTTAGGAAAAAATAAGGAATGTAGAAAACCAATTAGGAAGAAAAAATGTCAATTTATACAAAAAATAAAGACTAATTTTTGAGAAGGACTATAATGAAATCAAGATACTTAGGTATCGAAAGACCCTAGTTCTAAAGAAAGGATGGTAGATATTATGAGAAAATTTGACAGAACAAATATGAAATATAACAATCCGGCTGGAAATCTTTTGACAGAATTAGAAGCAGCAGATTTGACAAGTAACAAAGTTGACAGTTTAGGTTCATCAGGTGTGGTTTGCACAATTTCTGTTGAATGCGGAAGTATTTTTACACTCGCTTGTTGCTAACTAATTAAAGTTGATTTTAGAACTAGGGTCAAAATTTATAGGAAGGAAAATATAATGAAAAAATCTAGTTATTTATCTGAACGTGTATATAATGTTAACCCGTCTGAAATAAATATGGAATCTTTGGAGTATTGGAAAAAAATACTGAAGGAGGAAGGTTTACAGTATGTAAAGAAAAACCACCTTGAGTATTTTTTTGGTTTTCTAAACAATTGTTCCTTTAGCAGTCATGAGAAGTGTCAGCACCAGAATTTTGTGGAAATGTCCTCAAAAAGAGAGACGTGTAGGCATGAGTGTGATGAAATGATTTTTGGAGCGTTTTATGATCCTTTTGTGCAAGTAGCTAATAAACAGCTTAGGGAAACGGTAACTCAAAAAAGATATATTAAAGAATCAATTTTAGTTGATTTTCAAAAATCCTTATTTAATTTACTTAATAATCTCTGTATAAGAACTTTGATTTATGAAATGTATATATGTGGTCAAGAAGGATTGTTAGAGGGAAATGAATTTGAACAATACCAGTATTACATTGACCATTTTCTAAAAGATAAACAATATTTGAATGATTTTTTTTCACTTTACCCAGTATTGGAAAGAAGGATAAATGAAATCATACAAAATACAATAGATATTTACAAAGAAGTAATAGAACGAATTGATACAGACGCAAATGAAATAATGAGAGAATTTAATATTGTTGAAAGCGCTTTTATTGTAGAGCATCTATCGACAGATTTTTCTGATTCTCATAAAAACGGCAGAAGAGTATTTTGTGTGGAATTTGTATCGGGAGAAAAGATTTTGTATAAACCACGATGTTTGCAAAACGAGATTAAGCTACAAGAAATAACCAATTATTTCTATAAAATATGTAATTTGGGAAGTTATGAGTACTGTATTCTTGATAAAGGAAAATATGGCTGGTGTGAGATTGTAACACAAAAAGATTGTGAGTCCACAGAAGAACTTTCAAGATATTATCAAAGAATAGGAGTTATCTTGTTTATAAACTATCTTTTAGAAGGGGGAGATATTCATTTTGAAAATCTCATTGCATGTAATGAATATCCGGTAATTATTGACGCAGAGACATTTATAGGAAATATAGAAGGTGATAATGGAAAAAGTGCAACAGAGAAAGTCTCTAATCTTTTAAGAAAATCGGTGTTATATTCTGGAATACTTGATGCTAGAATATAAATAGTACAAGCCAAAATGAGAAATTCCAAATACATATTAACATGGTACAATAGAGACATGCTGAAGGAGGATCTCATATGGCAATGCAACATGACAAACAATTTAAACTTGATGCAATCCGGTATTATCAAGATCATAAAGATCTCGGTGTACGTGGATGTGCAGAAAATCTTGGCATCGGATACAGCACACTAACAAAGTGGCTGAAAGACTTCCGTGAATCCGGTGATATTCCTGTTCGGGGTTCTGGTAATTACGCATCCGATGAACAGAAGGAAATCGCCCGTCTCAGACGTGAATTACGTGATGCCCAAGATGCACTTGATGTGTTAAAAAAAGCAATCAACATTCTGGGAAAATGACGGAAGCCATTTATCTCGAAGTGTCTGAGAAGACGGAAGCTGCCCAAAAGGCTGGACGCCGGTTTTCCGTCTCCGGAATGTTGAAATTTTTAGGTGTCTCACGTTCAGGATATCGTGCATGGCTCCACCGCGTGCCTTCTGATACAGAAAAACGCCGTGAATCTGTAAAAGCAAAAATACAGGATATATATGATGATTCCAAGCAGAACTACGGTGCTCCGAAAATCACTGTAGAATTGCGGAAAACCGGTGAAGTCATTTCGGAAAGAACTGTTGGTACATACATGCGTCAAATGGGAATCCGTGCCCAGTGGAGCAAGCCATGGACAATTACCACAAAAGATTCTGATTTCAGCACTGAATTACAAAATATCCTCGCTGAGCAGTTTAATCCTGACCGCCCGAATGCCGTCTGGTGTTCGGATATCACCTACATCTGGACAATAGACGGATTTGTCTATCTGACCAGTATTATGGATTTATTTTCCAGAAAAATCATAGCATGGACACTTTCAAAAACACTGGAAGTATCCTGCGTGATTGATACGATAAACAAAGCCAAAGCTCGCCGAAATATCGACCAGCCATTGATCATTCACTCTGATCGTGGCAGTCAGTACGTTGCGACGGAATATAAAAAAGTAACAGAAAATATGCAGCGTAGTTACTCAAAGAAAGCATTTCCGTGGGATAATGCCTGCATTGAATCCTTCCATTCGATTATCAAACGTGAATGGCTCAACCGCTTTAAAATTCACGATTACAAGCAGGCATACCGCTTGATTTTCGAATATCTGGAAGCTTTCTACAATACGAAACGAATTCATAGCCATTGTAACTATATGTCACCAAATGAATTCGAACGATTGTATGAAAGAACACACACTGAGGCTGAGCTTCTGGCGGGTTAAAATGGGAAAAGTTTCTCATTTTAACTTGTACTAAATCTTGACATAGGACCAACTGCCTTTTTATTCTTGGAATAATGCTGGAGATGCAGGAATTAATATGAGTGCTATTAGTGGAGAAGAGGGACAAAAATTTCCGATAAAAATTCCATTTATTATTAATCCGAAATCTGTAAATATGAGAGTTGTCTATGATTATCCAGTATCGAAAAGAAATCATAATTTAGCAATGCTGAAAGGAAAGTTTATCCAACCTTCTGAATTTGCGGATAAAATTATCCAAGGGTTTAAGAGTGCATACTTGGGAGCAATGGAACATACAGAAACGCTATTGAAAATCATACAACAATATAGTGAGTTAGAGGTAAGGTATTTGATTAGAAATACACAGCAGTATGTAATTGTGTTGAGTAGTTCATATCATCCTGAATTATTGATGGATGGAGGTGCACGAAATTTATTTTTCTATTCTCTGATAAACGGAAATTTACAAAATGAAAATAGTAAATTACTTATTGAACATGAGATTGAAGATCTACTAAGCGGTGATATACCATATTTTTATTTTCGTGGGAATAAAAAAAGCATTTATACTTGGGATGGTAGAGAAGTAAAGAATTTCTTTAGTAAGACTGCTTTGCAGCAAATTGAGGAAAATATACAGTACTTGTCCTATAAAAATTTGGAACAGCAGATTCAATATATAAAAATTACTTTTAATATGGAGAATGCAGGAACAAGGAAAATAAAGAATGAAAGGTTAAAACCGGCTCTTTCTAATAATATATTCAAAACGGCAGAAGAATTGGCAAAAGAGTTGCTATGTAAAATAGGAACAAATGCGATTTATAGTGAAGATGGGACAGATGTTAACTGGATTGGTGTAAAGTTATTTGGAATAAAAGAAAATCAGTGGATGATCCAGGCACTACCGAATACATTATATGATGGCACGGTTGGGATTAATTTGGTATTTCATTTGTACGAAAGGATATATCAAGATAAGAAATATCATGAAATTTGTGATGTGTTAGATAATCGTATATTGCGGTATATAGATACTATAAGTGACGGAAAAAAGAGTATTGCAGAATTTAACACAGGAGTTTTTTGTGGTGAGGGTTCGATTCTATATGCATTAAATATTTTATATGAAATATATGATGATTCTAAGTATAAGTTATATTTTGACAAATGGCTAAGCTGCATGGAAACAATTATCTCAGAAGATTGTCTGTTCGATTTGATTTCGGGGAATTCCGGGATAGTATTGGTTCTAATTAATATGTATAAAAAAACAGGAACGCCTACTTATCTACAAAAAGCTATACAAATAGCAGAACAATTAATTGAGGATATGGTTACTGATAAAGGGAAAGTCGGTTGGAAATCAGAGGTGGTTCCTGAAGTATTGGCAGGTTTTGCACATGGAAACAGTGGCTTTATAGAAATGTTTTCAAGATTATATGAGGTATATCCACAGGCGAAATATTTGAGAGTACTTTCTAGGTTAGTAGAATATGAAAATTCTTTATACTCAGAAAAGAATAATAATTGGACAGATTTAAGAAAATTTCCAGAGGAAGATCAGAATAGAGATCAGCCAATAGCGTGGTGTCATGGAGCAGCGGGTATCCTGCTATCCAGATTAACCTTATACAATGCCATAAAAAATTCAGGGGAAACTGCATTGTTTCAGCAAGTTATTAAAGACATAAGCCTTGCTAAAAATAAATTAATTGAAGATGGGTTACATGCAGGTTTTTGCCTATGCCATGGAAACATGGGAAATTTGTTGATTTTAAAAAGATATGCAGAAATTTTTGATGATAAGCAGGTAAGAAGTATTTGTGATTCTCGATTTGAACAGATTCTGGAATTTCTTAATGATCAAAATGTATTACCAACAGAATTATACAATCCAGGTTTTATGACTGGTTTGTCAGGAATTGCATATGCTTTATTAAAATATACGATGCCAGAATTGCCATTGATTATAGGAGTTGAGGGAATAGATGATAGAAATAAAGATTAGTAAAAATGACAAAGAAGATAAGTTGTTCCGCATAAATTCGAAAGACATAGTTGGGTTTTATAATTGTAATATTAAACAAGAGCGCAAGATAACAGACATTATAAAATGTTATGGAAAAACAAAAAGAATAAGAGAGATTGAACTGAAAAACGTGAAGCCGGAGGATAATGTTACAGTATTTCAATATATATATAGAAATGTAGGTTCAATTATAAACAAAGATTATGTGATTGAAGGGTTTTTAAGATTAGGGGAGTTGTTCGATTGTAAAGATGAAGTGGTTAGAGGATTGGATAGAAGTAAGAGATACTGTTTAGAAATATTAGTGGCGTTTCTTCAAGAAGCAGACATTATTATTTTGCATGAAATGTTTGAAAATGTTTGGAATCATACTATAGAGGAAGTTTTAATTGAATTTTCGTTAAGAGGGGCAGTAGTTGTGTTTTCGGAACATAGAGAAGAATCATTAATGAAATTGCCAATGCACAGTTACAATCTAAATGAAATATGTTAGAGGAGAGAATAAATGAGAAAACTTTAATTTTTATTTATCTCAAGCGTAAAATAAATGAGAATAGTAGTCAAACCAGAGTTCCGGTATTCGAAAATCATATTTTGTGCTTGACCATTAATACATTTCTATGTAGATATTTGTCGGGGCCTTGCCATATCTACAGTGCGTAGCAGCATTTACTAATATCCTCGTAGAAATAAAAATTTAGGGTACACAAATTATATCTAAAATGTGATTTCCACATTATCGGACAGGCGATGAAAAGTCATTCGTCTCTGTATTTTGACGTAGCAATGCCCATTAAGTTATAGAGTAGAAAAGATTTGGAGAAAGAAGTGTATTTTCTATTTTGATTTTTATTGAAAGTAGAAATTATATTTTATAAATACTCCAGTTGAAGCAAAAAGGATACAGATTGTATTAAGTAAACGTGACAAAGGAGAAATGTATGAAGGTTGCTTTTATAATATCTTATGCTGTTACTATTATACTTGCAATAGGTTTTATTTATTGTGTTTATATGAAAAACTACTGGATTTTTAAATTTGTGGATAAAATCAAAAGTCCAGTACAGCAACTCGTTTATGTATTACTTATGTTCGTATCTTCGTATGTATATGTTTATTTATCACTACAAATAAGGTGTAGATTTAGCGCTGTAATATGTTCAATACTATTACTTATATTAATCTGGGTTATGGATTACTTTTTTTCTTTCAGTTTTAAAGATAACGATTTATATATAGGTAATAAAAAAAGGTATATTTTTATGGCGTATGTAGGAGCTTGCATATCAGGCTTTTTTATTGCATATCGAGATCATTTGGCATTGGCTTTAGAAATTTCAAATATAACAATTAGTGTTTTGATAGGAGCTTATGTACCTTTTACGTTATTATTAGATGATGCTACAAATGGAAAAGTAGAATTGCAAAAGGTAAAACAAGGATGGAAGAATAAGTATAATGAAATATTTCACGAACATCGGTTCAAATCAATTCTTTCTGATGTTTTTGTAGCCATGGTATATGGCGTTTTATTGGGAGTAGCATTATCTTCTTCGACAAATATAATTAAGGATATTACTTCTGGTATGGGAATGGGGGTTATTACTGTGATTATTGCTTGTGTAGGTTTGTTTGAAGTAAAAAAGAAGTTAAGGAGTAGGAAGAAAGAATTAAGAAATATTGAAGAACAAGAAAAAAATGATTCGAAATAGAATGAGGAAAGGTAAGTTGGTAGGTAAAAAAGTTTTACAGGAAATCCCCAATCTGTATGAAATAATACAAAAGCTGTTTTAACGAGTAGGTATTGACGACACGCTCAATTATTAGAAAATGATAGGTGAAGTGTTAATCACCTATCACTTTCAACTCATTATTAAGCCGATACTAATACATGGGATTTACCAATAATAAATCTAGAATCAATGTCAGCTAATGCTTCGGAAACACGTCTTATTCCTAAAAGTTCACGACCCGGGCAAAGTTTGTTTTTACACCAAAGATCTAGTTCAATTGTATTATTCATAGACTTCGATAGTTTTATGCCTTTAAGTTTCTTTGGATTTGTAACCGTTCGACTGTTAAAGTCTTGCTTAATTTTATTAAAGTATTTTGCGTAATTTGCAATATGGATAGATGGATTGGCAGGTGTAGCAATCAATTTATAGTGGTAGTGGTAAGTACCCATAATGTTAATCCTCCTGTAAAATCTTCAAGATTCTTCTTATTTTAGCCATAGAAGTTTCATCAGTATTTTTTAGTAATTCTAAAAAATGGATGCCTGCAGAAAAACGTTCATTCATTGTCAATTCTGTTTCATTAGTATATGTCTGCATAGGAATTACGGTGTATGTTAGTAATTTTTTTGCAACAAGCAATTTTGAATATTTTTCTTTATAGTGTTTCATAAGATATGCACTAACTCCTCTAAGATGATATCCTAGTTGAAAGTTCGAAGCTATTTCATCGGGAATCATAACATGCATGATTACTTGCTCTCCAACAGTCTGAACATCCTTAATTTGAACGCCATGTTTGCTGTAGAGTCTAAGAGATGCGTTATATACAGCTTCTCTTATTTCTTTGAAATTTTGATAGGCCGTACTTTGGGGTGATGCTAAATTAATTTGTAATATTTGGTTCATTTGTACTCCTTTCTGGTTTGAGAAAAGTAAAATGGTGAATGTAAAAAATATATTCCGGAACATAAATATCATAGTACGCTTGCGGATGAATGTCAATATATACCGGGATATAAAAAAAATATTCTGGAATATTAAAGCGAAAGTATAAAAACAAAAGGATACTCAATTGGTATCCTTTTCAATTACTTTTTGTTTTATCAAGCTTTTTTTAGTTTGAATACTTCTTTCTCAAGAGTTGATATTTTTTCTTTCATTTCTTCAAATTCTTTCTGATTCTTTTTGGTTTGCGGATCATAAGTAGAGAAAGAATCAGGTATGAGACAAGCCGCAAAGATGAATAGAAATGATGTATAATACTGTATGAATTTAATAAAATCAAAATTACAGGAGTTAAAGGTATTAGCTTCTATAAGCACAACACTAGCAGCAAACCATAAAATAGAAAAACAAAAATTTTTGGTTAAAAGATGTTTTCCTTTTTCCAAACTTGAAATAGCTGCTGTAGTTGGAATACAGATAATAAATGCAATCATCTGTAATATAAAAATAAATATATAGCCAGTAGGATATGTAAATAGGGGAGTAACAAGTAACATAATGAGCATAAATAAGGATGTAAATCTTGCGGGTTTCCATTGCCATAAAAATTTAATCATAGTTATTAACGGTTCGACTACATTTTTTATTGTCATAAGTCTTTTTTGTTCAATCCTTTCTAAGTTTAATTTGTTCATAGTTAGTAATGCAGATGGGATTATTTCTTTCATTTTACAAACAGTTGTTTTCTCACAAATTATAACAAATGTATATAGTTATAGCAATGAAAAATATTTTTTGATTTGAATTGTGTTTTAGGGAGAGAATTGTATGGAAATTTTCTAGTGCTGGGAATTTTCACATAGGTACACATTTGTTTATGAGTGCTTATGTGAAAATATAAAAATTCAATTCGGGAAAAACTTATTCAAAGTTTCCAGTGTCCCTTTTGCAGAAAATCCCCATAGTATGCTGCTAAGAGCGCTAATAGCAGCCTGCCTTTTCCGGTAATAAGTTCGGTAGGAAATGCTGGGAACGTGCTTTTCGAGTTCTTCCAGGATTTCCTCTGTGTTTTTCAGTTCATGTGGAGAGAGAAAGGCATAATATAAAATCCAGTAATATTCTTCTCCATGTTTGTGATTTCTCCGGAGTAAATCCACGGAAGAAAGAAGTAGCTTTATCATTTTGTTGCTGCGGGCAATGCTTTTTGCCCATTCTTCAATCTGGCTGTCTCCCAGATCTGCTCCTGCAGCATAGATAGAATCCAGGAATTCGTCTACGCTGGTGTTGTATTCCAGTTGGAACTGAATTTCTACTTGCCGGACAGCAACCATCAGACTGTAAGTAGAGTCCCGGTAGCACCGGAGTAGCTTATAGGTATCATGGTACAAAGGATTATTTTCCACTTCAGCGGAAACAGGATGGTAATTTTTCTTTGCCATTATACATCGCCTCCTCTCAATAAAGCTTCTGGAATTTCTGAAAAATCGGGAGAGGTATGTCGTAAGGGCGGAGTATGGGCAGGAACCTTGGGCACATTGCGAGTTTCAGGTTTTAATTTTAATTCAAATTGATAAGCAGCGTTTCCCCAGGGGCAGATAATACGTAGTGAATATAGATATATACTATCCTTGCAGGCTGATAATGGAGATAATATATACTTCGTTTTAGGGCATCTACAGCAAGAAATGCCTTGTATTTCCAGTATTTCAGCGACTTTGCGAACAATGGTTTTAATGTGTGATTCTGGAACGCAGGAGCCTTCCTGTGAAACGATGATTTGCTCGTCAGTAATAGATTCTGAAACGCATTCAGAATTGTTTTTGACAGGCAAGGTGTCTTCGGTTATATGTATTGGCAGTTGCATTTTCATGGCAATTTCCTCCTTATCAATCATGACATCGCTGATATTAAACATAACAGATAGATAATTACGCAGATATACCATGCTGCCATGTTTCCCGGAATAGGAAATCAGTGTGATCATGTCGGTATCTTCAAGTTTTTTTAGCAGACGGGATACAGAAGATTTCGACTGTTTCCAACGTCTTGCAAGTTCCTGATAGCTGAACAAGGGATTTCCAGTCTGATTGCGAAAATATACTACCGGACCGGCATCAGAGCCTTGTACAGATGAATCATTATAGACTGCATGAATCCAAAGATCCAAAAGAGCATCCATTTCCGAACATTTTCCTAGTCCGATTAGTTTATGTACATCTGCGATTGGAAAAAAGAAAAAACCGATGTCTTTTTTACACGGATAATTATAGGAAAGGGCAGTATTGTCTTTTGGCCAGTCTTTTATCTTGTATTGGATAATCTTATTTTTTTCGTGCAGTGAGTAGGTTAAAAGGTTTTGTTCAACCAGGGTATCCAGTATGGATATGACCTGGTGCTGGAATTTTTGGCGAAAGTGAGTCTGAAGTTCTTTAAGAGTGCAGATCCATTCACCAGGAACAACTTTGTAAGTAAGGTGTTCGATGTTCCGATAAGAAGAACTGTAATTTGCATAAGAACATAAAATGAGAAAATAAAAAAGACAGGAACCTCCGTTGGTACGGATGCTTCTGTCTTTCATAAGTGTCTGTATAAATTCCCGGTAAATTCGGCAGCGTGGAAAATCCACAATTTGTTTTAATTCTAATTGATAATCCATAATGATCTCCTTTCAAAATGAAAGGGGTAACCCAGTAAATACTAAGTTCCCCCAATCAGTGCTTTTCGCTTAGGTATTATGATGAAGTCAGCGAACATGCACCGTTAGACTTCATTGCATTTTTATTGCATTTTTATATTTCATTTTATCTTTTTAGTTTGTTTCACAGAGCCAGAAAACCCCGAAAAATCAATGATTTTGGTTTATATTGCTTACTGTCTGTCTGGAGTTTGAATAGTTGGAGCAGAGCTTCAAAGCCTTTATTTTCAAGGGTTTTGAGGCTCTTTCCTTTTAGAATTGCATTTTGATTGCATTTTTTATTCAACTGTTCTGTGATAGATTGCTGTATGCTGATTGCTGGTGTAATCGGCAACACTGGTTGTTGCCGGAGTATAAGTGAGAACGCCAGTTAATTTTTTGGCAACTTCCACGTTGGTGTTGGGATATAAATGTCCATAGGTTCCTGACGTGGTCTGTATCTTTTCATGCCCCAGACGTTCTTTAATCAATAAAGGATTTTCTCCCATACTGATGAGCAGGGAAGCATGGGAATGTCTGAGTGCATGAATTTTGATACGGTGTACGCCTGCCAATCCAGCAAGCTTTTCTAATGCCCGTGGGAGGGTGTGCTTACTGGTGGGAATCCCATTATAGCTTAGTACAAGGTCGCAGCCCTTTAAAACCTTTTGCTGTACTTCCTGCCATGCTTTTAATTCTTTAATGGTATCTGTGTCAATATAGATAGTGCGAATACTGGCTTGTGTCTTTGGTTCCACAAATTTGTATTCATCCATTGTTTTATAGTACAGCGTTTTCGTTATACTTAAAAGTCCGGTTTCAAAGTTGATGTCCGACCATTGCAGGGCTGCGGCTTCTCCGATTCTCATTCCGGTCATAAACAGGAGCCAGTATGAGATGAAAAGGTAATGTTCGTAATAATCGCCCTTGTAGAGCAGGGAAATTACCTTTTGAAATTCATCCAGTGTCCAAAAATCCACTTTTGTTTTCTTGCTCTTGATGTTTCCTATCATTCGTGACGGATTTTTCTTTGCAAGACCGAGAACAACTGCTCTGTCAAAGGCAATGGAGAGCATACCCTGTACAATACGGATATAGTTTGGACTAAATTCTTTTGCGAGTTCAAGCTGCCAGTTCTGGACGTTAATGGGTTCTATCTCATCCACCGTCATTTTGTAAAAGTATGAAAAATGCTTCTGAATGGTAGAACGGCGGTTCAGATAGGTACTTTCCTTTACCTGTGTTTTATACCAAGGCAGGTAAGTTTCTTCAATGAACTGTTGAAAGGATAGCTGCTGTTTCTTTTCCGTTAATTCCTCTGTGGATGTCAGCATAAGCTTTGAATATGCTTCTCTAGCTTCCTTTTTTGTCTTGAATCCGCTTTTGTATTTCTGAATCTGTTTTCCGGTAATCGGATGAAAACCTAAGTTTGCTCTAAAATAATAAGTTCCGTTTTCTGCTTTCTTAATAGGGTGCTTTGCTGTCATGCTTCTTCCTCCATAAATTTTTTGATAAATTCCAGTCCAGCGTGTCTTCTTCTCTGTATGGTAGAACGGTTGACTTCCAGAATTTTTGAAATCTCCGTATCGTCAAATCCAAGAAAATAATATCTCAGGATAACGTCACGTTTCTTTCCATCCAGATTTTCTAATGCTTCTGCTAACAGGTTGTTTTCAATGCGGACAGTAAATCCATCCATTTCAAAAGTATGGAAGTGGGATAGATAGGTGTCTTCGGAAGAAAACAGATTGACGGTGTAATCGTCCATATCACAGAACAGGGTTTCCCGTTTACACTGTCTGGACAACGCTTTGAGATAGTCTTTGCGTTCATCCTCCATAGCGACTTTACAGATGTAATCAAACTGGTTCTTTATGGTTGTCTGAAATTCAGATGGCTTCATCATTGCTCACCCCCTTTCCAGCCTTGAAAGGGAGCGAGTTGATAGGAATCTCTGCTTCTTTCCCCCTTTTCGCTCTTAGTCCCGACAGGACAGGGGGTGCAGTTGCGTTTTGAGAAGAAAAATTTAAAAACTTTTTCTTCCAACTAAAAAAGCACGCAAACAGACGATATTTCTGCTTGTGTGCTTCGATAGTTCTTTCTATGTATTCTGAAAAACCACATTGATGGTCAGACTTTTCTAGTATAGAATAAATTAAATTTCTACTATATATTTTGAGGATAATGTATGGTAAAATAGTGTTATCTAAGAAAGGATGAACACTATGAGAAAAACATATCTTCCTCTGTCAGATGAAGACAGAGATTACCTTAAAGCATTATCGAAAAAGAGAACCATTCAGGCACAAGTTGTGGACCGTGCCAGAATCCTTTTATATAAAGCCGATGGAATGACATTCCAGCAAATTGCTGATAAACTTGCCATTAGTACTGCAACGGTACGCCTTTGTATTTCGAAGTTTCAGAAAGGCGGTTTAGATGCTGCACTGTTTGATGTTCAGCGTCCTGGACGTCCATCGGAAATCACTGATGATGCAAAAGCATGGATGATTCATATTGCGTGTCAGAGACCGACAGAACTCGGTTATGCACAGGAATTGTGGACGTTGACCTCTCTCCACAAATACATTCAGAAACATGCAGAAGAAGCGGGATATCCAAGGCTTTCAACCGTTACCAAACCGTATATCCAGAAATTTCTTAAGGAACAGGATATGAAACCCTTTAAAATCAAATATTACTGTGAAAAACGGGATCCTGATTTTGAATCAAAAATGCATGAGGTTCTGTTGGTTTATAAGCAGATTGAAATGCAGTTTGATGAAAATGGTGATCTCATTGTTCCGGACGATTATAAACTGACGATTACGGTATCGTATGATGAGAAGCCGGGCATTCAGGCAATCTCCAATACGGTACCGGATTTACGCCCGACATCAGAACATGGGGAAGTATATCGTGATGCAGAATACAAACGTCTGGGAACGCTCTCTTTACTGGCTGGCATTGATTTACTCACTGGAGAAGCAATTCCGTTAGTAAGTGAGACCCATAAGAGTTCTGATTTTATTGAGTTTTTAAAGATACTGGACAAAAAATATCCATCACAGGATACCATTCGGATCATCCTGGATAATCATTCTGCACATACTTCCAAAGAAACACGGCGCTTTCTGGATACTATGCCAAAGGGACGTTTTAAATTTGTGTTTACACCAAAACAAGGCTCATGGTTAAACATGATTGAAAGCTTCTTCAGCAAGATGACCAGACAGATGCTTCGAGGAATTCGTGTCAATACCAAACAGGAGTTGGAAGAACGAATTTACAAGTACTTTGACGAAGTGAACCGTGAACCCGTGGTTTATCACTGGAAGTATAAAATGGATGAAATCAGTGAAGAGGAAGCAGTATCAATTTAATATAGCAATTATTTAATATTCGTTATACTAGCTATATTTTTTTACTTAAATAGTCTTGTGTACAAGAGTATATAATCAATAAATAAATGTCTAATAAATCTTCTGGTCAACAGGTACAATATTGGTATCATAGACTAGAAGAGAGGTGTATATACTTGTGTGTGGAAGAGTATATTCCGTTAAGAATTGCGGAACTATGCCGGAAGCGAGGATATACAAAATATAGGTTAGCTCAGCTTACAGGAATAACGCAGACGGCTCTGGGAAATATGCTGAATCAGAAGAGTATGCCGACGATGGCTAATCTGGAAAAAATATGTGATGCATTTGAAATTACAATCGCACAATTTTTTTCAGATGATGAAAGCAGATTGGATCTGACAAAAGAGCAAAAAGAAATACTTGAGATTTGGGATGGCTTGGATGAGAAGGAAAGAGAAATTTTTATGACTTTTATCCGCAGCCTGAAGAAGTAATGGACAGTTCGACAAAGATGCGAGCTATCTTTTTTATTTGAATCTATATAAAATATGCATTTTATACGCATGAAGAAATTGACAGAAAATTTCGGGGGAGGGTATAATTATACTGTTTACTTATGCCACTTTTGAAAACACAACATCAGATGCTGGTACAACCAATGTAGACAACAAAAGACGAATTTGACGAGGTGCTGAATGGCTTATACGGTAAAACAATTATTAGAATCGAAACAATTTCCTGATATGAGATTAGTGATATGTAAAGAAAATCTGAATCAGGAAATTAAAGGTATACGAATTATCGAAATAGAAGATATGGAAAGATATCTGACTGGAGGAGAGCTTCTTCTTACAAATATGAAAGTGTATTTCGGAGAAACGGAGAGAGAGTTTCGGAAACATTTGAATGAACTGGAGAAGAAACAGGTCAGTGGATTTATTATAAAGCAGCATCCGGACATGGTACAGAAAGTCAATTATTATGATATTTTATTAAAGTTTTGTTCGGAACGTAATATTCCAGTGATAGAAATTTCGGAAGATGAGTATTATTGGGGTATTATAAAATATGTTATTCTGCAGATCTATGATGAAAATATCGCACGGTTGATTTATTTCAAATTGACACACGACAATATTTCTAACATGTTATTGGATGGAGAGAATTTTGAAGATCCAACTAAAAATATTTTGTTTCTATTGTCTTCCATGATTGGCAATCCGGTAGCGTTATATTATAGTAACTATAAATGAGCAAATTTGAAAAATTGCACAAAACTACACTGCGAATTTCATAAATGAATCAAAATCATTGCTTTCCTTTGCGCATTGAAAAAGATAACGATACTTTTCCAGCTGAATGGTATCACAGATTTCGTGATATCCAGTTTCAAACGAACAGAACCTACCAGTACCCACTGCACACATGAAATGTGCCAGTGACATAAGCAGCCAGTACCTTTTGATTCCCTGTGCAGAGCGTATCTGATAGCTGTCCAGTGCCAGTTTATCCTTACACTGGCGGAAAAATACTTCAATCGGCCATCGACACACATACCAGGAAAGAATCTCCTGTGTAGATAGGGCTGCGTTTGTACTGATGAAAGCACGCAATGCTTTGGGATTACCAAATGCTTTTTCCGGATAACTCAAAAGAACTACCGCATTTTCTATGCCGTTGAGGTTTCCCTCGTACCGGTACACATAATAGTTTCGTTTTTTGACTGTCACAAGGTCAAATTCACGATGTGTAACAGACAATTCGGCGGCCAGTTCACGAAGTTTCTTTTTCATTCCCGATGGATACAGCAAACGGTTTGTTTTCAAAGCACCGATGGTATGGAATCCTCTCTGTGCAAAGGTATTGATTATCTTTTCAGAAACATACCAGCAGTCGCAAAGAAAATAGGACATTACCGGTGGAACAGGCAGCTCCTTTGCAATGCTTTGTACAATGTCAATCTTGGAAATTGACTTATTGTACATTACAAAAGCATAGTTCAGAACAATGCCATTGCAGGAAAGCATAACAGCAACTGCCTGATGCCCGTAGTCCTGTTTTCCCTTTAAATGGGATTGGTGAAAATACGCATCTTCAATCGGATGTAAAGCCCGTGACGAAGGCTTTGTCTTTGAAGCAATCGTATCGTCCACAATGCGGAAAACAGGCTTTCCGGTGCGTGCTGCTTCTGAATAAATAATCTCAATGACAGAGCATTTTAACGTATCTGAAAGTAATGAATCATCCCATTTTCCGGAATTGAGAAAATGGGCAATCGTCGTTCTGTGGCAGGAACTGTTTTTAGCAAAGTCCGTAGTTTTTCCATGATATCCTGAAATGAAAATACTGATTAGGATACTCATAAGATGGTTTATTACTCGGTTCGAATAAAATTTGCATAAGTTTAATTTTTTAAACTGGTTGTATATGAATGAGGAATGATGTATAGTATTTGCGAGAGACACCTTCTTTCGTAAATGTTGCAAATGTTTGTTTTGGCACTTTCATTATACAACACATGGAATCGAGGTGTCTTTCTTTTATGCAAAATCACGAACTTGCTCATTTATAGATAGTAACTTAACTTGCTGTGCGTCCACAACGCAGGATCTGTCTGATTTTGTATTTGAGAAAAATGTTGAGAAATATAAACCGGATATTGTTACCAGATTTGAATACAAAAAACAGAGAAAAGAGCATACGCAATATATTACAAAAATACATGTGTTAGGCCGGGTAGAAGTTTATTTGGTAGTCACGGAAGTGAATATGCCATTAACAATACTGGACTATATGGCATTGGAAAATGCTGTTTTTACTTTACAGTATAGTTTTATGGGAACATATGCTCAAAATCAGATAGAAAAAAAATATCAACGAGATATTGGATATAGCTTGCTTAATGGTTTATTAACGGGCGATGAATTGAGTAAAGCTGCAAGAATGCTAAAGTTGAAAGATACAGCTCAATATTGTGTGGTAAGTTTTCATACGATTTCAAGCAATAGCGAAGATTATTATACAAAAGAAGAATTAGAAGAAATCGGAGTGATAGAAGGCGAGATTCAGAGATTACTTCCGGATGAACATATTTACCGGAATCTGAATCAGATTGTGTGTATTCATGAAATTAAGCCTGGGGAAACACAAGCAGGGTTCCGGGAAGAAATGGAAAAATTATATCAGACAGTACAGAAGCAGATTTTTCACAGAAATAAGACAACGGATTTTCAGATTGGCATTGGAAGTATTGTTAATGGATATGGAGATTTGAAAAAATCTTTTAAGGATTCAAAGAAAATCATAGACTATATGGATATGCTCAGATATCTCTATGGTGATAAGAATATATCGGTAGCCGATTTTTCTAAGCTCGGTTTTTTCCAGATTTTTGAAAAAATCAAAAATCGTGATGAACTGATGGAATATGTGCCAGAGTCACTTGTGAAATTATATTGGTATGATAAAGAACATGATGGAGAACTGATTGAAACGTTGCAGGCGTATCTGGACTGTGATAAGAGTGCGAATAAGGCGGCGGAAAAACTGTATGTGAATTATCGTACACTTTCTTCCAGGTTGAAAAAAATTAAAGATATTTCAGGAATTGATTTTAAAAACTCGGCAGAAATGCTAGCTGTCAGAAATGGAATTGTTCTTTTTAAAATGGCAGAAACACTGTAATTTCAGGAGAAACTATATCTTCACGGTATGGTTTCTTTTTTTGTGCAAAGAATCGATAACTACAAACTTTTTGTAGTAAAACGTGAAAATATCTTCCTATTTTCTGTATTATTTTTGCAAAAAACAAGTGCTATACTTTAACCAGTACATAAAAGAATACCTTGATTATCTAAGTTGATATGAAGCAGGAATGAATCATGAAAAAGAAACAGGTTGAGAAAGAACAGAATAATGAGAAACAGCTTCCCAGACAGGAAACGACACTGGGAGAAGATATCTTTCAGCTGTTATTGAAAAAGGAAATGGAACAGCAGAAAAACTGACTTTCACAAATAATCAGGCAGCCTTTACATTGAAAAAAGATGAATCTGTAGATATCAGTTGCTTACCGACAGGATGGACATATACCGTTACGGAGACAGCACCGGGAACAAACTTCGAGGTGTCATACTCGATAAATGGTGGATCGAAAACCGTTGGAGAAGCAGCATCATTTACAATGGCAGCAACAGGAACGGAAGATATCCAATTTACAAATACATCAACCGTGGCACCGCCCGTAACCGGAAGAAATATTCAGAATAATAGCTGGATTATGATGCTGATTGTGGTTTTACTGATTGGCATTGGAAGCATGGTATTTTTCAGAAAAGTAAAAAGAAAATATCATTAAGGCAAAAAGGAAGAATTGTGCTTGTGAAGTGAAGAACCTGAAAGTATGATTCTTCCTTTTTACAATGAAAGAAACAAGAAAAATGTTCAGGATAAAAATCATTATTGGGGACGGATAGAGAGGGTGACATTATGCAGCTTACAAATACAACGGATTATGCCATTAGAATCGTATGTTATCTAGCATCAGAAAATAAGGTAATAACTACAGCAGAACTATCTCGTGAATTAAATATTCCGGCAAGTTACATTCCTAAAATAACAAAGCAATTAAAAGAAAAAGAAATTGTTAAAGCGGCAGAGGGATCGAATGGAGGCTATATGCTGGAAAAACGACCGGAAGAAATTTCTCTTATGGACGTTATTAACTGTACAGAGTCAACAATGGCAATTAGCAGATGTCTGGAGAAGGACGGATACTGTTCCAGAAATTATTCAGATTGCTGCAAGGTACATAAGGTGTTACTGGATCTGCAGAACACTTATAATAACAGGCTGGAAAATGTGAAAATATCAGATATTATTCAACCGGGCAAAGATGAATATTTTGGACGTTTTTATGTAGTTATAAAATTGAATTTAAAGGATCAAACATATGAATGTATTTATTCCCACGTACATGAAGTCTATGATAAAGTAAGTGATTCAGCTACCTATGATGAGTTTATAAGGAAGTACACAGAACAATATGTATATGAACAGGATCGCCAGAAGTTAAGACGATTTTTGACAAGCGAAAAGCTTACGGAACACTTAGTAGACGGCTGTATGGAAGATGATATGTCCTACCGCAGAATATGTGATAATGAAGCAGATTCTTATATTTGGATGGAAGCAAAAAGATATGTAGATGAGACGGAGAATATTGCCATTCTCACATTACATAATGCGAAGGTCATTCCAGATACGATTGTTAATATGGAACAGGAATTGCGGAAGAAAGAAAAGAATATCACGAAACAGTATTGGGATATGGTTTCTTTGCTTGTTGCGGTATTGAATCACAATAATCTGGTGGAAAAGGAACATCAGGATGATATTAGTTTTTATACGGAGCAGGTTTATCGCCAACTGCAGAAAAATTATCCGGAATATGGAATTACCGAAGAAGAGATTGAAAATGTATCACACCTGGCACCAATCCATGATATTGGTAAAATCCGGGTACCGATAGAAATATTGAATAAAAATGGGAAATTAACGATAGACGAGATGGAAGTCGTGAAGCAGCATCCAATTACCGGTGCAGAGATGACATTGAGATTTCCGAATGGTATGACAACAGAGAAATTGAATAAGTACAGCTATGAAATCTGCCGACATCACCATGAGAGATTTGATGGCTCTGGATATCCGGACGGTTTAAAGGGAGATCAGATTCCGCTTTGTGCTCAGGTGGTCGGTTTGGTGGATGCCTATGATGCTTTGGTCAGTGAGCGACCATATAAACGAAAACTGAAACATGCCGAGGCGGTAAGGATGATTGTAAATGCTGAATGTGGAGCGTTTTCCATGAAATTGCTTCAATGTTTTTTTACTGCGGCTATGCAAAAAGAGTGGGTGCAGAAAGTAGAATCAAACAGAGAAGAGTAAGGAAAAAGTCCAGTAGGTATTTGATGAAAATGAAAGAAATTTTAACGGATATTATAATAAAATTAGTTATTTTATGCTAAAAAATCATTCTAGATATTAGAATGCAATATTGAGTAAATGGTAGGAATTTTTATTCCGATTAGAGGTCCAGATATGAAGAAAAAAGGAAGAATAGAGAACAGAATTATCGCAGTAATACTATGTATGGCTATCTTATTTTCTCAAGTGAATATTGCGGATGCAGCAGATGTAAATCCATCGGGTACCAACACGAGTCAAGTGGTCCTTTCTGATGAAACCAATATGAGCAATGATGAAGCATCAACCGAATCCACAGTTTCAGATGAAATAAATGGCTCCACGGAATCCGAATCTAAGATATCGGGGGAAACAAGTGAAAACTCGAAAAATGACGAATCGGAATCGTCCGGTGGAAATGTTAAAGCGGAATCAACAGATAATATAGATGCTTATTATAAGGATAGTAAAATATGCATTTATAATTATGAACAATTAAAACAGATTGGTTCAGATGCTTATATTTACACAGGTGATAAGGATGGACAGATTGGTTCTGGAGAAGTAGTAAAGAGTGAAGGCACAGAGCTGAAATACGGTGCAGATGCCCAGTACATTTTGATGAATGACATCCAGATGAACTCGGAACAGATGTGGTTAGTACCGGATTCATTTACCGGAACTATCACAGGTACGAAACTAGAAGAAAACGAAACACCAACGCTGTATGATAAGGAAACGGATACAATCTATATATACAATCCATATCAGTTAATGGTACTTGCACAGGAAGAATCTGAAACGGAACCAGTTATGTCGATGGATTATGATGCACCACAGTTTGGTATGGGGCAGATGATTTATCCGGATGGAGAAGATCAGGAGTATCTGACTTATAGTAAGTCTCATAATTACGTGTTATCGCAGAAGTTTAATTCGGATAAGCCGGAATTGGTTGCGGATCAATTGACAGAAAAAGCGGCGAATGGAGTTCAGTGGCTAGATGGTGAGCATGCAGATGGAAGAACAAAACCGGGACAGCTATATGTAGAAGTTTCCGGGAAGAAATATATTCTGATCGGAAATGAGTCACAGTTGCGGGCGATTGGAAGCAATAAGAGCGTAACTCCTAGACTGTATGTTTATTACAAACCGGGTTTGGTAACTGGTCTGTTTGGTGGCAATCCTTTTTACAGTCCTTATTATCCGGGAGATGCGGACCTTGGCCTGGATGCTGTAGCAAAAGAAGGTGCAACTACGCACGGTCTTATAAACCCAAAGCCGGACAATGTCAAAGGAGAAAACTCATATCTATATTATAAAGATAAAACAAACGGTGTAGAGAACGGTAAATACAAGCTGGCGAATGTAAACCTTTCCGACGATAACATTCTTGCAGGTTTGCTTAAAGGCGTAGGTGGTCTTTTAGGGACGTTACTGGGCGGACTTACTGTTGGAACCGGTGAATTTTGTGGAGTCAATGAAAATGGTCTTCCTGATAAAAATATAGATAAATATAAATTAAGGAGTGAATACGGCAATCTTAAATATTCATCCAATGCAAATTACATCATTTTCAGAGATATTGACTTATCAAAGGATGGTGTGAACTCAAATCAAGAAGATGATCTTTGGACACCACTTATGGTATCGGGGGATATCAAAGGTGCAAAGTTAGCAGATGGACAAACAATGATTACGGATGGAAACACTATTCTGGCAACTGGAAAACCTGTAATTTCTAATGTGAATGTGAACCAGGCAGATGCAATGGATGGATCTAAGTACATAGGAATTGGTTTTTTTGGAACAGTTACGAATGAGGTTAATGTAAACAACATTGGTGTCAGTGCCGGAACGGTCTCTGTATCAAACCTAGAATTACAAAATGTAAATGTACAAAATAACACGAATGAACATAAAAACACTCAGACCATAATAAGTGGACTCACATCAGGACTTGGATGGCTTGTAGGTGGTGTAGTTGATTTATTAGTAGGAGTTTTAACATTTGGAAACGTAAACCTGAATTTGAAAGATACATTATCAGCACTTTTAAATGCAAGAGCAAAGGATCCGACGATTTATGCAACAGGTGCATTTGCCGGAAGGCTAGTGGGAGATGTTTCCATTGAAAACTGTGATGTGACAGGAAAAGTCAGTGTTTCGAATATTAATGACCGTACTGGTGGGTTTGTCGGTTATACAGAAGGTGTAACAGAGTATGACGGGTTGTCGAAAGCTCTTGGAGTAACGGTGAATGCATTATCATCATTGTTAAATGCAATTCCGGGACTTGGACTTGGAGATTTGATCACAATTCTTCTGGACAAGGCATTGCCGGTTGGTAGTTTAATTCCTACTGGATACAAAAATGTAAATATTAAAAACTGTCATGTAGAGAATCTGGCAGGAACTATCGGAGCTGCCGGTAAAGATTATGCTGGTGGTTTTGTAGGACAGCAGGTAGGAACAAGAATCTTTGACTGCTCTGTGAAAAACAGTAGTTATTCTGTAACCGCAAAAGAATACGGCGGAGGTTTTGCAGGAATCAGCAGAGATGCGGAAATCCGTGGATTGTTAAGTGATGTGGGTGTTGAACTTATTCGAGTAATGCAACCGCAGAGTATCTTGTTAAATTGCAATCTGACAGGATGTAATGTCACTGTATCCGGTGAAAATTATCAAGGCGGTATCGTAGGAGCACAGACCAACAGCTATGCAGTCAACTGTGGAGCGAGCGGAAGCATTGCAGTTAAAGCAAGCGGAAGTTATGCCGGTGGTGTGAGTGGTATTTCAACAGTTGGATGGATTACAAACCTTGGAAATAAAGAAGTCAAGGATGCAAGCCTTTTAACAACAGTGAAAGACTTGTTGACAGGTCTTTTGTCGAGTGATCCGGAAAAAGCAGGTATGCTCTTGTCACTTGTAGGAATTGCACCATCAGCAATCTTGGGATGTAACATGGATTGTTCATCAGTTTCAGTTGAGGCTGGTAAGAGCTATTCCGGTGGTATTCTTGGTGGCGGTGATGGCGTCTATATTGCGGAATCCAGTACAGAGTATCTAAATAAACTTCCTTATTGGAAACATGGTGGAGCAGATGCAAGTAGCGTAGCACAAAGAGATAATGTGCTTACAGGATTAAAAACAGTTACGGCAGGTGAAAATCGTGTCGGAGGTATTGCCGGAAGTGTAACAACAGCAAATGTCACAGGACTTTTAAATAATACGCTTGGAATCGGAAACTTTCTTGGATTTACTGTGCATCATGTAACGGTGACGGGAGTAAATGATGGATATACAGTAGAAGCAAAAGGAAATTATGCCGGCGGAGCGCTTGGCGAGGCTGTTGGCGGAGATGTGGATACTGTAACATTAAATCAGGTAAAATCTGTTATAGCAAAAAACAGAGTCGGTGGTTTTGCTGGTTGTGCAGGTCCGGGAGATCTGGCAGGCGGAAACGGACTGACTTTGAATCTGTTAGGACTGAACAACTTGCTGAAAGTAGAAAATCTGCTTTCTGTGGCAGAAGGTGTCAGAGTCAAAATCAACGAAGCTCATGTAAATGGCATCGCAGGAGGCATGACTGTACAAGCAACAGGTACAAATTCCAACGGCGAAGTAATGGATTACACAGCCGGTGGTTTCATCGGAAAGAGTAGCAGCTGTGAGATCATTAAGTCCGATGTGAAAAATTTAAGAGAAGTAACAGCAAATGATACAGATGGTTTTGCAGGAGGATTTGTAGGTTCTTCACAGACCGGAGGTCTTGCAGATGTAGCTGGTGAAGCGGATGTCAAGGCTTTGCTAAATGCAAATAAGTTGTTAGGTGCTGTCAAGTACTTGCTTCCTTCTTATACAGAGTGCACGGTTACTTATGTTGATAAAGGCGGAGTTGTTGCAGATACAGCTGGCGGTTTTGTCGGAAACTTCCAGAGTGGAACGGTTAACAACCAAGGCGCAGGAGAAGGTAGCTATTATTCTGTCTATAATCTGGATCATGTAAACGGGCAGTCTTATGCCGGAGGCTTTGGCGGAAATGTTTACTCCGGAGCATTGGCAGATGCTGGAGGTGGAATCAGCATTCTTGGAGGAATCACAGGTCTGAATATTAATGTCGGAGATTTACTGAACCTGATTAATGCTTACATTCCATATGTACAGTATGCAGGAGTTAAATCCGATAATGGATTTACGGTTACGGCTAATAAAATCAAATCGGATGATACGAATTCTGGTAGTGCTGGTGGCTTTATTGGTTATGGCAGTGGAGTTCAAGTTAGTCATTGTGATGTAACAAATTTAAAACATACAAAGGTAACACCTCCTAAAGATTTAGAGGGTGAAGATAGTTCAAATTATTTTGGACAGGATAGTACATATGCAGTAACGGGTGCAAGATATGCCGGTGGATATATTGGTTATATGAATATTGGTTCCGCAGCTTCTGTTGGAAAAGGATTGAGCGTACTTGGTCACTCAATAGGAATCAATCATGTGCTGGATGCATTGAATGTCGTTGTTTCTACAATAGAACATTCGAATGTTACAGGAGATGTTGGAGGTTTTGCAGTAAAAGCAACTTGGAAAAATACAGCATCCGATGCATCAGCAAATGACGTTCTTGGAGATGCAGGAGGTTTTGCCGGAAAGATATCTGGCGGACATATTCAGGACTCTAATGCAAATAACTTTTCTTATATCATTGGCCAGATTACAGCCGGTGGTTATGTGGGAGACTTGCAGCCAGGAAATGTGGCAAATGTCCTTGGCGATACTGGTATCTTAGATGGTCTTGTTAATGTGTCAGATACATTGGCATCATTAGCGGAGGACTTTGTACCGACGATCAGAAACAGCTCTACGACTTGTATTCCTTGTGGTGGTGCAGTTCGTGCAGATGCGGCTTCCACAACACAGGTACAACGAGGTATGGCCGGAGGTTATGCAGGGCATAATGAAGGCGGTCATATCTGGGGAAACAATACAAAGAATTGGAAAGGTAAAGCTTATACCGGACCAACAAGTGTCTGCAAAGCAGTCCGGATCCGGTCAGTATACGGAAAAGAAATTGCTGGTGGCTTCACAGGACTTATGGAGTCAGCAGATACGGCAAGTACCGGAAACCTGTCCTTGTTGTGGGGACTGGTAAAAGTAGATAACATCCTGGGAGCTCTTAGTGTTGTCTATCCGACGGAAGAAAATACGGCAGTTTACGGACCACTTGCCTTGATGGATTATGAAACCTGGAATAAATGGGTGGAGTTTGTCGGAAAAAAGGGGGGTTACGGAAGTGATCTTGCGGAGCATGGAACAGTAAGTAATCAGGCTGAACTGGATGCAATCATAGGAAAGTATGCTTACGGATACAATGTTGTAGCAGGAAGAGTCAATTACCGAGATGAGACAAAACTGGCAAATGGCGGAGCAGCCGGTGGCTATGTCGGATCAATGCAGACCGGAACTATTACAAATGGACAGGCTTATCAGGCGAAGACAATTAAAGGGCTTCGATGTGCCGGCGGTTTTGCAGGGGAAATGATAAACGGCGGAGCAGCAAAGCTTGGAGGAGTTGATATCCTCGGTCTTAATCTGCAATTAGGACAAATGCTGCAGGTACTTAATGTATTTGTGCCGGTGATTAAGAAATCTTCGGTAGAGGGTTATCAGAGTGGACTGATTGTCCAGTCAGAAGGTGTAGATGACAAGGATACCTGCGGTTATGCCGGAGGTTATGTAGGAAAACTGATCGGTGGACAGATCTGGGGCGAAAATGATGCACGCTGCAAGGTCACAAAGCTGAGACGAGTTGACGGAAGAAGCTATGTCGGAGGATTTGTCGGAAGCTCCAGACCAGGAAGTGTAGCAACACTGAATCCAACTGCAGGAGAAGGATTGCTCAGCCAGCTTCTGAATAAACTGTTAAGTACACCAGCAGATTTGATAAAAGTATTAAATGCCACAGTCGCAACAATCTGTTATGCGGATGTGGAAGCCTGGGATGACTGGGGAATCATCGTAAATGGTGCTTATACAAGTGAAAGTAATAACACTTCTTATGCAAAAGCAGCCGGAGGATTTGCCGGAAATCTGGAAGGAACTGTACTCGGTAAGAAGGATACGGAAGAGGCAGGAGTTTCTGTACAGAATATCCGTTCCGTAGTCGCAGGCGAATATGCCGGAGGATGCTTTGGTGTTGCTGACGTGGCCGGAGTTGCCAATATCAGTGCAGGAAATGAGACCTCGCTTCTTGATAAATTATTAAAGCTTGGAAGAACTGATGTGCTGGATGCATTTAGAAGTTATGTATATTACGGAACTGTAAGCGGAAGTAAGGATGCTGGCTTAAGTGTCAGCGCAAACACAGCGATAAGATCCGGACAGAACAACCAGGTTACATATAGCGGAACAGCCGGAGGTTTTGGCGGCTCATTGCTAAATGGTTCTGTGAAAAACAGTAAAGTAACAGAATTAAGCAATGTAAGAGGTTTGAATAGTGTCGGAGGATTTGTCGGCTATTCTGGAAAGAGCGGAGTAGTTAAGGCAGACAAGATAGACGTTATTGGAGACAATACAGGACAGTTGCTTGGTGGTGCTCTTGGAGTTATGGACATTTTTGGTTCTCACATTGATGACTGTGCAGTTACAGGAACTGATGAGGGTTACACTGTGCAGAGTACAAATGGAGATGAGCAGATTGCCGGAGGATTTATCGGATATGCCAATCTTGCAAGAATGTCGAATTGTACAGCAGGTGACAAGACGAACCAGAAAATTGGACTGAAACAGGTAGCGTCAGGTGGAACAGCCGGCGGATTTGCAGGACGAACAAGTTTCGCTTATCTTGCAGATTTGAAGTTGGATTCTGGAGCAGTGAATGTAATATTCTCGCTTGTTAATGAACTTATAAAAGCATTATATCTGGATAAAATCCAGGATTCCAATCTTCTGAAGATCAATCTTGGAATTATCAAAGTGGATGCACTGTATGATGGCAAACTGCTTCATGTAAATCTGCTCGGACTGGATATATCTGTAGGACTTTCAAAGAAGTCAACGGATAACGACCAACGGACAGACCTTGCAATTATTACGATTGGAGATTCATCCATCAAACTTCCATGCGACGAAAATGGATTGCTGAATGATAATGATGCCAAATCCAATATCAGTGTGAGTCTGATCAAGGCGAATCGAACAAGAATTACTGATAGTAATGTCTACGGTGTCAGTCATGGGTATGATGTCTATGCCGGTGGAGCCGGAAATAACAATGATGGTGATGCTAAAGACGGACGAAGTGGTGGCTTTGTTGGATTCAACGATGAAGGACTTTTGAAGAACAACAACATGTATTACTGTGATGTGGTTCGTGGAACAAAAGATCTTGTTGGACCATTTAGCGGAAAAAGTGAACTGGATTCGCAATATCAATTCAATACATTAGATAAGGTGGAAGGCGAGAACAATAATTACCGTATTTACAGAAAATTAGATCAATCTTTAGATGAAATTAAAAAGAATAACAGTATCTTGAACAGCAGTCATGAAAAGGATGATGCAAGTGGATGGGATATTTATACAATAGGACATATGAATCCGGTAAAGACCTTTGAGACTTTAAAGAATGCTGTTCTGGCAAGCAAGAGTGATTCAGTGAAAGCAGATCTTAATGCCTATGAATCGCCAGCAAAAGCAGTATTGATGTCAGATACTAAAACAACATTGAACACAGGAGAAAGTGGTACTCCGGAGCCATCCGAGTCACAGGATCCATGTGATGAACATATCAAGCTGACAATCAATAAAGTTTGGAAGGATCTAAACAATCTGGATAAAAAACGTCCGGATAACATTACGGTAACGATATCTCGTACCTGGACAGATGCAGCAGGAAAAGAACAGACAGAAACTGTTCCAGGATATGGGGACTATATTATAAGTGGTTCTAGTGATAAATCTACCTGGCAGGAAGTAATCAAAGGGCTTCCAGCATATACGACGGATGAAAATAAAACCATTCACTATTACACATATTCCGTTACAGAAACAAAAATAGATGGTTATACGACAACGATAAAAAAATCAGATGATGGATTTACGTTTACGATAACCAACAAACATTTCCCAGGTCTTCCGGATACCGGAGGATACGGAAGCTATTTGATTTACCTGATAGCTGTTCTGCTTTTCCTGGTATATTTCATAATGAGATATAAAAAATGCAAGGAAAATAAAAAAGCAGAAAAACTATAAAAAAAATTCTCAAGAAAAGGAGATAAAGGACATGAAGAGAATGAAAAAAATCATGGCATTAATGCTGGCAGCGATTATGATGATGGCTATGTCTGTCACTGCATTTGCCGCAGGAGGAACACCAGCAGCTGCTGGAGGAAACTCACTTACAGTTACTGTGAAATCAGGAGCGGGCGTTCCGACACAGACACTCAAAGATCAGACCATTTATCTGTACAAATTATTTGATGTGACAGAGTCTGGTACAACAGGAGCAAAGAACTATGCATATACAGTGAATACTGCAGCTGGTTATAAAGATGTATTGGTAGCTGCATTAAATACTGCAACAATTACAACATCTTCTACAGATGAGGACATTGCAAAAGCTGTAAAAAATCTTGGTGAAAATAATTCTACAGAGGTACAGAATTTTGCGAATGCTTTTACAACACAGGCATTAACTAAGAACCCTAAATTAGATGCTACAGCAAACTCTGGAAAACTTGAAGATGTAACATCTTATAAATTTACAGGCTTAGATGCAGGTTACTACTTAGTATATGTAACTGGTGGAAAAGAGATTCAGTCTTCCTTAGTTACAGTAGACGCTGATACAACTCAAGTAAACTTAAAATCAGAAACACCAAGCATTGAGAAAAAAGCTGACAAAGAGACTGTAAGTATCGGACAGGTAGTGAAATATACCGTAACAGCTTCTATTCCGGATACAACAGGATATGCAGAATATGTATACAAAATCCACGATACATTGTCAACAGGTCTTGATTTTGTAAAGAATGCCGACGGAGATGCTCTTGATAATGCAACTGAAGCAAATGTTACAATTGCATTTAAAGATACAGGCGTTACAGCGGTAGGAACAACACCTACAACAGCAGCACTTTCCGGTGAAGGCAACAGAACAATGGCTCTTGACCTGTCTGCATGGGTAAGAGATAACCAGGCAAACAAAGGAAAAGCATTCACCGTTACATATTATGCAAAAGTAAATAAAGCCGCAGTTGTAACAGAACAGAACAAGGCTCATTTAGAGTATGGTAATGATTCAGGTAATACAACAACTACAACGCCAAGTGAAGCAAAGACACCGACCTATTCGTTAGATATCTTAAAGAAAAAAGCAGGTACTGATGGAGCTTCATTAGAAAAGTTAGCAGGTGCAAAATTTAGATTATATTCAAGCGAAGCTGATGCTAAAGCAAATGATGAATCAAAAGCGATTAAAGTATCTCCTGTAGTTGCAGGCGTTGCAGGTAACTATGTGGTAGATCCAGCATCTACTACTACAGAATTTGAGTCAGTTGAAAATATTGAGGAAAAAGGTTACAACCTCCATGTCAATGGTCTTGCAGAAGGAACATACTATTTAGTAGAGACAAAGGCACCAGACGGATTCAATAAGTTGACAGCACCAGTCGTAATTAAAATCACAAAGAGTGCAGATACAGATGTAAATAAGTGGACGATTTCCAAAGATGGAACAGTTGAAAATGACAAAATCATCGACATCGAAAACAGCACAGGTTCCCTCCTTCCATCCACTGGTGGACGTGGAGCAATCGCATTTGCTGTAATCGCAGCTCTTCTTGTATTCGGTGTAGCAGTAAGCTTCATCCGTGATAAAAGAAAAGAAGCATAATAGTTTTACCAGAGATATAAGATAAGATTTAAAGAATGGGCGGTTATCTTCCACGGAAGGTAACCGCAATTCCAAGTATAACAACAGGGAGAATGAAATGAAGAGTAAGAAGAAAAAAAGGAAGATAACAATAAAAGATATGATTCGTCTGATCGTGCTTTTGGTTGCATTCTCCGTATTGTTATATCCAACGTTCAGTAGTTATCTGAATGAAAAGAATGGCTCCAAAGTGGTATCCTATTATGATGAGGAAAGCGTAAAGTTGAGTAAGGCAGAAAAAGAGCAGATGTTGGAAGATGCGAGAGCATACAATCAGGAAATGCTGGGAAATATTGATTTGATTGATCCATTTTCGCAAGAAGATGTGGAGATAGATGCTCGCTATGAGGGACTGTTGAACGTAGATGGTTCTGGAATGATGGGATACATTCGTATTCCTAAGATTAATATAGAACTTCCAATTTATCATGGAACAAGTGAAGCAGTTTTGCAGGCAGGTGTCGGACATTTTTGGGGTACATCTCTTCCGGTTGGTGGAGAAAGTACACATACAGTTCTGACTGGACATAGAGGTCTTCCGACAAAAACGCTATTTACCAATATGGATAAACTGGAAGTAGGGGATATTTTTTACATTAAGGTTTTAGATGAAACACTGGCATATCAGATTGATCAGATATTAACAGTTTTACCGGAAGAGACAGATGGGTTATCTATTGAACCAGGCAAGGATTATGCAACACTTGTTACTTGTACACCATTTGCAATCAATACACACAGACTTTTAGTACGTGGAGAGAGAATACCTTATGAAGAGGCAACGAAGCAAGAGCCGGATACAAATATAAAACCGGAGTTATCTTTTACTGCTAAAGTGCTGATTGTAACAATTATAGTAATTTTTATAGGGTTGCTGATTGCTGTAATTTATAGTATACGAGATAGAAAAAGGAGGAAAGTAAGGTGCGAAAGAAGATAAGAAGTATTCACATTATTTTATTCGTTATGCTTTTTCTTGTCGGTAGTTTTATAAATATTTCAACAATTCATGCTGAAGCAGGAAGCAGAACAGGAAGCATTCAAATTATCTACAAAGGGAGAAATAGTTCGGATAAAGAAGTAGCTCTTTCCGGAGCAAAGTTCTCGATATTTCCAATTCAATATATGAAAAATGATGAGCTGGTCTGGGAAAATGGTTTTAAAGATTCAGGGATATCATTGCAAGATACCAGTGCAGAAGCAAGAGAAAAACAAGCAAAACAATTGTATGCATTTGCGAAGGAAAATGATATTTCAGGCTTAATGCAAGAAACAGATAGTTCGGGACGCACGAGTTTTGGAGAATTGGATGAAGGAATTTATCTGATTGCACAGATTGGAAATGTGGAAAGTGGTACAGATAAATTTGAATCTGCTCCATTCCTTGTTAATATTCCATCTGAAATCAATGGGAATGTAGAATATAATGTAACGATAGAGCCAAAAGCTGAATGGGTTTCACCAGAAACACCACCGAACAATCCAGATAAGCCAAAGGATCCGGCACCTTCAAAATCAGATAAGCCAAATACTATTCAGAAAATAATAAATACGGTAAAAACCGGAGATACAACAAATATAGTTGCATGGTTTTTAATAGCGATTGTTAGTCTTGGTTTGATTGTAGGATTATATAAAAAGAGAAAAATGAAGTAGCTATTATTTAAAGAAAACTGATCCATTGCGGTGGAATCAGTTTTCTTGTGTTATATAGTTTAAAACGTTTCTAATATTAATGTTGAAGTGGTGGTGCAATGGTACGATTGATATCGTTGTTTGATATTTGAGGAGCATTGAGCAGTGCTGTGAAATTCTGCTGGATGATATCTAGTATACTGTATTGTTGACATTTAACTAAATATTTATAGCTATTATAGCCGCTTCATGTTAAAATAAAAGAAAACGGCGGTGATTTATATGGCAAGACCAAGAAAATATGTCATTAAACTTACAGATGATGAATTGAAGACATTAAAATCTATAATTCGCAAAAGTAATACATCTAAAACTATTCGAAGCAGATGCCAGATTATTATTGATTTGGATGAGGCTCATGGGAAAGTATTAACCCATGAGCAATCCGCAAGATCAAATGGTGTTTGCCTGACAACTGTAACGAATACAGTGACCAAATATTTTTCCGGTGGCATTGAAGCGGTTACCGAGTTCAAAAGAAATATCAATTCCGACAATGCAAGGCGTATCCTTGATGGACGTGCAGAAGCACGTATTATTGAACTTGCCTGCGGTCCTGTTCCAGAAGGTCATTCCAGATGGACTTTGCGTCTGCTGGAAAAAGAAGCCAAAGTAGTGCTTGATACACCGGTTAGCAAAGATGCTATCCGTAGAGCCTTAAAAAAAACAAACTTCGACCTCACAAAAATGAATACTGGTGCATTCCCTCAAGAGAGGACGCAGAATTTATAGCTTGTATGGAGGATGTTCTCGATGTATACGAACTTCCATATAACCCACAACGCCCCGTTGTTTGTATGGACGAAAAACCATATCAGTTACTTGGCGAGGCAAGATCCCCACTTCCTATGCGCCCCGGCAATGACCAGAAAGTAGATTCTGAGTATGTCAGAAATGGTACATGCAGCATTTTTGCATTCGTAGAACCGCTTGGTGGAGCTCATCATGTAAGTGTTCGGGAACATCGGACTGCAATTGACTGGGCAGAAGAAATCAAATATCTTGCCGATGTCATGTATCCAGATGTAGAAAAATAATTCTTGTAATGGATAATCTTAATACACATAAACCAGCATCATTGTACAAACGTTACCCTGCTGATGAAGCCAGAAGAATCATGAAGCGGTTGGAGATTCACTACACACCAAAACATGGCAGCTGGCTTGATATTGCAGAAATCGAACTTAACGTCATGACCAGACAATGTTTGAACAGAAGGATTGATAATATTTCAAATCTTCGTAAGGAATTATCAGCATGGGAAGTTGAACGAAATACCGTAGCCGCAAAGGTAAACTGGCAATTTCGAACGGAGGATGCAAGAATTAAATTGAATTCCTTGTATCCGACATTTACTACTGCATCTGAATAAGATGCAGTAGTAATGTTAAATATCAACGATACAGCACACTAGCTGTTTTTTCGGATGCGATCAGTACGTGCGAGATGGTTAATGGCAGCATAGAAAAATTGGATGATTTTATGGCCAATACAACCATACCGAAATATAAGAAATTATGCGGAAAAAGCGGAAATTTCTGAGTTTTAACATCACGGAATAAAAAAATAGGGCACTCTGGGGTTTGGTTTATTATTCAAATTCGACAATTACTAATCAATTTTGTTTAGAGATTATTCTCTGTCGTGTTTACAGTTCTTTTGATTATTTGATTTATCCATATTATCCTGCCTATACAGGCTAATGTTATCATTTGGTTATCGGTGTTGATAACACTTGCTCCGTAACTGTGGATAATAGCACTATATTCTATTTCAGATCATAAGCGATTTTGCTTAAAAAATCAATCCCTATTCAAATTCATACCATTCCTTAAATCTCAGTCTTTGAGCAAAATACGATTTTTTTTATATTCAATCATGCCATCTTTCTGCATTTTAGAAAGCTCGTTGCACATAGTACTGCGGTCAACATTCAAGTAATCTGCTAATTGCTGGCGGTTATATGGAATCAGAAAAGAATTGCTTCCGGCATGTTTTGCGCATTCTGAAAAATAAGACATCAATCGGCCTCGTATGGATTTGGAACTGGTGTGCAAAATCCTTTGTGAAAGTTGCAGACTTTTATGAGCACAGACAGTCAGTAGATTTCGTGCAAGGTTTGTATGAAAAGGGCAGGCGTTTGTGCAGGTAGTCAGAACACGTCCCACATTCATAAACAACACAGAGGTATCTTCCACGGCAGACACTGTAACCAGCATCGGCTGTCCCGGAATACAGGCATATACCTCAGCAAATACAGAACCAGGTGCAACACTTCCTAAAATGCTGGTATTCCCCCAAATTTCGTTACAAGATATCATTGCCATGCCTGACAGTACAATGCCGATATTCTCTATAATACTCCCTTCTGAAAGAATTACTTCTCCTTTTTTATAATTGCGTTTTACACTATTCAAACAGCTTAAAAGCGAGGAGATGTCATCTTCTTCTAACCCACGGAATAGCTGCATATCGGATAATTTCATATTTTTTACCCTTTCGTTGTTATAACAACAGATTTTTATTTTTAATTATAATATACTATGCCCAGAAAGACAAGAGAAAGGATGGTATAAAATGATTCGAAGAATTATCCAAATAGATGAAGAAAAATGTAACGGATGCGGTGCGTGTGCCGAAGCTTGTCACGAGGGTGCAATCGGCATGGTAAACGGCAAAGCAACACTTCTGCGAGATGATTATTGTGATGGTTTGGGAGATTGTCTGCCAACCTGCCCGACAGGTGCAATTTCCTTTGTGGAGAGAGAAGCTGCCGCCTATGATGAAAAAGCTGTGCAGGAAAATATGAGGAAAAAAGCGAAAAGCAATCATGCCGCTGTTCCCCATACAGGCTGCCCCGGCAGTCGAATGCAGCGTATTCAACATTCACAAGAAACAACTCCTTCTGCCCGGGTACAGACAGAATCACAGTTGGGACAATGGCCATGCCAAATCAAACTGGTACCGACTAATGCACCATATTTTGACGGCGCAAAATTGTTAATTGCAGCGGATTGCAGTGCATACGCCTATGCCAGAATGCACGAGGATTTCATGCGTGGGAAAATTACGATTATCGGCTGTCCAAAGCTTGACAGCATAGACTACAGCGAAAAGCTGACGCAGATCATTCAAAACAACAACATTCAAAGTGTGACGGTTGTACGCATGGAAGTTCCCTGCTGCGGCGGACTGGAATTAGCTGCCAAAAAAGCGTTGCAGGCAAGCGGAAAATTCATTCCTTGGCAGATTGTTACGATTTCGTTGGGTGGTAAAATTTTGGAATAAAAGGAGAGATACTATGAGTAAAAAAATGAAAAACATTGCTCAATCAGAAGTACTGACGCTGAGAGAACAAATTTCTTATCAGGAGGGGCAGGTTGTCAGCAAAACTTTGACACAAAACCAGGCAGTAAGTATTACCCTGTTCTCATTCGCAAAGGGCGAAGAGATCAGCACCCATGAATCGGGTGGGGACGCCTTCGTCACCTGCTTGGATGGTATCGGAAAAATCACGATTGATGGCGTTGAATATCTGCTGCACGAAGGAGAATCTATTGTCATGCCAGCAGGCCATCCCCATGCGGTATATGGGCAGGAAGCGTTCAAGATGCTTTTAGTAGTTGTATTTTAATCAAACGCAAAATTGACAAAGGAAGGTGATTTTATGAAAGCAACAAAAGTAGATAAGGATCTCTGCATTGGCTGTGGGCTTTGCTGTGGATCTGCGACGAGGTTTTCCGTATGAACGAGCAGGGAAAGGCGGAAGCGTATCAACCAGCAAACGCTGAAAATCAAGGTGCTGTACAGGAGGCCATCGACTCGTGTCCTGTGTCTGCAATCGCCTGGGAAGATTAATTCAAACGCGTCTATATGCTTTTTTGATTGAGAAGAAACCACATTATTTCAAATTTTAATAGTTTTTAGGAGGCATATTATGGAACAAAAAATGTTTTGCTATCAGTGTCAGGAAACCGCCGGGTGCAAGGGCTGCACCATGTCCGGCGTATGCGGAAAGAAACCTGATGTAGCGGCCATGCAGGATCTGTTGGTCTATGTCACAAAAGGAATTTCGGCTATTACGACTGCATTGCGTCAGGAAGGTAAGCAGGTATCTGCCAAAATCAATCACTTGATTACTCTGAATCTGTTCACTACCATTACCAACGCAAATTTTGATAAAGAGAGCATTGAATCAAGAATCCGTGCTACACTGACCGAAAAGGAAGTTCTGCTAAAGCAAGTTACCAATCTGACTGTTCTGCCTGAAGCCGCAAAATGGAACGGATCTGAAAACTGGGAAGAAAAAGCCAGAACTGTCGGTGTTCTTTCTACCGAAAACGAGGATATTCGCTCTCTGCGCGAGTTAATCACCTACGGTTTGAAGGGACTTTCCGCTTACTCGAAGCACGCAAATGTGCTGTTGAAGGACAACGATGAAGTTGACACATTTCTTCAGAAAGCACTGGCTGCCACGCTGAATGACAACCTTAGTGTAGAAGATCTGATTGCTCTAACAATGGAAACAGGAAAATACGGAGTATCCGGTATGGCAATGCTGGATAAGGCTAACACAGACAGCTATGGAAACCCCGAAATTACAAAGGTAAATATCGGTGTCAGAAAGAACCCCGGCATTCTGGTATCCGGCCACGACCTGCGCGATTTGGAAATGCTGTTAGAACAGACACAGGGAACTGGAGTGGATGTGTATACGCATTCCGAGATGTTGCCAGCTCATTATTATCCCGCTTTCAAAAAATATCCTAACTTTGTTGGTAATTATGGGAATGCTTGGTGGAAACAAAAAGAAGAATTTGAATCCTTTAACGGTCCTATTCTAATGACAACCAACTGCATTGTTCCTCCTAAGGATAGTTACAAAAACAGGCTTTACACTACCGGCGCTGCGGGATATCCGGGATGTACACATATTCCGGGAGAAATTGGCGAACAAAAAAATTTTTCTGCGATTATTGAGCATGCAAAAAAATGTGTCGCTCCGAGTGAAATCGAAACCGGTGAAATCATCGGCGGATTTGCCCATGCACAGGTTCTGGCTTTGGCAGATAAAGTTGTAGAAGCTGTAAAAAGCGGTGCTATCAAAAAGTTTGTGGTTATGGCGGGCTGTGATGGTCGAGCAAAGAGCCGCGACTACTATACAGAATTTGCTAAGGCTCTGCCGAAGGACACTGTCATCCTTACTGCCGGTTGTGCAAAATATAAATATAACAAGTTGCCTTTAGGCGATATCAATGGCATCCCACGTGTTCTGGATGCAGGTCAATGCAATGATTCCTATTCCCTTGCTGTAATCGCCTTGAAACTCAAAGAGGTCTTTGGGCTTGACGATATTAACGATCTGCCAATTATCTATAATATCGCATGGTACGAGCAAAAAGCAGTTATCGTTCTTCTTGCTCTTTTATATCTTGGTGTGAAGAATATCCACCTTGGCCCTACACTTCCGGCATTTCTCAGCCCGAATGTTGCAAAGGTCTTGATCGAGAACTTCGGCATTGCAGGAATTGGCACTGTGGAAGAGGATATGGAGAAGTTTTTCGGTATTAACGCATAAAAAATACTCCGTCAAAAGAAATAGATCCAACAGGCATAAAGAAACCTCGGAAACCCTTATAAAATGGGCATCCGAGGTTTTCTGTCTGTTATTCGAATCTGACAACGCCTAATCATTTTGTTTTCAGACTTGCTTTCCACCATACACCTTTTCTTATTGATAAATCATCCCTTTATCCACAATCTCCCTCGCACACGCTTGTATATTGAAACGAACCCCATTCAAGTAGGGGACAAACTTATAGGATTTCAAGCAAAATATTATTCAGATAGTGTTTCTATGTCTGGCAAAGAAAATGAATTAAGTGATGCAGTTAAAGGAGCAGCAAGAGCTTATCCTGGTATTACAACACTTTATTTTTATATTAGTCAAGAATTTTCTCCAAGTTCCAAAAAAGATATTGTAAAACCGGCATATCAGACAAATATTGAAAATACTGCACAATTACTGGGGATTACAATTGAGTGGAGAGGTTTAAGTAATATCGAGGCTCAGCTTATGCAGGATAAAAGACTTACTATTTGTAGAAATGTTTTCTTTCAAGCAGATTCTGCAGTTCAGGAATGTTGTGAAAACCTTAAAAAGCATAAAGAAGATATTTTTAATCATATTGGGACACAAGTGTCGTATAATGATAAAACCATTATTCTGGAAAATAATGTGTTTAATATAAATTCTTTTTTGCAGTCTGAGAATCAGGCTTTAGTTGTAGATGGTGAGGCTGGTGCAGGAAAATCTGCACTCATTAAAAAGAGTATGGCTAGTATCGGTCAGGATACGGTTATTTTGGCATTTAGATGTACAGACATGGATGTTTCTGACGAGAGAAATTTTTTGATGACATATGGAACGCTCATAATAGATGAAGTACTAAAGGTGTACGAAGAGACTGAGAATCGTATTCTATATATTGATGCAGTTGAAAAATATTTTGTTTTAGAAAACCAGCAAACATTTGAGGATTTGCTTCAAATGTTTATTTCTGCTGGTTGGAAAATAATTCTTACCATTAGAACGGCCTATAAAGACTCATTTCATAATTTGTTGCTAAATGAAGTTTGTGTACAATCATATCATGTTAATCTTATTAGTAAGGATTTACTGTATGAACTGTCTATTACACATGGATTCGTATTGCCAAGTGATAAGAAATTGACAGATATACTTCGTGCACCATTTTATTTAAGGTTATATTTGACGCTTGATAATATTGAAGATGCAGAGTTAACGGCTTTGAATCAAGAAGCATTTGAACAAAAAATATGGGATGAAATTATTCGCAATAATAGGAAGCGTAAAAACAACTTGCCAACGAGAAGGGAAAATACGTTAGTATTCATAACGAAGGAAATATAATGGCATCACCAGCCACTACATTATCCATAATGGTGGGCTGGATCTGCATGGTCTCTTCGTTCCATTTTCCGCCGAATACCACTTTCTTCTGGTCGATCAAACCACATACTCTGTCGAAATGCTTCTGGTTGATTATTTTTACATAATCGCCATTTTCCGTCGCATTTTCGCCGTACATCTTCACGATCCATTTTTTCAGATAGCCCAAAAATTCATCCTTTACGCTGCGCTCTACCAGAATATAGTCCGGAGCAACGCAGGTCTGCCCACAGTTCAGCAGTTTACCAAATGCAATACGCTTCGCCGTCAGATTCAGCTTTGCGGATTTTTCTACAACACAAGGGCTTTTGCCGCCCAATTCTAGGGTCACAGGGGTCAAATGCTTTGCTGCCTTTGCCATCACTTCTTTGCCCACGGTCACACTGCCGGTAAAGAAGATATAATCAAATCTCTGATCCAGCAATGCCTGATTTTCCACTCTGCCTCCTTCTACCGCCAATACATATTCTTCAGGGAAACATTCTCTGAGGATTTTGCAGATGACAGCAGAGGTTGCAGGGGCATACGCAGAAGGCTTTACCACACAGCAGTTCCCTGCCGCAATCGCGCCGATCAGGGGTTCTATGGTCAGCATAAAAGGATAATTCCAGGGAGACATGATGAGTACCACTCCATAAGGCTCTCTAATGGTAAAGCTGTCACTGGAAAACTGTGCAATAGGGCTCAGCACATTTCTTTTTCTTGCCCAGCCATCTATATGCTTTAGCATATAGGACAACTCCGCCAGTGTCATGCCAATCTCACACATATAAGCTTCCGTTTTAGATTTATTCAAATCCTTCCGCAGGGCTTCATAAATTTCTTCCTCATGGGCACGAATGGTACGGCCCAAACGTTTAAGTGCTTCTTTACGGAAGGACAATGTAATGGGTTTTCCCCCTCGAAAGAACTCCCTCTGCTTCTGAATCTTTTCCTGCATCTGCTTTTCCCTCCTTTTTCTCTATAATTTTTTCATACATGATCTCCAACTCCCCAGCATCCATCAAAACAGGCACGGGATAGAGGGGATTGCCCTCGGCTGCCACGTGTTTTGCCATGGCAGGGATATCTTCTTTTCTGATTTCCTGAATCGGTTCTGGGATCTTCATATATTGATTCATATCCTTTATCCACTGGATAAAAGCCGCTGCCACTCTGCGGTCGTTGGTATGTTTTGGTACCATACCGATGCATCTTGCCAATTTTGCCAGCTTTCCATAACAGGCAGGGCCATATTCCTCTAGGAAATAAGGCAGGATGACCGCATTTGCAAGCCCATGGGGCACGCCATACTTGGCCCCCCAGAGAATGGGCAATGGCATGGACATAGCCAAATAGGAACGGGAAAAAGCAATGCCAGCACAATAGGCAGCCTGCAGCATATTTTCTCTTGCTTTCACATTCTGTCCATCATCATAAGCCGTTTTCAGGTTTTTATAAATCAATCTGGTGGCCTGTTCTGCCATAAATCGCGTCTCTTTTGTGGTGCTTCTACCGATATACGTCTCCACCGCATGGGTCAGTGCATCCATGCCCGTTGTGGCTGTGATATTTTTGGGCAGACCTAGGGTCACGTGGTAATCCAATACCGCATATCTGGGAATCAAAGAAAAATCGTTGATGGGATATTTATGCTTTGCGCCGCTGTCTGTGATGACTGCCGCCAACGTTGTCTCGCTGCCTGTACCGGCTGTAGTGAGTACAGCGATGAGCAGAGGTAATTTCTTGCAGATGCGCAGCAATCCCTTCATTTTATGGATAGGCTTGTTGGGCTTTACGATACAAGCCCCTGTCACCTTGGCACAGTCCATGGCAGAGCCGCCGCCAAAGGCAATGATCGCCTTTGTGCCGCTTTCCAGATACAGTGTCCTGGCTTCTTCAATATTAGTAATGGTAGGGTTCGCCACCACCTTGTCATAAACCGCACAGCGAATGCCCTGCAATATATCTTTTGTAATGAATCCATTTTATTCTCCTTCTTCGTCTTCTTTTTTCATCTCTAATTTTTCATCATACCCCCATATCATTTCAGCGTCAACCCAAAACGAAAATGCTCCGCAGGAAATCTCTTTCCTACGGAGCATTCTTTACATTATATTACAAACAGAGCCACCATTCCTAGCACAACAGATGCCGCTACCAACACCTTTGCTGTCAGGAAAGATCTTTCGCTTTTGCCACAAATCTGTATCAGCAGTGCAATCACAGCAAGTGCACCAAACGCCCAGGCGATCAACTGCTCCTTAATATAATTGGTGGGATAGCTATTCGCCGTCATCCATGCGATGACCATGCCCCATACCGCCATAAAGTAAAACACAGCCTTCTGCCCTTTTTCTCCTTTCAAAAGGAACAAAAGCACCAACCCCATCACACTAATGATACTCATTACCATAAATAAAACTAACAATAAACCTAATGCCATAATACATTCCTCACTTTCTTTTTCTTTTCTGAGATCATCATAGCATAGCAGTCTAAAGAAATTTGCCAAGCAATTCTAAAGAATTCTAAAGATGTGACCCATCAACCTCAGAAAGCGTGATCTGGATAGAAAAAATTCCTTGCTCTATGGAAACTTTCACCATCCCGCCATACAAAGCGGCGATCCGCCGGATACTTTCCAAGCCGATTTGATTGCTCTCCACCGGAACCGTGCCCGTTTTGATTCCATTCCTTTGGCAGACCCGAAGGCGTTTATCCACAGCATCGATCCGCAATTCCACAGGCTGCTCCCGATCCGCATATTTTTCCACATTAGAAGCAAGATTATCAAAGATCCGCCGCAGCTCCTGAATATCGAAAGATCCATAGAATGCGGGACAATTTTTTGTATCTACGATACAGGGAAACGTATTCTCCAGAATTTCTTCCCATTCTCCCGCAAGCTGCTCCATCAGCAGCTTGCCATCCTCAATGGTTTCTAAATCTCTGCTGCCGCTATCCAATAATCTGTCAGTCAGTGCCTTGATCTGCTGGCCTTTTCGTTGCACCAGGGCAATGTATTCCTGCACTTCCTCCTGCTCCAATGTCTCTTTCCGCCCCAAATAATCAGAATAAGATAACATCGCCGTCAGAGGGGTACGGATATCGTGGGAAAGATCACGGATCAACTGTTCCTTTTCCGCCTGCAACTCTGTTTCCAGCTGCCGCAGCCGCCGTTCCGTTTCCGAAAGGAAATTGATGCTTTCTGCCAGTTCCTTCAATTCATTGTCCCCCTCAATGGGCATGGTAAAATCCATCCGATGGGTACGCAGGGCTTCCACCCCCTGAATGATCTCCCTCAGATAAGCCATTTTCTGCCCCAAAAGAAACAAAAACAGGGCAAGAAATAAAAGCACCGCCGACAATAGGCTGAGGCTGCGGATCCCCCCCTGCAACGTCAGCAGCTGTCCTTCTGTCAGCAAAATATCATTTTCAAGGAGATAAGTCGAAGCAATGGCATTTGCCGTCAAATATAAAAAGCCAAAGAAGAATAAAGCAATTGCCGCCGTGATACATAAAAGCCCCATAATCTCTCTGGACAATTTGGGGGTATTTCTTCTTTTTTCACTGATCAACATAATACCCCCGTCCCCAAGCAGTTTTGATATATCTTGGATTTCTGGAATCATCCTCCAGTTTCTTTCTGATATTTTTGATATGCACCATGATAGCACTATCCCCCACCGCATCTTCTTCCCAAATGCTTTGGTAAATGTTTTCCAGAGAATAGATCTTCTTTTTATGGGTGACCAATAATTCCAGTATTTTAAATTCTGTATACGTTAAGACAATGACCTCTCCTTGTCGCAGCACGGATTGGCATTCCAAGTCCAAAATTAGATCCCCAAAAGGGATATGGCTCTTCTTTTCCTCCTGCGCTGGTGCCGTCCCACGGGCACTCCTGCGTAAAATCGCTTTCACCCGCATCAAAAGCTCCATATTGGAAAAGGGCTTGACAATATAATCATCTGCCCCCGCAGAAAAGCCCATAACCTTGTCCGATTCCCCGGAATAGGCTGTCAGAAAAATAATAGGAGCATTAAATTGTTTTCGGATTTCTGATCCTGCCATAAAACCGGATAGTTCCGGCATATTCACATCCAAAAGGTAAAGATCTACCTCCGCCGAAGCCAACACTAATGCTTCCTTTCCATTTTCCGCTGTACAAACTGCATAGCCTTCCCCCGTCAGCAGCAGCCGCAAAATATCCCGGATTTCCTTCTCGTCATCTGCAATCAAAATGCAGATCTTTCCATTCTTCATTTCTGCACCCCTTTCTGATTTTTCTATATTATACGAAATCTCACTTCCGTTTTCCAGCAAAAAGAACCGATTATCTCTTGGGTAGGTCAGATTAGCTCTTGGAGAACTAAGATTAACGTTTAGGTAACCGAAAACAGCGGAAAAATCAGGGTTTATCCGAAGATTTGTTGCAGATGCGTTACAAATCACAAACGTCTTAGCACGATTGAGGACATCTCTCTCACTTCCGGGTGCCACTTGGCATCCGGAAATTTTATTCAAACTGTATCTTGCTTGTTAATTTTCCTATGCTATCAAACATATTTGTTATCTCCTTGGGTGTTTCTGTTTCTAAGCTATCAACGGAACAACAGTCCCAGATAGTAGCCAAATGGCAGATGTAGCCAATTTGTAGCCAATAAAAAGAAAAATCTCTGGAAAACCTTATAAATCAAGGCTTTCCAGAGATATAGCAACTATTCTTACTCATTCATTGTCAACAAAAGCGGAAAACATAGTTAAAGAATGTGCTGGAATTACTGCGGTTTGTCATGCCAATAGTAATGATACAAAAATATTGAATTCAATAGGTGAAACTATTTTGTCAGGAATAAATTTGTGGGATTTGCATGAAATGATAAAGGAGGTATTTTGATGGGAAATTTGTTAGTGTTTTCGGAAAATGATATGTTAGGACATGTAACACATGTTGATACAGAGCAGATTATTATTGAAATTGAAAATAGTAATCTGATGAACAAGATTTGTGTAGGAAATCTCGTGGCGATAGAAACATCAAAGCAACATGAAAATTTAATTGCACTCATTGACAAAGTGACTCGAAAGTATATGGAGACTTATATGGACGAAGATAATGAAATTGATGAGATGATGGCATCGTCCACTGATTACATTAAAGTAAGTGTAATAGGTACATATTATTCTGTATACGGTTCTGTACATGATTTGTTTAAAAGAGGTGTTGAAACTTTTCCGCAAATTGAAAGTAAATGTTATGAGATTATAGGTCAGAACCTTCAAAATTTTATGAATATTTTGGGGAAAGATATTGATACAGATAAACGATTGAAAATTGGTTCTTTTATGATGGATACAAGTGCAGAAGCAGTACTTGATGGCAACAAGTTTTTTCAGCGACATGCAGCTGTTTTGGGAAGTACAGGATCGGGAAAAAGTTGGTGTGTGGCAAATATATTAGAAAAAGCAAGTAAATTGAAATATACTAATATTATTGTGTTTGATATGCATGGAGAATATAAAAGTTTAACGGAGGGGACAGATGCAATTGCACAATCTTTTAAGATTGCAGGTCCTGGGGATTTGGAAACGTCGAACGACGATGCTTTGTTCTTGCCATATTGGTTACTTAACCGAGAAGAACTCTTATCAATGATTTTAGATAGAAGTGATTCAAATGCTCCGAATCAGGCATCTCGATTTACGTTGCACATTCGCAGTTTAAAAGAAGCAACGTTGACTAGAGAAGGAAAGACAGATACATTGAAAACATTTACTGTTGATTCGCCGATTCCATTTTTAATGACAGATTTATTAGAGTTGTTAAAAGATGATGATACTAGAAAAGGTATGGGGAAAAATGGTCCGATTAAAGGAGAATGGGAAGGTAAATTAACACGATTCATTTCTAGATTGGAAACTAAGATTGCAGATAAAACTTATGGATTTATGTTTCAACCAACGGATGAGATTCAAATGTATAATTGGTTGGCAAATTTGGCTTGTCGCTTGTTAGGCTATCAGAGTGGTCAAAAAGGGATTAAGATAATTGATTTCTCAGAAGTTCCATCTGATGTTCTACCTGTTGTAACAGGAACGTTGGCGAGATTATTATATGATATTCAGTTTTGGATGAATGAACAAAAACGAACACCGTTTACACTTGTTTGTGACGAAGCACATTTGTATTTACCTATAAAGGAGGATGCTGATGCGGTTCAAAAGCAAGCATTATATAATTTTGAGCGAATAGCAAAGGAAGGAAGAAAGTATGGGGTATCGATTTTGGCAGTTAGCCAACGACCAGCAGATGTTAGTAAAACTATATTAAGTCAATGCAATAATTTTGTGGTTTTGAGATTGACTAATGAAAGAGATAAAGGTGTAATTAAAAATCTGCTACCAGATTCATTGAAAAGTACAATAGAATTCTTGCCTTTGCTTGATGTGGGAGAAGCATTAGTGGTAGGAGATGCTATATTATTACCTAGTAAAATAGTATTAGATAAACCGTTAGATACACATAGACCAATTAGTGCAACAAAGGATTTTTGGGATGAATGGGATAATAATGAACCTGATAATGATGCAATTAATGGAGCGATAGAAGCATTACGAAAACAATGTAGAGGATAAGGAGAATAAAAAATATGATTGATTTACACGATAGTCATGGTAGACATATAGCAAATTTTGTGAGTGGACAATTGCATGATGTTCAGGGGAGAAACATTGGTCATTATTTGGAGAATGAAGGTATTTTTATTAATATGCAGGGATATTATTTTTATCAAATAGTAGATAAAAGGAGATTACTTTATAATAATAATTCAGCTATAAATGAGCAAATTTGAAAAATTGCACAAAACTACACTGCGAATTTCATAAATGAATCAAAATCATTGCTTTCCTTTGCGCATTGAAAAAGATAACGATACTTTTCCAGCTGAATGGTATCACAGATTTCGTGATATCCAGTTTCAAACGAACAGAACCTACCAGTACCCACTGCACACATGAAATGTGCCAGTGACATAAGCAGCCAGTACCTTTTGATTCCCTGTGCAGAGCGTATCTGATAGCTGTCCAGTGCCAGTTTATCCTTACACTGGCGGAAAAATACTTCAATCGGCCATCGACACACATACCAGGAAAGAATCTCCTGTGTAGACAGGGCTGCGTTTGTACTGATGAAAGCACGCAATGCTTTGGGATTACCAAATGCTTTTTCCGGATAACTCAAAAGAACTACCGCATTTTCTATGCCGTTGAGGTTTCCCTCGTACCGGTACACATAATAGTTTCGTTTTTTGACTGTCACAAGGTCAAATTCACGATGTGTAACAGACAATTCGGCGGCCAGTTCACGAAGTTTCTTTTTCATTCCCGATGGATACAGCAAACGGTTTGTTTTCAAAGCACCGATGGTATGGAACCCTCTCTGTGCAAAGGTATTGATTATCTTTTCAGAAACATACCAGCAGTCGCAAAGAAAATAGGACATGACCGGTGGAACAGGCAGCTCCTTTGCAATGCTTTGTACAATGTCAATCTTGGAAATTGACTTATTGTACATTACAAAAGCATAGTTCAGAACAATGCCATTGCAGGAAAGCATAACAGCAACTGCCTGATGCCCGTAGTCCTGTTTTCCCTTTAAATGGGATTGGTGAAAATACGCATCTTCAATCGGATGTAAAGCCCGTGACGAAGGCTTTGTCTTTGAAGCAATCGTATCGTCCACAATGCAGAAAACAGGCTTTCCGGTGCGTGCTGCTTCTGAATAAATAATCTCAATGACAGAGCGTTTTAACGTATCTGAAAGTAATGAATCATCCCATTTTCCGGAATTGAGGAAATGGGCAATCGTAGTTCTGTGGCAGGAACTGTTTTTAGCAAAGTCCGTGGTTTTTCCATGATATCCTGAAATGAAAATACTGATTAGGATACTCATAAGATGGTTTATTACTCGGTTCGAATAAAATTTGCATAAGTTTAATTTTTTAAACTGGTTGTATATGAATGAGGAATGATGTATAGTATTTGCGAGAGACACCTTCTTTCGTAAATGTTGCAAATGTTTGTTTTGGCACTTTCATTATACAACACATGGAATCGAGGTGTCTTTCTTTTATGCAAAATCACGAACTTGCTCATTTATAGGTTAAATATCAAAGAACCGTATCAGGCGGGCGATTATTTGTATTATTTTGGCGGAACAGATGATGTATGGCTCGGCCTCTGGGGAATCATTCGAGTCTATGATAAATATCAGAACTGTCTGAAACCACTTTGCAAAGGGAAGGATATGATTCTTCCACTTCCGCCATGTCCGGGCAAACCGATTTGATATGGAGTTAAAAGACGGGGCCTCCTGCCCGGGAAATTATCTGTATCGCTCCGGAAGTTTCGGATGGGATGTAGAATACGGTATGTGGGGAATTTTCCGCGTGATGAAACATTCCATCAGATGTAAGTGTAAGGAGATGTGCGGAAGGTTATTGCGCTGTATGAAGTGAAAATCAAAAACATGTCTCCAATCCCTTGTACATTCAATCCCGATATGCTATTCTGAACACAGAAATAACAACAGCAGAAGTCGATGAAGAATAAAAATACAAGAGGAATTGATGACATGAAAATTCAAGAAAAAATGAGAAAGCCGATGTTGGAGGCGAAATATCTGAATGTAGAGAATACAGACAGATACCGTCCCATCATCCGGCTTTTTTATTTAAAGTACGAAAAATTAAAATATTGGATGTATCAGGAGGAGGTCTTTGAGGAGTTAAAAGAAGATCCTTATTTTCAGGAATATACGATGGAACAGTGTCAGCAGGATCTGGCGGCGCTTGCATCCTGGGGAAATCTGCTTACAATTCAGGATACCCGGAAAGTGACAACCATTGAGGAATTTAAAAACAAGAAGTTCCGCTATCAGCTTTCTGAGACAGCAGTTGAAGTCGAGCGAATGGTGATCCGGATTGAAAATCTGTTGATCGAAGGCTCTTCGCTGGAGCCGACTTTATTGGAGCGGCTTCGGATCAGCCTTGGAAGGCTGGGGGAGATGTCACAGGCAGAAGCGGAAAAGCGGTACGGATGGTGGAATGATCTGAACAGTGATTTTATTCGGTTGAATCAGAATTACCAGGACTATATGAGGGAATTAAACAGTGTAAAAGCAGAAGAGATGATGAAAACAAAAGAGTTTCTTGTGTTTAAAGACCGGCTGATCGAGTACCTTCGCTCGTTTGTAAAGAGCCTTCAGGTAAATGTGACTGCGATCGAGCAGCAGCTTCGAAGTGTTGACCGGGAGGTCGTGAATCAGATTTTACAGAAAGTGACAGAGTATGAGCTCTCGATTCCGAGAATGGATACAGAGATTGATGAGCAGATGATTTATGACAAAATGAAGGGGCGTTGGGAAAGTATTTCCGAGTGGTTTGCAGGAAAAGACGGGATGGAATCGGAAGCAGGAAAAGTGTTTGATACAACAAACGAGATCATCCGGAAGATTACCAGATATGCCACACGAATCAGTGAGATGAGCAATCAGGGCTCAAATCGGCGGGAGGAATATAAAAAGCTGGCGGATATATTTGGAAAGTGCAGGGATATCAACGAGGCACACCGGCTGTCAGCGGTCGTATTCGGGATCGAGAAGCCGCTCCATCTCAAAGGAGAATTGAGCAGAGAGACAGACAGCATTAACAGTGGTGTATATGAGGAAGAAGCATATGCCGTGACAGTCACTCCTAGAGTGCGCACCTACAAACAAAAAGCCAGAAGAAGCGGTATCGTCGACCGGTCAAAAGAGAAGGAAGAGATGCGGCTGCTGATGATCAGGAGGTTGGAAGAGGAGCGGAAGCTGCTCAGGAGTTATATACATAACGGACGACTTGAGTTTGCAAGTCTTCCGGTGATCGAACCGCCTGTACGGGATATGTTTCTTCTGTGGCTTTCAAAGGCTCTGGAAAGGAAGAATCATCGTGCAAAAACAGAAGACGGGCAGATGTATTATATTGAACGGGCAGATGTGAAAGAGTATTGTATGTTAGAATGTACAGATGGAACATTTCAGATGCCTGCTTATACAATTGTGTTTGAAGATGGGGAATCAAAATGAGAACGTTGGAATTATTATTAAACCGCCGATGGATTTTAAAATCCAGAGAGAGGGAGCTTTATTATCAGGTGAAAGAAGAGCTTTCATCGGGAGAAGAGAAGAAATTCCTGATGGAGAAGCTCGGGTATCAGGTGGTCGTGAATCCGTATATGATCAAGGTAGAAAAGATGCCTGCAGTTCCGGAAAACTGGATGGGCATTTTAGAATTTAAAGAGCCGATCGAGTATGTGTTTTTCTGTCTTGTGCTCATGTTTCTGGAGGATAAAGAGGCAGAAGAGCAATTTGTATTGTCAGAATTGACAGAATACGTACAGAGCCAGTATCAGGAGGAGCAGATCGACTGGACAGTTTACCGGTACAGACGTCATATGATCAAGGTTATGAAATACTGCGTAGCCGTCGGAATTCTGAATGTGGATGATGGAAGTGAAGAAGGATTTGCGAAAGATGATACCAGTGAGGTATTATACGAAAATACAGGAGCATCCCGGTATTTTATGAAAAACTTCACGCAGGACATCATGGGTTACACATCTGCAAAGGAGTTTGAAAAAGAAGAGTGGATCGATGTGAATGAAGACAGAGGAATCGTGCGCAGGCAGAGAGTATACCGAAAGCTTCTGATGTCGATGGGAATGTATAAGGATGCAGAATCAGAGGAGGATTTTGCCTATCTGAGAAATTACAGAAATATGATACAGGGGGACCTGGCAGAATTATTTGACTGTGAACTGCATGTACACAGCAGCAGTGCATTTCTCGTGCTGGGAGAAGAGTGCAGACTGGGGAGGTGTTTTCCGGAAGGAAATACACTTTCTGACGTTGTTCTTTTGACAAATCAACTGATACAGAAAAGAGTAACAGAGGGAAGGATTACCGTTCCACTGGACGAACAGATTTGTATTCCAAAGGAAGTTTTTCGTGCAATTGTGGAAGAATGCAAGGAAAAATTCGGAGAAGGTTTTAATAAGACGTACCGGGAGATGACGTTTGCCGAGTTTTATCGGGAAGTGGAAAGATATATGGAAGAGCTGATGCTGATAGAAATTGGAGCAGATCATGTGAAAATCAGACCGGCAGCAGGAAAAATCTATGGAAAATATCCGGAAGATTTTTTGAAAAACGGAGGAAGAGATGAATAGTAAATGGCAGATAAACAGAGTTGGATTGCTCGATTTTTGGTATTATGATGAGGAAGAATTTGATTTTCTGGATGGACGTATGCTGCTTCGAGGGGCGAATGGTTCCGGCAAATCGGTAACAATGCAGAGCTTTATTCCGCTTCTGCTGGACGGAAACATGCGTCCGGAGCGTTTGGATCCATTTGGTTCCCGCGCCAGAAAGATGGAAAACTATCTTCTGGAGGAGGGAGATGAGAGAGAAGAGCGCACAGGGTATCTTTACATGGAGTTAAAACGCCTGGAAAGTGAAGAATATCTGACGCTTGGGATTGGGCTTCGTGCGAGAAAGAATAAAAAGCTGGAATCCTGGTATTTCTGCGTGACGGACGGCAGGCGTGTGGGAAAAGATTTGTTTCTGTATAAAGATGTGGAAAATAAGATTACCTGCTCGAAGGGAGAACTGAAATACCGGATCAGTGAGGGCGGCAAAGTGATGGAAACACAGGGAGAGTATGCCCAGTGCGTCAACCGCCTCCTTTTTGGTTTTGAGACACAAGAGGAATACAAAGAGCTTCTGGAGCTTTTGATCCAGCTGCGTACACCGAAGCTTTCCAAAGACTTTAAGCCGACCGTGATCAATGAGATTTTAAGCAGTTCGCTTCAGACGCTTTCGGAAGATGATCTGCGTCCGATGTCCGAGGCAATCGAAAACATGGACAATCTGAAAACAAATCTGGATACATTAAGCGAAAGCATTCACGCAGCGCGGCAGATTGAGAAGGTATACGATCAGTACAATCAGATTGTGCTTTATGACAAGGCGCTGTTGTTTTCAGATGCAGGGAAAGCATATGAGAACTGTATGAAAAATGGAAAACAGATTACGGAAGATCTGGCGATTCATATGGAAGAACTCAGGAAGGAAGAACAGCATTATGAAGCTCTGAAACAGGAAGAGGAAATTTTAAAAGAGGAAAAAACCTCTCTGGATAAAAGTGATGCGGCACAGTTAAAAGAGCAGGAGAGTAAGTTGAAAGCAGAGCTTCTGGAGAGAGTAAAGGAGCAGCAGACAAAAGAGAAACAGGAACAGGAAAAGAAAGAAAAACAGATCGATACAGAAGAAAAGATAAAAGCAGAAACAGAAAAAACAGAACGTATCTGGGACGAGATTGAAAATTGTCTGGAAGAGATGGAAACAGAACTGGAAGAAATTCCGTTTGATGAGTTTACATTTTTGAAGAATGATATCTTACAGGATCGGGAAAAAGAACAGAGTTTTTCTTCACATCACCAGCTTTTGAATGACTATACAAAGAAAGTAGAACAGGGAAAAGAGGCTCTTTTGGAAGAAAAGAACAGCCAGGAAAAATATGATCGCTGTCTTCTGGAGTTGGATGTCTGCAGGGAGGAAAGAAATCTTGCAGAAAAGGAAATGCAGCAATATGAGAACCTTCTGCATGAGACAAAGTCAGAATTGACAGAGCAGATGTATTTATGGGAAAAACAAAATCAGGAGCTTCACCTTCTTCCGGAGACCATGCAGGAAATCTCAAGGAAAATAGAAAGCTATGAAATGGGAAGCGATTATTCAGAAATCCGGGAACTGGCCAGGCCAAAGCTATATGAACTGGAACGACAGTTTTCTGAGAATAGAATGGTACTGGAGCGAAATCTGCAGGAAGAGCAGGAGCATCTGTATCAGGCAGAAACAGAGTTGGAAGAGTGGAAAAATCAAAAGGATCCTGAACCAGAACAGCCGGATTGTGTAAAGGCAAACCGAGAGCTGCTAAAGGAGAAAAAAATTCCGTATTTCCAGTTTTATAAGACCATAGAATTTGACCAGATATTAGAGGAAGAGCGCAGAAATCATCTGGAAGAAGCATTGCTAGAGATGGGCATACTGGATGCGCTGATTGTTCCTAAGGAGTATCGGGAACAGGTCTATGCTCTGGACAAAGGAGTATGCGATCGTTATCTGTTCAGCGATGTGGCACATGTCAGGGAAAGTCTGCAGGAAGTGCTGGAAGTGGAGAATGGGGAAAATGATATTTTGTTTTATCAGAATATTTCCAATATTCTTTCTGCGATTGGATTTGGTGATACACATGCAGAGCACGGAGAATCCTGGATTGATGCCAATGGGAATTACCGCATCGGCGTTCTGGAAGGAACGATCACCGGGGAATATCAGGCGCGCTTTATCGGGGTGCGTGCAAGGGAAAAGTACCGGAAGGAAAAGATAGAAGAATTGACCGGACTCTGCGAACAGCTCAGAGCCAGTGTTGAAGATTTAGAAAAACAATTGGCAGAAAACAGAGCGCGGACAGAAACATTGCAGGCAGAATGGAAGTCATTCCCGGGAGAGGAAGATTTAAAGACAGCGGCAAAAGAATTTTCTGATCGCGAATATAAGTTAGAACGAACGAATAAAAGACTCTGGGAGCATCAGGAACTGGCAGAAAAAGAAAGAAAAGCACTGGATGGGGTACGCATCAGGGTACGGGAGATCTGTGGAAAATGTTATCTTTCGCCAAGATTGGATTTGTTTACACAGGCTCTTTTGGCATTGCACAGATATAAAGAAATTCTTTCCCAGCTTCAGGTTGCGCATGGCAAGTATCAAAATAGTCTCCGGTATATCATGAGCCAGAGAGACTATCTGGAAGAACTGGAGCTTGATCTGGATGATATTCGTTACGAATTCAATCGGATCTGTCTGAAAGTCAGAGAAGTGGAAGGATTTCTTGCGTCCGTTCAAAAGCAGCTGGAACTGACAGATTATGAAGAAATCAAAGAACGACTGGATCATTGTGTAGAACGGCTTGGAAAACTTCCGGGAGAGCGAGAGGCCTGTGTCAGGAATCAGGCGGCACTTCGAAAAGAGACGGAAGTACTGCAGGAAAAAGAAAGAGAAAATGAACTCAGACAAAAGGAACTGCTTGAGAAAAAGGAAAAATATCAGAATGTATTTGAACAGGAATATCAGCTTGGGTATGTAGAGCGAGTATTTGTTGTTACAGAGGATATGGAAGATCAGGCGAAAAAAATCTGCAGCCAGTTTGCCGGAAGCTTTGGAAACAAGAAGCAGAGCGATCTGTTTGGAAATCTTCAGGAAGCCTATCATCAGAACAGAGGATATCTGCTGGATTACCAGATTACACTGCAGTCCCTGTTTGAAGAACTGGATGGAGAGGGCAGTTTTCTGGACGTAACTGTGAAGCGGATTGATATTTTGGCAAAATACCGTGGAATGCCGGTAAAATTTAAGGAATTGATTGAAAAAATGAATGAGGATGCCGAAGTACTGAAACGTCTTTTAAGTGATCGAGACAGAGAATTGTTTGAAGATATTCTGGCAAATACGATCAGTAAGAAAATTCGTGGAAAGATCCAGGCCAGCAAGCGCTGGGTGGAAAAGATGAATACACTGATGGAATCCATGCAGACATCAAGTGGATTAAAGCTGAGTCTCAGATGGAAAAATAAGAGGGCAGAAAAGGAAGAACAGCTGGATACAAGAGCATTGGTAGAATTATTGCAAAAAGACGTGGAAATTATGCGTGAGGAAGAGGTAGAAAGTCTTTCCAGACATTTCCGTTCCAAAATTGAAGAAGCGAGAAAAATTTCCGGGGATATGGGATCGGTTCAATCGTTCCATGCCACAATGCGGGAAGTTCTGGATTATCGAAAATGGTTTGAATTTCAGTTGGAATGCCAGAAAACGGGAGAGAAAAAGAAAGAATTGACAGACCGTGTATTCTTTACGTTTAGTGGCGGTGAGAAAGCAATGGCAATGTATGTCCCGCTTTTTTCGGCAGTGGTGGCAAAATATGCGGGGGCACGTCCGGATGCGCCGAAGCTGATTTCACTGGATGAAGCGTTTGCCGGTGTTGATGAGACCAATATCAGGGATATGTTCCGTCTGATGGTCGAGTTTGAATTCAACTTTATGATCAATTCTCAGATTTTATGGGGCGATTACGATACAGTTCCGGGGCTTGCAATTTATCAGTTGATCCGTCCGGAAAATGCAAAGTTCGTATCAGTGATCCGCTATATCTGGAATGGAAAAGTAAAGGTGATGCTTACAGGAGAGGAATCGTGAAAGCAGAAGAGAAACAGAAGTTGATGCAGGAGTGTTTACAGTATTTTCGTGAGCGCCCTGTGTATGAAAAAGTCTTCCAAAAAATGAGAGGAAAATATGAGAGCCTCGGACATATAGGCGGGAAAGTGGTATTGATCGGGTTAAGCCTTCAGGATAAGAGCCAATTGGGCGGATTTTTGCAGAAGGATTACACCGAGAATCAGTCTGTTACCATATCAGCGGAAGCTTTTGAAATCTGTCTGTCCAAAAGCAGGTTTTCTGATATTTCTCTGGAGGAATTGCTGGATGCTTATTTTGGGAAAAAGCTGACGGTGAAAAAAGAAGAGAGGCGAAAGAAACAGGAAGAAAGAGATGCCTTTTTTGCGGAAGTCCAAAGTGGGTATGAGGACACGACAGGAGGAAGATGGCTTCAGAATACGTTGAAAGAGCACACAACAGGCTATGAAATTTTGCAGCAGCAATACAACAGTGCTCCGGAAATTCTGCGGGAAATTCTGAAATATGTGTTTGAGGCAGTAAAACAGCTTCCGCGAATGGAAGAAAAAGAACTTTTACCGGTATTTGCGGCAAAGCTGACAGGAGATCCTCATTATTTTGACGCAAGCACAGTGGCGGAAAGATTGCTTTTTATCATTCTTTCTGCCTGTTGGCAGGAAACGAAAGACAGAGAATTATCAGAAGCGGAAAGAAAAAACCAGATTTTTTACAGGGCGGGTATTTTAAAAGATGATCTGTCAAATGATACGCTTGTCTATGGAATCCGAGCATGGAAACACAATGGAAATCTTCATAAAGGAATCGAAGGATTTTTTCAGGAAAGAGAACCAGTCCGCCTGACGCTTCGAACGATTGGGACGTTTGGAGGGGTGCATGCAGAAAGAGAGAAAATTTATCTTTTTGAAAATCCGGCAGTATTTTCTGTTTTTGTAAAAAAATACCCGGACTGTGCAGCAATCTGCGGAAATGGACAGCCAAGACTTGCAACACTTCTTCTGCTGGATTTTCTAAAGGAAAATCATAGTTTTTATTATCATGGTGATTTTGATCCGGAGGGGCTTCTGATTGCGCAGAGATTGAAAGAACGGTATGGAGAAAGTATCTGTCTCTGGAATTACCGGGCAGACTGGTATGAAAGATATCTGTCGGATGTAAATCTGAGCGAAGTGAGAATGAAAAAACTGGAGAAAGTATATCTCCCGGAATTGCTGGAAGTGAAAATGCAGATGCAGAAGAGAAAAAGAGCGGCGTATCAGGAGGCGATGCTGGATATGTTGGAACCCGAAAAAAATGAGTGGATCACAAGGAGTGTGAAGTGAGATGAAATTACAGAAACAAAGTGAAATGCAGGACTTTTTTGACGCACTGGGAATTGATGAAAATATATTTGAGCAAATGGCAGAAACATTCACTTCGAATTTTATGATAGAGGGGAAAACGACAACGGATCTGAACGAGATGCTAAGCCGGGCGCCGGAATCTCTGCTGGATGTAATTCTGGAAACCTGGGAGGAGGAAGCTCCTAAATTGCGGGCAGAAAAAGAAAAGTATGTGCAGGAGTTGATTTTAACTTCGTTTCAGAATGAATTTATTTATCTGGATAAGTTTGACATGGAAACGATGCTGCGGACGATGAATGGTTATCCACTTTCTCAGATGCAGATGTTGGCTCTGGAAGAAAACTACTGCAAAAAAGGCTGGGTATTTATGTTCTGTGATGTGGATGGAGTGCAGTTTGTTGTTCCGGATGAGATCAGAGAGTTTACTATCAAAAATCTGGAGACGGATAAGGTGCAAAATATACTTGGTCTTATTGCCGCTGTCCGCCTTTCCATGCGAGCGTGTTTAAATTTGTTTGGGATTGTAGAAAGAGCAAAGGTGGAGGACATTGCACTAAACCAGATGCTTGAATATCCATCTTTATCAGAAGAAGAGAGAAAAGAGCTTGAGTGGCTTCCGGAGAAACTAAAGGAAACAGTCGATATACTGTGTGAACGTGCAGACGGTCCATTCTGGTGTGATGAACAGTGGATCATCAGTGAGCAGTTTGAAAATGAAAAAGAGTACAGGAAATTTTTACGACAGGTATCAGGTCAGGAATACTATATTCCGAATCAAAAAGAGATAAAATTATATGCAGAGAATCTGGTTGATGTAAAAAATCCATTTTATAAGAAAATTCTGGCAGATCTGACACATCTGATGAAAAACAAGACACGGGCAGACAATCTGATGTTGGAGTTGGAATATAGAGTAGCAGAGGAAGATTTGAATGCTGCAGGAATTATGAATCTCTTGTTTGAGCGATATGTTGAATTCCCAAATCGTACAAGGGGAAATCATTTTGTGGAAAACTGCAGTGAATGGGTGTATTCAGTCCGGAAATGGAGTAATCGCGGATTTACAGACCGGGAACTTGGCAAAGAAAAGATTATTCCAAGTGAAATAGGTCTGCCTGAAATATCAAATCAGGTCACGAAGAAAAAAATCGGGCGAAATGATCCATGTCCATGTGGAAGCGGGAAGAAGTATAAGCATTGCTGTGGAAAATAATTGACTACATTGCGCGTAAAACCCGGAATACAAGAGCGGATGTTGTGAATGCTTTGGGGAAAAAAAGACTTGAAAAAATTTATGATTTGGCTGATGTGTATCATAGTGACAATATAGAGCGAGTGAGCGATGATTTTATTAGAGAAGCCGATATTGAATCGGGAAATTTTGATAATGTGAAAGATTGTAGTTATTCGATTCCGTCTCATTGGGATATAGGAAAAGTATATAAAAGGCTGATAAAAGAAGTTGCGAAAAAGAGCGGGATTGAAACAATAGATGCTTTGATAGAGGTGTACAATTCATTTATCAGTCCTAAAATTGATGATTATAATAGCAGTATGTATTATGAAAATCCATCGTATTTATCGGAATGCTATTTTGAAAATAAGGTAATTTAATAAAATATGTTCCAAAGTGTATATCCATCCGGGCATCCCTCAACACAGGCCTTCGGCGGGCGAACTTTGTCCGATAAGGGATATAAAAGAAGATATTAGCAATGTAAAGTTTCAGCAAAAAATCATAGCTGAATCGCTCATATCGTGGTAAACTAAACAGGAACCAGAAAATCAGGATCGGCATACCGGCCGATCGAATATTCTTATTGAAATTATAAGAAAAGAGGGTATACACATGATAAACGTGAAAGAATACAGCGGACACATTCGAAACTGGTCAGCACTTTGCGAACGACTGGGGATCGATCATTCTTTATCCAGAGAGGACAGAGAAGCACAGATTCTCATCAAAGCATATGAGACATGGGGAAATGAAATGGCAGACCATATGCATGGGATGTTTGCCTTTGCCTTGTGGGATGATGAGAAACAGGAATTATTCTGTTTGAGAGATCAGTTCGGAACAAAGCCGTTTTATTATTATGAGACAGCAGATGGTGAATTATTATATGGGACAACCATCCGTCAGATCATGGAGCAGCCGGGGTTTGTAAAAGAATTAAACGAAGAGATGCTGCAGTTATATTTAAGCCTTACCTATGTTGCAGGAGAGATGACATTTTTTAAAGGTGTCAAAAAGCTTCTTCCGGGACGGTATCTGATCTGGAAAGACGGAAAACTTGCGATCACCCGTTACTGGAAGCCGGAATTCCACCCGGATGAGACTAAAACATTAGAAGACTGGGCTGATGAGATTCACAACACACTGACAGAGATTATGCCGGAAGTGAAAGAAGAGAGTGAGTATGCAGAATCGTTCTTGTCAGGCGGGGTAGATTCTTCGTATGTTCTGGCAATGTCAGATGTGCAGAAAACAGATTCTTGCGGATATGAAGAAGAGCGATTTGACGAATCCGGACTTGCAAGACAGACAGCAGAGCTTCTTGGAAGAGAGAGCCAGCGTTGTGTGATCACACCGGAGGAATATTTTGGTATTGTGCCGGATGTAATGTACAACATGGAACAGCCGCTTGGAGATGCCTCGGCAATTGTATTCGCACTTGGATGCAGAGAGACTGCAAAGCATACAAAGATCTGTTATTCCGGAGAAGGTGCGGATGAATTCTTCGGTGGATACAATATGTATCGAAATGCAGAACGCTACGGCGAGAATCTGAAGAATTTCTATGTCGGAAATACGAACATCATGAAAGAGGATGAAAAGCAGAAAATCTTGAAACATTATGATCCCGATGTGCTTCCAATCGAACTCGTAAGAAGTATTTATGAGGAGATGGAAGGATTGGATCCACTTAGTAAGATGTCCAATGTAGATATTCAGATCTGGCTGGAAGGAGATATTTATCTGAACGTGGATAAGATGAGCCGGGCAGCAGGACTGGAAGTTCGGATGCCTCTGACTGATACCAGAATTTTCAGCATTGCATCCAGAATGCCGTCCAGATATAAAGTCAACGAGGAGCAGAACAAAGTCGCATTCCGTACAGCGGCAGCAAAAGTGCTTCCGGAAGAAATTGCATTCCGCAAGAAACTTGGATTTATTGTGCCGATCCGTATCTGGATGGCGGATGAGCGATACAATCAGGATGTGCGTGACAAGTTCCACAGCGAGATGGCAGCCAAATTCTTCAATCTGGATGAGATCAATGCGATTTTTGAGGATTATATCGGAGGAAACTCGGATAACTGGAGAAAAGTGTGGACAATTTATACATTCCTTGTATGGTATGAGGAATACTTTGTGAAGAGATAAGAAAAAACCATGGAAAACGGGATAAGTTCCCGTCACTTCCATGGTTTTTTAAATTAAGCTTTTTTCATTTCCGTATAAATTTCACGACCATACTGATCCAACAGATCGATCGTATGCTGCATATCTTCCTGTGTTGCTTCCGGATGGATCGCGCAGATTCGAAGTACGGTCTTTCCATTGAGAACAGTAGTAAATATCGCTGCATAACCGCTTTCGAGGATCCGATGGGAGATCTTTTCATTCAAAATGTCCTGTTCTTCCTTTGTCAGATCTTTTGGGGCATAGCGGAAGTTGATCATTGCCATCTGTGCAGGGGAGACGATCTCCCAGTCTTTTTTTGGATTCAGAGCTTCTTCGGCCCAGACTGCCAGCTGGAATCCATGCTCAATGGCAGATCCGATCAGATCACTTCCGAGCACCTGCAGAGTCAGCCATAGTTTTAAGCCGCGGGCAGGGCGGGTCAGCTCCATTCCGATATCCCATGTATTGACATTGTCGATGTCATTTTCCAGATCTTTTAAATACTCTGGATTTACATGGAAGCTGTGGAACAGGTTACGGATATCTTTTACAAGAACCATAGCACATCCGTACGTCTGGAAGAGCCATTTGTGTGCATCCCAGCTGATACTGTCAGCAAGCCCGGTTCCAGTTAACAGAGACTTGTATTTCGGGCTTAACAGTACAGAAGCACCGTAAGCCCCGTCAATGTGAAACCACATATCATGTTTTTTACAAAGTGCGGAAATCTCTGTAAGTGGATCTATACTTCCGGTGTTCGTGGTTCCCGCGGTACCAATGACAACAAACGGGATATAGCCGGATTTTTTGTCTGTTTCAATGGCTTCTTCCAGTTTTGTCGTATCCATCTGGAAATGGGAGTTTGTCGGAATTCTGCGGATCCGGCTGTCCGTGATTCCGATGATGCGCAGTCCTTTTGCGACGGAGCTGTGTGTCTGATCCGAAATATAAGCTGTTCCCAGATGGAGATTGATATCTGTTAGCTTATTGTCCCGGGCGGCAGTCAGAGCGGTGATGTTTGCCATAGACCCTCCGCTTACAAAGACACCTCCGGGATTCTCGGTAAATCCGACCTGTTTTGCCAGCCATTTTAACACTTCCTGTTCAATACAGTTGACCATGGGGGCAAGTTTGCTTCCGCCGGCATGAATGTTGTAAGCAGATGTCATGATATCTCCCAGCCAGGAAACCGAAGAAGCCGGTCCCGGAACGAAGCTGAAAAAACGTGGATGGTTGGCATCTCCGCGGTAGCGGTACACTTCGTTCATCATTTCAGAGACAACTTCGTTTACCGGGCGTCCTTTTTCCGGGATTTTGATCTGTTTGATTTTGTCCTCCTGATGTTCCTTTGCTTCAACAACAACAGGCTGATCGTGGATCTCGTGTTTTTCTGCACAAAAATCATGCACAAATGATTTGATGGCCTCTTCCAACTGGGTACTGTTTAAAATATATTCGGTTCCGATCATAAAGGTATTCCTCTTTTTCTTAATTACTTGACTCATTTCGTTTGATAGTCTACACTAAATTTACATATATGTAAAATTCATAGATTTCATATAATATATTAAAAATGTTAATGAGGAGAGACGGATGGAAATCAGAAATATTTTGACGTTTCTAAAAGTGGCAGGCACCCAGAATTTTTCCAAAGCAGCAGAGCAGCTGGGGTACTCCCAGTCCGCAGTGACCATTCAGATACAGCAGTTGGAAAAAGAGCTGGGAACACAGCTGTTTGAGCGGATTGGAAAGCGTGTATATCTGACGGAAAAAGGGCAGGAGTTTATTGGCTATGCAAGTGAGATCATGCGTGTGACAAATGAAGCATTGACATTTGCCGGGGAAGAGCATACGACAAGAGGAACATTGAAGATCGGCGGCGTGGAATCTACCTGTACGGCACTGCTTCCGGAACTTTTGCTTCAATATCACAGACTGTATCCGGAAGTTGAAGTGATCATTAAGTCCGGAGCTACAGAAAATTTGATGGATCTGGCGAAAAGTGATGAGATTGATCTGATCTTCACGCTGGATAAGAAAATTTACAGTTCACAGTGGATGTGTGCGGCAGAAAGAGTAGAAGATACGATTTTTGTGACATCAGACAGGGTATTTGCACAAAAAAGTAATATTCATCTGATACAGCATCTTGCAAAAGCGGCATTTCTTCTCACGGAAACAGGAGCCGCCTATCGATATGAACTGGAGCAGATGCTGGCAGAAAAAGAGATTGAGATTGTACCGGTTTTGGAGATCGGCAATACAGAAACGATTATCAATCTGCTAAAGCGGGGGATGGGGATATCATTTTTGCCGGAATTTACTGTGAAAGAAGAAATAGAAAAAGGTGTCCTTTTCGAGATACGGACGGATTTGCCGGGAGTGAAGATGTACCATCAGCTTTTGTATCACAAGAACAAATGGATGACACCACAGATGAAAGCGTTTCTGGATCTTGTGCTTGCACAGCCCGGATTTCGTGAAAAAGCGGGCTGTGCAAGCACATAAAATTATTTTCCGGTTACATATTCATGCATGGATTTTGTGAGATAGTGGTTGACCGGCATTTTTTCCGTTGTAATATATCCGGCAGGAGCATCGATCAACATTGGAATGCGGTTGACCAGTGTGGCGCAGGTTAATTCCACCGTTGCCGGGCGATTTACGATCACCGTTGTATCCGGTTCACCGTGGAAGCTCCATTCATTTTTATCAAAATCCTCAGGACCATAGACATAACCGAGACATTGTGTTTCCAGTGTGATTCCTTCTTCTGTTTCTGTTGTAACGATGGCGGACATTCCGGTAGCATCCCCTGCTTTTACCGTCATATTCAGCGTACTGGAGTACAAATCTCCGTCGTGCGTGATCGGTACACATTTTTGTGTCTGTGAAGTAATGTGAAGACCGAGCTGGCTGCAGAGCCATCCGTTCTGATTCCACATATAAGATGGAACGACGATGCCCTCATCAATTGCCTGCAAGGTCTGGTGATAATCCAGATTATTATATGCTCCGATCTGGCGTTCGAAATCTTCGATATTTAATCCGGCGCCATGGCCCTCTGCAAGAGCAATTCCATAGTCTTCCACATTATAGCTGCTGCTTCCGCAGATTTTTGTAATGCGATGCATAGATCCTGCCAGAGTTGTGATCAGAGAACCCCAGTACATATCCGGGTATCCGCTTCCGCACAATGTACAGTTGTTGGCTTTGGCAAGTGCATCCAGTTCTTCTGTAATTTCTTTTGAAGAGTTCCACGGATAGAGTGCCTCTTCGCAGGTAGAAATCGCGTTGATTCCGTTTTGTGCACATACAGAAAATGCTTCTTTTAATTCGGCCATAGTGGAGCGGGTTGCGATAATGCATACATCTGGTTTTTCTTTGCTTAAAATTTCAGAAGCATCTTTAGCATCGCTGATCGTTATGCCAAGTTTTTCCATTCCAAGATGAGTGCCGATATCCGTACCGATCATTGCAGGATTCATGTCAAAGGCAGCCACCAGTTCTCCGCCTTTTTCTAAAACATATCGCATCAGATAGTGACTCATTTTTCCGCATCCGTATTGTGCGATTCTTATTTTTCTGTCCATAAAATCATATCCTTTCTTTGAAACATTATGTTCCATAGTATAGCCAGGAACTCTTTATCTTATGTTGATTGTAAGTCCTGTTGCCGGAATAAAGTCAATGTAAAATTGTAGTCTGCTGACAGGCAGAAAAAGGCTATTTCAGATGAGAAAACTGTACAAAATGATTGAAAATAGAAGTGGAATCGGCTAAAGTAACATTATACTAAGAATAAGGTTTGGGAGGACACAGAATGCAGATTAAAAATGCAGTTTCCATGATTCCCTATGGTCTGTTATCAGGAATTGTCGATGGACAGGAAGTGCGCATCACACAGCTGGGAGAAAACGGATTTGTATTTCGGATGGCAAATCAGGCTGAGAAAATCCATGAAATCTGGCTGCAGTTTTTTTCGCAAAATGGAGGGTGCTATAAGAAGCTTCTGATTCCTGCAGACCGGATGAAAAAAATGGAGGAGAGCCGATTTTTTACAGAATATACGGTATTGACAGAAGACAAAGACTATCAAAAATATGTGCGTCAATTACTTGCTGATTATTGGAAGTATATTTCTTTGAAAATGACAGGGGAAGACGGGGAAGTCGCGGCAGCATACACGGATTACCCTGTTCATCTGGATGAAGACTATGCAGAATCTCTGGAAGAGCAGAAAGAGGAGTGGTTTCAGGAGGCAGCAGAGAAAGCAAAAGGGCAGAAGCTGTGTGAAAATGTAGAGCTGGCTCTGGAGTTGGATACTCCGCAGTTATATGAAGCGTGGCTAAGGGAACCGATGGAAACATTTGCAGAAAAATACTGGAAAAAATGGGGCTTGCAGGAACATCCGATTGCGAAGAAACCGGTGGAACGTGTTTATATAGGCAATACGTTTTGTCCTCATTTATTTCCGGAGAATGACATATTACATGCCATGTTGGAAAAGGCAAAAATTGAAGGAATTTCAGTGACACTGACATTTTCGTGGATCAAAGAGAGTCAGATAGATTCAATCAGAGAATTGCTGAAATTTCTGGAACAGAGAAAAGAATATATGCCGAATGAGATTGCAGTAAATGACTGGGGCACCGCACATCTGATCCGTAAATGGAAACAGGAAACACAAAACTGTGTGAAACTGAATCTGGGTATTCTTTTGAACCGGTACAAAAAGGACAATCGGTCCCGTTATCTGAAAGAGGAAACAAAGTGCTTTCAGGAGACCAATTTAAACAGTGAATTTTATCAGCAATATTTAAAAGAGAACCAGATTGAGCGGTATGAACTGGAAGCCTGCGGACATGAAATCGTGATTCCAAAAGGAAAACATAGCCTGCATCTACCGTTTTTTCAGACCAATACAGCACAGTTTTGTACACTGTATGCGAAGTGCGCATGTGGAGACCGTGGCAGACAGAAATCTGTAGAACAGTGCCCCGGATACTGCAGGGGATTGGTATTTTTATATCCCAGGCATCTGGAGATGTTTGGAAAGTATAACACACTGTTTGGATATGACAGAACGAGTCTGGAAGAGATGGAGTATCTGAATCAATCTGTCAGACAAGGCATTGACCGGATTGTGGTAAACCTATTGTGAGAAGTGAGGCGTGAAGATGAAGATTACAGCAGGGCTTGGAAGTGTGGATGATTATCCAATGTATGTGGAGGCAGGGGCAGATGAATGTTTCTGCGGGTATGTTCCATTTGCGTGGGCAGAAAAATATGGAGTGCTAAATCCATTAAACAGACGAGAAGTGCGCGCTTATAATGTGCAGATCGGTTCTTATGAAGAGTTGAAGATTCTTGGAAATATGAGGAAATACTATCAGGTGCCGGTAGCCATCACGTTCAACTCATTATCTTATACACCCGAGCAGTATCCTGTTGTGGGGGAGATCATTGGACAATGCCATCAGGCAGGATTTGATACGATCATTGTGGCAGATCCGGCGCTGCTTTTGTATATCCGCAGTCAGAAGATCCCCTGTCGGATCCATTTGAGCGGAGAATTTGGAGAGATCAACAGCCAGATGGCAGATTTTCTGGAAGAAATGGAAATCTGCCGGGTGATCTTTCACCGCAAAAATACAGTAGAAGATATGAAATCCTGTATTTCCAATCTAAAAAAGAATATCGAGTACGAGGCGTTTGTCCTAAATGAACTGTGCCATTTCAGTGGAGGATTCTGCAATTCGCTGCACTGTGATGAACTGGGGCATCTCTGTCGGGTTCCATATCGCGTGGGGAAGTTGAACAAAAAGTGTAAGGGCGTTCTGGAACTGTCAAATCAAAAAGCAGATGAAGTGGAAAACGAGGATTTGGATGTGGAAAACTATCGTACAGGAGCAGGTGGATGTGGATTGTGTGCGCTGTACGACCTACAAAAAGCGGGAATTACATATTTGAAGATTGTGGGCAGAGGAAATTATACAGAATTCATGCAGCAGGATATCATCCGGTTGAAAAAAGCGCTTATGATTTTGGAAACAGCGGAAACGAAAAGAGAATTCCGGGATCGTATGAAACAGGAATTGTTCCCAGATGGGTGCAGTCAAAACTGCTACTATTGACAACAGTTTTGACTGGTATTCCAGAATCGTTTGATCTCATCAGGAGTTAAAGTCTCGATGAATCGCTTTTTGATGGTGATCAGTTCTTCCAGATCGTAGAGAATTCGATAGAGAACTGCACGGTTTTCAAACTCGGTTCTTGTCACTGGAAGCGGTTCTTTTTGCATGGAAGTCTGCATTTCGGTCAGTTTCTGCATCAGTTCCTGTGTATTATTGGATTCATGAAATTTTATACTGACATCTTCGATAAAATGAGAGATGGCATGCGCCTGAATCGGAACATCATGTAAAAGTCGGATATTCTGACAGAGTTTTTCAACTACCAGCTTCTGGTTTTTTCGCATTTCTACATATTTCACAAAATACTGTTCATCTGACAGTAATGTATTTCCCTGATTTTCGTGCGCCTCTTTTTCCAGTTTCTTTAAAATCAAATCCAGATCGGACAAATCAAAAAAGGTGCAGGCAAGTTGTTTGTCCATCACAATATCACGGGCGATCCGGTGGAATGTATTCCGGAATATCTGTTCCAGCTCGGATTGTGCCCGTCGGATTTTTGCTGAATTTCCGGGCATGTAGAGATTCATCAGAATCCCACAGGAAGTTCCGGTCAGAAGCAAAAGCAGTTCGTTGACCAGGAGTGCGGGATGCACGGACTGGGCAGCATACAGGTGCAGTACCAAAACGGTGTTGGAAACCAGTGTATTCTGCAGGCTTAAGATGGCAATAATACCGGCAGAAGTTGGTGTCTGCAGTTGGAATAGTACTGCAAGAAGACATCCGATGGATGCGGCGGCAGCAATTTTCAAACACGCTCTAGCAAGAGCCTCGGAACTGGAGCGGTAGCAATCAGAACCGAAGTACGCAGAGCTATGCCGAATATTTCTGGCGGATTCAGAAGAGGTTTGTGAGGATAATCTGGAACAGACGGGAATTTCATTTCGATTTGAAAATGCAGATTTTGAAGATTTTGTGTCGAAAGTCTGCAGTTATATGGGTGGGGTGATGTTTGGACACTACAGAATAATATTTTTTTAATAAAAAAAGCCTTGATTTTAGGGCTTTTTTTAGTGTCTAATAAAAAGTTGGCACAGTTCTTGCAGTATATAAGGGTAGAAAGAAAAAGAGGAGGATGAAGAAATTGAAAAAATTCTTATTTGCAACACATGGAACTTTAGCAACAGGGATGAAGAGTACATTAGAATTACTCATAGGAAATACTGCAGATATTACCTGTTTGACAGCCTATGTAAACCCAGAAGACAATGTGGATGAACAACTGAAAGTTTATTTTTCAGAAGTGAGTGATGAAGATCAAGTAATCGTATGTACAGATTTGATGGGGGGAAGTGTCAATCAGAAAGTTGTTCCATATGCACAGAAAGAAAATGTATTTCTGATAGCCGGATTCAACCTGCCATTGATACTGGAACTGGCAATGAACGAGGATAAGGTTACAAAGGAAGAACTGCTAGATTCTATTGAGGAGTCCAGAAAAAATATGATGCTCGTTCAGGTAGAAATACCAGAAGGAAAAAAAGAAGATGAGGAAGAATTCTTAGCATAACAATAGATGATTGCGAAACTCAAAATGCGACTGATGTGGATAACTTTTGAGATTTCTAACGAAGTTATAGGCTTTGCAAGGGACAAAACCATAATACTTGCTAAAAATCGTGAAATGAGAGGAAGTTATCCACATTTCCACAAGGATTGGGAAGCGTAAAAACTGACATTTTTGAGGAGATATTGATTTGTCACAATCAAAGAATTCAGTATTTTCAATGAGTTCAGAGTTTCGCAAACGCCTATTAGCATAACAAAAAGAAAAGGAGAGAAAAAGATGATTGTATGTTTGAGAGTAGATGAAAGATTAATTCACGGACAAGTAGCAATGACATGGACAAAGGAACTGAAACTGAATGGACTGGTAGTTGCAAGTGATGAGGCGGCATCAAATGAACTACAAAAAATGACATTAAAGATGGCAGTGCCGGAAGGAATCAAATGTATCATCAAGTCGGTAGAAGATGTGACAACGATTCTGGATGATCCACGTTCAGAGTCTATGCGTCTGATGGTACTTGTACCGATGGTAAAAGATGCAGTTACATTGTGTAAACGTTACAAAAATATTGAAATGGTAAATATCGGAAATGCCGGTAAAACGACATCCGGAGAAAAGAAAATCTTATCAAAAGAAGTTATGCTGACAGCAGACGAACTGGAAGCACTGAAAGAACTGACAGAGCTTTACCCGGACACATTTTTCCAGGGAACACCGGCAATGGAAAAGAAAATGGCATCTGCAATATTAAAGGGATGTTGATTAAAATAGGATAGAGGAGGATGAGATTATGATGTTAGATGCATTTTTTGTAGCACTCGCTGTTTTTGTGGGAGTTGCAGGACATGAACTTTTTGGAATGGCAATGTTGAGCAGACCGATCGTAGTGGCACCGCTGGCAGGACTGCTTTTGGGAGATGTGCAGACAGGACTTATTGTAGGTGCATCATTGGAGTCGATTTTTATGGGAGTTGTAAACATCGGAATATCCAGTACAGCAGAACCGGCACTTGCAGCCGGACTTGCAACTGCTTTTGCAATTAATCTCGGAGGAAATGTCGGAACCATTATTCCAATCGTTTTCCCATTGGCAGTGCTTGGATTACAGTTAATGAACTTTATTTTCTCTTTTGTGATTGGTCCATGCGCACCGAAATTTGAAGAACTTGCAAAAGAAGGAAAAGATAAAGAAATTACAATACTTCATTTTGGTTTATGGTTCGTACATTATGCGTTATATGCATTGATTCCGTTTTTTGCAGTATTGTTTGGTTCGGATGCTGTTCAGCGTATTCTGGAAATGATACCGGATGTAATTATGAACGGTCTGACGGTAGCGGGAAATATGCTTCCTGCAGTTGGTATGGCAATGCTTCTGCAGATGCTCTGGAATAATAAGATTGCAATCTATTTCCTGCTGGGATTTATTCTCGTAGCATATTTGGATCTTCCACTGATCGCAATTGCAGTATTGGGAACAATTATTGCGGTTGTGACAGCACAGCGTGATATGCAGTTAAAGAACAATCAGGCGGCACCAGCGGCAGCGGTAGAAAAAATGAGTGAAGAGGAGGACTTTTTCGCATGAAATTAATGAATAATGTCAGTAAGGAAGAGAAAAAATTAATCAGAAAAATGTTCTGGAGATCCGGAGCAATGTATGCATCAGTAAATCCGGTTACCATGGGAGGAGGCGGTTTCTGCTATTCCATGATTCCGTTTATCAATCATTTTTATAAAGATAACGAAGAAAAAAGAAGAGAAGCATTGGCACGTCATGTGAAATATTTCAGTACGACAATTCCGATGGCATCTTTTGTAATGGGAATTGCAGGCTCCATGGAAAAAGAGAACAGTGAAAAAACAGATTTTGACGCAGGATCCATTAACTCAATCAAGCTGAGTCTGATGGGACCGCTGGCCGGAATCGGCGATTCCTTATTCTGGGGCGTATGGCGTGTTGTTGCAGCCGGACTTGCAATCGGACTTGCCAATGCAGGAAACGTGCTTGCACCATTGATTTTCCTTCTTGCATTTAATATTCCGAACTACCTGTGCCGTTACTATGGAGCGTTTTTAGGATATTCTCTTGGCGCAAAATACATAGAAAAGATTTATTCTAACGGAATGATGGAGATTCTGACGAAGGCAGCGGGCATTGTCGGACTGATCATGGTCGGAGCGATGACGAGTAAAACGGTTCTGTTTACGACAATTCTTGATTTTACGATGAAAGGAAAATCCGTAATGGATGTACAGTCTTCTCTTGACAGTATTTTTATCGGAATTGTACCGCTTTTGCTTACATTTGGATGTTTTAAACTGTTAAAGAAGAAAGTAAATATCATTGTTTTGATCTTTGGAATTGTTGCATTGGGAATTATATTATCCGTTCTCGGAATCTGCTAAGGCAGGAGGAAAAGTTATGACAGGAAATCGTATCAGAGACAGTAAAAGAAATCCGTTTTTTCAGGTAAAAGTAAAAGACGGGAAATACAGCACGGAAAATCAGGTGAGTTATTATGGAAAAAAACTACCGGATGATACATTTTCCTTTGATGTTTCCAATCAGAAAGTACAGGCGAATCTGGATGAATTCGGAACGATAAGACATATTACATTTTTTCACGGAAATTATCTGATGGAAAGTAAGCCGGGGGTGTGGGTGGCAAAGGATTTTGTGCAGGAACATCAGTTGTCTGTTTCTGTAAAATGGAATGGACAGACAGAAAAATTATGTGAACATACAAAATATGTGGAGACGGATCTGGCAGAAAATCTGTTTCCACGCTGCAGGCATTATTTTCCGTGGGGAGAAGTCACGATTCTTGCCACAGCACCGATTACAGCAAAAGGAAAACGGCTGAGTTGTCTTCTTTATGAAGTAACGGTAAAAAATACAGGCAGAGAGGCAGCAGAGATGACGGTCTGTCTCCCTGCTTTGTATGAAAAGAAATATTCGGATACAAGAAATGTGTTGATGATAACAGCGGAGAGTGGAACGTATCAGGATGTTTCCTTTACACTGCAGCCAATGGAGCAGAAACGGGTTTCACTTCTGTTTGGAGATCCGAACCGGTATCAGGATATAGAAATGTTTTTAAGTAAAGATACGGATTTCTGGATGGAACAGACGTTACAGTATTTCCGGTCATTGACAGGAGAACTGAAGATGGAAGAAGATGCGATGGCAGGAATGCTTTTGCAGAGAGCATACCAGCAGGCGTTTGGTGCGTTTGCAATGTCAGGCGAGAATGAAATTCTGGGTTCCAACTGGGGAACGTATCCGGTCACACCACATGTATGGAATAAAGACATGTACTACTCCAGTCTGCCGTTTACACTGACAGAGCCGGAACTTTGTAAAAAATGTATTCTCTGGTTTGCAAAATATGGAATCAAATATAAAGGAACTAAATTCGAAGGCGGCGTCTTTCATTCATTGAGCAATTCGTTGTCTGTGATCATGCTTTCCGGTGCATATTATGAGTATTTTGGTGAGAAAGAATTTTTCCAACAGCATCCAAAGCTCTATAAGAAAATGAAAGCAATTCTTCAGACGGTTCTCGAAAGCCGTGAGGAAAATGAGCCTTATCTGTATCGTACAACGTGGATTTCCGATGCGTATGCACTGGGAAAGTATCATACAGGAACCAATCTCTGTGTGTACCGCAGTTTTATGGCATTAGCAAGAATTGCGGAAGAAGTTTTCGGAGAGAAAAGTTATGCGGAAATGTTGAGAAGTGAAGCAGGAAAGACAAGAAAAGATATCGAACGGTATATGACTGCGAAGGGGCTCTTTGGAACACAGTATCTGGAAGGAATCAGTGGAATCGCAGAGGAAAAGAAGGAATGTGATTCTGCAGAAAAGTATCAGAAAGAGATGTTGGACCAGGGGCTTCAGTTTATAACAGATGTGAACCATGACGGAGAAATTTGTCTCAGAATGCATGATGGGGAAGAATCGGATACAACCCTGATGAAATACTACAAATATCAAAGTGAAGAGCAGGATACTTTGAAGCAGTATGGTCAGTTTACAGGAAGCAGAGAAAATCCTACTTACAGTGAACTGAGCAGAGGAATCAAGTGGGGAAATCAGTCCGGGGCAACATTTCCGGGATATATTTCGATTTTAAACGGTGCGGCAGAGAAAGAAAACTGGTCAGGAGACGAAGGTAGATTTCGTGAGTTAGAAAGACTGATAGACCTGGATGGTTCCTGGTGGTGGTGGCCGTATAAGATCGGAGCACAGACCGGTGATGTTGTGAGAATGAACAGCTGCGGAAAATGTGGATGGGGTGCAGGAATCTTTTTTATCCTTTTTATCACGGAATTTCTCGGAATCGAATATGATGCGCCGAAGGCGGTGTTCAGAATCCATCCTAAGCGGTTTATCGGCGGATTCTGCTGGAAAAATATGCGGATAGGAAATGCCCGATTTGATATTTCGGTTCGGTATGAGCATCATATGGCAGAGTTTTCTATGAAAAATAGAAGTACATTTCCGGTTTATGTAGAAATGAAAAAAAATCAAAAGAAATTAATTCACCCAAACAACGAAGAGAAATGGAGTCAGGATTATGAATTTATTAAATAATATCACAACCTTTAAGGGCGAGCGGTCAAGAGCAGTATCTCCGGAAAATCCGACGGGAGAAAAGGGAAGAGCATGCATGGAAGACAGTGCACTCGGACCGCAGAGAAAAGGAAGAGGAAGTATCCGTCTTCCAATGGGAGAAGAGACGGTCATTGCAGATATAAAAGGACCGGGAATCATTCGTCATATCTGGATGACGATTCGTGAAAATACAGAAAAGGGAAGTTTTGTTATGCGTGATGTTGTACTCAGAATCTATTGGGACAACAGCAGCACTCCGGCGGTAGAAGCTCCACTGGGAGATTTCTTCTGCAACGGATTCGGCGAACGATGTGACATTGCGTCTCTGCCGATCGTAGTAAATCCAACGGGCGGTATGAACAGCTATTTTGAAATGCCGTTTCGTGAAAGAGCAAGAATTACCATTACAAATGAACATCCGAAAGACATTACTTCATTTTTCTATACAGTAAATTATGCGGAGACAGACAGTCTGCCGGAAAACACTCTGTATTTCCACGCATACTGGAAACGGGAAAGACAAACAGAACTGGCAAAAGATTACGTGATACTGGATAAGATTAAAGGAAAAGGCTATTATGTAGGAACATTTCTTGCGCTGACTGCACTGGAAAGATATTGGTGGGGAGAGGGTGAATTTAAGTTCTATCTGGATGGAGATGAAGAATTCCCGACCGTATCCTCCACAGGTTCTGAAGATTATTTCGGAGGTGCGTGGGCATTTCATCAGAAAGATGAGCTGGGAAGACCTTCCGTTAAGAACTATTCCACACTGTTTCTAGGTTATCCGTTTTATGAGACAAAGGACAAGACACGTGTACGGTTTGAAACAGGAAAATTAAATGCAGTACATGCATTTGGTGATGACAGTCTGCCGCGCCATGGTCTGTACCGCTGGCATATTCTAGATCCAATCGCTTTTTCAGAAGATATCAAAGTAACTTTGCAGCAGATTGGAAATGATGATCTGTCATTGTTTGAACGTTCGGACGATGTGGCAACAGTGGCTTATTGGTATCAGGATTCTGCAGAAGGATTTGATCGGGTATTTCCGGACAGAAGAGCACGTCTGCCGAGGTAAGAATGCCGGGAGTTACTGCTCACAGGTTAACATATGAACAGTAATCCCCGGGACAAAAAGCCATGAGATGGAAAAGAAAACTTGAGTTTCCGCAAATTGCACTGAAAAAATGGATATGTCTTCCCAAAGTGCCAATCTGCCGAAATTTTGAGAGATTTAGAATGGCAGTGCCGAAAATAGAGGCACTTTAATAAGCCCCGCCGGAACCGGACTTTAGGAGACCTATTCTTTTCTCTACTTAACCGGTCAGCTTAAGGCAGAGTTGACGGCATGCCGGACGCTTTGTCCGGAACCACAGTCGGACACCTTCTTTTGCATACGACAGTATGCCGGAGATGCCTTTCGCCAGCCGATAATAGCAGAAGCTTACTTTCTCTTTGATCGGATCTGCTTTCTGTATGATAGAAACTTTCAGGGCATTTGTTGGAGGCTCTGATTCCTCCTGGCAATCAGGCGGAGCGCATAATCCTGCTTCTGTTGGTCGAGGAAGAGGAAGATTTTATTGTCATCATAACCCCGATCCATAACGAAAGTAGCTTTCCCGAAAAGAGAGACGGCCTGTCTGATCGCATCAAATGTGATGGTATTTACAGATTTGTAATCTTTCTCAGCAGAAGAATGGAGCCGGGAAAAAATACTGACGGGATGCTTATGAGCAGTTAAAACGCAGGCTTCCGTTACATGATATCCCTTTTTATAAACATTTTTGTCTGTGTGCTTTCTGAACCATCCCGGACAATGCCCAGGGCTTCAAAGTGTTTCCCATCCGGCTTTACAACATCGCTTTCATCAATCAGGACCACCGGATCGGGAGGCGAGAGCTTCTTTACGGTATGGAGATAAGTGGAAGCCGCAGCGGCAGGGGGCCTTCCAAGAGATGTGTGGAAAGTCGTTTTACTGTATTTACTTTACGTGCAGGTTCATGGAGCTGATCGGAAATATCGGTAAGCAGACAGCTCTGAGATGCCAAAATACCGTAAACCATATCTGATATAAACTTGCGGTCTGGTTTCGGAAGACGGCAGGAAATTTTATTTGTAAAAGTTAAAATTTTTCTTTTCAGAGAGTAAGTAGTTGATGTAGAATTAATCATAAGGGATCCCCTTTCTTTTTGTTTAGTAAGTTTTTGGTTTGGTAGCTTAATTTTACATCAAAAAGGAACAGGATTCCTTATATTTTAGGCATTTTTTGAAAGTTGTGGATAACGAAACATAGCAGACTTATCTGAGGAGGATAATTCTGCGGAAACTCAAGAAAAGAAAAGTGTTGTAGAGAAACTCAAAATTTATTATAATAGGGGTATGAAAAAGCAGAAAAACCGGGAGGTACTTTTTATGGAAGCAAAAGACAGGGTATATCAGGCGCTGTGCAGGATGTCGAAGAGTGATTGTCAGATTACGGCGGCAGCACTTGCAGAAGAGCTGAATTTAAGCCGACAGGTAGTCAGCCATTATCTGAACCGTCTTTTGGAAGAAGGTAGTGTGGAAAAGACACTTACCCGGCCGGTATGCTGGAATATCAGGAAACAACAGAGAGAGAATGTGCAGGGTTCTGTCAGTGAAGAAAGAAAAGAAATAGAAGAAGTGCTGCCGGAAGTACGCCGGGAAGACGTCTTTGATACAATGATCGGTGCTGACGGCAGCCAGAAAAATGTAATTGAAAGATGCAAAGCGGCGGTGTCATATCCGCCGGACGGACTGCCAATACTGATTACAGGAGAAAGTGGGGTCGGAAAAAGCTTTCTGGCAAGACTGATTCACCAATATGCAGTTTCCAGTGCAGTTATCAGCGAGAGTGCTCCGTTGGTAGTGCTGAATTGTGCAGATTATGCGAACAATCCAGAGCTATTGTCGGCAGCACTTTTAGGGTATAAAAAGGGAAGCTTTACCGGAGCGGATACAGATAAAGAGGGGCTTTTGCAGGAAGCGGACGGCGGTTATCTTTTTCTGGACGAGATTCACCGGCTGTCTTATGAAAACCAGGAAAAGCTTTTTATTTTCATGGACACAGGAAAATATCGACCGCTTGGTGACAAGAACTGGAAAGCGGCGAAGGTAAGGTTTATTTTTGCAACAACGGAGATTCCGGAAAAAGTCCTTCTGGAAACATTTCGCCGGAGAATTACCGTACAGACTTCAATCGGAAGTATTGCGGAAAGACCGCTGATGGAACGACTACAGTTAATTTATCGGTTTTATCAGAAAGAAGCGGTAAAGATCAACAGGGATATTCTGATTGAAAAGGATGCGATGCAGTATCTGTGCTTTTCAAAGTTACCTGGAAATATCGGAAAACTGGAAAATCTTGTGCGGGTAAGCTGTGCAGAAGCATATTTTCGGCAACAGGAGGAAAAACTGTTGAAAATCTCTTCAAGAGAGCTGCAGAATGAGACACCGGACAAGGGTGATTCTTTGGAAGAAATTGTCTGTCCGATGAAAGTTTTGTGCAGTCAGGAAAGTGAATCTGCGTATGAAGCATGTGTTACGGAACATGCTTTGAATGTTTCAGCTCTCTGGGAAGAGGTGGTGAAGGCTTCCTGGGATAAAACAGATATGTTATATCTACGGTATAAACACCAGATGAAGACTTGGGAGAAATATGTCACAGTGAGTTCTTCGGTGTTCGAAAATACGGTAAGAAAGATGTTTGAGAGCAGCTGCAGATTGGTGCTGAAACGCTATGGAATTCGTGTGACAGACCAATGTCTGAAGGAACTGTACCTGAGTTATAAGATGTTCTCGCAAATGGAATTGGATGCAGAGATGGAGTGGAAATTGTCTGTTTATTTTGAACAGTCTCTTTCAAGGGCACATTATATTGCAAAACGTCTTTTTGAGAAAGTGGTATCGTTGGAACAAGGCTGTGGAAAACACGTCCTGTTTTTGTTTACAGTTGCTCTGCATGAGTATGTTGTAGAGTCTGTTGAACTGGCAGGTTTGATTGCTGCGCATGGAGATACAACGGCGAGCAGTATTGCAAAAGTGGTGAATCAGGCATGTGGAACCTTTGTGTTTGAAGCAATTGATATGCCGATGGACTCTTCTTTTGATGCGATGATTGATAAAGTAAGGAGTTATCTGGAAGATATTCCGGGAGGAAGAGGAGTGATTCTGCTGGTAGATACAGGTTCTCTCAGCAGAATGTATACATTGATCAAAAACAGTCTGTCAGGGGATCTGATGATTATCAATAATGTTTCTACGGCAATTGCGCTCGATATCGGAATTAAAATACTGGGACATAGTTCCTTTACGGAAATTACACAGAGTACAAAGAAAATCTGTAGTTTTGATGTACAGTTTTTTGAAGGTCTTTCACAGGGAAAAAATATTGTCATATCCTGTATGTCCGGAGTGGGAATTGCGGAAAAGATTCAGGAAATGATGAAAAGCGTGCTCGGAGACTGCGGGCTTGATTTTATTACGATGGATTATAAGGAACTGATTCGGGTTTTGGGTGAAAAAGGGGAAAAATCCTTTGAGCAGACACTGTTGATTTTGACGACTTCATCACTTTCAGAAGAAGTAAAAACTCCATGGCTGAGTATGTATGATGTGTTGGATGGAAGTGGAGAACAGGTGCTGTGGGATTCCTTAAAGACAGTAATAAATCCGGAGCAGTTTGAAGTGCTCAAAAGAGAATTTGTAAAGTTTTTCTCAATGGAAGGTATCGTAAGCCGACTGCAGTTTTTGAACCCTGCGGTTGTAGTTCGGGAAGTAGAACTGATTTTGATGCGGTATGAAAAGTATTATGCATTGGAAATGTCGGGGCATGTGAGACTAAATTTGTATATGCACATTGCATTTATGTTTGAGCGTCTGATGATCGCACAGGATGGTTATGAGGAAGAACAACGGGAATTATCTGAGCAAGAGAAGGAGTTCTATCGGATTTCTCGGATTGTATTTGCGGAAGCAGAAAAAAAATACAGAATCAGATTGGATGAATATGAATTGTCGATGCTATACGAATTGTTTAAAAGACTGATTAAGTAGTAAAGAGGAAATTCGATGGGACTGGAACTGAAGGTTGAGCAGAAACAAAGGGTATATCAGAAGCAGATTGAGCAGGCACGCATCCTGCAAATGAATGCACAGGAAATTGCTGTGTATATTCAGGAAGTGGCACTGGAAAATCCGTTGATTGAAGTGGAAGAACTGGCAGAGGCACCGCTGGAAGAACTGGTGAGGGAAGATATGCGTAAGTCTGATGAAACAGGAGTAACGGCATCGGAGGATACCGACTGGAGCTATGCCGGCGGTCATCAGTTGTTAGAAGACTGGTGGACTCTTCAGGAAGAAAGCCTTGTGGATATAATACATCAGCAGCTGTTGACGATGCCAATTGGGGAAAAAGAAAAGAAAATTGTGGAAAAGTTAGCAGGATCATTGGACAGTAGAGGATATCTGGAGATTTCGGTGAAAAAACTGGCAGAGTACATACCATGTTCGGTGCGGGAACTTCGGAGTGCGCTGGAGATACTGAAATCATTGGAGCCGGCCGGAATCGGGGCCGCCGATTTGAAGGAATGTCTGATTCTGCAGTTGAAGCGACAGAAAGACTCCCGGCTTGCGATTACTCTGGTAAAAAATTATCTGGAAGATCTGTCAAAACATAAAATTTCAGCAATTGCAAAAGAACTGGGAGAGGAAGAGGCGGCGGTAAGAGACGCATTTTCCAGAATCAGAACCCTGAATCCAAAACCAGGAAGAATATATGGGAGAAACACAGGGGGGTATGTAATACCAGATATTATTGTGTCAAAAGAACATGGAAAATATATAGCGGAATTGAATGAGGCTGTGTACCGGGAACTGAGGCTGAATGAATTCTATGTAAAACTGCGAGATTCGAAAGAGGCGGAGGTTCGGGAATATATTATGCAAAAGCAGGCGCAGGCAGAATGGCTGAGAGCATGCATAGAGCAGAGAAGTCATACATTGCAGAGGATTGCAGATATACTGGTTGATTTCCAGAGGATGTTTTTGGACTCGGGAAAGGATATGAAACCGATCAGACAGAAGGATGTTGCACAGATTATGGAGGTGAATGAATCAACAATCAGCAGGGCGGTGAAAGGAAAATATCTGCAGTGTGGCTGGGGCGTTTATGCACTGTCAGATTTTATGCCAAAAGGGACGGAGGAAGTCAGTAGCGATTCAGTGAAGCTGATGCTAAGAAATTTCATTCAAAGCGAAGATAAGAAGAAACCGCTGAGTGATCAAAAACTGGCGCAGAAACTGGGAGAAGAGGGAATACAGATCTCAAGAAGAACGGTGGCAAAATATAGGATGCAGATGAATATTCTGGATGCAGCAGGGAGAAGGGGGGAGTTCTGATATTGCACAATAAAAATAGAATTGGTTTATGTGGCTGTACTTTGGTGCAAAGGTGGACTGAAATACAGCCGTTTTTGTTTTTTCTAAAGAGATTTCAATAGATTTACGGTATGACTTCTAAAAAATGTCTTATACCCTGTTGGGTAGAAATGTCGCAAGGAATAGTGCATGTGAATGCGCAGTTCGCATATGCACGTTGACTGTGCATAGTGGCTCACGGCAGATAGACTCTTCACTGATTTTAACCAATGATGTATTACAGACAGGGAAAACGTTATTTTTGTCTGAACGATCAAGATATTTCTTTGTTACCGAAATCCGTTGCTCTGTTTTTCTTTTTTTATAGCAAACCTCTTAAATAATGCAAGCTCTTTACAGAGGTGATAAAATATAGTGTAGGAGATGATAACATGCTACATAATGAAGCTAGAAAACTGGTATTGGAAGCCTGGGATAAAACGCACAATGCCAAGGAGATCGCAAAATATTTTTCAGTAAACCAAAGTACCATATACCGCCTTGTGGAAGAACGTGCACGCACTGGCAGTTATGAGACCAGAACGCAGCTGAGAGGACGGAAACCAATCCTTACAGAAAAGCAGCACCAAGATATTCTGGAACTTGTGCAGAAACAGCCTGATATCACAATGAAGGAAATCATTGAAAGCCTTAATTTGCCTGTAGGCAGCAAAGCCGTCAGGCGTTTTCTGATAAAACAAGGTTATACTTATAAGAAAAAGTCTTTGCATGCAAAAGAACAGGAGCGTCCCCGATGTGCAGGCAAAGCGCAGCGCATGGATAGAAAACATATCTGATGCAAATGCAGAACATCAGATATATCTTGATGAAAGCGGCATTAATACAAACCTCACAAGACACTATGCACGTGCAGTACATGGGAAATGTGCCATTGATGCTGCCCCAATAAACACGCCTGCAGGAATACACCGTTTTGTCGTCCATTCGTCTTAACGGCAGTTTGGTATATACTACGTACCAAGGCGGAACAACCGCACAGCGGTTTCGTGAATACATGGAAAAACAGTTGATACCGAGTCTTGAGAAAGGCAATGTTGTAATTATGGATAATATGCGCTCTCATCATGCCAAAATAGTGACAGAACTTTTGGACAAGGCTGGTATTTCCTACCTGTATTTGCCGCCATACAGTCCGGATTTAAATCCTATTGAAAAAATGTGGTCAAAAATGAAAGCTATTCTCAGAAAGAATAAAATCTGTGTTGCCTCTGAACTGCCTGAAGTTGTAAAAGCGGCCTTAGAAACTATAAGCATGAATGATTGTAAATGGTGGTTTCACGCATGTGGAATTTGCGTTAATTAAGAGGATTACTATAGATGAATGCATATTTATCATACTTGGTTACAATTCTTTGAAATCCTTTTCATTCGCTGGATCAGGTAGATTGGATAGTCGTAAGAATCCACTACCACATGTATCTTGGTGCTTACACCACCTAGGCTGTGTCTGATTTTGCTTGGAAGCTATCCTATCATGAGAAGGCAATAGAAACACATGTTTTGTGCATTTTTAATTTTCAAACACGCTCTATCATATACAGTTACAAGAGTAAACAACCGGAACGAATGTTAACTTACAATAATAAAAGGTTGACAATAGAACGTCTCTTTCGTATACTGGAACAAGAGTGTAAAGAAGGAGAACAAAACACATGGAGACAAAAGCAAAATTTCTCACAACGAAACAAATGACACTGATCGCATTGATGACAGCGCTGACCTGCATTCTGGGGCCGTTAAGTATTCCTCTACCGTTCAGTCCGGTGCCGATCTCATTTACAAACCTGGTGTTGTATTTCTCGGTTTTTGTACTGGGAACAAAATTCAGTACCATCAGTTATATTGTATACCTGTTGATCGGTCTGGTCGGACTTCCGGTATTTTCCGGTTTCAGTGGCGGTCCGGCAAAAGTGGCAGGGCCTACGGGCGGATATCTGGTCGGATTTGTGTTTTTGACAGTGATCGCCGGATTTTTTGTGGAGCATTTTAAAGGAAAACTGTCATTTGCCGTTCTTGGAATGGTACTTGGAACGATCGTATGTTATCTTTTCGGTACAATCTGGCTTTCTATGCAGTTGAATATCGGATTTGTGGCAGGACTTGGTGTCGGAGTATTTCCGTATATTCCGGGAGATCTGGTAAAAATTGCAATTGCCTGCATTATAGGGCCGAAAATCAGACGTGCTGTTGTAAGATAAAGGGATAGAATCTGCACTTTCGGACAGAATAAACAAGACATGATTTGTAATGGAAAGTGGGGAAATGATATGGAAGAACAGACAGGAAAGCTTTTAAAAGAATGCAGCAGTGGCTGCAAGATGGCGATCAACAGCCTGAATCAGGTGCGGGATTTTGTGAAGGATGAAAAGCTTCATCAGCTGCTGGATGAATACGACAAGAAACATAAAGCACTGGAGGAAGATATCAGCAGACTGCTGGAAAAACATGGAGAACAAGAAAAGGATCCTCATCCTGCCGCAGCTGCATTTTCCAGGATTACAACGGATGTGAAGCTGATGCTCCACGATGACAGCTCTCAGATTGCGAAGCTTCTGATGGATGGCTGTAATATGGGAATCCAGTCCATCGGAAAATTTCTCAATGAGTATGAAGAGGCGTCTTCTGAGAGCCGTTCGCTTGCAAAGAAGCTGCTCCATATGGACGAACAGCTGATGAAAGAATTGAAACCATTCTTATAAAAACAGGATAAACAGTTAAAAAACTGACAGCAAAAGTTAACTCTCCATCCATTGGAGAGTTTTCTTTTCTTTGATACAATAAAAGCAGCAAAAGATCAGAGAAAAGAGAGGTGCAGATGGATGGAATTGAAAATTGGAAAACGAATTCAAGATCTTAGAAAGCAAAAAGGACTGACGCAGGAACAGGTGGCAGCAGCACTCAATATTTCAGCGGCAGCAGTGTCCAAGTGGGAGACGGATACGACATATCCGGATATTACAATCCTAAACCCACTGGCAAGGCTTTTGGGCGTGAGTGTGGATGTTCTGCTGGACTTTCAGGAGCAGATGACGGAAGAAGAATGTATGAAGCGGATGGAGAAAGCGGATACACTGTTTTCGACAAGAAACTGGGAAGAAGGACAGCAGTACTGTGAAGAGCTTCTGAAAGAATTTCCGACAGACTTATTTCTGAAATTTCGGGTAGCTTCGACTTATATGCAGTATGCAGGTGCAAGCTTGCAGGAAGAAATTTTGAAGCAGCAGATGGAACGAAGCATTACGTTGTTTGAAGAGAGCACAGCCAGCGAAAATGCGGAGATTTCCGAGACGGCATGGTATGTTTTATCTGGCTTATACTGTATGAATGAGGAATATGAAAAAGGGCTGGAAGCCGTAGAAAAACTGCCGCAGCCGGATTTTGATGCAAGAAGCATGAAGTCCAGTATCCTGTATCAGATGGGAAAACTGGAAGAATCAGAAAAACTGACACAGCGTTGTTTGTATGAAGAAATCCGCAATGCAGGTTTGTCTCTGGTCAGTCTGGCGAAAATTGCCGGAGAAGAAAGTGAGTATGAAAAGGCGTTTCGATTTCTGGATGCCGCACAGGAGCTGGAGACCTTATTTGAAGAAAGCCGTCTCGGAGGAGTCAATGTTATGGTATCCCAGATGAAACTTGGAATTCTGGTGAAGCAGGGGAAAAAAGACCAGGCACTTTCAGAACTGAAGCATCTGGTTATGGGGTATCTGAATATTGTACAAGGAAGAAAGACAGAGACTCCAATTTACTTTGACAAACTGGAATGGAATGAAAGTACTTCACCGAAACGGGGATATCTACTGGAAAATCTTCTGTGGCTGTTGGAGACAGAGGACGTATATGCAGAATTAAGAGCGGAAGATGTGTATCGGGAAATGGTAGAAAAAATTCAAAAGGAACTGGAAAAAAGCAGATAAAATTCGCCCCGCAAAAGTGGAAGAGAGCTTTTGCGGGGCGACCTTGTTTCTTATTTAATCTCAGCTCTTGCAGCTGCATCCTTGTAGTATTTGAAATCTGTAAAGATTTCTTCTTTGTAAGGATTCTTTTTCTTCTTTCTTGCAGTTCTTATAATGTAAATAAATGCTACAATATTTACGATCAGTGCAAGGAGACTGACAATCGTCATCATGGTCGGATCTGCATTTGTGCTTCCGCCGGCAGTGATTCCGTTTAAAGTACCGTCAGCATACAGTTTTGGAATGGTTGCCCATGGGAATACCTGTGTTCCGTCAGAGAATGTCTCCTGGAACAGAGGGAATACCTGCGCGAACATACACCAGATACAAAGCGTGTTGGCACGGTTCATGATCCAGCCGCCTTTGTTCCAGAGCAGTGCTGCGATTGTCGGTGCAAGCAGAAGTGCAACGCCGCAGAACCAGGAATGTGTCGGCAGACAGTTGTAGGTATAGGCGAAATTCCATACATCATAGACCAGGATGTAAACCCAGATCATATCCGGCCAGATCATGTCTTTTTTGTCTTTGGATGTGTAGACAGCCCACCATCCGGTCATACACAAAATATTGATGATTCCGGCAATTCCGTTAAATACGTTGTGCCATCCTCCGTACAGCCATACATCTTCAGAGGACAGCCACCAGGAATACCATCCGTTGATGGCAGATTCAAAATCACTTGCAACGGCGATCAGAATATTGATGGCAACGATTGCAAACGGATACGCTTTGAACCAGTGAGCTTTTCCGATTCCCCATTCATATTTGATCATCATAAATCCGATACATCCTGCAAGTGCGGCATAAAGCTTGGCGTAGTGGAACCATCCATTCATATATAGATATGTCTGGTTATTGAGTGCCCAGGAAGCTCCTGTTTTTGCCCCGACGGCAATTGCAATAAAATAAACAGTCAAAATAGCCGGGATGACAAAAAACATTAAAATACCGCCGGCTTTGGTCCGTCTGGAAACTTCGTTTAACAGAATCAGTGCAGCGAGTACGCCAAGCATCGCGATCCACTGCGGCAGGGCGTTTTCACCGTAAACATGAAATAACATAATCTTTTTCCTCTTTTCATTCCTTTTATTGTGCTTCAATTTCCTTGATATTACATTCATCTCCGCACACGAGATACGTGTTCGGGCTTTTACAATATGGGCACTGTCTGCCGAATTCCACTGTAGGATACGTCTGGCGGCAATCCTCACAGTAAGTAGTGGCAGGGAGTATCTCGATTTTCAGTTCTGAATGTTCGATCAGCGGAAATTTTTTGCGGTAGTATTTCCAGCAGTCTGTCAGGTAATCAGGGACGATTGTGCTCACTTCCCCGATTTCCAGAGTGACAGAGCCGATTTCGCTTAAATTGTTTTCCTTTGCAACATTTTGAAGCGTTTTTGTAATGTGAACAATAATTCCCAACTCATGCATAATGTGTTCCTTTATGATTTCTTTTTCAGTTTGATCTTAATGGCACGTTTGGCTGCATAAGGAAGGATTCCATTTAGCTTGTCTTCTGCAGTACGCATCCGGCTTGCCTCAGGAAGATCCCGGCTTAAATGGATGGCATCAAACTCGCATTTTGTGGTACAGAGTCCGCAGCCGATGCATTTATTTTCATCCACGACAGAAGCTCCGCATCCGAGACAGCGGCCAGCTTCGATCTTGACTTGTTCTTCTGTGAGAGAAGAACGCAGATCGCGGAAGGTTTCTTTTGCGATTCCGGATTTTTTACCCGGTATCTGTCTTTTGGCCGTGTCAAATTCTTCGATGTCAAGGTTGCTTTTATCAAGCTCGACAAACTGACGGAGATCACGGCCAAGTGTCAGCGAGTGGCCTTTATGTACAAAGCGGTGGATAGATACGCAGCCCTGTTTTCCGGCAGCAATCGCATCAATGGCGAATTTCGGCCCGGTAAAGACATCACCGCCGACAAAAATATCAGGTTCTGCAGTCTGGTAGGTGACAGGATCTGCCTGTGCGGTCTGGTTTGGACGAAGTTCCACTTTTGTGTCTTTGAGCAGATTGCCCCAGAGGATCGTCTGCCCGATGGAGAGCAGTACATTTTCACATTCCAAGGTGATACAGTCATTCTCATCATAGACCGGAGCAAATCTGTGATTTTCATCAAATACAGAGATACATTTTTTCAACACGATACCTGTTACAGCTCCGTTTTCAGTGAGGATTTCTTTTGGTCCCCATCCGCACTGAATCTGGATATCTTCTTCTTTTGCCTCTTCTACTTCATCACGGGCTGCCGGCATTTCTGCCTCGGATTCCAGACAGTACATGGAGACAAGCTCACTTCCGGTACGAAGCGCGGTCCTTGCAACGTCGATGGCAACGTTTCCGCCGCCGATCACCACAGTACGGCCATTCAGATGAACAGAATCTTCATTCAGGTTTACACTGCGTAAAAATTCCACACCGGTTGTCACGCCTTTCGCATCTTCCCCCGGGATTCCGGTTTTTCGTCCGCCCTGTGCACCGATCGCAATATAAAACGCCTGATATCCCTGTGCACGGAGTTCAGGGATCGTGATATCTTTGCCGATTTCCACGTTGTAACGGAATTCAATTCCCATTTGTTTTAAAATGTCAATTTCTGCTTCAATTACTGATTTTTCCAGACGGAAGGGTGGGATTCCATTCATCAGCATACCACCTGCACGGGATTCTTTTTCAAAAATCGTAACCGGGTATCCTTTTGTACGCAGATAGTAGGCGGCGGACATTCCGGCAGGACCGGCACCGATCACGGCAATTTTCTGAGTGAATTGTTTTCCTTCATGATTCTCGCAAAGCGGAACAAAGCGGGTATTTTCCTTTAACTCCTGTTCTGCGATAAACCGCTTGATCTCATCAATAGCAACAGCCTGATCAATGGTCGCTCGGGTACATGCATCCTCACAGCGGCGGTTACAGATTGCACCGCAGACTGCAGGGAACGGGTTTTCGGTCTTGATCAGTTTTAATGCGTCAAGATAGCGTCCCTCAGCCGCCATCTTAATATAGCCCTGTACGGGAAGATGAGCAGGACAGGCAGTCTTACAAGGAGATGTACCGGTGTCATAGCAGTTGATTTTGGCATGATCCCGGTAATCCGGAGCCCATTTGTCCGGTCCCCATTTTTCCGTATCCGGAAGCAGGGATTTCGGATAGGAAATCTCGCCTTGTTTTGTACACAGCTTCTGCCCAAGTTTGGCAGCGCCTACTGAACAGACCTCCACACACTGACCACAGGCAACGCATTTGCCTGCTTCCACATGGGCACGGTAGGCAGAGCGGGACATATTCGGTGTGTTGAACAACTGAGATGTACGCAGTGCATTGCAGACACCAGGTGCACAGTTGCAGATGGCGAAGATCTTATCTTCCCCGTCAATATTGGTGATTTGATGTACAAATCCGTTTCTCTCGGCGCGCTCCAGAATTTCCAGAACTTCCTCCTGTGTGATGTAATGGCCTTTTCCTGTTTCTACCAGATAATCTGCCATATCACCGACACCGATGCACAGATCTCCTTCGATTTCGCCGCAGCCTTCGCCACGCACGCGTTGCTGACGGCGGCAGGAACAGGCGCCGACTGCATATTTGTCCTGATATTTTTTCAGCCAGTGGGGGATATGCTCCACACTTGCGGATTCCTGCTTTGCAGGAATTGCCTTTTCTACAGGAATGACATGCATTCCGATTCCGGAGCCTCCCGGCGGTACCATTGGTGTGACCTTTTCCAGAGGCAGTCTGGACATATTTTCAAAGAAATCTGCCAGAATCGGGTGTTCTTCCACCTGCTTGTCATTCATCATCATAAATTCTGCGCAGCCGGGAACAAACATCGGCAGGACATACTGCTTATGATGGTCGGCGTTCTCCCAGTTATATTCGATCATGCCGATCACGGACATTTCATCCAGCAACTTTTGCACACGTTCTGGATCTTTGCCGGATTTTCGGGCAATCTGTTCCAGTGTCATTGGTTTTCTGACCTTCATGGAAAGACAGACCTCTGCCATTTCATCAGTCAGAACTTCCGCGAGTCCCCAATACTCGGGATCCTCCACTGTGACTTTCACACCGACACGGTCAGTGATCATCTGTCCCAGCTTCAGGATCAGTTTACGTTCTTCTTTCATTCCTTTACTCCTTTTTCATTTGATTCATTCCAGGAACTGGTTTCTTCTTTCAGCCAGTCGATCCATTCGTCCATGCCCTCCCCGGTGCGGGCAGAGATCGGGATGATCTTCATATCCGGATTCAGCTTCAGTACCCGCTTTTTACATTCTTCCAGATCAAAGTCAAAGTAAGGAAGAACATCGATCTTGTTGATCAGAAGGCACTGGCATACCTGAAACATCAGTGGATATTTCAGTGGTTTATCGTCTCCTTCCGGAACACTTAAGATCATGGCATTTTTCACAGCGCCTGTGTCAAATTCTGCAGGACAGACCAGGTTGCCCACATTTTCCAAAATGGCAAGATCTACATCACTGGTATCCAGCTCCAAAAGCCCTTGCCTTGTCATATCTGCATCCAGATGACACATTCCCCCTGTGTGCAGCTGAATGACTTTGGCTCCGGTTTCGCTGATCGTATCTGCATCTACAGCGCTGTCAATGTCAGCTTCCATGACTCCGATGCGAAAATCATGTTTCATAGCATCTATTGTTTTAGTCAGAGTGGTGGTCTTCCCTGCTCCGGGAGACGACATCAGATTTAAAAGAAATGTTTTGTCTTTTTTTAATTCTGTCCGCACTTTATCTGCTTCCAGGTCATTGTCAGCGAAGACACGCTGTTTGATTTCATAAACTTTGTACATAATCCTCTCCAGTCCTTTAAATATTAAAAAAGTATAAATAAAGTGTAAAGCAGAACTAAAAGAAAGTTAAATGTTTTTTGGACACAATGTATAAGAATTAACTTTCTAAGAAAGAAAAATAAGACAAATACAACATGATATAGACGAAGTGTTGAGTAAAATAAAAAGAGCCAAAGCTCACGCAATCATTGCGTTTACTTTGGCTCTGATTTTATGAAAATTAGAAATTAAACTTCCGGACCAGCAGAAACTAAAGCTTTTCCAGCTTCATTTCCTTCGTATTTAGCAAAGTTCTTAACAAATCTCTGTGCAAGATCTTTTGCTTTTGTCTCCCACTCAGAAGCATCTGCATAAGTGTCACGTGGGTCAAGAATGTTTGTATCTACACCTGGAAGCTCTGTTGGTACTTCGAAGTTGAAGAATGGGATCTTCTTAGTAGGTGCATTTACGATGTCTCCGTTTAAGATTGCATCGATGATACCGCGAGTATCTTTGATAGAGATACGTTTTCCTGTTCCGTTCCATCCTGTGTTCACCAGGTATGCTTTTGCTCCGTTTGCTTCCATTTTCTTAACAAGTTCTTCTGCATATTTTGTAGGATGCAGCTCTAAGAATGCCTGTCCGAAGCAAGCTGAGAATGTTGGTGTAGGCTCTGTGATTCCACGTTCTGTACCAGCAAGTTTTGCTGTGAATCCAGACAGGAAGTAGTATTCAGCCTGCTCTGGTGTCAGAACAGATACCGGAGGAAGTACTCCGAATGCATCTGCAGACAGGAAGATTACATTCTTAGCTGCCGGTGCAGAAGAAACCGGACGTACGATGTTCTCGATGTGGTTGATCGGGTAAGATACACGAGTATTTTCTGTAACACTCTTGTCATTAAAGTCGATCTTTCCTTCTGCATCCAGAGTTACGTTCTCAAGAAGAGCGTCACGTCTGATTGCATTGTAGATGTCCGGCTCAGATTCTTTGTCAAGGTTGATAACTTTTGCGTAGCATCCGCCTTCAAAGTTGAATACTCCGTTGTCATCCCATCCGTGCTCGTCATCACCGATCAGAAGACGTTTCGGATCTGTAGAGAGTGTTGTCTTACCTGTTCCTGAAAGTCCGAAGAAGAGTGCTGTGTTCTCTCCGTTCATGTCTGTGTTTGCAGAACAGTGCATAGAAGCGATACCTTTCAGCGGCAGGTAGTAGTTCATCATAGAGAACATACCTTTTTTCATCTCTCCGCCGTACCATGTGTTTACGATAACTTGCTCACGGCTTGTGATGTTGAACATAACAGCTGTCTCAGAGTTAAGTCCGAGCTCTTTGTAGTTTTCAACTTTTGCTTTAGAAGCGTTGTAAACAACGAAATCTGGTTCAAAGTCTTTTAATTCTTCTTCTGTAGGCTGGATGAACATGTTTGTAACAAAGTGTGCCTGCCAAGCAACCTCAACGATGAAACGGATTGCCATACGTGTATCTTTGTTAGCTCCGCAGAATGCATCTACAACGAACAGTCTCTTGTTAGAGAGTTCTTTCAATGCGATGTCTTTTACTGTAGACCATGCTTCTTCAGAAGCCGGGTGGTTATCGTTCTTATATTCATCAGAAGTCCACCATACAGTATCTTTAGAGTTCTCATCCATTACAATGAATTTGTCTTTAGGTGAACGTCCTGTATATACTCCAGTCATTACGTTTACTGCACCGAGTTCACTTTCCTGACCTTTTTCAAAACCTTCCAGTTCAGGTTTTGTCTCTTCTTCAAATAATGTCTCGTAAGAAGGATTGTACACAATTTCTGTAGTTCCAGTAATGCCATACTTGGTTAAATCAATCTGTGCCATGTTACGTTAAACCTCTTTTCTTATATAGTAATAATGCAATGAACTGCAAATGCAGACATAGCAATATCCCTACCACAATTATACATATTTGATGGACAAAATCAATAAAAAAACGATAAAATATTGAATGACAGAGGGAAAAGTATTTCTCCAAAAAAGAAAATCAGGGTATTTAAAATAGGAAGAGTTTTCAGTGTATATAAATTTTCATAAATTTTCATATGTAAATTGAAAGAAGAAACACCTTGACTTCCCTATTGCCATATGATACAATTTTCTGGCGAATGGAAGTAGGTCTTTTTTTTATGCCTAAAATTAGATGGGGTCGCAGCCATCAAAGTAACATGTAAAAAGTAAATAAAAAGCGAGGTGGAAGTTGTGCGCACAAGAATCACATTGGAATGTACGGAATGCAAGAATCGTAACTACAACATGACTAAGGATAAGAAAACACATCCGGACCGTATGGAGACAAAGAAGTACTGCAAATTCTGTAAATCACACACACTGCACAAAGAAACGAAATAATCGTTGGAAGGAAGTGGATGTATGAGTGGAAAGACAGGAAAAGCAGAAAAAGCTCAGAAGTCAAGCTGGTTTAAAGGAATGAAGGCCGAATTTAAAAAGATTGTCTGGCCGGATAAGAACACACTTGCAAAGCAGACAGCTGCAGTTGTAATCGTTTCTGTATTGATGGGCGCATTGATCTCTGTGATCGATGTACTGATGAAATATGGGATTGACTTTCTGATAAAATAGCTGGTCAGAAGCGGAAAGGTGATTTTATGTCAGATGCAAAATGGTATGTAGTTCATACTTATTCCGGGTATGAAAACAAAGTAAAAGCAAACATTGATAAGACAATTGAGAACCGTCACCTGGAGGACCAGATTCTTGAAGTCAGAGTTCCGATGCAGGAAGTCGTGGAATTAAAGAATGGTGTTCAGAAAGCAAGTCAGAAGAAGATGTTTCCTGGGTATGTCCTGATCCATATGATCATGAATGATGATACCTGGTATGTCGTAAGAAATACCAGAGGTGTGACAGGATTTGTCGGACCTGGATCCAAGCCGGTTCCGCTGGAAGAAGAGGAAATGGCAAATCTGGGAATCAAACAGGAAGACATCGTAGTTGACTTCGAGGTTGGCGATACAGTGACCGTATTGAGCGGAGCATGGGAAGGTACTGTTGGTATGATCCAGGCGATCAACGAACAGAAACAGAGCCTGTCGATCAATGTAGAGCTGTTCGGCCGAGAGACTCCGGTTGAACTGAATTTCTCAGAAGTAAGAAAGATGGATTAAAAAACCGTGGGAGGGATGAAAATCCCGCCAATACCACAAGGAGGTAATGAAAAATGGCAAAAAAAGTAGAAGGATATATTAAATTACAGATTCCAGCTGGTAAAGCAACTCCAGCACCACCGGTAGGTCCTGCACTTGGACAGCACGGTGTAAATATCGTTGAATTTACAAAACAGTTCAATGCCAGAACAGCAGACCAGGGTGACCTGATTATTCCTGTTGTTATCACAGTTTACAATGACAGAAGCTTTAGCTTCGTTACAAAGACTCCACCGGCAGCAGTTCTTATTAAGAAAGCATGTAACCTGAAATCAGGTTCCGGTGTGCCGAACAAAACAAAAGTTGCAACAATCACAAAAGCTCAGCTTCAGGAAATCGCTGAGATGAAAATGCCAGACTTAAATGCTGCAACAGTAGAAGCAGCTATGAGCATGGTGGCAGGAACATGCCGTTCTATGGGTGTAGTGGTTGAAGAGTAAGAGATAACTGCCAGATAAAAAAGCAGAGATTTAAGAAAGTCTGAACAATTCTTTTCGGTGTCTTCGAAAAGGAGGAAGAGACAATCTATGTTATATGTAAATTCACGAAAAAGTGGGAGGGGCACGTTCCCGCCAATACCACAAGGAGGTTATTTGAAATGAAACGAGGAAAGAAATATATCGAAGCTGCAAAACTGATCGAAAGAGGAAATCTTTACGAGAAAGCAGAAGCAGTTGCATTAGTGAAAAAATCAGCAGTAGCTAAATTTGACGAGACAATCGAAGCTCACATCAGAACAGGTTGTGACGGACGTCACGCTGACCAGCAGATCCGTGGAGCAGTAGTGCTTCCTCACGGAACTGGTAAAAAAGTTCGTATCCTTGTATTTGCAAAAGATGCAAAAGCAGAAGAAGCAAAAGCAGCCGGAGCAGATTACGTAGGAGCAGAGGATCTGATTCCAAAGATCCAGAACGAAGGATGGTTTGAATTCGATGTTGTTGTTGCTACACCTGACATGATGGGTGTTGTTGGACGTCTCGGACGTGTACTTGGACCAAAAGGTCTGATGCCAAACCCGAAAGCCGGAACAGTTACAATGGACGTAACAAAAGCAATCAACGATATCAAAGCTGGTAAGATTGAGTACAGATTGGACAAAACAAACATTATCCATGTGCCGATTGGAAAAGCTTCATTTACTGAAGAACAGTTAGCGGACAACTTCCAGACGCTTATCGATGCAATCAACAAAGCTAAACCGGCAGCAGTAAAAGGTCAGTACTTAAAGAGCGTAACACTGACATCTACAATGGGACCTGGTGTAAAAATCAACCCAATGAAACTGGTTTAAAAAACTGTTGACATTGACAATATAAAGTGCTATTATAATATAGCAATTGACTGCCGAAGACAGCAGGTGCCGTAAGGCATAAGGAGAAAACGCCTGCCGAGGAAGTATGCGAATTCAATTTCGGATTTGTAAACCTCTGTGTCTTTGGATACAGAGGTTTTTATTTTGGCAGTACACGCACAATAAAATAAGGAGGTGTACCGAACATGGCAAAAGTAGAATTAAAACAGCCAATCGTTGAGGCGATTTCAGAAGAACTGAAAGGAGCTCAGTCAGTTGTTCTCGTAGATTACCGCGGACTGACAGTTGCTCAGGATACAGAACTTCGTAAAAAGCTCAGAGAAGCAGGTGTTACTTACAGAGTATATAAGAACACTATGATGAAGAGAGCATTCGAAGGAACTGAATTCGAAGGTCTTGAAGGATGTCTGGAAGGACCAAGCGCGATTGCAATTTCTAAAGAAGATGCAACAGCACCAGCAAGAATTCTTTGCGAGTTTGCAAAAGGAGCAGACAAGCTTGAATTAAAAGGTGGTGTAGTGGAAGGAACAGTTTATGATGTGGCAGCACTTTCAGAACTGGCTAAGATTCCATCCAGAGAAGTATTGCTTTCCAGATTACTTGGAAGTATGCAGTCACCAATTACAAACTTCGCTCGCGTTATCAAACAGATCGCAGAAAAAGATGGCGAAGCAGTTGCAGAGACAGCTGAAGCTCCTGCAGAGGAAGCAGCTGAGACAACAGCAGAGTAATTGGAATTACATTTTATACCCGGCAGGATATGCCTTTATGGGGTAGCCGTATGATGTACGGCAGAGTATAAAAATAATCAGAATATCAATGAATATGGAGGATATGAAAATGGCTAAATTGACAACAGCTGAAATGATCGAAGCGATCAAAGAGTTATCAGTATTAGAATTAAATGAATTAGTAAAAGCTTGTGAAGAAGAATTTGGTGTTTCTGCAGCAGCAGGTGTTGTAGTTGCAGCAGCAGCTGGAGACGGAGCTGGAGCAGCAGAAGAGAAAGATGAGTTCGACGTAGAATTAGTATCTGCTGGAGCATCTAAAGTTAAAGTTATCAAAGTTGTTCGTGAGATCACAGGACTTGGACTGAAAGAAGCAAAAGAAGTAGTTGACGGAGCTCCTAAGGTAGTAAAAGAAGGTGTTTCTAAAGCAGAAGCTGAAGAAATCAAAGCTAAATTAGAAGCAGAAGGTGCAGAAGTTAACCTGAAATAATTGCTGATAAAAGCCAGATGAGACCGCAGAAGATGAACGCTTCTGCGGTTTTTGCGTTAATACCATAGATGAGAAAACTTGTCAAGAGTTTTTTGAGAAAATAAACCAAAATATGTTGACAGAAAAAAGAGTTTTGTGATATAGTTAAAAATGCGCTATTATGGAAAGGTATGCCATGAAGTGAAGAGAAATATTGTCACAGGGCTCTTTTCCTATTTACTGGAACCTATTGGAGGGTACTTGCTGCCCGCAAAAAAATATATGAGGAGTGAAACGTCATATGGAGAAAAACAGAATTCGTCCCATCACAAGTGGAAAAAGTTCTCGCATGAGCTATTCCAGACAAAAAGAAGTATTAGAGATGCCGAATCTAATCGAAGTCCAGAAAGATTCTTATCAGTGGTTTCTGGATGAAGGATTAAAAGAGGTATTTGATGATATTTCTCCGATTTCTGACTATGCAGGTCATTTCAGTCTGGAATTTGTAGATTTTACACTTTGCGAGGATGACGTGAAGTACACGATTGAAGAGTGTAAAGAACGTGATGCAACTTATGCTGCACCTTTGAAAGTGAGAGTCAGACTCTACAACAGAGAGACTGATGAGATCAACGAACATGAGATTTTTATGGGGGATCTCCCATTGATGACAAAGACAGGTACATTTGTGATCAATGGTGCTGAACGAGTTATTGTAAGTCAGCTTGTTCGTTCACCGGGAATTTATTATGGAATCGCACATGACAAGCTTGGAAAAGAGCTGTATTCTTCTACAGTAATTCCAAACCGCGGTGCGTGGCTGGAATATGAGACAGACTCCAATGACGTTTTCTATGTACGTGTAGACAGAACAAGAAAGGTGCCGATCACAGTATTGATCCGTGCACTTGGTATCGGAACAAATGCAGAGATTATTGACCTGTTTGGTGAAGAACCGAAGATCCTTGCAAGTTTCGGAAAAGATACAGCAGAGAACTATCAGGAAGGTCTGCTTGAATTATATAAGAAGATCCGTCCGGGAGAGCCGCTTGCAGTGGACAGTGCAGAAAGTCTGATTACAAGCATGTTCTTTGATCCGAGACGTTACGATCTTGCAAAAGTCGGACGTTACAAATTCAACAAAAAACTGGCACTGAAAAACCGTATTAAAGGGCAGAAAGTGGCAGAGGATGTTGTGAATGAGCTGACAGGAGAGATTGTTGCAGAAAAAGGAACTCTGATCACAGCTGAGATTGCAGATGCGATCCAGAACAGTGGTGCTCCGTTTGTATGGGTAGAGGGAGAGGATGAGTCCCGCAATATCAAGATTCTGTCTAATATGATGGTAGATCTGCAGGCAGTTGTGGATATCGATCCGGAAGAAGTCGGAGTGACAGAGCAGGTATACTACCCTGTACTGGCAGGACTTCTGGAAGAATCTGCAGGAGATGTGGAAGAACTGAAATCTCTGATCAAGAGAGATATTCATGATCTGATTCCGAAACATATTACAAAAGAAGATATTTTAGCTTCTATTAACTATAACATCCATCTGGAATACAGAATGGGTAACGATGATGATATCGATCATCTGGGCAACAGACGTATCCGTGCGGTTGGAGAGCTTCTCCAGAATCAGTACAGAATCGGTCTGTCCAGACTGGAGAGAGTTGTTCGTGAAAGAATGACAACACAGGATCAGGACGGAGTTTCTCCACAGTCTCTGATCAATATCAAGCCGGTGACTGCAGCCGTGAAAGAATTCTTTGGTTCTTCTCAGCTGTCTCAGTTCATGGATCAGAACAACCCTCTTGGAGAGCTGACTCACAAGAGACGTCTGTCTGCACTTGGACCTGGTGGTCTTTCCAGAGACCGTGCAGGATTTGAGGTCCGTGACGTTCACTATTCTCACTATGGAAGAATGTGTCCGATCGAGACACCTGAAGGTCCGAACATCGGTCTGATCAACTCGCTTGCAACTTATGCGAGAATCAACGAATATGGATTCATTGAAGCTCCATATCGTAAGATTGACAAAACAGATCCGATGAACCCGATCGTTACAGAAGATGTTGTGTATATGACAGCAGATGAAGAGGACAACTATCATGTAGCACAGGCGAATACACCACTGGATGAGGAAGGACACTTCCTGCATAAGAATGTATCCGGTCGTTATCGTGAAGAGACACAGGAATATGAGAGAAGCAAATTTGATTATATGGACGTGTCTCCGCAGATGGTATTCTCTGTTGCGACAGCATTGATCCCATTCCTTGAGAATGACGATGCCAACCGTGCGCTGATGGGATCCAACATGCAGCGTCAGGCAGTGCCGCTTCTTACAACAGAAGCTCCGGCAGTCGGAACAGGTATGGAAGTAAAAGCAGCGGTAGACTCCGGTGTATGTATGGTTGCAGAGAGAGCTGGTGTGGTAGAGAGCTCTACATCTACAAGCATTACGATCAAACATGACGATGGAACAAAGAAAACATATAAACTGACAAAATTCTTAAGAAGTAACCAGAGCAACTGCTACAATCAGGTGCCGATCGTAGACAAGGGAGAACGTGTGGAAGCCGGACAGGTGATCGCAGACGGACCGTCTACATCCAATGGAGAGATGGCTCTTGGAAAGAACCCGCTGATCGGTTTCATGACATGGGAAGGTTACAACTACGAGGATGCTGTTCTGTTAAGCGAGCGTCTCGTTGCAGAAGACGTTTATACATCTGTTCATATCGAAGAATATGAAGCAGAAGCAAGAGATACAAAACTGGGACCTGAGGAGATTACAAGAGATATCCCTGGTGTCGGTGACGATGCACTCAAAGATCTGGATGAGAGAGGTATCATCCGTATCGGTGCAGAAGTACGTGCAGGAGATATTCTGGTCGGAAAGGTAACTCCGAAGGGAGAGACAGAGCTGACAGCAGAAGAGAGACTGCTTCGCGCGATCTTTGGCGAAAAAGCACGTGAAGTAAGAGATACTTCTCTGAAGGTACCGCACGGTGAATATGGTATTATCGTAGACGCAAAAGTATTTACAAGAGAGAACGGAGACGAACTTTCACCTGGAGTAAACCAGTCCGTACGCATCTATATCGCACAGAAGAGAAAAATTTCTGTTGGTGATAAGATGGCCGGACGTCATGGTAACAAGGGTGTTGTCTCCAGAGTGCTTCCGGTAGAAGATATGCCATATCTTCCAAATGGACGTCCTCTGGATATCGTGCTGAACCCACTGGGTGTGCCTTCCCGTATGAATATCGGGCAGGTGCTCGAGATCCACTTAAGTCTTGCAGCAAAAGCACTTGGCTTTAATGTTGCAACACCGGTATTCGGCGGAGCAAACGAGAATGACATCATGGATACGCTGGATCTGGCAAATGATTATGTAAATATGGAATGGGAAGACTTTGAAAAGAAACACGGAGAGGAATTACTTCCGGAAGTGCTTCAGTATCTGTCTGACAATCGTGAACACAGAGCGCTGTGGAAAGGAGTACCGCTTTCAAGAGACGGTAAAGTACGCCTGCGTGACGGACGTACCGGAGAATATTTTGACAGCCCGGTAACAATTGGACACATGCATTACTTAAAACTTCATCATCTGGTAGATGATAAGATCCATGCACGTTCAACAGGTCCTTACTCACTGGTAACACAGCAGCCGCTGGGTGGTAAAGCTCAGTTCGGTGGACAGCGTTTCGGAGAGATGGAGGTTTGGGCTTTAGAGGCCTACGGTGCATCTTATACACTGCAGGAGATCCTGACAGTCAAATCCGATGATGTTGTAGGACGTGTCAAGACATACGAAGCAATCATCAAAGGAGAGAACATTCCGGAACCAGGTATTCCTGAGTCCTTCAAGGTACTGCTCAAAGAGCTTCAGTCCCTTGCCTTGGATGTGCGTGTACTTCGTGATGACAACACAGAAGTGGAAATCATGGAGGCTGTAGATTACGGCGAGACAGACCTGCGCTCGATCATCGAAGGAAAGAAATACCGCGATGAAAAAGAATCTTTCGGAGCACATGGATTTACAGAGCAGGAATTCGTCGGGGAAGAACTGGAGAACGTAGAACCACAGGAGGAAGAGGATTTCGCTCCTGATATGGAATTGGAATTTGATGAATTCATGGATGATGAAGAATAGGAGGAGCCGTTTATATGCCAGCAAGCAATAATGAACAACAATATCAGCCGTTAACTTTTGATGCGATCAAAATCGGACTGGCTTCACCGGAAAAGATCATGGAATGGTCAAGAGGCGAGGTTACAAAACCGGAGACCATTAACTATAGAACGTTAAAACCAGAAAAAGACGGTCTTTTCTGCGAGCGAATTTTCGGACCAAGTAAGGACTGGGAATGTCACTGTGGAAAATACAAAAAAATCCGTTACAAAGGTGTTGTTTGTGACAGATGTGGAGTGGAAGTAACAAAAGCATCTGTACGCCGTGAGCGCATGGGCCATATCGCCCTTGCGGCTCCGGTATCCCATATCTGGTATTTCAAGGGAATCCCAAGCCGTATGGGACTGATCCTGGACATCTCCCCAAGAACACTGGAGAGAGTTCTTTACTTTGCATCTTATATCGTACTGGACAAAGGGGAGACAGACCTTCAGTACAAACAGATCCTGTCAGAGGCAGAGTATCAGGAAGAAAAAGAAAAATGGGGAAGCAAAGCATTCCGCGTAGGTATGGGAGCTGAGGCAATTCAGGAATTGCTGCAATCCATTGATCTGGAAAAAGAATATGCAGAACTGCAGGCAGGACTTGTCAATGCCACAGGTCAGAAGAGAGCAAGAATCGTAAAACGTCTGGAGGTTGTAGAAGCATTCCGTGAATCCGGAAACAAACCGGAGTGGATGATTCTTTCCGCGATCCCGGTCATTCCGCCGGATCTGCGTCCGATGGTACAGCTGGATGGTGGACGTTTTGCAACATCTGACTTAAATGATTTGTACAGAAGAATTATCAACCGTAATAACCGTCTGAGAAGACTGCTTGAACTGGAAGCGCCGGATATTATCGTACGCAACGAGAAACGTATGCTTCAGGAAGCAGTTGATGCTCTGATCGATAACGGCCGCCGCGGTCGTCCTGTTACAGGTCCTGGAAACAGAGCTCTGAAATCTCTGTCAGACATGTTAAAAGGTAAGTCCGGACGTTTCCGTCAGAACCTGCTCGGAAAACGTGTTGACTATTCCGGACGTTCCGTTATCGTCGTAGGACCGGAATTGAAGATCTATCAGTGCGGTCTGCCGAAAGAGATGGCGATTGAATTATTCAAACCGTTTGTTATGAAAGAACTGGTGGCAAACGGAACTGCTCATAATATTAAGAATGCCAAGAAAATGGTAGAGAGACTCCAGCCGGAGGTTTGGGATGTGCTCGAAGAAGTGATCAAAGAGCATCCGGTTATGTTGAACCGTGCCCCCACACTGCACAGACTTGGTATTCAGGCGTTTGAGCCAATCCTTGTAGAAGGTAAGGCGATCAAGCTGCATCCATTGGTATGTACAGCTTACAACGCCGATTTCGATGGTGACCAGATGGCTGTCCATGTACCGCTGTCAGTAGAAGCACAGGCAGAATGCCGTTTCCTGCTTCTTTCACCGAACAACCTGCTGAAACCGTCCGATGGTGGACCGGTAGCCGTTCCTTCTCAGGATATGGTACTTGGTATTTACTATCTGACACAGGAAAGACCGGGAGCAACAGGTGAGGGTATGTTCTTTAAGAACTTAAACGAAGCACTCCTGGCATATGAAAATGGATATGTGACACTGCATTCCAGAATCAAAGTCCGTGTTTCCAGAGAGATGCCGGACGGAACGGTGAAGACAGGCACGATCGATGGAACACTTGGAAGAATGTTGTTCAATGAGATTATTCCGCAGGATCTTGGATTCGTAGACCGTGAAGTAGATGGAAACGAACTGCTTCTGGAAGTAGATTTCCACGTAGGAAAGAAACAGCTCAAACAGATCCTGGAAAAAGTAATCAATACACACGGAGCAACTCAGACAGCAGAAGTTCTGGATGATGTAAAAGCGATTGGTTACAAGTTCTCTACAAGAGCAGCGATGACCGTATCGATTTCTGATATGACAGTACCGCCGCAGAAACCGGAGATGATCCAGACTGCACAGGATACTGTAGACAAGATCACAAAGAACTACAAACGTGGTCTGATCACAGAAGAAGAACGTTACAAAGAAGTTGTTGAGACATGGAAAGCAACCGATGACAAATTGACAGAAGCTCTGCTTTCCGGGCTGGATAAATACAATAACATCTTCATGATGGCAGATTCCGGAGCCCGTGGTTCTGACAAGCAGATCAAACAGCTTGCAGGTATGCGTGGTTTGATGGCGGATACAGCAGGTCGTACGATCGAGCTGCCGATCAAGTCCAACTTCCGTGAGGGTCTGGACGTACTGGAATACTTTATGTCTGCGCATGGAGCTCGTAAGGGAATGTCCGATACCGCGCTTCGTACAGCCGATTCAGGATACCTGACAAGACGTCTGGTTGATGTTTCTCAGGAGCTTATCATTCACGACAGTGACTGTGCGGCAGAAGGAAAAGAGATTCCGGGAATGTATGTAAAAGCATTCATGGACGGAAATGAAGAAATCGAAAGTCTGCAGGAGCGTATCACAGGAAGATTCTCTTGTGAAGATCTGAAAGACAAGGATGGAAATATCATCGTCAAAGCAAATCACATGATCACACCGAAGCGTGCAGAAAGAGTCATGAAGAAAGCGGTTGACGAAAACGGTGAACCACTGGATACAGTGAAGATCCGTACAATCCTTACATGTAAATGTAAGAATGGTGTTTGTGCAAAATGTTACGGTGCAAACATGGCAACAGGGGAAGCCGTTCAGGTTGGTGAAGCAGTCGGTATCATTGCTGCTCAGTCCATCGGTGAACCTGGTACACAGCTGACCATGCGTACATTCCATACGGGTGGAGTTGCCGGTGACGATATCACACAGGGTCTTCCTCGTGTCGAAGAGCTTTTTGAGGCAAGAAAGCCGAAAGGACTTGCGATTATCACAGAGTTTGCCGGTACGGCAACAATCAGCGATACAAAGAAAAAGCGTGAGATCATTGTAACAAATGATCAGACAGGAGAATCCAAAGCATACCTGATCCCATACGGTTCCCGTATCAAGATTCAGGATGGTGTATATCTGGAGGCCGGAGATGAGCTGACAGAAGGTAGTGTAAATCCTCACGATATCCTGAAGATCAAAGGACTTCGTGCCGTACAGGATTACATGATCCAGGAAGTACAGCGAGTTTACCGTTTGCAGGGTGTAGAAATCAATGACAAGCATATCGAGGTTATTGTACGCCAGATGCTGAAGAAGATTCGTATCGAGGAAAGAGGAGATACCGAATTCCTGCCTGGAACTATGGTAGATGTTCTGGAGTTCAACGAAGTGAACGAGCAGATGGAAGCAGAAGGAAAAGAGCCTGCAACAGGTGAACAGATCATGCTTGGTATCACAAAAGCATCTCTGGCTACAGAATCCTTCCTGTCTGCAGCATCCTTCCAGGAGACAACAAAAGTCCTGACAGAAGCTGCGATCAAAGGTAAGGTGGACCACCTGATCGGTCTGAAAGAGAACGTCATCATCGGTAAACATATTCCTGCAGGTACAGGTATGAAGAAGTACCGTGATGTTCAGTTAAACACAGAACTGGAAGCAGAAGAAGAGGCTGAAGAACTGGATGAAAGCGATGCAGTGGAAACAGAAGCAGTGGAGACAGCAGAATCAGCAGATTTGGAAGAAGTAGTTCTGGACGAAGAATAAAATAAAATACGATTGATAACAAGGGGAGCTTGTGTGACAGGCTGAGAGGAAGTTGTGAACTTCGACCTATAACCTGATTTGGATAATGCCAACGTAGGAACTGTAATCTCGTTTATACAAGGAACTCCTCCTTGTTTTCAATCACGAAAACAAGGAGGAGTTTTTTATGTTGAACTTTATGGTAAATGCAGAAGGCGGTCTGACGACTGCAGGATATGCAATTTGTATTGTGCTGGGAATCGTTGTATTTGGTATTGCATTGTTTTTTGCCGGTAAAAATTCAGAAAAAAATAAAATGTCCGCGAAACAGCTTGCGTGCTGTGCGATGGCAATGGCACTTGCTTTTATTACTTCCTATATCAAGATTTTCTCTCTGCCATGGGGCGGCAGTGTGACACTGTGCAGCATGCTCTTTATCGTGCTGGTAGCAAACTGGTATGGAGTAAGAACAGGAATTTTGGTTGGATTTACATATGGAATGCTCCAGTTTTTACAGGAGCCATACGTACTTTCTCTGTTCCAGGTATGCTGTGATTATGTATTGGCTTTCGCAGCACTTGGTGTGGCAGGTTTCTTTGCAAAGCAAAAGAATGGACTGCTCAAAGGCTATATCGTAGCTGTTCTCGCCAGGGGAGCGTTTCATGCGCTGGGAGGATATTTGTACTGGATGGACTACATGCCGGACAATTTCCCGAAATCACTTGCAGCCGTATATCCGATCGCATATAACTACAGTTTCCTTCTGGCAGAAGGACTGATTACAATCGTGATCATCTCCATTCCGGCAGTACAGAAAGCACTTGGACGGGTAAAAAAAATAGCAGTAGAATAAAGCGAAAAACAACGACTGTAAGATTCTCGGGAATTTTACGGTCGTTGTTTTTATAAGGTAAGAGGTTTAATAAAATTAGTTAATCGGTTAATTTATATCCGTAACGTGCTTTGCGGATAAATTTTTGGATAATGGTTACCGGCAGACTGATCAAAATGAACAGTGTGGAAAAAATTCCTGCAGAACCACCGATGATCATCAAAAGTATCATTACGATATTATTGCCCATTACTGTCACTCCTTTGAATGAAATTGCCCTTGTATCGGACCAGATTCTATTTTAGTGACAAAGGCATAAAAAGAAAAGAGATTTGAGGCCTTTTTAGCGCAATCTTAGCATAAGAGATTACTGCTAATCGTTTTCTGATGAATCCTCCTGCATTCGGTATCCAACGCCTACTTCTGTAAAGATATATTTAGGCTGTGCAGGGTCTTTTTCCAGCTTTCTTCGGATATTTGCCATATTGACGCGCAGGATTTTATTGTCGTCGTCTGCGTATGGTCCCCAGACATTGGAAATGATGGCGGCGTATGTCATGACTTTTCCGGAATTCTGTGCCAGATAGGATACAATTTTGTATTCAATAGGGGTCAGATGAACCGGCTGTTTGTCTAAGGTCAGTTCCCGTTTGGAAAAATCCAATACCAGATCTTCGTAGCGATAGGGCCGGATATAAAGAGAATCTGTAGTATATAAGCGGTTGCTGTGTCTTAAGGAGGTACGGATGCGGGCAAGCAGTTCTGAGGTTCCGAATGGCTTGGTAATGTAATCATCCGCTCCCTGATCCAATGCGAGAACCTTTTCCTTTTCGGCACTTCGTGCGGAGATGACAATGATCGGGGTACTGGTCCAGGTCCGGACTTCCTGGATAATATCATTTCCATTCATATCAGGCAGACCAAGGTCTAAAATAATTACGTCTGGACATTGGGAATGGATCAGATTCAGTCCTTCTTTCCCGCAGTCCGCATACAGTACACGGTAATCCTGTTTTTTCAGGATCTTTCCTACAAAGGTCTGAATATTTTTTTCGTCTTCTATAATCAATACAGTGAATTTAGGCATAGTTTGCGTTCTCCTTTTCTTTTGGAAGGGTAAAGGAGAATTCGGCTCCTTTATCCAGATTGGCAGCGTGGATCACGCCGTCGTGAGCATGAATGATCGTCCGGCAGATAGACAGTCCGATGCCGATTCCTTTGTGTCCGTCAGCGGTATCAGAGCTGTACTGTCCGTCAAAAATAAAAGGGATCTGGTCGGGATCCAGTCCGATTCCATAGTCCCGGACTGCAAATGTGACACAGTCCGGCTGATCGGTGATCAAAAGGTCGATGGGATCAGAGCTCGAGGAATGGACATAGGCATTTTCCATCAAGTTGATCAGCACCTGTTCGATCAAAGTAGCATCCATTGGGATCATCAGAAAATCTTCCGGCATAGAAACCCGGATCTGGATTTTAGGAAGGCGTTTCTGAAGTCGGACAATTGATTCGGAGACGACTTCTTCCACAATTTCCTGCGACTTTTTGACTTTGCTGGATTCATTTTGAATCTTCGTTACAGAGAGCAGGTTTTCCACCATATTCAGCAGCCACTGTGCATCCTCGTTAATATTCGAAATCAGCTCCATACGTTCTTGCTCGGACATATTCTGGGCATCGTCCAGATAAGAGGCAGAAGAGCCGATTATGCTCGTCAGAGGGGTACGCAGATCATGTGATACGGCGCGCAGAAGATTGGCATGAATTTTCTCGCGCTCTGCTTCTGCAAGCTTTCGTTCCCGTTCGGAGGCAATGGCTTTTTGTTTTTTGAGCATACTGGCGGTCGCGCTGGTGATAAGAGAAATAGCCAGCATGCCGATAAATGTGACCGGATATCCGTCCAGTATGAAGTTTAGTTTGAAATAGGGATATGTAAAAAAATAGTTTGCTGCGATGACACAAAAAACGGAGGCGGCAGCACCATACCAGTAACTGGTCGTATTCTGAGCGATCAGGATCAGAGCCAGAATATAAATCAGGGCAGTGTTGACAGAATTTTTTTGTCCTAGGTTAAAAAAGAAAAATGCCAGTATCGTGGAGATACCAAGGCAAAGGAAAGTAAACGTCAGATTTTTAAAAAATGTCTTCATACATATAACACCTCTCTGCAACCAGATTACCATAATAAAAGGAAAAAATCCATACTGTGTAATAAAAAACAAAAAATGAAAGAAATAAAAAATTAACTTGCAAAAATGAGATAATACTGTAAAGAAAAAGATTGAGAAATAAATAACAAATATACAAAATAAACAAAAAATGGACATATAAAAAGGATAATGGATTTTAAATATCAATTTTAGATGGAAAAATAAACAAAACAGCTAAAAAGAAAAATAAGAGGAATGAATATAAAATGAATTTCTATGTTGAAAATTATTCATTTGTTTGGTAAACTATAGAAGCAGTGTCATCTGTATAAGATGGAGGTACAGATGCACAGAAAATCCCAAAATTGAGATTGAGGAGGAGAAAATGGAAAATTTAATGTACGTAGTTCCTGTCGTATCGGTTCTCGCGTTACTATTTGCCGGATATCTGGCTGTAAAAGTTGCGAAGCAGGAAGAAGGAACAGAGAAAATGAAAGAGATCGCATCTGCGATCAGTGAGGGTGCACGCGCATTCCTTACTGCAGAATACAAGATTCTGATCGTATTTGTGATCGTATTGTTTTTACTGATCGGATTTGGGATCGGTAACTGGGTAACAGCAATCTGTTTTGTTGTGGGAGCTTTGTTTTCTACACTGGCAGGTTACTTTGGCATGAATGTTGCAACAAAGGCGAATGTAAGAACAGCGAATGCTGCCAGAGAAAGTGGAATGAATAAGGCGCTTTCCATCGCATTTTCAGGCGGAGCCGTTATGGGAATGTGTGTAGCAGGTCTGGGAGCGCTTGGAGTCAGCGTTGTATATATTCTGACGAAAGATGTAGACGTGCTGTCCGGATTCAGTTTGGGAGCATCTTCAATTGCGCTGTTTGCGCGTGTTGGCGGTGGTATCTATACAAAAGCTGCAGACGTAGGGGCTGATCTGGTTGGAAAAGTAGAAGCCGGAATCCCTGAGGATGATCCGCGTAACCCTGCAGTAATCGCAGACAACGTAGGGGATAATGTAGGAGATGTTGCAGGAATGGGAGCCGACTTATTTGAATCTTATGTAGGATCTCTCGTTTCTGCACTGACACTTGGTGTTGCGGTTTCTGCAATTTCCGGAGTTGTATTCCCGCTTGCGATCGCGGGATGTGGACTTGTAGCATCCATTATCGGTACATTCTTTGTAAAAGGGGATGAGAAAGTAAGTCCGCAGAAAGCCCTGAAGATGGGAAGCAATATTGCGGCACTTCTGGTTGTGATCGTGTCTCTTGTACTGAGTAAGGTTTTATTTGGAAACTTTGACGGAGCGATCGCCGTAATCGCAGGTCTGATCGTAGGTGTTCTCATTGGTCTGATTACAGAATGCTATACATCAGCAGATTACAATCCGGTGAAGAAGATCGGAGAGCAGTCTGAGACAGGACCGGCAACCACGATCATCAGTGGAATCGCAGTCGGAATGCAGTCAACAGCAATCCCGCTGATCCTGATCTGCATCGGTATTTTTGTAGCATATCAGGTAGACGGATTGTACGGAATTGCTCTGGCAGCAGTGGGAATGCTTTCTACAACTGGAATTACAGTTGCGGTGGATGCATATGGTCCGATCGCCGATAATGCCGGCGGAATCGCAGAAATGTCAGGTCTGGACAAATCGGTACGTGAAATCACTGATAAACTGGATTCTGTAGGAAATACAACAGCAGCTATGGGAAAAGGCTTTGCAATCGGTTCTGCTGCGCTGACAGCACTGGCACTGTTTGCTTCGTATTCTCAGGCAGTACATCTGGAAAGTATCAATGTGCTGGATTATCGTGTGATCATCGGATTGTTTATCGGAGGAATGCTTACATTCCTGTTCTCTGCATTTACCATGGAATCCGTATCTAAGGCAGCATATAAGATGATCGAGGAAGTAAGACGTCAGTTCCGTGAGAAACCGGGAATTATGAAAGGAACGGAAAAACCGGATTATAAGTCTTGCGTATCTATCTCTACGACAGCTGCACTTCATGAGATGCTTCTTCCGGGAGCAATGGCAGTTGTTGTGCCGATCCTGGTCGGAATCGTGTTAGGAGTGGAAGCTCTTGGCGGACTTCAGGCAGGTGCGCTTGTGACAGGTGTTCTCATGGCGATCTTTATGGCAAACTCAGGTGGTGCCTGGGATAATGCCAAGAAGTACATCGAAGAAGGAAATCACGGCGGAAAAGGAAGCGAGGCTCACAAGGCAGCGGTTGTCGGAGACACTGTTGGAGATCCGTTTAAAGATACATCAGGACCATCCATCAATATCCTGATCAAACTGATGACAGTTGTGTCACTTGTATTTGCGCCATTGTTTATGGCGATCGGTGGATTACTGTAAGATATTTCATAGAACAGTCGATTTTCAGCTTGAAAATTGGCTGTTTTTATGCTGATTCTGCTGGCTGCAAGAAACACTGGTGGATCGGATTTTGTTATCAGGGGGAATGAAAACCAGATTTCCACCATATGAAATAAAGAGGGAAACTGTCAATTAATGAAACAGTTTCCCTCTTTTTTAATTAAATCGTTTCTCCGTTTTTATATTTCTGCAGTACATGCTGGATTCTCTCATCCGGGCTTAAGATACTGCTGATAGAACCGTCGTGGTTCAGTGTATCGATGATCAGAGCGATATATTTGCTCATGTCACAGTTGATATAGTATGGTCTTGATAATAATTCCGGTGTCTGATAGATCAGGTTAGTTGTCAGAATACCGGAGATTGTTCCGTCCTCATATGCCTGATCGAACTTGTCCAGACCGTTTGTGAAAAGACCAAATGTAGCTGCAGCAAAGATTCGTTTTGCTTTTCTGCGTTTCAGCTCTGTTGCAACTTCGATGATAGAATCTCCGGAAGAGATCATGTCATCGATAATGATCACGTCTTTGCCTTCTACAGAGCTTCCTAAGAATTCGTGGGCAACGATCGGGTTGCGTCCGTTGACGATCTGTGTATAATCACGGCGTTTGTAGAACATACCCATATCCAGTCCAAGTACGTTTGCAAGGTAGATCGCACGGTTCGTACCACCTTCATCCGGGCTGATCGCCATCATGTGGTCACTGTCGATCTGCAGATCTTTTACATTGCGCAGAAGTCCTTTGACAAACTGGTAAGTTGGAGGAACTGTCTCAAATCCGCTCAGCGGGATGGCATTGGATACACGAGGATCGTGCGCATCAAAAGTAATGATGTTATCAACGCCCATGCGTACCAGTTCCTGAAGTCCGAGTGCGCAGTCTAAAGACTCGCGGCTTGTTCTTTTGTGCTGACGGCTTTCGTAAAGGAATGGCATGATCACATTGATGCGGCGCGCCTTTCCTCCGACTGCAGCGATTACACGCTTTAAGTTCTGGAAATGGTCATCCGGTGACATATGGTTTGTGTTTCCTGTCAGAGAATAGGTGAGGCTGTAGTTGCATACGTCGACCATCAGATAGAGATCTTTTCCACGAACAGACTCTTTGATGATTCCTTTTGCCTCTCCGGAACCGAATCTCGGAACATCGGCATCAATGATAAAAGTATCTCTGTCATAACCGGTGAAAGCGACATCTCCTTTATGTTCAGAACCGCTTTCTTTGCGCCATTTTACCAGATAATCATTGACCTTGTCTCCAAGACCTTCGCATCCTCTGACCGGAATCAGTCCGAGCGCTCCTACTGGAATATTTTCTAAGTTTCTTTCTTTTCGACGTAACATTAATTTTCCTCCCTGTTTTTTAATTTCTTTTTGATTCGGATGTCATCGCCTATCAGTTTCAACATGATATAATTACTTGTGATTCTGGAAAAGGACCGTTCTGTATAAAGATCAGCCAGAGTGTCCAGTGACAAGTTTGTTGATATAATTGTAGAACGGCTGTTAAGCAGTCGTTCGTTGATGCATGTGAAGAACTGGGATGCAATAAAATTGTTCGTATATTCGGTTCCCAGATCATCAATGATCAGACAGTCACAGTTGTAGATCAGTTCAAACATATTCTGCGCATCTACATCTTGCTTGTCAAACGCATGTTTTGCAAGACTGGAAAAGAACTTGGATGCAGAAAAGTAAAGAACAGAATACTCTTTATCCATCAGTTCCTTTGCAATGCAGTTGGACAAAAAGGTCTTGCCCACACCAACATCTCCATACAGAAAAAGATTCTGGAAATCTGTTCCGAAAGAGGTGACGAAATTCCGGCAGATCCGCAGGGCATCTTCAATTACCTGGCGGGAAGAACGGCCGGTCTTCGGGTCAATAAAGTTGGTGGAATAGTAGTCCAGAGCAAAGTTGCTGAAGTTTTCTTTTTTGAGAATTTCTTTTAAGTTTGACTGTTCATAAAGTAAGTCAATGATGGCTTTTTTGAAACAGTGACATTTTTGGTTTCCGATATATCCGGTATCTTTACAATTCGGACAATCATAGACCGGTTCCAGATAATCAGCCGGAAAACCACTGGATCGTAAAAGCTCCTGCTTGCTGGCGCGTAAAATGGCAAGCTCTTCTTTTAAAGAAGAAATTGCTTTTTGATCGCCGTTTAACAGGCGTTTTCCATATTGAACAGACAAAATGGAAATGGAATCATCCAGTGATTTAAATTCAGGCAGCTGACGGTAGACCTCTTCATAATGCTGTGTCAGTATATCATGGTTTCGGAGTTGTTTTTGCTCGTACTTACGCATAATCGCCTGATATTGTGAATTTTTTAGTCCCACGACAGTGCTCTCCTTCTAATTGCTGTTTAATAGTTGCTCCTCCAGAGAATCCATGTCATATGAACGGCGTTCGAAATTGTTCAGATTTCTGGAGACAGGTTTTGCCTTTGGAGCTGAGGCAGCCGAAACGGCTTTTTGTTTCTGATATGCATCATCCAACACCGAAATATCTTTCAAATGATGTACATGGCTGTTGTGCCATCTGGTCAGGATCGTGTCTGCATATTCAAAGCTTGGCTGATGAGTTGCAGAAATTGTTCTGCTGCAGGCTTCTTCGATGATGTCCAGAGTAAATCCATAGGTATCGGTCCATTTCTGGATATACGAAACCTCAGATGCGGCAGGTCCCCGATTTTTGATTCCGAAAGCATTCAGAACAGTGTAGCAGTTTTTGTTATAACTGCGGGATTGCTGTTTTGCCTGCTCTTTGGTAGTGATCCCGCTGTCTGCCCAGGATAAAGCGACCTTCTGAATATAATGAATACTTTTGTGGCCGTTTTCCACGCAGGATTCGATCAGATATTCGATCAGGTCAGCCGACATGCCGAGATGATCATAAAAATAAGTGATCGCATCCATATCTGTCTTTGTCAGAGTCTTACCAAGATACTGTTCCGCAATGAACAGGAGCGATTTTAGCTGCTTTTGCGCCTTTGCGGCATCTGCGTGCGCCGCCGGGCGGGAAACAGAAGCTGCCACAGCTTTGGGAGTAGCAGGCTTGACAGAGACGACCGGTGCGGAAGGCTTTTTGGCCGCAGTGATCGGTATCTGTGCTTGGGTCTGGGGAATCTGGATCAGTTCCAGTTCACAGACATGTCCCTCTGCATCACATTCCATCTGAAGAAGTCCTTTGGATTCCCAGTATTTGAATGCGCGCAGGATATCATTTTCTGTGTTGTTCAGACAGTCTGCAACTGCAGAAACTGTCAGAGAAGAGCCGGCATTATCCAAATGTCTTAAAAGGAACAGATATACTTTTACAAATTCGCCGTTTGCCTGCACCATATAGTGATCGATAAAGTCGTTCGCAACCAGTGTGGCATTTGTCTGGAATTTATTTTTTAACGTAAATGTCTTCATAGTCCTCTCCCTGTTTTCCGGAATTCATACGCTGCTCTCTCATGCGCAAAGGTATTATAGCATCTTATCTGAACGGGCAAAAGCCTTTTTTCAAGGGAAAATCTGCTTTTTTGTGAATAACCCATGTGGATAATGTGGATAAGTCCTATTTTAAGAGATCTTCTCCAATTTTTACCACATCTCCGGCACCCATTGTAAGAACAAGATCTCCTGCATTCCAGTTTTCTTTGAGAAATGTTTCGATCTCTGCAAAGGATGGAAAATAGTGAGAATCTGTTCCAAGGCTGCGGATCGCGTCTGAGAGCGCTTCAGAGGATACCCCAAGAGTATCTGTTTCCCGTGCGGCATAAATATCGGCAAGAATCACATGATCTGCATGGGAAAGAGCTTCTGCAAATTCCTGGAAAAATGCTTTGGTCCTTGTGTATGTGTGCGGCTGGAATACGCACCAGAGTTTGCGGTGCGGATAGTGCTTCGCAGCCTTTAAAGTTGCTTTGATCTCTGTCGGATGATGTGCATAGTCATCTACGATGGTGACATCATCGATCGTTCCCTTGTATTCAAAACGGCGGTCTGTTCCGGAGAAGGAAAGCAGGCCTTTCTGAATCGTATCCATGGAAAGTCCCAACAGCTCCGCTGTTGCGATCGCGGAAAGGGCGTTGGACACATTGTGATCTCCGGTCACGGAAAGGACGATGTGTGTGTCCAGCTTTCCGTTTCGGAAGAAATCAAATGCAACCCGACCTTTTTCATCGTAGGTGATATTCTGCGCACTGTAGTCAAATTCTGGAGACATTCCGTAAGTCACCACGCTGCAGTCCAGACCTTCGCAGATTTCCTGATACTGATCGATCTCTCCGTTAATGATCAGTGTTCCGTCAGATGGCAACAGGGCTGCAAACTGATGAAAGGAGTGACGGATATCTTCCAGATCTTTAAAGAAATCCAGATGATCGGCTTCAATGTTCAGGATGATGCTGATCTTCGGGAAAAAGTGCAGGAAGCTGTTTGTATATTCACAGGCCTCTGTGACGAAGATGCCGGAGCTTCCGACCCGGATATTTCCGCCGATGGCCTGCAGAATCCCGCCCACAGAGATGGTAGGATCTGTGTCACCTGCCAGCAGAACATGAGAGATCATGGAAGTTGTTGTCGTCTTGCCATGAGTTCCTGATACTGCGATCGGAGTTTTGTAATTAGCCATCAGCTGTCCAAGCAGCTCCGCACGGGTCAGCATTGGGATTTTTTTTGCAACAGCTTCCATCAGCTCTGCATTTTCTCTGCGGATCGCGGCAGTGTATACGACGCAGTCGATCCCGTCGATGATATTGGATGCTTTCTGACCATAAAAAATCTGAGCCCCTTTTGCTTCCAGATGTTCGGTAAGCGGAGAGACTTTCGAGTCAGAACCGGATACGGTAAATCCTTCTTTTAGAAGAATCTCGGCAAGACCGCTCATGCTGATGCCGCCGATACCGATAAAATGAACGTGAATAGGCTGTTTGAAATTGATTTTATACATATGATGATTACCTTCCCTTACTATGAAAATAGTTGAAAATCTTGTGTGTTTTATTTTAAAAGTAAAAAGTTTATTAAATTTAGTCATAAAATTTCTTTGCAGTTTATATTATACTATATATGGGGAAAATTAAAAGAAGTTCTTTTTGTACCAAATAAACAAAAAGGAAAAAGATTATGCAAAATTTTTGTAAAAAACATGTACGGATGAGAAAAATATGGTATAATAACAGCAATCAACTAGAAATGAGGTGACTACATGATTAAGAAGGAAATGATTGCCATGCTGCTTGCAGGCGGACAAGGCAGTCGATTGGGAGTTCTCACTGCAAAGGTTGCAAAACCGGCAGTGGCTTTTGGAGGGAAATATCGGATCATTGATTTTCCATTGAGTAACTGTATTAATTCAGGAGTAGACACGGTGGGTGTATTGACGCAGTATCAGCCGCTGCGTTTGAATACCCATATTGGAATCGGGATCCCGTGGGATCTGGACCGTAATATCGGCGGAGTTACAATCCTTCCTCCTTATGAGAAGAGCGCGAACAGCGAGTGGTATACCGGAACGGCTAATGCCATTTATCAGAATCTGGATTACATGGAGACTTACAATCCGGATTATGTGCTGATTCTTTCAGGAGATCATATTTATAAGATGGATTATGAAGTAATGCTGGATTTCCACAAGGCAAATCATGCGGATGTTACGATCGCAGCGATGCCGGTGCCGATGGAAGAGGCAAGCAGATTTGGAATTGTAGTCACAGATGAAGAAAGCAAGATTAAAGAATTTGAAGAGAAGCCGGAGAAGCCAAGCAGTAATCTGGCATCCATGGGAATTTATATATTCAGCTGGCCGGTATTGAAAGAAGCTCTTCTGAAATTATCCGAGCAGCCGAATTGTGATTTTGGAAAACATATCATTCCATATTGTCACGAAAACGGAAGAAGAATGTTTGCTTATGAATACAACGGATATTGGAAGGATGTCGGAACATTGAGTTCTTACTGGGAAGCGAATATGGAGCTGATTGACATCATTCCGGAATTCAATCTGTATGAAGAGTTCTGGAAGATTTATACAAACAGTGCCAATATTCCGCCCCAGTATATCTCGGATCAGTCTGTGGTAGACCGTTGCATCATCAGCAATGGTTCTGAGATTTACGGAGAAGTACATAATTCCGTATTAGGCGGAGGAGTTACGATCGGAAAAGGCAGTATCGTGCGGGATTCTATCCTGATGCGTGATGTTGTGATCGGAGATAATTGCGTGATAGACAAGGCGATTATTGCGGAAGGCACTGAGATTGGCAACAATGTTGTGATCGGAATCGGAAGCGAGGTTCCGAACAAAGAAAAACCGAATATTTACAGTGGCGGACTGGCTACGATTGGAGAAAACTCCAGAATTCCATCCAATGTACAGATTGGCAAAAATACTGCAATCAGTGGTTATACCGTGCCGGAAGATTACAGCGATGGAGTACTTGCAGGCGGCGAGACATTAATAAAGGCAGGTGAACGTTCATGAGAGCAGTAGGGATTATCTTGGCAGGTGGAAGCAGCAGAAAAATGAGGGAGCTGACAGCGAAACGTGCAGCTGCGGCGATGCCGGTGGCAAGCAGTTACAGAGCGATTGATTTTGCACTCAGCAATATGACAAATTCGCATATACAGAAAGTGGCAGTTCTGACACAGTATAATGCGAGATCTTTAAATGAACATCTGAATTCCTCAAAATGGTGGGATTTCGGAAGAAAGCAGGGTGGTCTGTATGTATTTACACCGACGATCACTGCGAATAACGGGGACTGGTACAGAGGAACAGCCGATGCGATCTATCAGAATCTGGATTTCCTGAAAAAGTGTCACGAACCATATGTGATCATTACATCCGGAGACGCGGTGTACAAGCTTGATTATAATAAAGTCCTTGAATACCATATTGCAAAGAAAGCGGATATTACAGTTGTGTGTAAGGATCTGGATGACAGAGAAGATGCGACTCGTTTTGGTACGGTACGCATGAACGAATCTGCCAGAATTGAAGAGTTCGAAGAAAAGCCTATGGTGGCAAAATCCCAGACGATCTCTACAGGAATCTATGTAATCAGAAGAAGGCTTCTGATCGATCTGATAGAGCATTGCGCAGAGGAAGAGAGACATGATTTTGTAACCGATATTCTGATTCGTTATAAGAATCTGAAGAAAATTTACGGTTATAAGATAAACAGCTACTGGAACAACATCTCAACAGTGGATGCATATTACCAGACAAATATGGATTTCCTGAAGCCGGAAGTGAGAAAGTATTTCTTTAAGGATGCTCCGAGTGTGTATTCCAAGGTGAGCGATCTGCCGCCTGCAAAATACAATCCGGGAGCAGCCGTCAAGAACAGCCTTATAGGAAGCGGAAGTATCATCAATGGAACTGTGGAAAACTCCATTATCTTCAAAAAAGTATTTGTCGGCAATAACTGTGTGATCAAAAATTCAATCATTTTAAATGATGTATATCTCGGGGACAATACATATATTGAAAATTGTATTGTAGAGAGCAGAGATACGATCAGAGCCAATACACGTCATGTTGGTGAGAGTGGTGTAAAAGTGGTAGTTGAAAAAAACGAGAGGTATGCATTATAAGGAATTGAGACAGTAATGCAGGCGGAGAAAGGAGACTTGAACAGTATGCAGATTACAGATGTTCGTGTGCGCAAGGTGACAAAAGAGGGAAAATTAAAAGCAGTTGTTTCGATTACGATTGATAATGAATTCGTAGTTCATGATATCAAGGTGATCGAAGGGGAAAAAGGCTTGTTTATCGCAATGCCGAGCAAAAAAGCTCTGGATGGGGAATATCGCGATATCGCACATCCGATCAATTCCGGTACAAGAGAAAAGATTCAGAATACGATATTGGATCGGTATCAGGAATCTCTGGAAGCAGATACGGAAGAATCTGGGGAAATGTAAGAAGAGGAAAATAAGAGCAGCGGCTGTCTCATGGATAAACGATGAGGCAGCCGCTGTTTTTAAAAAGAGAGAAAAATTGCGAAAGAACGGAATTCCTGTTAAAATGGTAAAGTATTAAAATCAGAAGGAGGGACAGGATGAATCAATTGTTATTACTGGCAGGAGTGGTGATCGTGGCCTGCATTTTAATGAACCGCATCGCTGCTAAACTTCCGCTGCCGTCACTGTTATTGTTTATCGGTCTTGGAATGTGCTTTGGAGTAGATGGTTTTTTCAAGATTCCGTTCGATGATTATGAACTGTCAGAGGCAATCTGTTCGGTCAGTCTGTTGTTTGTCATGTTCTATGGTGGTTTTGGAACAAATCTAAAGACTGCAAAACCGGTAATGGGAAAAGCATTCTTACTTTCCACAGCCGGCGTAGTGATGACCGCAGCGCTGGTAGGGGCAGCAGCGCATGTGCTGTTGGGAGTGGGCTGGATGGAAGGGATTTTGATCGGATCGGTCATTGCATCTACAGATGCAGCGTCCGTATTTAATGTACTGAGATCCAAGCAGCTCTCTCTGAAGTACAATACAGATTCTCTGTTGGAGCTGGAGTCGGGATCTAACGATCCGATATCTTACATGATGACGATCCTGATGATCTCTCTTGTTTCCGGAGAGCAGATCTCGGTAGCCGGTCTTCTGCTGAAACAGATTCTGATCGGAGCAGCCTGCGGCTTCTTGATCGGAAAAGCTTCTGTCTTTATTTTGAATCAGATTGATTTTGGGATGAAACAGGGAAGAACGATCTTTTTATTTGCAGCAGTGATCGTTGGATATGCGTTGCCGTCTGTTGCCGGTGGAAATGGATATCTGAGTGTATATCTGTGCGGAATTCTGATTGGAAATCGGTTTATACCGGACAAAAAAGAGATGGTCCACTTTTTTGATATTCTGACAGAGATTGCACAGATGGTTATTTTCTTCTTGCTGGGATTGCTTGTAACGCCGTCACAGCTGCCGGAAGTGTTTGTTCCCGCATTGCTTTTATGTCTTTTTATGCTGTTTATCGGGCGTCCGGTGTCAGTGCTTGCGATATTAAAGCCGTTTGGTGCATCCTGGCAGCAGATCGGCGTTGTTTCCTGGGCCGGATTGCGGGGAGTGGCATCGATTGTGTTTTCTATTTATGTTGTCTTATCCGGCATTCCGATGACATACAATTTGTTTAACATGGTATTTGTGATTGTACTGCTGTCTCTTGCGGTTCAGGGTACCTTACTTCCGGCTGTATCCAGAAAGCTGGAAATGATCGATAAGAATGCCAATGTCATGCGGACGTTTAATGACTATCAGGATGAAAATGATATTTCTTTTGTCAAGATCAAGATTACTGACAATCATCCGTTTGCAGGAAAAACACTAAAAGAAATCGAAATGCCGCCGGGAGTTTTAGTGGTACTGCTGTTTCGGGGACAGGAGACAATGATGCCGAATGGTGATACATCTTTAGAAGGCGGCGATCTGCTGATTTGTGCAGCCCCGGCCTTTGAAGACCGGGAAAATCTGACATTGTATGAGGTGGAAATTGACAAAAATCATAAATGGCGGGATAAACCAGTGAATGAGCTGGACCAGAAAGCAGGGGTGCTCATTGTCATGGTCAAAAGAGAAGGAAGCACTCTCATTCCCAATGGAAATACGATTATCCGACAGGATGATCTGCTGGTGTTTCGTCGGCAAAAACACGCAAAACAGGCGCATGGGTAAATTCCATGTGCTTTTTTGTTTTTGGATGTGCGAATTCCAGACGGCAGGCAAAGAGCTGCAGTTGGGAAAAAGAAGTCTGGTTCGGATCATATTTTCGGTCTCCTGCGATGGGACAGCCAAGGTGAGCCATTTGTACCCGGATCTGGTGATGACGTCCGGTATCCAGATGAATCTCTGCCAGTGAAAATTCCGCTGTTGTTTTTGCAATATGGTAGGAAAGGCGTGCAACTTTGGCGCCCGGCGTCTCTTCTGTACAGATTCTGGAAGTGTTCGTGCGCCCGTCTTTGACAAGATAATCTTCTAAAATTCCGTCAGCAGTCTGTGGGCATCCGAGAAGAACCGCCTGATAATATTTGCCGAAGCCAAAACTCTGGAGCTGACGGTTCAGCTCTTTGGCAGCGGCAGGTGTTTTGGCAAATACAAGCAGCCCTTCTACCGGCTGATCCAGCCGATGGATTACTGCAAGGTAAGGTTGTTTTTTGTGTGCGCTGTTCTGATAGATATGATTTTTTAAAATGCTGACCATATCCGGAAGCCCGGGGCGGCTTGTCTGAGTCGGGATACCGGCAGGTTTCAGACATACGATGATGTCCTGGTCTTCATATAAAATATGTGGCTTCATTTTGATACGCTCCTCTTGTGAAATCTGCTACAATTATCATATAAAACAAAAGAGTGGTCAAGGGATTCTTGACTTTTACAGAAAACATCTCTAAACTAATTTACATAGAGTGATCTGCTGGAAATCAGAGACAGGATACTTTAGGAATTGACTGGCGGCAGGAGGTTGAAGATATGAGGACAAATTGGGAGTGGGAACAGTTCGGTGAGGATATCAGACGGACCGTGCAGGATGCAGTGGACTCCAGAGATTTTCGGAGATTGAATCAGACCATTACAGATACAGTAAACAGTGCCTTTCATGAATTTACAGACGGGATGAGAAACCCCCGCGGAGGATATCAGTATCAGAAAGCGGACTATGGTACCGGGAGGCAAAAGGACAGGACAAAGGGTGCCTGGCAGAATCTGGATTTGAATCAGTTAAAACGCCCCACATTGTATGCCGGGACGAGAGCGAAAAAAGCAGCAGGACTGACGATGACGATCACAGGTTATACGATTGCAGGATGTCTTTTGATCGGCGGACTGATCACAGGTGTGACCGGGATGCTGCTTGGAGCGGGAGTCGGCGTATCCGTCGCACTTAGTATACAGGTGATCCTTCTGGCAGTATTTACCGCGCTTGGAATCACCGGGACAAAACTTTTAAGCAGGGTGAAGCGGTTTCAGATTTATATAGAAGAGCTACAGGGCAGAGAATATGGAAATGTGAAAGATCTGGCGCTGAGGGTACAGAAAAAAGAAAAATTTGTAGTAAAAGATCTGGAAACTATGATCAGAAAAGGATGGTTTCTTCAGGGGCATCTGGATGAGCAGAAAGCGTGTCTGATGACCAGCAGGGAAGCATTTGAGCAGTATCAGGAACTGATGGCACAGGCAAGGCAACAGAAAGCCAGAGAGCAGGAGTCAAAAGAGAGACAAAAAGCAGACGCTGACAGAAGAGCAGGTCTGGATCCGAAAGTACAGGAAGTGATTGAAGCGGGAAATGCATATATCCGCAAAATCCGGGAATGTAATGATGCAATTCCGGGAGAAGTGGTATCAGAAAAGATGTCCCGAATGGAGCTTTTGACAAAACGGATCTTTGCGCGGGTAGAACAGAACCCGGAAGTGGTGACCGATATTCGCAGGCTGATGGAATATTATCTTCCGACGGCAGTCAAGCTTTTAGAGGCATATGAGGAGCTGGATGCACAGCCTGTGCAGGGGGAGAATATTCTTTCTTCGAAAAAGGAGATTGAGGATACACTGGATACATTGAATATCGCATTTGAAAAGCTTCTGGATGATCTGTTTCAGGAGACAGCGTGGGATGTGTCCTCTGATATTTCTGTGCTGAAGACAATGCTGGCGCAGGAAGGACTTACGAAAAATGACTTTTCAACAGGAGGAAAATGATGAGCGAAGAATTGAAAGATTTTCAGACAGCACCGACACTGACACTGAATCCATTTGCGGAGGAAGAAAAAGCACAGCCGGAAGTGAAAAAAGAAGAGCCTCTGATGGATGAAAATGTTCTGTCAGAAGAAGAGAGAAAGATGGCAGATCAGTTTGCAAATCAGATCGATTTGACCAATTCTGCCATGATCCTGCAGTATGGTGCGGGAACTCAGAGCAAGATGGCGGATTTTTCAGAGACTGCACTGGAAAATGTAAAGACGAAGGACTTGGGGGAAGTGGGAGAACTTCTCGGGAATGTTGTGAAGGAGCTGAAAAATTTTGACGAGGAAGAAGAAAAAGGATTTTTCGGAATCTTCAAAAAGCAGGCAAATAAGATTCAGGCACTGAAAACAAAATATGCCAAGGCGGAGACGAATATCAACCAGATCTGCCAGGCTCTGGAGGGACATCAGGTACAGCTGATGAAAGATGTTGCGATTCTGGATAAGATGTATGAATTGAACCTGACATATTTTAAAGAGCTGACGATGTATATTCTGGCAGGAAAGAAAAAGCTGGAAGAAGTGCAGGAGGGACAGTTGAAGGAACTCCTGACGAAAGCGCAGGCCAGCGGACTTGCAGAGGATGCACAGGCGGCCAGAGATCTGGAGGCGATGTGCGGAAGATTTGAAAAGAAGGTTCATGATCTGGAACTGACGAGAATGATCTCCATCCAGACAGCACCGCAGATCCGACTGGTACAGAACAATGATACCGTGATGGTGGAAAAGATCCAGTCCACGATCGTGAATACAATTCCGCTGTGGAAGAGCCAGATGGTACTGGCGCTCGGTGTGGCGCATTCTGCACAGGCGGCAGCAGCTCAGAGGGAAGTGACGGATATGACAAACGAACTGCTGAAAAAGAATGCGGATACATTGAAGATGGCGACGCTGGAAACTGCAAGAGAATCTGAGCGTGGAATCGTGGATATGGAAACACTAAAAGCGACAAATGAATCCTTAATCTCTACGTTGGATGAAGTGATGCAGATTCAGCAGGAAGGAAGGCAAAAACGTCAGGAAGCAGAGGCAGAGATGCAGCGTCTGGAAAATGAATTGAAACAGAAATTGCTGCAGGTGCGCTGATTGCTTGACAATCGTGAGAAATTCAGTTAGAATTCACGATGAATATGTTAGATGGGTGAAGAACAGGATTAGTATATATCAGAGAACGGCACAGAGAAGAAGCAGTCAGGTGAGAGGCTTCTGCGGAAAGGGTATAGAACCGGCCTGGGAGCTTTCGTATGAAAATGCGGCGTAGAACCGGCGTTAACGGTGTAAGAGAGAATCACAGAGATACTGTGGTTAATCAGGGTGGTACCGCCGAGTCTTTCGGTCCCTTATCGGGAAGGAAGGCTCGGCTTTTTTACGAAAAAATACAGGGCAGGATACTTCCCAGAAGAAACAAAAACAGAGAAGAAAGAAGAGGAGAACATTATGGCAAAAGAAAAAAAACTGGTAGAATCCATTACGGCCAGAGAAGTAGATTTTGCACAGTGGTACACAGATGTGGTGCGCGAAGCAAAATTGTGTGATTATTCAGGAGTAAAAGGATGTTTGAATTATCTTCCGAACGGATATGCGATCTGGGAGAATATTCAGGCAAATCTGGACAAACGTTTTAAAGAGACAGGTGTAGAAAACGTGTATCTTCCGGTATTGATTCCGGAAAATCTGCTTCAGAAAGAAAAAGATCATATCGAAGGATTTGCACCGGAAGTAGCGTGGGTAACACATGGAGGAATGGAAGAACTGCAGGAGAGATTCTGTATCCGTCCGACATCTGAGACTTTATTCTGCGATCTGTGGAGCAAAACAGTACAGTCTTACAGAGATCTTCCAAAAGTTTGGAATCAGTGGTGCTCTGTGCTGAGATGGGAAAAGACAACAAGACCGTTCCTTCGTTCCAGAGAATTTTTATGGCAGGAAGGTCATACGATCCACGCAACATATGAAGAAGCAGAAGAAAGAACACTTCTGATGCGTGATGTATACAAGAGTTTCGTAGAAGACGATCTGGCAATTCCGCTTGTGACAGGAAGAAAGACACCAAGTGAGAAATTTGCAGGAGCACAGGATACGTATACAATTGAAGCGCTGATGCATGACGGAAAAGCACTCCAGTCAGGAACCAGTCATTTCTTCGGAAATGCGTTTGCGGATGCGTACGGAATCAGCTATTCTGATAAAGAAAACAAACTGCACAGCGTATATGAGACATCCTGGGGACTGTCCACACGTATCATCGGAGCTATCATCATGGTGCATGGAGATGACAGTGGTCTGGTACTTCCTCCGCACATTGCACCGGTTCAGACAAGAGTGATCCCGATCGCACAGCACAAAGAAGGTGTGCTTGATAAAGCTAATGAACTGCTTGCAGCATTGAAGGCAGCAGGATACAGAGCTTCCATCGATGATTCTGAAAAGAGCCCGGGATGGAAATTCAGCGAGCAGGAAATGGTCGGAATCCCGACACGTATCGAAATCGGACCAAAAGATATTGAAAATGGTCAGGTTGTTGTCGTTCGCCGTGACACAAGAGAAAAAATTGTAGTGGCAATGGATGAGCTGACAGAAAAACTGTCCGAAATCCTGGAGACAATTCAGAAAGATATGTTTGAGAGAGCGAAAGCATTCCTTGATTCTCATATCCACACAGCAGCAAATATGGATGAGATGGTGAAAGTGGCACAGGAAGAGATCGGATTTATCAAAGCAATGTGGTGTGGAGATGATGCCTGTGAAGAAGAAATCAAAGCTCAGACAGGCGGAGTGACATCCAGATGTATTCCAGAGGAACAGGAACAGATTTCAGATGTGTGTGTATGCTGTGGAAAACCGGCGAAGCACATGGTATATTGGGGTAAAGCGTACTAAAAATGGCATTTCAGAATATGGTGAACATGCAGCTGATGATGTTTCTGTTGGTTGCAGTCGGATTTCTGGTGAGAAAAAAGAATATCATTGGAGAGACAGGACGCAAAGACATGGTCAATTTCTGTCTGTATGTTACACTGCCGTTTAATATCTTCCATTCCTTTCAGATGGAATGGGAGTGGAGCATGCTCAAAAGCTTTGCCCAGGTTCTGTTTCTTGCGACAGGGTATTGTATTCTTTCTATAATAATGAGCTGTATCTTTTACAGAAAGGCTGAACCGGATAAGAGAAAGCCGCTTCGATATGGAACAATCGTTTCAAATGGCGGTTTTCTCGGAAATCCTGTGATCGAAGGGATTTATGGAACGAACGGATTGTTTTATGCTTCCGTGTTTATGCTTCCGGTGAGGATCGTTATGTGGAGTGTGGGAACATCCTGTTTTATGAAAGAAAAAAGTGAAAGTCTGGTAAAAAAGGTGCTGACACATCCATGTATTGTGGCCATCTATCTGGGACTTTTCGTCATGATCGCAGGAATGTCCTTCCCGGTAAGTGTGGAAAATACGATTTCAGGGATCAGCAGCTGTAATACACCCCTCAGTATGATGTTGGTGGGCATGATGCTGGCAGAGATGAATCCGAAAGGAATACTGGATGGAACAATGGTGCTTTACACCATTGTCCGACTGATCCTGATCCCGGCAATTTTATTCGGGCTTACCGCACTGCTTCCGATTCCTGCATTACTTCGGGGAATTACGGTTATTATTGCGGGGATGCCGACACCGGTGACAACTGCACTGCTGTCTGCCAAATATCATGGGAATGAGGGATATGCAACAGGAATGATCTTTGTCACGACCATCCTGTCATTATTCACACTTCCGGTATGGTGCTGGCTCCTCGGATAAAAAAGAGAGAATAGTTGCAGAAAATCTTAGAAAATCCCTTGACTTTCGGGAAAAAACGTAATACACTAATTTAGCGTGCACAGGAGAAATTCTGTTTTTGTGCGCAAATATCAGATAATGAACCATTATCTGCAGCCCTTTCGGCATAAGCCGGAAGACAACGAGTGAAATCATAGGAGGTGAAAAAGAATGCCAACATTTAACCAGTTAGTTAGAAAAGGACGTCAGACTTCTGAAAAGAAATCTACAGCACCGGCACTTCAGAAAGGATGGAACTCCCTTCAGAAGCGTGCAACTGATGTATCTGCACCACAGAAGAGAGGTGTTTGTACAGCAGTTAAGACAGCTACACCTAAGAAGCCTAACTCAGCTCTGAGAAAAATCGCCAGAGTTCGTCTTTCTAACGGAATCGAAGTAACAAGCTACATCCCAGGAGAAGGACACAACCTTCAGGAGCATAGCGTTGTTCTGATCCGTGGAGGAAGAGTTAAGGACCTGCCAGGTACAAGATACCACATCGTCAGAGGTACACTTGATACAGCAGGTGTTGCTAAGAGAAGACAGGCTCGTTCTAAATACGGCGCTAAGAGACCAAAAGACGCTAAATAAGAAACAGAGCGCTTAGCAAAGAAGTAACTAAATAGTTAAATCGTATCACAAACAGAACTATGATTATCGTACCTTATTGGACGATACGTTCAATAAGTTAGGGCTGCGGATTTAGATACAATCGTCCCGCGGCCGCGACACATGAATTGTGATTCCATAGAAAGACACATGTGAGTACCGATGAATTAATCCCGGAAAGAATCCGGAAATTATGATTAAGGAGGGAAGGACCGTGCCACGTAAAGGACATACTCAGAAAAGAGACGTATTAGCGGATCCAATATACAACAATAAAGTTGTTACCAAACTTATCAACAACATCATGTTAGATGGTAAGAAAGGTGTAGCACAGAAGATTGTATACGGAGCATTTGAAAGAGTTGAAGCAAAAGCTGAAAAATCGGCGATCGAAGTATTCGAAGAGGCTATGAACAACATCATGCCAGTACTCGAAGTAAAAGCAAGACGTATCGGTGGAGCTACTTATCAGGTGCCGATCGAAGTCAGAGCTGACAGAAGACAGGCTCTCGCACTTCGCTGGATCACATTGTACTCCCGTCAGAGAGGCGAGAAGACAATGGAAGAAAGATTAGCTAACGAAATCCTGGATGCTGCTAACAACACAGGAGCATCTGTAAAGAAAAAAGAAGATATGCACAAAATGGCAGAAGCAAACAAAGCGTTTGCTCACTACCGTTTCTAAGAGCCAAAGCGGCAGCCGCAGATTGGCGGCTTAAGCAAATGGCATGTTCTCCGGGACTTTTTGTTTCGGGGAACTACAATATATTAGGAGGAAAAAACCTTGGCTGGAAGAGAATATCCATTAGAGAGAACCAGAAATATCGGTATTATGGCTCATATTGATGCAGGTAAAACTACAACAACAGAGCGTATTCTTTACTATACCGGTGTTAATCATAAGATTGGTAATACTCATGAAGGTAATGCTACCATGGACTGGATGGAGCAGGAACAGGAAAGAGGTATTACAATTACTTCTGCTGCTACAACTTGCCACTGGACTCTGCAGGAAAACTGCAAACCAAAAGAGGGCGCTTTAGAGCACCGTATCAACATCATTGATACTCCGGGACACGTTGACTTTACAGTAGAAGTTGAGCGTTCCCTTCGTGTACTGGACGGCGCTGTCGGCGTTTTCTGTGCAAAGGGTGGTGTTGAGCCACAGTCTGAAAACGTATGGCGTCAGGCAGACACTTACAATGTACCAAGAATGGCATTCATCAACAAGATGGACATCTTAGGTGCAAACTTCTACGGAACAGTAGAACAGATCAAGACAAGACTTGGTAAAAATGCAATCTGCATTCAGCTTCCAATTGGAAAAGAAGATGAATTCAAAGGAATCATCGACCTTTTTGAAATGAAAGCATATATCTACAACGATGATAAAGGTGATGATATTTCTATCATTGATATCCCGGAAGAGATGCAGGAAGATGCAGAACTGTATCATACAGAGCTGGTTGAAAAGATCTGTGAATTAGATGACGATCTGATGATGGCATATCTGGAAGGAGAAGAGCCTTCTGTAGAGGAACTGAAAGCGGCACTGAGAAAAGCTACATGTACATGTGATGCGATTCCGGTTTGCTGTGGTACAGCTTACAGAAATAAAGGTGTTCAGAAACTTCTGGATGCAGTTATCGAATTCATGCCATCTCCATTAGACATCCCGGCTATCACAGGTGTGGATGAAGATGGAAACGAAGTAGAGAGACATTCTTCAGACGACGAACCATTCTCTGCTCTCGTATTTAAGATTATGACAGACCCATTCGTTGGAAAACTGGCATACTTCAGAGTGTACTCAGGAACAATGAACTCAGGTTCTTATGTTCTGAATGCAACAAAAGAGAAAAAAGAGCGTGTTGGACGTATCCTTCAGATGCATGCCAACAAGCGTGAAGAACTTGATAAAGTTTACTCAGGAGATATCGCAGCTGCAATCGGATTTAAATATTCTACAACTGGAGATACAATCTGTGACGAGCAGCATCCGGTTATCTTAGAGTCCATGGAATTCCCAGAGCCGGTTATCGAGCTCGCTATCGAGCCTAAGACAAAAGCTTCTCAGGGTAAACTTGGAGAATCTCTTGCAAAACTTGCAGAAGAAGATCCAACATTCCGTGCGCATACAGATCAGGAAACTGGTCAGACAATCATTGCTGGTATGGGTGAGCTTCACCTTGAGATCATCGTAGACAGACTTCTGCGTGAATTCAAAGTAGAAGCAAACGTAGGTGCTCCACAGGTTGCTTACAAAGAATCCATCACAAAAGCAGTGGATATCGACAGCAAATATGCAAAACAGTCCGGTGGACGTGGACAGTACGGACACTGTAAAGTTAAATTCGAGCCAATGGATGTCAACGGTGAGGAAGTATACAAATTTGAATCTACTGTTGTCGGTGGTGCAATTCCGAAAGAATACATCCCAGCAGTTGGCGAAGGTATCGAAGAGGCAATGAAATCTGGTATCCTTGGAGGATTCCCGGTTGTCGGTGTACACGCAAATGTATACGATGGTTCTTACCATGAAGTCGATTCCAATGAAATGGCATTCCACATTGCCGGATCTCTGGCATTCAAGGATGCTATGAAACAGGCTTCTCCTGTACTTCTTGAGCCAATCATGAAGGTAGAGGTAACAATGCCTGAGGAATACATGGGAGATATCATTGGAGATATCAACTCCCGTCGTGGACGTATTGAAGGTATGGATGACCTTGGTGGTGGTAAGATCGTTCGTGCATTCGTTCCATTGTCCGAAATGTTTGGATATTCTACAGACCTTCGTTCCAGAACACAGGGACGTGGTAACTACTCTATGTTCTTCGACAGCTATGAGCAGGTACCGAAGTCTGTACAGGAAAAAGTATTATCCAATAAAAATGCGTAAAAATCGCAAAAATGCTTGCTATTCGGCTGATTTTGAAATATAATCAGAATTAGCCGATTTAAAAGCGAAACCAATAAAATTGCCGTTTCAGGCGACAGATTTAAGGAGGATATTCAAAATGGCTAAAGCTAAATTTGAAAGAACAAAACCACATGCTAATATTGGTACTATCGGTCACGTTGACCATGGTAAAACAACATTAACAGCTGCTATTACAAAAACTCTTTCTGTAAGAGTAGAAGGAAACGCAGCAGTTGATTTCGAAAACATCGACAAAGCTCCAGAAGAGAGAGAGCGTGGAATCACAATCTCTACAGCTCACGTTGAGTACGAAACAGAGAAACGTCACTATGCACACGTTGACTGCCCAGGACATGCTGACTATGTAAAGAACATGATCACAGGTGCTGCTCAGATGGACGGAGCTATCCTTGTTGTAGCTGCTACTGACGGAGTTATGGCTCAGACAAAAGAGCACATCCTTCTGTCTCGTCAGGTAGGTGTACCTTACATCGTAGTATTCATGAACAAATGTGACATGGTAGACGATGAAGAACTTCTTGAATTAGTAGAAATGGAAATCCGTGAACTCCTGAACGAGTACGAATTCCCAGGAGATGACACTCCAGTTATCCAGGGATCTGCTCTGAAAGCTCTTGAAGATCCAAACGGAGAGTGGGGAGATAAGATCATGGAACTTATGGACGCTGTTGATGAGTGGATTCCAGACCCACAGCGTGACACTGACAAACCATTCCTGATGCCAGTAGAGGACGTATTCTCTATCACAGGACGTGGTACAGTTGCTACAGGTAGAGTTGAGCGTGGTGTTCTTCACGTATCTGACGAAGTTGAAATCGTTGGTATCCACGAAGACGTTAAGAAAACAGTTGTTACAGGAATCGAAATGTTCCGTAAACTTCTTGACGAAGCACAGGCTGGAGACAACATCGGAGCTCTGCTTCGTGGTGTTCAGAGAACAGAAATCGAAAGAGGACAGGTTCTCATCAAACCAGGCAGCGTAACATGCCACAAAAAATTCACAGCTCAGGTTTACGTTCTGACAAAAGATGAAGGTGGACGTCATACACCATTCTTCAACAACTACAGACCACAGTTCTACTTCAGAACAACTGACGTAACAGGTGTTTGCGAGCTTCCAGAAGGAACAGAAATGTGCATGCCTGGAGATCACGTAACAATGACAGTTGAACTGATTCACCCAGTAGCTATGGAAGAGGGTCTTGGATTCGCTATCCGTGAAGGTGGACGTACAGTAGGATCTGGAAAGGTTGCTACAATCATCGAGTAATACAATCTGAATATAGATTTGTTATCGCAAGATGACATTATGTTCAAATATAAGATACCCCGGAAACCGTAAGGTTTCTGGGGTTTTTCTGTTTTTGATGAAATCAATGGCAGGAAAGTGTGTAAGACCATGATAAAACCAGGGGGAAAGTTTCTGGATTTATTCAATTGAAAAAGAAAGCCCTATCAACCATGAGACAAAAGCTGTAAAAATCTACGTTGAATTTTACAGCTTATTGTGTATAATAGAAGTATCAGAAACAATTTAAAATCAAAGGAAGGGGTTGAAAGAATATGGCAAATATTTTACCAGTATCTGATTTGAGAAATTATAATGAAGTCCTGAAAAACTGTCATAAAGGAGAGCCGGTATATTTGACTAAGAATGGCAGAGGACGTTTTGTAGTCATGGATATTGAAGATTATGAACGTGATCGAGCAGAGAAAAAGCTTCTGATGAAGTTACAGGAAGCTGAAGAAGCAGTGAAAGATGGAGATGGTTGGTTGAATCTAGATGAATTGAAGGCACTGATGGGGGAATAAAATGTTAAAACTGCGGATTAATCCGATTGTTGTAAGAGATCTGAAGAATATCAGGGATTATATTGCCGAAGATAACGAAGAATATGCTACGAAGACTATAAAAGAGCTTTATGGTAAATTTGAGAATCTTCAGATGTTTCCGAAAATGGGATCGAATCTCTCCAAACGAGTCAGCTTTCGGACAGACTATAAATATGCGATATGGGAAGAATATGTGATTCTCTACAAGATTGGTAACGAGTACGTAGAGATTTATCGTATAATCAACCGATATCAGGATATCACAAGACTTTTTGATTGATAACAAAATTCCTAAAAACCACATGGACACAGTGGAAAATCCGGATTTTACCCCAAAAATCATACCGTAAAAGCTGTTCTTTGAGCAAAGCTGAATTGATTATAAAATGGATACCAACAGGAGGAATTTGCATGGAACTACGGGAATACACAGATTTCAATCAGGAAGAAATTTTATCACTTTACACCAGTGTTGGCTGGGAAAATTATACAAGGAATCCTCAAATGCTGGAGCGTGCATATGAGAATTCATTTTTAAAGATTGCTGCTTTTGAAGGAAAGCAATTGATCGGCATGGTCAGAGTTGTTGGGGATGGTGCATCGGTCATTTTAATTCAGGATTTACTGGTGCGTCCGGAATATCAACGAAAGGGCATCGGGAGTCAACTAATGCGTGCGGTTTTAGAGCGATGTGAGGATGTGTATCAGATTGAACTGATGACAGACAATACAGAAAAGACGATTTTATTTTATCAGTCGTTGGGACTGAAAAAGGTAGATGAAATCGGTTGTTGTGCTTTTTTGAAAATGTGATGAGCAGTAGGAGGAACAGGATATGACGGATTCATATACATTCAACACCCCGATTGGTTTTCTTACCATACGGGAAGAAGAAAAGAAGCTGACAAAGCTCTTTTGGGAAGCAAATTCTGTGCAAACCATGAAGAATGAATTGCATTCTGATTTTCTGTATGAGGTCTATACGCAGGTGAATGAATATTTGACGGGTAGAAGGAAGCAATTCGATGTGCCGTTGAAATATCAGGGAACGCAATTCCAACAGAGTGTCTGGCAGGAGCTGCAGAAGATACCATATGGAGAGACGAGAAGCTATCAGGAGATTGCGGCTGTAATCGGAAATGAGAAGGCAGTACGTGCTGTAGGGCAGGCCAATAATAAGAATCCGATTTTGCTGATTATCCCATGTCACAGAGTAATTCATAAGAGCGGAGATATTTCAGGATTTGCTTGTGGAGTAGAGGTAAAGCGATATCTGTTGGAATTAGAAAAAGGGATGAGAATTTAGGGAAATGGAAAATATGTTTTCAGGATTTCTGAGAAAAGAGCGGGAAAAGCGGGGGATCAGTCAAGAGCGGTTATGCAGAGGAGTATGCGTATTTTGAGTGGAAAAGCAAGGTAAAAGAGACTTTAAGAAAGAAAAATATTGCTCTGGTACAGGAACTCATTTTGAGAAAAGAAGCACGGGACGCAAGTGTCAACCTGGTTTTGCAGGAGCAGTTTTATCAGTATATACAGGAAATCGTCAATGGGAAAGAGGGGGAGATTTCTTCTCTGGAGGAGGCGATCCGGTTGACAAATCCAGATTTTACAGGAAGGATTGCTGCTGAGGGATTGTTTAGTATACAAGAATTAGAACTTCTGCTTTTATATGCACAGCGTCAGATGGAAACGCGGGCAGGACAGGGTGCCAAATTGCTGGAAGATGTTCTAAGTTATATTCAGGAACATATGACGGATATTCAGGCAAAAAATCAGATTTTTCCGCGAGCGGTGTGTCTATATTGTCGGTATGTGACTGGAGAGGCAAATGCACAGAAACGGTATTTGTTGTGCAGAGAAGCATTTGAAAACAGCAGAAAAGATCAGAGGTTTGAGTATACGGTGGAATTGCTTGGGTATATGAGGAAGGATGCAATCTGTCTGGGAAAAGAGTTCGAGGCTGTTTCTTATCAAGTTTGGAAAAAGATTTTGGAAGCGATGTATCAGGAATATGGCGTGGAAATTCCGCAGGCAGAATGGGGAATTGAGATCCCACAGAATCTTTTTTTAATACCTGAAATTTTGCTTTCAGCCAGAGTGGAGCAAGGAGCGTCTCAGGAAGAAATCAGCGAAGGAATCTGTACGCCGGAGACGTATTCCAGAATCGAAACAGGAAAGCGAAGTCCGAGTCTGAAAAATCTGGAAGCATTGAAGTCCAGGTTGAAAATACGGTCGGGGTACTATATGGGAGAGGTGTGGACTGAGGATTTTGCGGTGCTGGAGTTGGTGCAAGAACTAAGAGCAGCGGTGTCGGCTTCCAATCTGAAAGCCTGGGAGATGTGCCAGCAAAGGCTGGAAGAAAAACTGGATTTGAGTAAAAAGATTAACAGACAGTATACGGAAGGATACAGAACCTGTCTGGAGTACCAAAAGGGAAAGTTTTTAGAAGATGAATGGATCAGACGGCATAGAAAAACATTGTCTTACACACGGAAAGAACCGATGGAACAACGGATGTTTTGTGAAGAGCGTGCACATGTATTTACAAATACAGAGACAATACTTTTGCAGCAGATTGCTCTTGCAGAAAAGATCCGTGGTGAAAAAGAGAAAGCAGTAGAAATCTGGGAGCTGCTTTTGAAGGATTATGGAAGAAGTAGGATCAGGATGGAAAATCATTTCAAAGAAGTGATGCTGATCTGGAGCAATCTGGCAAACACACTTCCTGATGTTGGAAAAACCAAAGAAGGAATTGCACTGGCAGATCAGGGAATCCGAATGGTTTTGGAAAAAGGACAGGGACCGTTGAATATGCTGTTTGCAAACCGGATCTATGCCATGAAAGAGGCCGGGCAGGATGTGAGAAAAGAGCAATTTGAACAGGCATATGCTTTGAGTGAAATGTTCGGTGATCTGGAATTGCAAAATTCTTTGAAATATTATATACAGAAAAACTGGCCATCGAAGGAAAAGATACATTAACATACAATAAGAAAGAATTCCATGACGAAATCGGGAAAGATGTTTTTCGATTACGTCATGGGATTTTTTTGCGTTTTCTTTGATAATGAGAACTGTGAAAGGGGAAATGTGATATGCAAGAACAGATTTTCGTACACGGCTACTTCGGAAGAAATAAGGGGATCCTTACAGGATTTGTTATTTTTTCAATCATGAGTGGAACCTCTTACATGCTCTGGTCATTTTTATTTGAACAGGCCAGTGGATTTGCAGGAGGAACGGCAGACACCTCCATCCAGCAATTATGTCTGTCTGCAGGATTGTGTCTGCTGTATTTTGTGGTCAGTCAACAGCTGATGTTTTATTTTCAGAGAAGGTTGTTAAAACAGATCAATACACAATTGAAACAGGATGTATTTCATGCGCTGATGAAAAAAGGTGTGGCAAAGTTTACGGAGAAAAACAGCGCGGTATATCTGTCTGTGTTAAACAATGACGTAACAAATCTGGAGAACAACTATTTTGCGAAGATTCCGGAGATTTTACAAAATGGATTTGTATTTCTGACTTGTGCGGGTGTACTCTGCTATTATGACGTCAGGATCGTGTGTCTGGTGATTTTGACGGCATTACTCCCGGTGGCGGTTCCATTTTTAATCGGAGAGAAATTGTCACAGAAGACCAAAGCATTATATGAAGAACTTGAGAATTACAATCGGAAGCTGAAAGACTGGATGGGTGGTTTTGAAGTGATTCATAGTTTTCAGGTTGAGGACGAAGTGAAAAAACGGTTTGCGAAAAGTGTGGAAGATGTGGAGAAACGGCGTTATGAGGGAAGACGATATCAGAATCCATACGGAATATTGACGTTATTGCTGACGTATCTGATCTTGAGTATACAGCTAGTTGTCTCAGCGTATCTGGTATTTATCGGAAGTATTTCAGAGCGGATGCTGCTGAGTATTTTTTATTTGATCTCCAGTGTCAACAATCCCATCCGGGAGATTGCATATCTGCTTTTGGATGTCAAGGCAGCAATTCCAAATGCAAGAAAGGTGGAGACGCTTTTCAAGGAAAGACCGGAAGAATCGAAGAAAACAGGGGAATCGGTAAAATCAGTCATGCCGTTGGAGTTGAAAGAGGTACGATTTGGCTACACGAAAGCAAAAGAGGTCTTACATGGGGTGAATATGTGCTTTGAGAAAGGGAAAAAGTATGCCATTGTGGGAAGCAGCGGATGCGGAAAATCAACGTTGTTGAAGCTGCTGGCGAACTATTATAAAGACTACGAGGGAGAAATTCTCATAGGAGAACAGGAACTTCGGATGATAGAAAGAAAAAGTCTAAGTCGGAAAATAGCCATGATCCATCAGAATGTGTTTTTGTTTGAAGATACATTGCGGGCAAACATTACGATGTTTCAGGAATATCCGGATGAAGAAATCAAAGCTGCAGTAAAAAAGGCAGGACTTGAGAAAATCGTAGAAGACAATCCATTGGGGACAGAGCAGATGGTTTGCGAAAATGGCAATAATTTTTCCGGTGGGGAAAAACAGCGGATCGCGATTGCAAGGGCAATTTTAACCAGGGCAGAAGTGTTATTGCTGGATGAGGCAACGTCCAGTCTGGATGCAGAACTTTCCATGCAGATCGAGCAGTTGATCTTAAGTCAAAAAGAGACCACCATATTGAATGTAACACATCGATTTCATGAGTCGATTTTGAGACAGTATGACTGCATTTTGACCATGCATCAGGGAAAGATTGTGGAGATGGGGACATTTGAAGAGTTGATGAAGAAAAAGCAATTTTTCTATAGCCTCTATACCGTGAATCATTAGCAGGGGAGGACATTATGATACAGAAAACAGGTTCGATTCATGTTTATTTTCAAAGAAATAAGGGGCATCTGGCAGGTGTGATCTTATGTTCCATTCTGGCGGGAATGGGGGAAACGATGTGGGCATTTGTGTTTCAGAAAATTGGAGAATTGCCGGGAGATATGACAAAGGCAGCGATTTTGAGACTGGCAGGGATTCTTTTGTTTACTGTTTTTTATTATGCAGTCAGTCAGAATGCCTGCGCTTACTTTCGGAGGACATTTCTGAAGCGGATCAATATACAGCTGAAGAGGGATGTGTTCGATGCAGTGCTGGATCAGGATATGATCCAGTTTACAAGCAACAACAGTGGGATGTATCTCTCAATACTGAATAATGATGTAACAAATTTGGAGAATAACTATTTTGCGAAGATTCCGGAGATTATTCAGCGGAGCTTTGTTTTTCTTGGCTGTCTGGCAGTACTTTGCTCTTACGATGGCCGGGTGGCAGGTATGGTTCTGCTGACAGTGTGGATACCGGTTGCAGTACCGTTTTTATTTGGAAATGTGATTTCCGAAGCTGAGGGAATGTTTTACCGGAACTTAGAACAGTATACAGGGAAACTGAAAGATTTCTTTGGAGGATTTGAAGTGATTCAATGTTTTCAAATTGGAAAAGAAACGGAAGAGTTGTTTGGAAGTTGTGTAAAGGATGTGGAAGAGTCTCGTTATCACTCTCGATTCTGTGAAAGCAGCGGTGAAGTGTTTGCTCTCTCATTGACATATGGGACGTTGTTTTTTCAGATTTTATTCTGTGCCTGGACGGCTGCAAAAGGAAAAGTATCTGCAAATGCAATGCTGAGTATTTTATACTTACTTTCCAGTATCAACAATCCGGTGCAGAATGCAGTACAGGCGTTTCTTTCTGTGAAATCAGCCGGACCAAATGTGGAAAAAGTGGAGAAATTATTGGCAAAACCTAAAAAAAGAACCCATCCGTCTGTTGACCGGAAGTGAAGAATAAGAAACAAAATATCCGCAAATCCGTATAATGTCGGAATTTGTCTAAAATAAACAGGTTTCCATGATTTGATTGTCGAAAAAAGAAAAATAAATTGTGTAAAAGTGATAAAAAATATAAAGTTATACTTATTAAAATGACTTGATTTACAAAGAAAAAAGTTTTTATTAAAAAAACTAAGGTGAAATAGCAATAATTATAAAATCCAAGCCAACTTCCGAATAGAAAAATATAGGCAAATGAGCTATCATAAAGTTATCAAATCGACAGGGAGGATATAAGATGAAAAAGAAAGTGGTTAGAAAACTGATGGCACTCGCACTTGTTTCCGCCATGGCAACTTCTATGCTGGCCGGATGCGGATCAGGTGATGATTCAGGCAAGGATTCAGGAAAAGATGCTGACAAAGGCTCAGAAGAGACAGTCCTGAAAGTTGCTGCGTTCGAAGGTGGTAACGGAACTCAGATCTGGGAAGATATCGCGAAAGCATTTGAAGAGTCTCATGATGGAGTAAAAGTAGAACTTGAGATGTCTCCTGAACTGGACAAAGACCTGACAAAAGCAATTCAGAATGGAGATGTACCGGACGTTGTATATTACAACCTGGGACAGCCAAGTGGATTCACAGAGACAATGCTGAAGGAAGAAGCGATTGCGGATATCTCTGATGTATTCGATGACGAACTGAAAGACAAGATGCTGGATGGTATCCTGGATGGTACAGATGCACAGCCATACGGAGACGGAAAGATCTATCTGGCACCGATTTTCTACACACCGACAGGATTCTGGTACAATGCGACATTGGTAGGTGAAGGAAAACAGTACGAGATCCCGACAACATGGGATGAGTTCTTCGCACTTGGCGAGCAGGCTAAGAAAGACGGACATGCACTCTTTACATTCCCTACAACAGGATACTTTGATGCTACAATCTATGCAATGCTCGCACAGGCAGGCGGACTTGATTTCTACAATGATGCATTAAAATATGATGCAAATACATGGACATCTGATGAAGGAAAGAAAGTTCTTGATACAGTTGCAAAACTTGTAGGAAAAGACTATACACAGGAAGATACAGTTTCCAATGCAAACGCTGACGGTGGATTCAAGATCAATCAGCAGAACGTAATCGATGGAAAAGCATTATTTATGCCAAACGGAAACTGGGTAATCGGTGAGATGGCAGCTTCTACTCCGGCAGATTACGAATGGGGTATGATGGGTGTTCCGAAATGGAGCGAAGATGAATCACAGTCTGTATACACATTTACAGAGCAGATGTGGGTACCTGCTGATGCACCGAACATGGATCTTGCAAAAGAATTTGTGAAATTCATGTATTCTGACGAAGTAGTTGATATCTGTCTGAACAACAAGACAACAGACAAAGAGTCCGGAAAAGAATCTGATACACCAGTAGTAGTTCCTGTAAAAGGAGCAGCAGACAAGCTTCCAGACGGTGTTACAAAAGACTGTTATGCAGCAGCAACAGCAGATGACGTTGTAGCTGTTACAGGTAAATGGGCAACAACAGCTCCGATCGAAGGACTGGATATGGCAAAAGCTGTTTACGGACCGGTCGAGTCTATCAACACAGGCGATATGACAGTTGATGAATGGCAGAAACAGTTAGTAGAGACTTGGGAAAAATGCGCAGACGCATTAGAGAAATAAGAGAGTGATATTCGGCTGACATGAAACGGTGAGTTATGATAACTCACCGTTTTTAAAAGACAGCAGTATGGAGGAGGAAATCTATGAACAGGGAGAAAGCGCAGAGAAGATTTATATTCATTTGTCTGGCGCCTGCTGTAATTCTGGCAACGATCTTTATATTTATTCCGACGATCAATGTCTTCCGTATGTCCTTGTACCGCATGGGTGGAATTACAAATAAGAAGAGTTTTGTGGGATTCAGCAACTTTGTAAAACTGATGGATGATAAGAACTTTCTGGAAGCGATGCAGAACTCGATTCTTATTATTGTGATGGTAATGATCTGTACGATCGTTCTTGCAGTTTTATTTGCGGCGTTACTTTCAAGGGGGAACTTTAGAGGCAAGAATTTCTTCAGAATTATTTTCTACATACCAAACATTTTGAGTATTGTTGTTATTGCAGGTATTTTCGGTGCAATCTACAATCCGAGTACAGGACTGCTCAATACATTTTTGGATGCGATTCATCTGAGTGGATTAAAGCATCAGTGGATGGGAGATCCGAGTATTGTTATTTATTCTGTGATCTTTGCACTGGTATGGCAGGCAATCGGATATTATATGGTCATGTATATGTCCAGTATGGCAGCAATTCCGGAAGATCTCTATGAAGCCGCATCACTGGATGGAGCAACAGAGATTCAGATTTTCTTCCAGGTGACTTTGCCGTTGATCTGGAGCAATATCCGTACTACATTGACATTCTATATCATCAGTACGATCAACTTAAGTTTCCTGTTTGTTCAGATCATGACAGACGGAGGCCCGAACGGAAAGACAGAAGTTTTCCTGAACTATATGTACAAGCAGGCATATGGAGCAGGTGTATACGGATACGGTATGGCGATCGGAGTTGTTGTATTCCTCTTCTCGTTCATACTGGCAGCAGTTGTAAACAAGATTACAGACAGAGAAGTCTTAGAATTCTAGAAAGGAGCGAAGTAGAGATATGCATGAGAAAAAACACAGAATTCCTACACATGTACTTTACAAGATTTTTATCTATGTAGCTCTGATCGCTCTGGCTATTTCGATCATTGTACCGGTTGCATGGGTATTTATGGCGAGTTTGAAGAAGAATGCAGAATTCATTGGAGCGGATGTAAATCCATGGGCACTTCCAAAACAGTTTTACTATCAGAACTTTGTAGTAGCATTTCAGGATGCAAGAATGGGAGATTTCTTCCTGAACTCTTTCATTGTGACAGCGCTGGCTCTTGCACTTCTTCTGATCCTGGCTCTTCCGGCATCTTATGTGCTGGCACGCTTTAAGTTCAGAGGAAAGAAGTTCTTCAATGGTGCGTTCATGGCAGGATTGTTTATCAATGTCAATTACATTGTAGTACCGATCTTTTTGATGCTGAGTTCCTGGAACAAGGCTCTGCATGTAGATTTCTTCCTGGATAACCGGTTTATCCTGGCACTGATCTACGCATCCTGTAACCTGCCGTTTACGATTTATCTGCTGAGCGGATATTTCCAGACACTTCCGAAAGGATTTGAAGAAGCAGCTTATATGGATGGATGCGGATACTTTAAGACGATGGTTAAGATCATGATTCCGATGGCAAAACCAAGTATTCTGACAGTGATTATGTTCAACTTCCTGACATTCTGGAATGAATATATTATCGCATATACATTGATGGATGAAAACGGAACACTGGCAATGGGACTGAAGAATCTGATGGCAGTCGAGAGAACAGCAACCAACTACGGTATCATGTATGCAGGTCTTGTGATCGTTATGATTCCGGTACTGGTTCTGTATATCTGTGTACAGAAGAGACTGACAGAAGGTATGACACTTGGTGGACTCAAAGGATAGGAGGAGACAAAAATGCAAGAAAAGATTCGAACTTTGATCATGGCTGTTGTTTTTGTTGTCTGCCTCGCCCTGATCATGATAGGACAGAAAAATATCGGCGTGCCGGGACTGATTATGGAACTGGCAGGACTGGTAGGCTTGCTGACACTCTTGTTTATTTACAACAATAAATATAAATAGCAGGTTTGAAAAAGTGAAACAGGCATGGAAGATCTGGCAAAAGCCAGTCTTTCGTGCCTGTTTTGTATAGCAGAAAGTACATGTGGATGCTTGACAATTATCTTTGGATATTGGACAATAGAAGAGAATTGGAAAAAGAAAGAGATACGAGGAGAGAGATCATGAGAATTGGAATTGGAAATGACCATTCAGCATTGGAATTAAAAGCAGAAATCATCGAATTTCTGAAAGAAAAAGGACATGAAGTCGTAGATTTCGGAACGGATTCATCTGAAAGCTGTGACTATCCGAAGTATGGGGAAGCAGTAGGCCGTGCAGTTGTTGCAAAAGAAGTGGACTGTGGAATCTTGATTTGCGGTACAGGACTGGGAATATCTCTTGCAGCAAACAAGGTCAAAGGAGTGCGTGCAGCAGTTTGCAGCGAGCCGTTTACAGCGAAGATGTCCAGAGCACACAATAACTGTAATGTGCTTGCATTTGGCGCAAGAGTGGTAGGTGCAGAGCTCGCGAAAATGATCGTAGATGTATGGCTGAACACGGAGTTTGAAGGCGGACGCCACCAGAGACGTGTGGATATGATCATGGAGATCGAAGAGAGATAACGTGTAACATATCAAATAAAATGTGAAAAGGATGACGACTACATGGACTGATGCAGATGTCATCCTTTTTTGCTACAGAGTTAACGTACCTGTGCAAGAATGTCTTCCAGTACGTCCTCCACAGAATCTGTCACATAGGTAGAATAGTAAGAAATTCCAGGAGCTGCGTTGGACATGGCATAGCTGGTGCCGACAAGCTGCAGCATTTCAATGTCATTGTACTGATCTCCGAATGCAACACATTCTTCCGGTTTTACATGGAATAAATCCATCAAGTTCTGAAGGGCGGTTCCTTTGTTGCTTCCTGGAGCGATAAAATCGATCCAGATATTTCCAGAAGTGACCACTTTGATCTCAGAGCCAAACAGATCCTGAAGGTGTTTCAAATATTTATCGACAATATGAGTGCTGTCAGACATGTTGCAGATGGCGATTTTTAGGATCGGTCCGTCTACTTTCGTGATATCATCCACGATCTGAGTTGTATTGTGCATTACATTGACGATGTGGTTGACAAATTCCGGAACATTGTTTTCGATAAAGCAGGTATCTTCTCTGGAAACTACGATTTCGAAATGATTCTGTTTTTTGATTTCCTTTAAAATCCTGGCTGCCAGATCATCGTTGATCGTAGCACGGGAAATGACTTTTCCCTGATGCATGCAGATTGAGCCATTCTCTGCGATAAATGAAATACGGTCCTTTAAAGGTGCAAAGACACGTTTTTGATTATCATACTGTCTTCCGCTGGCAGATACAAAATGAATTCCGGCATCGCACAGTCTGGAAATCAGATCAATCGCCCGCGGAGTGAGCGCCTGGGCGCCGTTTTGTAAAAGAGTTCCATCCAGATCACTTGCAATTAATTTTATCATCATTTCCTCCCATTATGAATGATTGTACGTTATCTATTGTACAGGAAAAACAGAAGAAAGAAAACAGTTGTATTTTAAAATCAAAAAGAATATAATAAGAGCGTCAGTGCGGTGACGTACTGAAAGGCAGTGACACAAGAGGTCAAAATAAAGAATAAGAGGGAGACATATGGGTAAATATTTTGGAACTGATGGATTCAGAGGAGAGGCAAATGTTGTTTTAACAGTAGAACATGCTTTCAAAGTAGGTCGTTATCTGGGATGGTATTTTGGCAGAGAGAAGAAAGCCAGAATCGTGATCGGAAAAGATACAAGACGAAGCAGTTATATGTTTGAATATGCACTGGCATCAGGACTGACAGCTTCCGGAGCAGATGCATACCTCTTACATGTAACAACAACACCGAGTGTGTCCTATGTGGTAAGAACAGAAGATTTTGACTGCGGAATTATGATTTCTGCGAGCCACAATCCGTTTTATGACAATGGAATCAAGGTGATCAACGGACAGGGGCATAAGATTGAAGCAGAAGTAGAGGAGCAGATTGAAGCGTATATTGACGGAAAAACAGAAGAGCTTCCACTTGCGGTTGGGGAACACATTGGAAGAACAGTTGATTATGCGGCAGGAAGAAATCGTTACATCGGACATCTGATCTCACTGGCAACACGTTCCTTTAAAGATATGAAGATTGGTCTGGACTGTGCCAATGGAAGCTCATCCAGCATTGCAAAAAGTGTGTATGATGCACTCGGAGCAAAGACATATGTGATCAGCAATGAGCCGGATGGTGTAAATATCAATACAAATTGCGGATCGACACATATTGAAAAGCTGCAGGCATTTGTAAAAGAGAATAATCTGGACGTAGGATTTGCCTATGACGGAGATGCAGATCGCTGTATTGCCGTGGATGAGAATGGAAATGTCGTAGACGGAGATCTGATCTTATACGTATGCGGAAAATACCTGATGGAACAGGGACGACTTGCAGGAAATACGATAGTTACAACTGTAATGTCCAATCTGGGGCTTTACAAGGCTTGTGATAAAGTCGGCATGAAATATGAGCAGACAGCAGTCGGTGATAAATATGTGTATGAAAACATGATGAACAACGGATTTGTTCTTGGCGGAGAGCAGTCCGGACATATTATTTTCAGCAAACACGCAAGAACCGGAGACGGAATCCTGACTTCTCTGATGCTGATGGAAGTCATTATGGAGAAGAAACAGTCACTTGGAAAGCTGTGCTCTGAAGTGAAGATTTATCCGCAGCTTCTTCAGAATGTCCGTGTGACAGACAAAAAGACAGCGTTGGAAAATGAAGCCGTACAGAATGCGATCAAAGCAGCGGCAGAAGCACTTGGAAGTGACGGAAGAATTCTGGTAAGAGAAAGTGGAACAGAGCCTGTGATCCGCGTTATGGTGGAAGCGGCAACAGATGAGATATGCACAGAGTATGTGAATCAGGTTGTCAATGTAATGAAAGAACAGGGACTTGTTCAGGAATAAAAATAAAAAAGCAGAATCTTGTACCAAATATGGCGCAAGATTCTGCTTTTTTATTGGATTTCAATCTCGTGTTCGGGTATGGTCTCATCTTCTTCACAAGTTCCGTAAATCTCATAGTTTCCGTAAACTTTTCCGTGAATTTTGCCGATACATTCCAGCTGATCCTGTTCATTGACTACGATATCGGGATCGATCACATTGAGAGAACGAAGCCTGCGGATGCTGCCTTCCTCGGAGAGGATCCGGATATAGTAGATGCCGTTGAACCAGAAAAGTCCGATTTCATTGTGTGAGGCATTGATACGCTGCAGTGCCAGAATATCATTTTTTTGAAATACCGGCTGATAGCGGTCGATCAGAACCTGAAAGCAGAAATCGCTGTCTTTGGGAACATGCTTTCTGCGCACCCGGATCGTCTGAGTGGTATCCTGAAAAAGAAAGCCGGAATGTACTTTGCGGATGCCGGGGCGGTAAAACGGAAGATTGATATATTCGCTCTGGTTCATGCGTTTATATTCTTCGTCAATGATCAGGCGGACCAGACTTTTGCCGTTTTCAGAGAGTTCGCGGTATTTTAAAATAGATTCTTTTTCTTCGGGGCTGAGAACTTTTCGGTAGAGTCGTTGAATCGTGCTGTTTGAAAGATAATTCCAGTATAGATAATTGGCATCAACATCCAGTGCGTTCATGAGTGCGACCAAAATATCGGGTTTTGGATAGCTGACACCGTTTTCATAGTTTGCGATTGCTGATGGGGTTACCTGAATCTTGTTAGCAAGTTCTCCACGGGAAAGATTCAGTTCTGTGCGACGATGACGTATTTGATTTCCGATTTTCATACAGACATCCTCCTATTTCGATTTATAGCAACAAGTATAGTGCAAGAATCATATAAAGTCAACAAAATGTTACAAGAAACTTGTTGACTTTTACAGGGATATGGCGTAGACTGGAGATACATTGTGGTGGTGCGGGCAAGAAACGAGAGGGTTAGAAAAATGAGAGACAAGACAATCGATGTACTTCTTCAAATGGGGGTACCAGCCAGCATAAAAGGATTTACGTATATCTGTGATGCGATAGAATTATTTGATACGGATCCTTATTATCCTGACGGAAAAATCTGCTCTTTATATTTTGAGATTGCCCGCCTGCACGAAACGACGGCCTCCAGAGTAGAAAGAGCAATACGGCATGCATTTGAAGTGGCTTTGACCAAAGGGGAACGGGATATAGTAGAACTGTATCTGGATTGTGAACATACACAAAATTCCAATCTGCTCAAAACACTGTATTTCAGAATGCAGCAGGAGGAGCATAAGAGGGAAAAGGATTCCATATGCAGCTCCAGTACCTGTGAGATGAAGGCCCAGATTTATCAGGAAGTGATGGACTTGTTCTCGGTAGAGTTCGAACATTTTTTGGAGAAAATGCTGAGTATGTCAGAAAGGCATTATTGATTGCACCTTTGTATCAGAATCTGCATATTCTATTACAGAACGGACAGGAAAGGAAATCAATAGAATATGCCATATTCAATCATGCTGGATGCCGGACACGGAGGAAGAGATCCGGGAGCAGTTTATAAAGAGCGGAAAGAAAAGGATGATACCCTTCGTCTGACGCTGGCGGTGGGAGAGATTTTGGAGGCTCATGGCCTGGATGTGCAGTACACCCGTACGACAGATGTGTATGAATCTCCTTATCAGAAGGCAATGGAAGCAAACAATGCAGGAGTAGACTTTTTTGTTTCTATTCATAGAAATTCGTTTCCTTCAGACAATGCAGTATCAGGGGTAGAGAGTCTTGTATATGACAAATCAGGGATTAAGCTTAAGATGGCAGAAAACATCAACGAACAGCTGGAAGATATCGGATTTGTGAATCTTGGGGTAAAGGCAAGACCGAACCTGGTTGTCTTAAAGAGAACGAAAATGCCGGCAGTGCTGGTGGAGGTTGGATTCATCAATTCAGATGTAGACAACAAATTGTTTGACGAAAATTTTGAAGAAATCGCACAGGCGATCGCTTATGGAATTCTGGATACACTGGAGTCGAATCATGAGGTAGAATCTCCGGGATATGAAGTACAGGTTGGTGCATACCGAAACGAAAGATATGCACAGAACCTGCTGGAAGAACTGTTAGAACAGGATTTTCCTGCTTATATTGTGGAAGGAGATCGCCTCTACCGTGTAAGAGTGGGGAATTATATTACACTGGAAGATGCGGCAAGGATGGAGCAGATGCTCAAAAGAGCCGGATATCCGACTGTGATCGTCAGCACCTGAAAACAGCAGGCCTAAAACAGCTGATCGATGAGTTCGGCAGTTACATGGTGGTACATCTTATCACCGACTTTCATATTAGGACCTTGTCCGCATTGTTTAAAACATTTTTGAGTACGCAGAAGGTAAGTGCCGTCAGAAGTTACCTCTCCCTGTCGGATCTGAAGCTTTTGCTCCAGTTTTCTTAAAAGCAGGGCAGATTGTTTGCTGCTGCAGGTGCTTCCCGTACACAAAATAATTTCTTTTTGATAAGTCTGGCTGGAAAGACTCGGATAAAGCCGGATGAGAGTATCGATCAGGGCAGGCTTTACCTGCATGATCGATGCAATCTGTTCTTTGGCATCATTGGGGATACAGCCAAAGATATCCTGGGTCTCCCGTAAAAATTCCACCAGGATCGCCTGGTCGGAAGGTGTGTTTAAACTTGCGTAATAAGCAGCTGCTTCCTGAAATTCAGGGCAGAAATCAGATAAATCTTTCATCGTATACATCCTTTCTGTTGTGATGGAAATTACATTGGGGAAAAAGGACGACTGGTTTTGGAATGATTGTTCAAAACCAGTCGTCCTTTGTAGTATTAAAATCAGTTGTCGTTTTCCTCGAGTCCGGAATCTGCTTTTGGAGGCAGATACACATGAACAGTTTCGATACGGTTTTTGTCCAGTTTTTCGACTACAAGGCGAATCTGATCTTCAGTCGTGATATGATCTCCAACTTCCGGAAGTCTGTCCAGATGCTCAATGATAAATCCTCCGAGAGAGTCATAATCTTCAGATTCCAGTTCTGTTCCGAGATTGTCATTGAGGTCATCCAGATTCATAGAACCTTCTACAATATATTCCTGATCATTGACTTTCTGGATCAGCTCTTCTTCTGCTTCATCGTATTCATCGCGGATCTCACCTACAATCTCCTCCAGAACATCTTCCAGAGTAATGATACCCGCAGTCTCTCCATACTCGTCCAGTACAATGGCAATATTGAACTTGGCATCGCGCATTTCAACCAGAAGCTCAGAAATATTCTTATATTCATAGGTGAAGTAAGCTTCTCTCAAAATGTTGCGTACCTGAAAGTTTGCTTTATCTTCAAACAGAAGCAGATCTTTCATATTGATGGTACCGATGACGTTGTCGGTCGTATCTTCGTATACCGGAAGTCTCGTAAACTTATATTCTTTGAAAATCTCAATGAGTTCGCGGTAGCTGCTGTTCACATCGGCAAATGCAACGTGGACACGCGGAACCATGACTTCTTTTGCTTTTACGTCTCCGAGATCAAACACGTTGTAGATCATCTCTTTTTCTTCAGATTCGATGACGCCGTCCTCATGGCTGACATCCACGATCGTTCGAAGTTCGTCTTCTGTCATCGCATTATTTCTGGCATTTGGATCTACACGAAGCAGAAACATAAAGCCTCTGGAAAATAAATCGATCAAAAAGATGATCGGAGTCATAATAAACATGAAAAAGCGTATAATCGGAATATAAGCAAGAGAAATCTTCTCTGCATGTATCGTGGCAAAATTCTTCGGGGTGATCTCACCGAATACCAGAATCGCAACCGTCAGGATCGCAGTTGCAATACTTACCATATAACCGCCGAATGAATAAGCCAGTGTTGCTGATAAGGAAGATGCGGAAATATTGACGATATTATTACCGATCAGAATGGCACTCAGCATTTTGGAAGTATGCTTTTCGGTTGTATCCAGCACCAAAGCTGCACGCCGGTTGCCGTCATCTGCAAGAGAACGCAGTCGGATTTTGTTGACTGTCATCAGTGCAGTTTCTGCAGATGAAAAGAATGCCGATAGTAATAATAAGATAACAAGAATTATAAATTGGAAAGTATCACTCGAGTCCAATTGTGTTGTTCACTCCTTTTGTTAAAAATGTTCCCTCTATTGATATACAGGTATTTATTACTATACATCATTTTGCCGGATTTTGCAAGCAATGGGGAGGGAGGAATGTGCGAATGTACGCTTTACTTTGCGGGAAGGTTGTTGTATGATGGTGAAAGAAAAAACAAGAACAGAAATGGAGATGAGCACAGGGTGTATAAACAATTATGTAAGATTTCAGGGGAAGAGAATGTATTGAGAGATGAGCCGATGAAGAAGCATACGACATTTCGTATCGGAGGTCCGGCGGATTATTTTGTGACAGTGCAGTCAAAGGATGAGATAAGAGAGATTCTGCTTCTTTGTAAGAGAGAACAGATTCCATATTATATATTAGGAAATGGAAGCAATCTTCTGGTAGGAGATAAAGGATATCGGGGAGTTGTGATCCAGATCTGCAAACGGATGAATGAGATCCGGACAGAGGAAAATAAGATCTATGCGCAGGCGGGAGCCCTGTTGTCAAAGATTGCAGCACAGGCACTTTCAAACAGTCTGACCGGATTTGAGTTTGCATCCGGGATACCGGGAACTCTTGGCGGAGCAGTGATGATGAACGCCGGGGCGTATGGCGGAGAGATGAAGCATGTACTGGAAAGTGCGGATGTACTGACTCCGGAAGGAGAATTTTTGACCTTATCTCTGGAAGAACTGGAACTGGGTTACAGAACAAGTGTTGTGGCGACAAAAGGGTATACAGTTCTGGGCGCAACGATCGCACTCGAAAAAGGCAATCCTGAGGAAATCAAAGCGTATATGGATGACCTGAAGGAGCGCAGAATCACAAAGCAGCCACTGGAGTATGCCAGTGCGGGAAGTACATTTAAGAGACCGGAAGGCTATTTTGCGGGCAAGCTTATTCAGGACAGCGGACTGAAAGGCTATTCGGTTGGGGATGCCCAGATTTCCGAGAAGCATTCAGGATTTGTGATCAACCGCGGTAATGCGTCTGCAAAGGATGTTCTGTCGTTGATCGAGCACGTACAGGAGACCGTGAAAGAGAAGTTTGGAGTACATCTGGAGACAGAAGTGAAACGGATAGGAGAATTTTAAATTATGAGGTTTGTCATTGTTACAGGAATGTCGGGGGCTGGAAAATCTACAGCGCTGAAGATGTTGGAGGATATGGGATACTTTTGTGTGGACAATCTTCCGGTGCCGCTTTTGCCTAAATTTGCAGAGATGATCGCCATGCCGGATTCCAAGCTGAATCAGGCGGCAGTGGGAATCGATATCAGAGGCGGACAGGCATTTCGGGGGTTAGAGGGATACTTAAAAGAACTGGATGAAAGCGGGATCCATTATGAAATCTTGTTTCTGGATGCCGGAAATGATGTCCTTTTGAAGCGTTATAAAGAAACAAGAAGACAGCATCCTCTGGGAGGCGCGGGACATATTGACAGAGGAATTGCCAAAGAGCGGGAGGAAATCGCATTTTTAAAGATTCGCGCGACGTTTATTCTGGATACGAGCAAAATGCTGACAAGAGAGCTTCGCGTGGAACTGGAAAAGATTTTTGTAAAGGGCAAGGATTTTAAAAATCTGTATATCACGGTAATGTCCTTTGGATTTAAGTATGGTATTCCACAGGATGCGGATCTTGTATTTGATGTCCGGTTTCTTCCGAATCCCTATTATATAGAAGAATTACGCGCAAAGACCGGCAATGAGGCAGAGGTCAGAGATTATGTGATGAAGAGTGATAAGGCGCAGGAATTTTTCAGACAATTGAGCCAGATGATGGATTTTCTGATTCCGAATTATATTCTGGAAGGGAAGAACCAGCTTGTTGTTGCAGTCGGGTGTACAGGCGGAAAACACCGTTCTGTTACACTTGCCAACGCATTGTATCAGTACCTGGAAGTACGGGAGAATTACGGGGTTCGCATTGAACACAGAGATATTGAGAAGGATGCCATCAGAAAGGGAAAATAGCAGGTATACACGATGTCATTTTCAGGAAAAGTAAAAGAAGAGCTTTCGCAGCAGTGGAGCAGCGCAAGACACTGTCAGATTGCAGAAATTGCAGCCTTGATCGGGATGTGCGGGGCAGTGACGATCAACAGTTTTAATCAGTACGGAGTAAAAATCAATACGGAAAATCTGGCTGTTGCAAGAAAAGTCTTTACATTGATTCGAAAAACATTTAATATAGAAGCTGATATCTCTATCCGAAGGAATATAGAGAAACAAAGTGCGGTCTATTCTGTGATGATAGTCCGGCATGAAGATGCACTGCGTGTCCTTCAGGCAGCAAAGCTTTTGGAGGAGCACAGAGGTGGATTCGAAGAGTTTCATATTGTCAGTCCCCTTATTGTACAGCAGCCATGCTGTCGTCGTGCGTTTTTGCGGGGAGCCTTCCTTGGGGCTGGTTCCATGAGTGATCCGAATAAATCCTATCATTTTGAGATTGTGTGCGATTCGGATGTGATGGCAAAGCAGATTCAGAGACTGATGTGTGATTTTTCCATGGATGCGAAGATCGTACGAAGGAAAAAGTCATACGTAGTGTATTTAAAAGAGGGCGATCAGATAGCAGATATTTTAAATATTATGGAGGCGCATGTTTCTCTGATGGAACTGGAGAATATCAGAATCTTAAAGGATATGCGCAATACAGTGAACCGTAAGGTGAATTGTGAAACTGCCAATATTAACAAGACCGTCTCTGCAGCTGTAAAGCAGTTGGAAGATATTACGTATCTCAGGGATAACATGGGGCTTGAAAAACTGGCAGAGGGACTAAGAGAAGTGGCATATGCACGTCTTTCACATCCGGATGCAACATTAAAAGAGTTAGGGGAACTCTTATCGCCGCCTGTCGGCAAATCCGGGGTAAATCACAGATTAAGAAAATTAAGTGATCTGGCAGAAAAGGAAAGGCAAAACAAGGAGGATTATTATGATTGAAACACCGGTTATTGTAGGGCATGAAGATGGAATTGAAGGCAGACCGATTGCTTTGTTGGTACAGGAGGCAAGCCAGTACGCCAGCAAAGTCTACATTCAGGTGGACAACAAAAAGATCAATGCAAAAAGTATTATGGGAATGATGAGTCTTGCTCTTCAGGAAGGTGATGAAGTGACAGTTGTTGCGGAAGGCGAAGATGAAGAAAAGGCTGCAGAAGGAATTAAGACTTTTTTGAAAAAGACAAAATAGATGATGTAGTAAAGGGGGCTGTGCGTAGGCACAGCCCTTTCAAGAATAGAAAGACGGGAGAGAGCAATATGAAAAAGATGCTGTTCATATACAATCCGAATGCGGGAACAGGGGTATTAAAACCAAAGTTATCAGATGTATTGGATATTTTTGTAAAAGCCGGATATGAGGTGACCGTATATCCGACGCAGTGTTATCATGATGCCATGGCAAAGGCAGAATCTTATACCGAAAGCTATGATGTGGTTGTGTGCAGCGGAGGAGACGGGACTCTGGATGAGGTTGTGACTGCAATGGCGAGACGTAAAGACCCGGTCCCGATCGGATATATTCCCACGGGAACGACCAATGATTTTGCAAACAGCCTGCACATTTCGAAGGATCTGCTGGAAGCCGCAGATACGGCGGCAAACGGGGTTCCTTTCCCGTGTGACGTAGGAGTGTTCAATGACGATTATTTTGTATATATAGCCGCATTTGGTCTGTTTACAGATGTTTCTTATGAGACAAAACAGAGTGTGAAAAATGTTTTGGGTCATCTGGCCTATGTGCTGGAGGGAACAAAACGTCTGTTTAATATTCCGTCTTATCATATTAAGATTACACATGACGGAGAGACAATAGAGGATGATTTTGTATTCGGAATGGTGACAAATTCACGTTCTGTCGGAGGATTCAAGGGGATTGTCGGAAAAGAGGTCATCTTTGATGACGGAGAATTTGAAGTGACACTGATCAAGACTCCGAAAAATCCAATCGAGCTGAATGAGATCGTGGCCTCTCTTTTAATCAAGCAGATTGATTCTGCTCATATGTATTCCTTTAAAGCCAAAGAAGTGAAGTTCGAATCGATTGAGGAGATTCCCTGGACGCTGGATGGAGAGTTTGGCGGAGAACATGACTGTGTCGATATCCGTAACTGGAAGCAGGGGATGCGGATTATGGTAAAATCCCAGATGATCCAGCAGTTGTCTGTGAAAGGAAGAATCGAGAATACACAGATTCTGGAAGAAGTAGGGCTGGAAACGGAAGAAATTTCAGAAAAATAGAAAAAAATAAAAAAAATTCAAAAAAGGGGTTGCAATTCCTATGGAGCTATGCTAATATATAACTCGGTCATCACTGAAGCAGTGATGAGGACATGGCTCCATGGTCAAGCGGTTAAGACGCTAGCCTCTCACGCTGGAATCAGGGGTTCGATTCCCCTTGGAGTCACTTTTGAAAGGGTATCCGCAGAAGAGTTCTGCGGATATTTTTTTGCCTAAAAGCCTTTGTTTTCAAGGAATTTGAAGCCTTAAAAATTTTCTTGGTGCTTGGTGGATGTATGAAATTGTGATTGAATTTTTGATTACACTTGATTACACTTTAGCAAGCTGAAGCTTTTTCGATTAAATTAGCCTTTTCTACTTCCGTGTTGCGGTCAAAGCAGTAGTTTCCTAAAGTTGTTCGTTCATCTGCATGACCGACCATTTCATGAACGGTATTCAAGTTTATTTTTCTATATAATCGTTTGATTGTCTTTTTGTCTTCCAGTGGGAAACTGTGTTGTACAAAAAGCTTTTTAAAGAAACCATGTCTATGCGCAGGGTATCAAGTAGGGTATCAAGCGTAAAATCAAAACAAATTTAACCTGCAAATAATTTGCCCAAAAGCCTTAGTTCACAAAGAATTCAAAGTAGTATACCCATCCGAGTATCCTGTAATTCATGCCTGCGGCAGGCGAACTCCGTCCGATAAGGAATGAAAAAACAGTAACTCCTTTTAAGGGAATTACTGCCTCATATAAGTTATTGATGTAATCTGTTTAATTTTTCTAACAACATTTTCTTGTTTGTAAGATATTCTACTATAGCATAAAGAATACCAATCAAGAAGAAACATTGAGATAATGTATATGCATATTCATAATGGAATATTTCAAATAGTATAAAACTTAACATCCCAATTAAACAAAGATTATACTCCGTTTGAAAATTATATGCCAGAATAAAATGGATTATCGGCATGAACATATTCAACAGATGATATCAGAGGCGCGGAAGCTTTTTAAACAGGAAAGACAGGAGTGTAAATGAGAGGTTCCTGTCTTGTTAAAAAAATCACAGAATCTGCCAAAGAAATTGTGTATATTCTTTGTTTTATTGTAATAATTACAGATTGTCTTTTAATGGCAGATAAGATATAATGAAAGCCATAGAGTGAAACCTATAGTATGCGCTGCCACAGACGGCTGTGCGCAAAGAATTGGAGGAGAAAATATGTTAGTATCAGCAACAGAAATGCTTCAGAAAGCAAAAGCAGGTCATTATGCAGTAGGACAGTTCAACATCAACAACCTGGAGTGGACAAAAGCAATCCTGACAGTAGCAGAGGAATGCAAATCACCGGTTATCCTGGGAGTATCTGAAGGTGCAGGAAAATATATGACAGGATACAAGACTGTAGTAGGTATGGTAGAGGGAATGTTAGAAGAGATGAACATCACAGTTCCGGTTGCTCTTCACCTGGATCACGGCAGCTACGAAGGATGTATGAAATGTGTAGAAGCAGGATTTTCTTCTATCATGTTTGATGGATCTCACTATCCGATCGAAGAAAACATTGCAAAGACAAAAGAACTGGTAGCAGTTGTAAAAGAGCACGGAATGTCTCTGGAAGCTGAAGTTGGTTCTATCGGTGGAGAAGAAGACGGAGTTGTAGGAAAAGGTGAATGTGCAGATCCACAGGAATGTAAGATGATCGCTGATCTTGGTATCAATTTCCTTGCAGCAGGAATCGGTAACATCCACGGAAAATATCCAGAGAACTGGGAAGGACTCAGCTTCGAGACTCTGGATGCAATCCAGCAGCTGACAGGAGATATGCCACTGGTTCTTCACGGTGGTACAGGTATTCCGGAAGACATGATCAAAAAAGCGATCAGCCTCGGAGTTGCTAAGATCAATGTAAATACAGAGTGCCAGCTTGCGTTCGCAGATGCAACACGCAAATATATCGAAGCTGGAAAAGACCTGGAAGGAAAGGGATTCGACCCACGTAAATTATTAAAACCAGGCGCAGATGCAATCATGGCAACTGTAAAAGAAAAAATGGAGCTGTTTGGCTCTGTTGGAAAAGCAGAAGCGTAAGTAATAAGTATTTGTTAGAAATTTTAACTTGCCTTTTTGCGGTGATTGAGGTATACTAAGCCTCGTAGATGAGAACAAAGGCGTTCCAAGCTTGCTTGGAATGCCTTTTTTAGAAAATGCGTTTACAAAAGTGAAATGAAGGAAGGTAGTTTTATGAGCACAGAATTATTCAATGTAGCGGATATTTTTGGGGAAAATGTTTTCAATGACACAGTGATGCAGGAGCGTCTCCCGAAAAAGGTGTACAAGAAGCTGAAACAGACGATCGAAGAAGGAACAGAACTGGATATAGAGACAGCAGACGTCATTGCACATGAGATGAAAGAATGGGCAATCGAAAAAGGGGCGACACATTATACACACTGGTTTTTGCCGTTGACAGGTGTGACAGCGGAAAAGCATGACTCTTTTATTTCAGCTCCACTTCCAAGCGGAAAAGTGCTGATGAGTTTCTCAGGAAAAGAGCTGATCAAAGGAGAACCAGATGCATCTTCTTTCCCGTCAGGCGGACTTCGGGCTACCTTTGAGGCGAGAGGATATACAGCATGGGATTGTACTTCTCCGGCGTTTGTAAGACAGGACGCAGCAGGAGCTACACTTTGTATTCCGACCGCTTTCTGTTCTTATACAGGAGAAGCACTGGATCAGAAGACTCCACTGCTTCGTTCCATGCAGGCATTGAATGTACAGGCGCTCAGACTTCTGCGTTTGTTTGGAAATACAACTTCAAAGAAAGTGACTCCATCCGTTGGGGCAGAGCAGGAGTATTTCCTTGTAGATGCAGAAAAATTCCTTCAGAGAAAAGACTTAATATATACAGGACGTACGTTGTTTGGTGCGATGCCTCCGAAAGGACAGGAGCTGGACGACCACTATTTCGGAACAATCCGCCAGAGAATCGCTGCTTTTATGCGTGATGTGAACATTGAACTCTGGAAAGTAGGGGTTTCTTCCAAGACACAGCACAATGAGGTGGCACCGGCTCAGCATGAACTGGCACCGATTTATGCAGAAGCGAATATTGCGGTAGATCACAACCAGATTGTAATGCAGACATTAAAGCGGATCGCATGCGAGCACGGAATGAAATGTCTCCTTCATGAAAAACCATTTGCAGGCGTCAACGGTTCCGGAAAGCACGACAACTGGTCGATCATTACAGATGATGGAATCAATATGCTGGATCCGGGAACAACACCACATGAGAATATTCAGTTCTTGCTTGTTTTGACTTGCATTCTGAAGGCGGTTAACAAGCATGCGGATCTTCTGAGAGAATCGGCAGCAGATCCTGGAAATGATCACAGACTGGGAGCAAACGAAGCACCTCCTGCAATTATTTCCGTATTCCTTGGAGAACAGTTGGAAGATGTGATCGATCAGCTGATCAGTACAGGGGAAGCAACACACAGTCTGGAAGGCGGAAAGCTGGAGACTGGTGTAAGAACACTTCCAGAACTGACAAAGGATGCGACAGACAGAAACAGAACATCACCGTTTGCGTTTACAGGAAATAAATTTGAATTCCGTATGGTAGGTTCCAGAGATTCCATCGCATCTGCCAACATTGTTCTGAATACGATCGTGGCAGAGGCATTTGCAGAGGCTTGCGAAGTTCTGGAGAAAGCAGATGATTTCCAGCTTGCAGTTCATGATCTGATCAAAGAATATGCAATGGAGAATCAGAGAATCATTTTCAATGGAGACGGTTACTCTGAAGCCTGGGTGAAGGAAGCAGAAAGACGCGGACTTCCGAACATCAAATCTATGGTGGAAGCAATTCCGGCAATGGTGACAGAGAAAGCAGTGACATTGTTTGAGAGATTTGGAGTATTTACAAAAGCAGAGCTGGAATCCCGTGCAGAAATCCAGTACGAGAGTTATGCAAAAGCGATTAACATCGAAGCCCGTACGATGATCGATATGGCAAGAAAACAGTTTATCCCTGCAGTGATCAAATATACAAAAACGCTCGCAGATACAGTACTTGCGGTAAAGGAAGCAGGTGTGGATGCAAGTGTACAGGCAGAGACACTTGAGGAGATCACAGTACTCTTGAAAGAGGCAAGAGCAGCTCTGGCACGTCTGGAAGAGGTGACAGCACAGGCAGCTGCCAAAGAAGAAGGACCGGTACAGGCAAATTTCTACCACGATGAAGTGTGCCCGGCAATGGAGAATCTGAGAAGACCGATCGACAAACTGGAAATGATCGTGGACAAAGAGGCATGGCCGATGCCTTCTTACGGAGATCTGATCTTCGAAGTTTAATCAATCAAAGAAATGAAGAAAAAACCGGATGCGATTTGAACGAGAATCGTGTCCGGATTTTTGTAATGGGAGGGAATAAAAAGTATGAAGACAGCAGCAGAATTGAGACAGCTTGTGACAAGGATCGATCACAGGAGTTATCCTGCCTATAAAGACACAAAGGGAATGTATCAGTTTCCGGGCTATCTGCTATCTATTGACCATGTACAGGGAGATCCGTTTGCATCTCCATCCAGGGTCAGTATTCAGGTGAAAGGAAAGATTGCAGGATTTCCGGAGCAGTTATATCAGACAAAATGGCAGAAAACAGCATTGGAGGATGCGCTGATCCGGCAGTTCGGACAGTGTTGTGAGAAATTTGGATTCAAGGCAAAGGGATCCGGGAAGAGCGGGATGATCTCTATCAGCCGGTGCGGTCAGGAAGTGCTGGAGAGAAGTGCGGCGCAGATCGATGAAAAAACAGGAGATATCCACATTCGTCTGGAAGTGGGATTTCCGGCAAACGGAAGGACGATCAATGCAAGAGAATGGATCCGGATCTTTTTTGAGTTTCTTCCGGAGTGTGTCGAAAAGGCACTCTACTATAAAAACTGTGATGCGAAGAGACTGCAGAAGATCAGTGATCTGGCAGAGGACCAGCAGGCACTTCGAGACATACTGCCAAAGCTGGGATTGTGTGCTTTTGTTGCAAACGGATCTATTCTGCCGCGAGAGTCAGGCGTTTCCGCCCGTCCGATGAAAAGCGCAGTTTGTTTCCGGTCTCCAGAGGAGATGGAAGTGGAAATTACGCTGCCGCACAGAGGTGTGATAAGAGGAATGGGAATCCGAAAAGGGATCACGCTGATCGTGGGAGGCGGATACCATGGGAAGTCCACTCTTTTGAAGGCGTTGGAGTTTGGCGTGTACAATCATATTGCAGGTGATGGAAGAGAATATGTGATCACTGATTCCACAGCAGTCAAGCTTCGCGCAGAAGACGGAAGAAGTATCAAAAAAACGGACATTTCCATGTTTATCAATGATCTGCCAAATGGAAAAGATACCACTCATTTTTATACAGAGGATGCCAGCGGAAGTACGTCTCAGGCTGCAAACGTTGTGGAAGCAATGGAAGCGAAAGCAGGTGTCATGCTGATCGATGAGGATACCAGCGCGACAAACTTCATGATCCGGGATGAACTGATGCAGAGGGTAATCCACCGGGATATGGAGCCGATCACGCCGTTTATCGAACGCATCCGGGAGTTATATGAAGAAGAGGGGATTTCCACTGTGATCGTGGCGGGAAGCTCCGGAGCTTATTTTCATATCGCGGACTGCATCGTGCAGATGGATCGGTACATGCCGAAGGATATCACGCAGACGGCGAAAAAAGAAGCAGAACAGTTTCCTCAGTTGAGCGGACCGAAAGAGAAAGCGAAAAAGCCTGCTTTTGCAAGAAAACCACAGCAGGGACGGGAGTGGAAAGGAAATGACCGCATCAAAATGAAGACCTTGGGGAAAGAAGCGATTTCCATCAATCGGGAGACGATCGATCTGCGTTATGTGGAGCAGATCACAGACAGCGAACAGGTAACTGCTCTCGGATATTGTGTAAAATATGCGCAGCGCCATTTACTGGATGGAACACGTACCTTGCAGGAAGTCGTGGCAATGCTGGAAGAGAAGATTGAGAAGGAGTCGCTTGCCGCACTTTGTGAAAGCACCTCTTCTGTTGCCAGCCTGGCCCGTCCGAGAACGCAGGAGATCTTCGCATGTTTTGACCGGTATCGGGGATTAAAATTATAGATACAGGGGGAATAGAAGATGAGGTTTATCCATTTGTCAGATCTGCACATCGGCAGACAGCTTCATCAGTACAATTTAAAAGAAGATCAGGAGCATATTCTGGGGGAAGTGGTGGAGTATGCCAGAATGCTGAGACCGGATGCAATCGTGATCGCAGGGGATGTGTATGATAAGTCTGTACCATCTGCTGAGGCGGTGGGGATTTTTGACTGGTTTTTGACTGCACTTTCTGCACTGAAACCGGAAATTCCGATCCTGATCATCAGCGGAAACCATGATTCCGCGCAAAGGATTGACTATGCCAGTGGAATTCTTGGGCAAAAGGGGATTTACATTGCAGGAAAACTGCCGCAGAATCAGGAAGAATTTCTCAAAAAAGTGACACTTCAGGATGAATACGGAGAGGTGGATTTTTATCTTCTCCCGTTTCTGAAACCGGGATATGTAAGAACCGTGTTTGACGGAGAAATGCCGGAGAGCTACAGTAAGGCAGTACAGATGCTGCTGGAGAGAGAACTGGTTGATACCACCAAAAGAAACGTCATTGTGACGCATCAGTTTTATACCGGGGCAGGTCAAAACACAGAGACTTGTGATTCAGAGATTTTCTCCGTGGGAGGGATTGATAATGTGGATGTTACGCCGCTTCTTCGATTTGACTATGCGGCGCTGGGACATCTGCACAGCGCTCAGAAGGTAGGAAGAGAGTCTGTGCGTTATCCGGGGACACTGCTGAAATATTCTGTCAGTGAGTGCAATCAGACAAAATCTCTGCATCTGGTGACGCTGAAAGAGAAGGGCACACCTGTGGAAGTGGAGACTTATCCACTGCATCCGCTTAGGGATGTGAAAAAGTTCAGGGGAACACTAAAGGAATTGTTGAAAACTGTTCCTGAGGAAGCGAAAGAGGACTATGTCAGTATCACACTGACGGATGAGACAGATCCATATCGACCGAAGGAACAGCTGGAGAAGGTATTTTCCCACATTCTGGAGGTACGTATGGATAATTCCCGCACCAGGCAAAAGCTGATGAAAGATGCGGAAGTTGTGCGCATGGCATCTCCGCTTGAAATTTTCGGGGACTTTTTTCAGGAGATGCAGGGAAGAGCGCTGAATGCAGAAGAGCAGCAGGTGATGAACAAGATCGCAGAAGAGATGGAGGAAGAATAGATGAAGCCGATCAAATTGACAATGTCTGCCTTTGGGTCCTACAGGGGAGTGGAGAGAATCGATTTTACAGGAATACAAAACGGATGTTTTCTGATCACGGGCGATACCGGCGCCGGAAAGACAACCATCTTTGATGCCGTAACCTATGCACTTTATGGAAGAACCAGCGGAGGAAAGCGGGACGGAAACATGATGCGCAGCCAGTATGCAGATTCCGAGACAGACACATATGTGGAGTTTCAGTTTCTGTACCGGGATCAGGAATATACCGTCCGAAGAAATCCGGAATATTTGCGTCCTTCCAAACGAAAGAATGCGGACGGGACAATAAAGTTTGTCAAAGAGACTGCAAAGATCAGCCTGATTCTTCCGGATGGAAGTGAATTTCAGGGAAAGAAAAAGGAGATCGATCTGAAGATAGAGGAGATCATCGGGCTGGATGTCAATCAGTTTACCCAGATCGCTATGATCGCACAGGGCGATTTTTTGAAGCTTTTGCATGCGGAATCAAAAGAACGAAAGCAGATTTTTTCAAAAATTTTTCATACACGGATTTTCTGGAAGATTCAGGACACACTGAAAGAGCAGGCAAAAGAGCTGTACATTCAGTTGGAAAAAAACAGCATGGACTGCAGGCGGGAAATGGAACGGGTGCAGATTGCACAGAATGATGAAAGAAGAGATGTCTGGGAACAGCTGCTGAGCCTTCAACTGCCGCCTCAAAAAGAAGTGCTGGACTGTGTGGAAATAATCTGTCAGTCCGGGGAAGCAAAGGAGAAGAGTCAGGAGAAGAAAAATGCACAGGAAGAAAAACGTGCGGATGCGATACAGATGGAATTGAAAAACAGACAGGATACCAATCATCTGTTTGAACTGCTGAAAAAGACCGGGGAACAGTTGGAGATCTTGAAGGGGCAGGAGAGCAAAGCGGAAGAAATGCGAAAACAGATCCATGCAGCAATCCGCGCAGAGAAGGCGGCTGCAGCAGAAGAACAATTGCAGAAAACAAAGGCAGAATGCGCCAATCTGAAGAAAGAGTCCCAAGAGCTTGAAGAAAAGCTGAAACAGCAGGCAAAAGATTTGGAAAGCGCAGGTGCATTGTATCAGGAAAGAGAGGCACTTTCCAAAAAAGAAGAGCCGAAGATCCAGGAACAGATCCTCAGGATCCAGGAAATACTTCCGAAATTGAAACAGGTTCACAGTCTGAAGGAACAGTATCAAAAGTCAGAACAGGATATGCAGGACTGTATGAAAAAATGTCAGGAAACCTCACAGAGATATGAGCGGTTATATCAGAAATACTTTGAAGAACAGGCGGGCATTCTTGCAAGAGAGCTGCAGGAGGGAGAACCCTGTCCGGTGTGCGGTTCCTGCAGTCATCCGAAAAAAGCGGTATTATCCGGAGGCGCACCAAAAAAAGAGCAGGTGGAGCGTGCAAAAGCAATGCGGGATCAGGCAGAAAAAGAGCGTACAGAAGTTTTGGAACGGTTTCAGGCAGTGAAGGGAAGACTGGAGTCAGAACAGTCCATGATTGTCGGATTTCTGGAAAAAGAAGGAAAAACAGAAACGGATTTTGATGAAAAAGAAGCAGAAAATGCTCTTCGTAAGCTTACAGAAGATTTAAAAAAACTCCAGTCTTCGTTCAAAAATGCACAGGATCATTATCAGAAGCTGACGCAGGAGAAAAGCCGGATTCTGGGACAGGCAGAAAGCAAAAAATCCCAGCTGATCCTCTGGAATAAGAAAGTCAAAGACGAGGAAGAATATTTTCGGAAAGAGTTTCAAAAACAGAACTTTCAAAGTCAAGAGGAGTACGAGCAGGCAAAGCAGTGGATCAAAAGCCGGGAGGCGAGAGAAGCCAATTTAAAGAAGTATGAAACCGCTCTTTTAGAAGTATCGTCCCGGTATGAGACATTAAAACAGCAGACAGAGGGGAAACAGATCGCACCGATCGAGAAGCTGGAACAAGAACTGACGATCATTCGTGAAAAACTGCGCCTTGGCAGAGAGGAAAGTATGATGCTGCATACAAGAAATGAGATCAACCGGAGAGCAAGGAAAGCGTTGATTTGTGATTTTTCAGATGCCGAAAAGCTGCGCAGCCAATACGAAATGATGGGGAATCTAAGCCGTACGGCCAATGGAAATCTAAGCGGAAGCGTGAAGCTGGACTTCGAGACTTATGTGCAGCGCCAGTATTTCCGGCAGATCATTCATGCGGCGAATGTGCGCCTGGCAAGAATGACCGGACAGGAATTTATCCTGCAGTGCCGGGATATCGGAAGCCTGAGCAGTCAGGCGCAGGCAGGACTTGATCTGGATGTTTATGACCTGGTCAATGACTCGGTGCGGGATGTAAAAACTCTTTCCGGGGGAGAATCGTTTATGGCATCTCTTTCCATGGCACTGGGGCTGGCGGACATTGTACAAAATACAGCGGGCGCAGTGAGTCTGGAGACGATGTTTGTAGATGAGGGATTTGGATCTCTGGATGACATGGCAAGAGAACGGGCGATCCAGATTTTGAAAGAACTGGCGGGAGAAAAAGGACTTGTGGGAATTATTTCACATGTCAATGAATTAAAAGAGCAGATCGAATGGCAGCTGGAAGTAAAAAAAACAGAGCATGGAAGTCATGTAAAGTGGAATTTCATGGAATAAAAGACAGGAAGTGATCGACATGAGAAAAACAGCAGTCAGGGCAGTGGCTCTGGCAGCGGTCTGTTTTCTGAGTGTGTTTGGGACATGCAGCTATGCAAAAGAGGCCACATCGGAGCCGATCCAGATTGTAGTGTTGGGTGACAGTATCGCAAAAGGATATTGCGGAGCAAACAAACCCGAGCTTTACTGTTATGGACAGACTGTGGCAGAAGAAATCGCACAGGGAGCAGGAAAATCATATTTGTATCAGAATTATGCGAAAAACGGACTTGCCACTCGAGAATTCAACGAAAAGGTGTTGAAAGGGCAGGAAGTGCAGGATAGTCTTTCCGGGGCAGATGTGATTTTGATCACAATGGGATCCAATGATCTTCTGAATGAATTTAAGAAGACCGCACAGGAAATTTTGAATACGGATACAAAATTTAAAAGTGCGGATGAGGCGCTCAAAGAAGTGACAGAGCATGTGAAAAGTAATCCGCTTTTAATCTTTCGCATCATTGATGCTCTGGGAAACTGGGATTATCAGGAATTTGAGACACAGTGGATAGAGGCTATGGATACCATTTCTTCCTGTAAAAAAGAAGAGGCACAGATCGTAGTGACCAACATTTACAATCCGGTGAAACAAATGGAGCTTCCGGGAACGATGAATCAGGTCGTGGAGGATATCATCGGGAATATGAACCGGATTCTGGAAAAGCGAAGCAGCGAGTACGGATATCAGATTGCAGATCTGGCGAATTCACAGGTGACAAAGCATGTCCAGAAGGACGGACTGCATCCGGATCAGGCAGGACAGGATCTGATCGCCGAAATTGTGCGGGCGCAGATTACAGGGTATGAAAGAAATATGCCCAAAAGTCAGGTAGACGGAACCGCCGTGAAAGTGGAAGAAATCCCGGAGGAGAAACAGTCACAGATCAGACCTGAGAAATGGGGCATCTGTCTGATCCTGGCAGCAGTCATGCTGGGCGGTGTCAGATTTTTGCAGAAAAATAGGAAAGAAAACAGGCATAAATAAAGTACAAAACTATATCACAGTTATAACACAAAAACTTCACAAAGTTCTGGTATCGTCTTATCTTATAAAACAGGGAAATCCTGTAAAAAGCAGGGAGTAGGAGGACGAGATTTTGATAGAAGTAAAGAACCTTGTGAAAAAATACGGAAATCATATGGCCATAGACCACCTGAATTTCAAGATTGAAAAAGGGCAGGTCTATGGTTTTTTAGGTCCAAACGGGGCAGGAAAGTCTACCACGATGAATATTATGACGGGGTATCTTGGAGCCACAGAGGGAGAAGTACTGATTGACGGACATGATATTTTAAAGGAGCCAAATGAGGCAAAAAAGCACATCGGATATCTGCCGGAAATACCGCCGCTTTATGTGGATATGCAGGTGATGGAATATCTGGAATTTGCTGCAGAACTAAAAGGGATTCCGAAACAGCAGAGAGAGTCTGCCATCGATGAGGTGATTCAAATGGCAAAACTTGAGGATGTAAAGCTGCGTCTGATCCGCAATCTGTCCAAAGGATACCGGCAGAGAGTGGGGCTTGCACAGGCAATCCTCGGATTTCCGGAGATCATCATTCTGGATGAACCGACAGTCGGTCTGGATCCGAAGCAGATCATTGAGATCCGTGAGCTGATCCGGGAACTTGCAAAAAAACATACCGTTATTTTAAGCTCGCATATTCTGGCTGAGATACGGGAAGTGTGCGATTACATTCTGATCATATCCAAGGGAAAACTGGTGGCAAGTGATACACCGGACAGACTGGAGGAAAAGATGAGCGGAACCGAAACTGTGGAGATTCTGGCAAAAGCCAGTGCAGCCGAGGTTCGGGCGATATTGTTAAATGTAGAGCATATCAGTAATATCCATACCCAGGAACGGGCGGACAAAACATGCAGTGCCAGAATACAGACGGAAGGCGGATGTGATATCCGGGAAGCGCTTTTCTTTGCGTTTGCAAAAAATGAATGTCCTCTGTTGGAGTTGCAGACTTCAAGGATAAGCCTGGAAGAAGTATTTTTGGAACTGACACAAAACGATGCAGTCGGAGAGGAGGAACGGACAAATGCTGGCAATTTATAAACGAGAACTGAAGTCCTATTTTCATTCCATGACAGGGTGCGTATTTATTGCGTTTCTGGTGATGTTTACGGGAATTTATTTTATGGCATACAATCTGAATGCGGGGTATCCTTACTTCTCCTACACACTCTCAGGCTCCCTGATCGTATTTCTGGTCGGGATCCCGCTTCTGACGATGCGGAGTTTTTCTGAAGAGCGGAAAACAAAAACAGATCAGCTGCTTTTGACAGCGCCGGTAAGTCTGACAAAAGTAGTGCTTGGCAAATATTTCGCCATGGTGACAGTACTGGCAGTTCCGAATGTGATCTTCTGCCTGTTCCCGCTTTTGATCAAACTGCAGGGAACGGCATATCTTCTGGTAGATTACAGCTCCATTGCGGTATTCTTCCTGTTGGGATGTGTGTATCTGGCGATCGGGATGTTTATGTCGTCTCTGACAGAGAGCCAGATCATTGCATTTATCAGTACGTTCGGAATTTTGCTTTTGTTGTATTTGTGGGACGGAATCTTGTCTTTTCTGCCAGGCTCGGCGCTCAGCGGAATGATCGGAATCCTTTTGATCCTGACACTGATCGTTGTTTATATTTATCATATGACGAAAAACTGGATGCTTGCGGCCGGAATTGAAGCAGTGGGAATTGCGGCGGCGCTGATCGTATATTTTGTGAAATCCAGTCTGTATGAGAATCTTTTGACGAAACTCCTGGGACGGATTGCTCTTGCGGATGTCTTTATGAATATTTCGTCCAGCAATATTGTGGATGTCAGCGGATTGCTTCTGTATGTATCGATACTGATCATATTTGTATTTCTGACGATACAGACAATTCAGAAAAGGCGTTGGAGTTAGGAGGAGCGAGATATGCAGAAAATTAAGAATTTATTCAGATCGTCAGAGTCCAGAAATGGTTCATACAGTGTGGGAATCACGGCTTTGGTCATTGCGATCATCGTGATCGTCAATCTGATCGCAGGACAGATTCCGGAAAAATATAAAAATCTGGATGTCAGCAGTACAAAAATTTATGAGATTTCCAAGACCAGCAAAAAGCTGCTCAAGAACATGGATCACAAAGTGAAATTTACAGTGTTGGCAAACAAAGAAGAGACCGATGAAAGAATCGTTACATTTTTAAGTAAGTATTCGGCATTGTCTTCTAAAATTTCTGTGGAATGGATCGATCCGGTGCTGCATCCTTCGGCATTGACAGAAAATGATGCGTCCGAAAACAGTATTGTAGTCTCATGCCAGGATACCGGAAAGAAAAAAGTAGTTTCTTTCAGTGATATCATTGTTACGGATATGTCTTCCTACTATTACACAGGAAGTGCATCGGAGACGAAATTTGACGGAGAAGGACAGTTAAGCAGTGCGGTGAATTACGTAACGAGTGATGTGGTACGCAAAATTTATCAGACATCCGGACATGGCGAGACGACATTGTCTTCTACAATTCAGGATCTGATGGATAAAAATAATTATACGCTGGAAGGATTAAACACGGTCATGAATCCGGAAATTCCGGATGACTGCGAATTGCTTCTGATGTATGCTCCGACCTCGGATCTTACTGCAGATGAGAAAAATTCCGTGGAGTCATATTTAAAAGACGGCGGTAAGATGATGCTTCTTTTGGGAGATACGAACAGCACAGAGCTTCCGAATCTTGCATCGATCATGAAAACATACGGAATGGAAGCTGCAGACGGTTATATTGCAGATACACAGAGAAGCTATCAGAATAATTACTATTGCTTCTTCCCGCAGCTGACTGCATCAGGCGATCTGACAGACGGAATGGAATCGCAGATGGTTCTGCTTCTGAATACACACGGAATGACCTTGACAGATCCGGAGCGTGACAGTATTTCTACGACATCCTTTATGACTACATCAGATAATGCGTATGCAGTCACAGAAGACAGTCAGAGTCAGGCAGGAAGCTATGTGCTTGGCGCCGTGGCAGTGGAAGATTCCTCCCGGTTTACCGTGATCAGCGCAGGAAGTCTGATTGCTTCGGAGATTACAGATACATTCCCGCAGCTTGAAAATACAAAACTGTTTATGAATGCAGTGGCTGCGAATTTTGACGGGGCGAAGGATCTGTCGATCGAAGCGAAAAGTCTGACACCGGTCTACAATACGATGCAGCATGCAGGACTTCTTAGTCTTCTTGTGATCTTTATCCTTCCGCTTGGAATTCTTCTGTCAGGATTTGCAGTTTGGATGAAGCGTAGAAAAGCATAGAAAACCAAAAGGAGAGAGGTGGACAATGAAGAAAAAAAGAAATCCTTTACTGATCCTGCTGCTTGTGCTTGCAGTACTGCTCGTGGTCTATGCAGGCGTGGTTGTGATCGGAAAGAATCAGGAAAAAAGCAAGCAGAAGGAAGAAGAGGCAAAAAAAATCTATGTCACAGATTTAGGAAAGCTTTCTGAGATTCAGTTTGACGTGGGAAATGGAGAAATCCAGCTTGTAAAAGAAGACGGTACATGGTACGACAAGAATGACAAAGATTTTCCGCTGGCTCAAAGCTATCCGAAAAAGATGGAAAAAACATTCCGGAAGCTTGAGGCAGACCGAAAGCTGGAAGATGGGGATTCTCTGGAAGCATATGGTCTGGAGGATCCGGCATATACGGTAGTTCTCACCGATCAGGACGGCAATGAGACAACATTATATTTCGGAAATGTAACAGGAGACTCTTATTATCTGACATTGAATGAGAAAAAAGAAATCTATACGGTGAGCACCGGTGTTATTGAAGATCTTCAGTACAGTATGGAAGACATGGCACAGCTTGATACATTCCCTACGATTGGAAGCGGTAATCTGAAAAAGGTTGTCATCAGTCAGGGCACAGAGAAAACAGAGTACAGTTCAGAGAATGACGATGATGCCAAGAGTATGGCAACAATCGCGGGAGGGCTTGGAGTCCTTACATTGAAGGATGCAGCTGACTATTCCGTGGAAGAGAACGACTTGAGTAAGTACGGACTGGATGAGCAGAGCCGGACAACGGAAACCGTGACATATACAAATAACAAGAAAGAAAAGACCGTGACATTGTATTTTGGAAAAGAGGACGGAAACGGAAACCGGTATGTGATGCTTTCCGATTCAAAGATCGTGTATCTTGTGGAAAATGAGAAGTGTAAGAATATGCTGAATCAGGATACAGAATCTTAAGAAACAACCGGCTGCCATAAAGTTTATAGTAATTTAAGGATTGCTTTATTGACAGCCGGATAAAAACGAGAGACAATGTTTTCTATATTTAAGAAAAGGCGGTAATCGATACAATGAAAGAAAAATTTATGAGATTTATGCAGGGACGATACGGAGTGTTGGATACGCTCGGCAAGGTTTTGCTGGTGTTGGGATTGGTTCTGGCATTTTTTGCACCTGTCTTTTCAGGAGACCATGTGATAGGAATGGTATTTTACCTGCTTGGCTGGGGATGTCTCATTTATGCATATTTCCGGATGTTTTCCAGAAATGTGAGAAAGCGTTATGATGAGAACGTAAGATTCCTGAACAAGACAGCGAAGATACGCGGATTTTTCAAAAGTCAGAAAAATCTGATGGCGCAGAGAAAGGATTATCATATCTATACCTGTCCGGGATGCAAGCAGAAAATCCGGATTCCGAGAGGCAAAGGAAAGATAGAGATCCGCTGTCCGAAGTGCGGGACAACATTTATCAAGAAGAGCTGAGATTACATAAAGGGATAGAACATAAAGGGGAGCAGACAAAGGACAATGACAGATCCATATCATGTGTTGGGAGTATCACAAGATGCTTCTGACGAAGAAATCAAAAAGGCGTACCGGGCACTGAGCAGAAAGTATCATCCGGATGCCAATATTAATAATCCGCTGAAAGAAGAAGCGGAAGTGAAGTTTAAAGAAGTACAGCAGGCATATCAGCAGATCATGGATGAGCGTTCCCGTGGATATTCCTCCGGAGCGGGAAGCAGTGCGGGATATGGCGGCTGGTATCAGAATCAGCAGAGAACAGATGCCGGGGATGAGAACAGCCAGTACTTAAGAGCGGCTGCAAACTATATTCAGAGCGGACATTATACGGAGGCGCTCAATGTATTAAACAGTATCAAAGAGCGTGGAGCGCTGTGGTATTTCTACAGTGCATCGGCGAACTCCGGTGTGGGCAATAACGTGACGGCGCTGGAACATGCAAAAGAAGCAGTCCGGCTGGAGCCGCAGAACATGCAGTATCAGATGCTTCTGCAGCGGCTGCAGGGCGGCGGAGGCTGGTATCAGCAGAGACAGAGTATGTATGGATATCCAAGTTCTGTAGGCGGAGACTGGTGTATGAAGCTGTGTATTGCAAATATGATGTGCAATCTGTGCTGCGGCGGAAGCGGCTTGTGCTGTGGAGGTTACAGCGGCGGAGGATACGGCGGCTATATTTAGAATAAGAGTGGAAGAAGAATCCCGGAGACGGGGTTCTTTTTTTGGATGAAGGGACAGGAGGAGAGGTTATTGACTAATCAGACCATTGAGATTATGATGAAAACAGTGACCACAGATTTTTTGAAAGTGAAAAATCGTATCAGGACAAACAGGAAACATTAAAACAGTCATTGAATGGAATCTGGAAATTCCAATATTCAGTGAATGCAAAAAAACGTCCGGTTTCCTTTTATGAAAATGACTATGATATTTCTGAATTTGATGAAGTTCAGGTTCCGCAGCATATAGAGCTGGCGGGATATGACAAAATTCATTATATCAACACCATGTATCCCTGGGAAGGACATGAATATCGCCGACCTGCGGGGACGTGCAATCATATCGGAGAGGGGATGTTCAGCGAAGCTTCTTATAATCCCACAGGTTCTTATGTCCGTTTTTTTTGATCTGGAGGAAGCCTTGATCGGAAAAAGGGTGATCTTAAGTTTTGAAGGGGCAGAGCAGGCAATTTACGTATGGATAAACGGTGAGTTTGTGGGATATGCGGAGGACAGTTTTACCGTGTCTGAATTTGACATTACACCGTATGTAAAAGAAACCGGAAATCGTCTGTGTGTGGAGGTACATAAACGAAGTACGGCGGCTTTTCTGGAAGACCAGGACTTTTTCCGATTCTTTGGATTGTTCAGAGATGTAAATTTATATGGACTGCCGGATATACATGTGTCTGATCTGTGGATTCGTCCAAAGTGTGCACTGGACGGCAGACAGGCGTCGATGGAAATAGAATTGAAAACAACAAAGGGAAAGACCGTATCCTATGCGGATGCCAGAGCAGAGATATGTCTGTTGGATGGTCATCAGATGATTGCAAAAGAAGAAGCTTCCGTATCAGAAAGTTTCAGAGCGGATCTTACGATCAACGAACCTGTACAACTCTGGAATTGTGATGATCCGAAGCTGTATCAGGTGGAAATCCGAATCTTTGACGGACAGGGAGATCTCATAGAGATCATTCCTTATCAGGTGGGATTTCGAATGATTTGCATTGAGGATGGAAAAATAAAACTAAATGGAAGACGGCTGATCATAAACGGTGTGAACCGACATGAGTGGAATGCAAAAAGTGGAAGATGTATTTCAGAGAACGATGAGATTTATGATATTGAATGTATGAAACGCAACAATATCAATGCGGTTCGTACCTGTCATTATCCGGATCGTACAACCTGGTATTATCGCTGCGATGAAGCTGGAATTTATGTGATGGCAGAGGTAAATCTGGAAAGTCACGGATCCTGGCAGAAGATGGGATCGGTTGAGCCGTCCTGGAATGTACCGGGAAGTGTGGAGCTTTGGCAGGATGTTGTTTTGGATCGGGTAAAATCGAATTTTGAAATGTTTAAAAATCATACATCTGTGTTATTCTGGTCTCTTGGAAATGAATCCTATGCAGGAGAGGTACTCAAAGAAATGAATGCGTATTATAAAAAGAGAGACCTGGGGCGTCTCGTTCATTATGAAGGAGTATTTCAAAACAGAGACTATGAAGACAATATTTCCGATGTAGAGAGCCAGATGTATGCACCGCCGGGACGTGTTCGGGAATATCTGGAAAATGAGCCGAAAAAACCGTTTATCCTGTGTGAATATATGCATGATATGGGAAACTCACTTGGGGGTATGAAATCGTATATCGATCTGCTGGATCAGTATGAAAAATATCAGGGTGGTTTCATTTGGGATTATATAGATCAGGCACTTTTGGTAAAAGATGAGATTACCGGTCGTGAAGTACTTCGATATGGGGGAGATTTTGATGACCGTCCGTCGGATTATGAATTTTCGGGAAACGGAATCGTATTTGCAGATCGAACAGAAAAACCGGCAATGCAGGAGGTGAAATATTATTATGGACTCCAGAAATAAACTTAGAATCGTCTTCGGAGATGTGACGGTTGGAATTCATGGGGAGGATTTTCATTATATTTTCTCAAAACAGACAGGGGGAATGGAATCCCTTGTAAAAGCAGGAAAGGAATGGCTGTATCGAACTCCGTATCCCACATTCTGGAGAGCGACTACGGATAATGACAGAGGAAACGGATTCCCTTTAAGATCAGGAATGTGGCTGGGGGCAGATCAGTTTCGAAAGTGTATCGGTTTCCGGCTTTTGGCAGATGGAGAAGCGGTAGAAAATCACAATGCTCCGGAAAATAATGTGTACAGCAATCAGGAATATGTACAGGAGGCGGTGCTTACATATACCTATGAAACCATCACAGTTCCTGCGACTACAGTGGATGTAAGCTATACAGTCCATGCAGATGGGAAAATACATGTTTTGGCTCATTATCATGGAAAAGAAGGACTGCCGGAACTGCCGGTATTTGGAATGCGGTTTATTATGCCGACAAAGGCAGTCGGATATTGCTATGAGGGTCTGTCAGGAGAAACATATCCGGACAGAATGGCGGGAGGAATTTATGGAAGATATGAAGTGGAAGGTCTTCCGGTCACGCCATATCTGGTTCCCCAGGAATGCGGGATGCATATGGAGACAGAATGTGTTACGGTATATCGAAAGGATACGCTGAATAATTCGGATACGTCAGAAGAAACATTCGGCCTTACGTTTCGTGCATGCGGCGAAAAGTTTGGATTTTCCTGTCTCCCATATACGTCAGAAGAGTTGGAAAATGCAACGCATCAGGAAGAACTTCCATTGCCGCGGAGAACCGTAGTCTGCATCTGCGGATCAGTACGTGGAGTAGGTGGTATTGACAGTTGGGGCAGTGATGTGGAAGATCCGTATCGCATCAGTGCACAAAAGGATATTGTCTATGAGTTTGTGATAGAATAGAGGAGCACATAGAGAGCGAGGGTATCACACGAGCATCAGATTTGATGATCGTGTGATACCCTCTTTTTATGAAATTTGTTGAAAAATAAGTCAGTAATCAAACCGAGTATAAGAAAAAGTACGATGACAAGCAGCCACAGAGGTACTCCGGGATGATTGTACAGTTCATAGATTTGTTGTGGATTCATAGTATCTGTGATTTTTTTTGATATTCTCTGTCTGGATTAAATCACCGAGGAATTGTCCGATCACGACGCCGATGATATTTCCTGCTGTAACGAAAAAAGCGGGGAGTGGTTTTTGGCATAAAATCAGGATCAGGCACAGACTCCAGATTCCGCAATAAAAATTGCGTGTAGTCATGATTATTCACATCCATTCATATTGAGAAAAATTAATATCATATGTTCTTTTTTAGAATATCATAAAATAATAGAAGGTACAATGTGAGATGAAGTGGAAAGATTGAAAAATAGTAAATTGGTAAATTACAAAAAAGACATTCGATCTCTCGAATGTCTTTCATCCAGTGCGGAAGAAGAGACTTGAACTCTCACAGGATTAACTCCCACTAGAACCTGAATCTAGCGCGTCTGCCATTCCGCCACTTCCGCGTTTCTTGTCGGCTGTCCGCCTGACAAGATGTATAATACCATAGTGGAATCGATTTGTAAACCCCTAAATTCAAAAAAATCTAAATTTTTTTATTTTTTTGAATTATTCATATTATTTAGCTATTTCTGCCAGTTTCATCTTCTTCATTTCGCGTGAAATCAAGAACACAGAAGTAAGGAACGCAATGGCATCAGCTACCGGTCCCGCATACATAATTCCGTCGATTCCCAAAAACAGCGGAAGAATGAAAAGCAGCGGTATCAGGAAGAAAACCTGACGGGTGAGGGAGAGCAGCATTCCTTTGACTGGTTTTCCGATTGCGGCAAAGAAATTGGATGATAATAACTGTACGCCGTTTAAGAGGACCATAAACAGGAAAATCCGCATAAATTTGACGGCAAACTCAAAATAAAGAGCATCTCCCGTTCCGAACAGGGAGATAATCTGGCGTGGACACAGCTGGAACAAAAGAAATCCAATCAGAGATATGACCAGATTACACTGAATTGCCAGTTTATAAACGCCGCGGACACGATCATACTGTTTTGCACCGTAGTTGAACCCGATGATTGGCTGGGAGCCCTGAGAGATCCCGATGATGACTGCCAGCAGGATCGCATTTGTTTTCATAACAATTCCACAAGCTGCCAGCGGGATTTCTTTTCCGTAAGGAGAAAGTGCTCCATAATAGGTCAGTGAATTATTCAGTACGATCTGTACAAATGTGAGCGCTACCTGATTTAAACTGTTGCTCATGCCGAGGGAAGCGATTTTTAAACAAAGCTTTCTGTGAAGCCGGAAATAATGCGCTTTTAGTTCCACATTTCGGAATCGCTTTAAATAGCTGACGGCAACCAGACAGGATACAATCTGTCCGATGATCGTTGCCCACGCAGCACCTGCAACTCCCAGTTTAAAGATAAAAATAAAGACCGGATCCAGTATGGTGTTGATGATCGCACCGATCAGCATACAGGTCATGGAAAATTTCGGACTTCCGTCTGCCCGGGCGAGGTTGCTCATCCCATTGTTGACAATCAGAAACGGCATACCGATTGCGGTGATCCGGGTGTATTCTTTGGCATATGGCATGATTTCGGCTGTTGCACCGAATGCGGTGAGCAGCGGAACGAGAAAAATCTCGATCAGTACGGCGTAGATCACACCAAAGACAAGCATCATTGTAAATGCAGTCCCTACGACCTGCGCGGCGTCCTCTTTTTTGCCGGCTCCCAGATTCAGGGAAAACAGTGAAGCACTTCCGATGCCGATCAGAAGTGCGATGGCAAGAGAGATGGTGGTCAGAGGAAACGCAACATTAGTAGCTGCATTACCGAGATAGCCGACTCCCTGGCCGATAAATACCTGGTCTACGATGTTATACAAAGAACTGACAAGCATTGCGATAATGCTTGGGACTGCAAAAGATTTCAGCAGCCTTGGCAGTTTTTCATAACCCAGCGGATTTTCTTTTTGTATCGAATTCATATAAATCCCCTTCCTGAAAATGTTTACATTTTATTATAGGGCAAAAAATTTTTGTGTGCAAGATGGAGCAACCATTGAAAAACCGACCCAGGGATCCGATATTGCAGTCAGAATTTATGAACTGGAAGTGTATGGGTGTATGGATCGGATTAGGAAGAAAGATTTTAACGTAATAAGGCTGTGACTTGTTTGGAGTCACAGCCTTCCTGTATCTAAGAACAAAATTTCTTTTTTATTCTGCAGAAGATATTTCTTATGCCGATTGTAAGAAATGTGATAAAACCGCAGAATAAACATAAAAATCCAACAGGCAGTAAGAAAAAGTTTTCATGTAAAATCCCCTGTGTATCAATATATTCTACTGACACAGCTTTTAGAAAAATACAGGAGATTCCAAAGCAAAGGAAGATTCCGCCAATGGCAATAGAAATTAGATTCATTTTTGCTCTTCTTGTTTCGCTTGAATTTGTAATCAATGTAAATGAATTGCCGTTTTTTAGCAAGCAAGAGTTGCTTGCAATGCGCAGAAAATACCAAGGGCTATTATACGGTATGCGTGGAAATATTACAATTGTTTTCAATTTGAAAAGGGGAGAGTGACAGTTTATTGGTTACTGTTAAAAATGAAAAAACAGGATTGACAAATTTATTTTTTGTGATATAGTTTGACTATCAAAGTATTTTAAAGTAAAAATATTTTGAAACAAAAATAATGGAGAAGAAAGATGACAGGAAGAATATGCGGAACCGGCTCCTATGTGCCGGCCAGAATTGTAGAAAATGACGAGCTGGCAAATCTGGTGGATACGAATGACGCCTGGATTCGCGAGCGGACGGGAATTGCAAGAAGACATCTTGCAGAGAATGAGACGACTTCGTATATGGCGGCAGAGGCGGCGAAAAGAGCACTTGCACAGTCAGACATCCCGGCGGAGGATGTGGATCTGATCCTGGTGGCAACCTCCACACCCGAGAACGTTTTTCCATGCACGGCATGTGAGGTACAAAGAGAGATTCATGCAGAGCATGCGGCGGGATTTGATCTGAATGCGGCGTGCAGTGGATTTTTGTTTGCGCTTCAGACTGCACAGGCGTACATTCAGGCAGGAATTTACAGGACAGTGCTGGTGATCGGTGTGGACAGTATGTCACATATGGTGGACTGGAGTGACAGAAGTACCTGCATTTTGTTCGGGGACGGGGCCGGAGCTGTGGTGCTTCGCGAATCGAAGGAAGGTCTGTTTGTGCAGGCTGCGCATTCGGACGGCGCAAAAGGAGATGTTCTGACAGGATGCAGCCGGCACAGAAAAAACTGGGATCATCCGGATGAAGCAAAGGCAGCGTACATTCAGATGGACGGACAAAGCGTATTTAAATTTGCAGTCAGGAGGGTGCCGGAAATTGTGGAAGAGCTGCTTGAAAAAGCCCAGATCCAAAAAGAAGAAATTTCGTATTTCTTTTTACATCAGGCGAACAGAAGGATCATTGAGGCTGCGGCAAAGCGGACCGGAGTGGATATTTCGAGATTTCCCATGAACCTGCAGGAATACGGAAACACCTCAGCGGCAAGTATTCCCATTCTTCTGGATGAGTGGAACAAAAAAGGATTGCTCAAAAAGGGAGATAAGCTGGTGCTTGCCGGATTTGGAGCAGGACTTTCCTGGGCGGGAAGTCTATTGGAATGGTAAAAGAAAGGAAGAAAATTATGTTAGAAAAAATCAAAGAAATTACAGCAGAATCATTAGGAGCAGACGCAGGAACAATTACAGAGGAGACATCCTTTAAAGAAGATCTGGGAGCAGATTCTCTGGATCTGTTTGAAATGGTGATGGCGTTTGAAGAAGCATTTGAGGTAGAGATTCCGTCGGAAGATCTGGAGCAGATTCAGACAGTAGGAGACGTTGTAAAATATCTGGAAGCACACAAATAGAAGGAAGGATACTGGCATGAAGACAAAGATTACCACACTTTTGGGGATTGAATCTCCTGTTGTACAGGGAGGTATGGCCTGGGTTGCGGAGAGTCATCTGGCAGCGGCAGTTTCTAATGCCGGAGGGCTTGGGATCATCGGAGCAGCCAGTGCGCCTGCCGAGTGGGTGCGCGCTCAGATTCAGGAAGTGAAAAGAAGAACCGACAAGCCGTTTGGCGTCAATATTATGCTGATAAGCCCTTATGCGAAAGAAGTGGCAGAGCTGGTGGCAGAAGAAAAAGTTCCGGTTGTGACAACGGGAGCGGGTTCGCCGGAAAAATATATGAGTCTCTGGAAAGAGGCTGGAATCAAAGTGATTCCGGTGGTTGCGTCTGTTGCCCTTGCGAAGCGGATGGAGCGGTGCGGAGCAGATGCACTGGTGGCAGAAGGCACAGAAGCAGGCGGGCATATCGGCGAGAATACGACCATGGTGCTGGTACCTCAGGTAGTCGATGCGGTGAATGTACCGGTCATTGCGGCCGGTGGAATTGCAGACGGACGGGGGATGGCCGCGGCATTCATGCTGGGAGCAGAAGGGGTACAGATTGGTACCAGGTTTGTGGCATCCAGAGAAGCACAGGTTCACGAAAACTATAAAAACTGTATTATAAAAGCCAGAGATATTGATTCCAGAGTCACCGGACGAAGCACTGGGCATCCGGTTCGTGCGCTTCGCAATCAGATGACAAAAATATACCTGGAAAAAGAACAGGCGGGGGTTCCGTTTGAAGAACTGGAGCTTTTGACGCTGGGGGGGCTTAGAAAAGCGGTTGTGGACGGAGATGTGACAAATGGAAGTGTGATGGCAGGCCAGTCTGCGGCAATGGTAAAAGAGATACTTTCCTGTGAGGAGATCATACAGAATCTCACCGAGCAGGCAGAAAAATTGTTAAAAGGAGTTTCCAAGCATGAGTAAAATAGCATTTATGTTTCCCGGACAGGGAGCGCAGACAGCCGGAATGGGAAAAGATTTTTACGAACATAGCGAGATTGCGAGAAATATCATTGACCGATCATCCGGGCTTCTGAAGCTGGATATGAAATCCTTGTGTTTTGAGGAAAATGAAAATCTTCATCAGACGGAATATACCCAGGCAGCACTTGTTACGGTCTGTATGGCAATGGAGCAGGTGCTGCGTGAAGCCGGTGTGAAGCCGGATGTAACAGCAGGGTTGAGTCTGGGAGAATATTGTGCCATTGCTTCGGCAGGAGGGATGCAGATCGAGGATGCGATCCTGGCAGTTCGAAAGAGAGGCATTTTGATGCAGAACGCCGTTCCGGATGGAAAAGGCGCGATGGCTGCGGTACTTGGCCTGGATGCCGAAAAGATTGAAGCCGCGATCGCTGGAATTGAAGGAGTGAGTATTGCAAACTATAACTGCCCGGGGCAGATTGTGATCACCGGATGGAAAGAAAGTGTAGAGCAGGCAGGGGCAGTTTTAAAGGATGCAGGAGCAAAACGGGTACTTCCGTTAAACGTCAGTGGTCCATTTCATTCTCCGATGTTACAGGAAGCGGCAGGACAGTTAAAAGAGGTACTGGATCAGATTGAATGTTCACCACTTCAGATCCCGTATGTGACGAATGTGACCGGGCGGTATGTTTCGGATATCGAGGAAACAAAAGAATTGCTTATACAGCAGATCGCAGCACCGGTTCGCTGGCAGCAGAGTGTGGAAGAGATGATTAGACAGGGTGTGGATACCTTTGTAGAGATTGGACCAGGACGTACGTTATCCGGATTTTTACGGAAGATCAACCGTGATGTGAAGGTATATCAGGTTTCCACATGGGAAGATATTGAGAAAGCAGGAAAAGAATTATGTTAGAACAGAAAGTGGCGGTCGTAACAGGAGCTTCCCGTGGAATAGGAAGAGCAATTGCAGAAAAACTGGCAGAAGAGGGCGTTTTTGTTGTCATCAATTACCGTGGCAATGAAGAACAGGCAAAACAGGTGCAGCAAACAATTAAAGAACAAGGGGGAAATGCAGGAATCTATGGATGTGATGTTTCTGATTTTTCTGCCTGTGAAGCATTTTTTAAAGATGTGATAGAAACTTATGGAAGACTGGATATTCTGGTTAACAATGCAGGGATCACGCGAGACGGACTGCTCATGAAAATGACGGAATCCGATTATGATGCGGTACTTCAGACGAATTTAAAGGGAACCTTTAACGGAATCCGGTTTGCATCCAGGCAGATGCTTCGTCAGAAGTCAGGGCGGATCATCAATATTTCTTCGGTATCCGGTATTCTGGGAAATGCAGGGCAGGCAAACTACAGTGCGTCCAAAGCAGGTGTGATTGGGCTGACCAGATCTGCGGCAAGAGAACTCGCATCCAGAGGAATTACAGTCAATGCAGTGGCTCCAGGATTTATCAAAACAGAAATGACAGAAGTTCTTTCTGAACAGGTGCAGAATCATGCAAAAAGTCAGATTCCGCTGGGGAGTTTTGGAAATCCGGAAGATGTGGCAGAAGCGGTCTGGTTTCTTGCATCAGACAAAGCAGGATATATCACCGGACAGGTATTGAATGTGGATGGCGGTATGGCAATGTAGAAAAGGAGAACAGTATGAAAAGAAGAGTGGTAGTGACCGGGCTTGGAGCAGTGACACCTGTGGGAAACACAGTGGAGGAGTTCTGGAGCAGTGTGCGTGAAGGAAAGGTGGGAATCGGTCCCATCACAAAGTTTGATACTTCGGAATACAAGGTAAAACTGGCGGCAGAGGTGAAAGGATTTTCGGCAAAAGAGCGGATGGATTTCAAAGCAGCGAAGCGAATGGAGCCGTTCGCTCAGTATGCAGTAGCCGCGGCAAAGGAAGCCTTTGAAGATGCGAAAATTGATATGAGCCAGGAGAACCCGTATCGGGCGGGGGTGATCGTTGGTTCAGGAATCGGAAGCCTTCAGGCTGTGGAGACAAATTACGAAAAAATTCTGCAGAAAGGGCCATCCAGAGTGAATCCTCTGATGGTTCCGCTGATGATTTCCAATATGGCAGCAGGAAATGTTTCCATTCAGCTGGGATTCAAAGGAAAATGTACCAGTGTTGTGACAGCATGCGCATCAGGAACCCACTGTATCGGAGACGGATTTCGTGCGATTGCATATGGAGATCTGGATCTCTGCGTGGCAGGAGGGGCAGAAAGCTGTATCTGCCCAAGCGGCGTGGCAGGATTTACGGCGCTGACCGCGCTTTCGGATTCTGAGGATCCAGAGAAAGCCTCCATTCCTTTTGACAAAGACAGAAATGGATTTGTGTTAGGGGAGGGAGCAGGGATCGTAATGCTGGAAGAACTGGAGCATGCGAAAAAGCGGGGAGCCAGAATTTATGCAGAAGTTGTCGGATACGGGGCAACGGGAGATGCGTACCATATTACGTCTCCGGCAGAAAACGGAGAGGGAGCCGGGATGGCGATGAAGCTTGCGATGGAAGAGGCAGGCGCACAGCCGGAGCAGATCGATTACATCAATGCACATGGAACGAGTACCCATCACAATGATCTGTATGAGACAAGAGCAATCCGGTATGCACTGGGAGCAGCGGCAGATCAGGTTGTTGTCAATTCTACGAAATCGATTATCGGACATCTTCTGGGAGCAGCCGGCGGGGTGGAATTTGTTACATGCGTGAAAAGTATCCAGGATGGATTCATCCACCAGACCATGGGAACCAAAGAGACAGAGGAAGAGTGCAGTCTGGATTATGCAATCGGCGCACCGGTTGAAAAAGAGATCACATATGCGCTGACGAATTCTCTCGGGTTTGGAGGACACAATGCGTCACTGTTGCTGAAAAAATATGAAGGGTAGTGTAGATAATATGAAATTTGAGCAGTTGGTAGAACTGATCCAGACAGTTTCATCCTCGAATCTCGGGGAATTCAAATATGAAGAGGGAGACTTTAAGATTTCTTTAAAAAAAGAAAAAGGGGAAGTCAGACTTGCAGAGCAAAGTGAGTCTGTGCCGGCCAGAGCATCAGAGCAGCCACAGGATTCTTCGGAGAAAAAATCGGGAAATGTGATCAAATCCCCGCTGGTGGGAACCTTCTATGCATCACCGGCAGAGGATGCAGATCCGTTTGTACAGGTGGGAGAGCAGGTACAGAAAGGAAAGATTCTGGCAATCGTGGAAGCAATGAAGCTGATGAATGAGATTGAAAGTGAGTTTGACGGAACGATAGAAGAAATACTGGTAGAAAACGGAGCGCCGGTAGAATACGGACAGCCGCTTTTTATCGTGAGATAGGCAGGTGCAGAATATGAAAGCATTGAACATTGAACAGATACAGGAAATCATTCCTCACAGACATCCGTTTTTACTTGTGGATGCGATTGAAGATTTTGAACCCGGAGAATTTGCGGTGGGATATAAGTGTGTGACTTACCGGGAAGAATTCTTCCGGGGACACTTTCCAAAGAAAGCAGTGATGCCGGGAGTTCTTATTTTAGAGGCTCTGGCACAGGTCGGTGCAGTCGCGATCTTAAGTGTTCCGGAAAATCAGGGGAAGATCGCATTTTTCGGAGGTGTGCAGAACTGCAGATTTAAAGGAATGGTATTTCCGGGAGACAAACTGAAGCTGGAGACAAAGATCATCAAACGAAAAGGGCCGGTAGGAGTCGGGGAAGCAGTGGCATCTGTGAATGGAAACGTGGTAGCCAGTGCACAGCTGACATTTATGGTAGGTGAGTAGAGATGATAGAAAAAATATTGATTGCAAACAGAGGTGAGATTGCAGTCCGGATCATTCGGGCATGCCGGGAGATGGGCATTCTGACTGTGGCTGTTTATTCAGAGGCAGACAAAGAAGCACTGCATACACAGCTGGCGGATGAGGCAGTGTGTATCGGTCCGGCGCCGTCTGCACAAAGCTATCTGAGTATGGAAAATATATTAAGTGCCACGCTGACATCCGGTGCAGATGCGATCCATCCGGGATTTGGATTTCTGTCAGAAAACAGCAGATTTGCAGAGCTTTGTGAAAAATGTGGAATCATCTTTATCGGACCGTCTTCTTCTGTGATTCAAAAACTGGGAAATAAATCGATTGCCAGGCAGACTATGGAAGCAGCCAATGTACCGGTTATTCCCGGATGCAGTGAATGTATATACGAAGCAGATCACGGGAAACGAATTGCCGGGGAAGTGGGATATCCTGTGATGATCAAAGCAGCACTTGGAGGCGGTGGGAAAGGAATGCGTACCGCATATTCAGAGGCAGAATTTGAGTCAGCATTTCTGACGGCTCAGAGTGAGGCAAAAAATGCCTTTGGTGATGATGCCATGTATATTGAACATTTTATCGAGCATCCGCGTCATATTGAATTTCAGATTCTGGCAGACAAGCATGGAAATGTAGTGCATCTGGGAGAGCGGGACTGTTCGATCCAGAGGAATCATCAGAAGCTGATCGAGGAATCTCCATCTTCGGCGTTAAATCCGAAGCTGCGTAAAGCAATGGGAGAGGCGGCTGTGCGGGCGGCAAAGGCAGCAGGGTATACCAATGCGGGAACGATTGAGTTTCTGCTGGAGAAAAGCGGATCCTTTTATTTTATGGAAATGAATACCCGGATTCAGGTAGAGCATCCGGTCACAGAGTGGGTGACGGGAATTGATCTGATTAAGGAGCAGATTCGGATCGCAGATGGAGAGAAGCTAAAAGTTTCGCAGGAAGACATTTCCTTAAACGGTCATGCTATTGAATGCAGAATCAATGCTGAGGATCCGGCAAAGAATTTCCGCCCTTCTCCGGGAACTATCACGGATGTCTATCTGCCGGGCGGAAAAGGGGTGCGGATTGATACGGCGATCTACAGTGGATATACAGTGCCGCCGTATTACGATTCCATGCTGGCAAAGCTGATCGTGCATGCCAAAAGCAGAGAAGAAGCAATTCTGAAAATGCGAAGTGCATTGGGTGAAGTGATCATTGAGGGAATTCAGACCAATGTGGATTATCAGTATGACATTTTACATCATCCCGATTTTGTAAGTGGAAATACCGATATTGAATTTATTGAAACAATGGAAAATCAGTAAAAAGGAAGCAAGTGTATGAAACTGCAGAATATGTTTAAGAAAAATCGAAAAAGTTATATTCCGCTGAAAAGCGAACGGCCGGAAGTTCCGGAAGGACTTCTGAAGAAGTGCAATAAATGCGGCGCTGCGATTCTGACGGAAGAGGTAAAAAGTGCAGGCTATATCTGTCCGAAATGTCAGGGGTACTTCCGGGTGCACGCATATGAAAGAATCCGGATGACTGTGGATGAAGATTCCTTTGAAGAGTGGGAGAAAGACATGGAATTTGTCAATCCGCTGGAGTTTAGGGGATATGAGGAAAAGGTAAAAAGTCTGAAGGAAAAAACCGGACTTTCAGAAGCTGTTGTGACCGGAAAAGCATCTATCGAGGGCAATCCGGCGGTGATCGCGGTGTGTGACGGGCGGTTTCTGATGGCGAGCATGGGACAGGTTGTGGGAGAAAAGATCACAAGAGCGGTGGAACGCGCCACAAAGGAACAGCTCCCGGTGATTATATTTGCCTGTTCCGGCGGTGCCAGAATGCAGGAGGGAATTGTATCTCTGATGCAGATGGCGAAAACGGCAGCGGCATTAAAACGGCACAGTGATGCGGGACTTCTCTATGTTTCGGTGCTGACAGATCCGACCACAGGCGGGGTGACTGCCAGCTTTGCAATGCTGGGAGATGTAATCCTGGCAGAGCCGAAGGCGCTGATTGGATTTGCAGGTCCGAGAGTCATTGAACAGACCATTGGAGAAAGACTGCCGAAAGGCTTTCAGCGTTCTGAATTTTTACTGGAACACGGCTTTATCGATCGTATCGTAGAGCGAAAAGAGATGAGAACGGTTCTTGAAAATATTCTGCAGATGCATCATACCGCTCAAAATCCTGTTATTCAAAAGCCTGTACAGACAGTGGAAAAAGAACGGCAGTCTGTACAGGAAAAAGATGCGTGGGAACGGGTCACAATTTCCAGAAAAAATGACCGGCCTGTAGGACAGGATTATATCCGTATACTTTTTTCCGATTTTCTGGAGTTTCATGGAGACCGCTGTTATGGAGATGATACTGCAATCATTGGTGGAATCGCGAGGTTTGCGGGGATTCCAGTTACAGTGATCGCACAGGCAAAGGGAAAATCTACCAAAGAAAATGTAGCGCATCATTTTGGAATGCCGTCTCCGGAAGGATATCGAAAAGCACTTCGTCTGATGAAGCAAGCCGAGAAATTTAAACGGCCGATTCTTCTGTTTGTGGATACACCGGGGGCATTTTGTGGTATAGAGGCAGAAGAGCGGGGGCAGGGAGAAGCCATTGCAAGAAACCTGTTTGAAATGTCATCCATGAAGGTTCCGATTCTGTCTGTTGTGATTGGAGAAGGCGGAAGCGGAGGTGCATTGGCACTGGCAGTCGCGGATGAAGTCTGGATGCTGGAAAATGCGATATATTCTGTGCTGTCTCCGGAAGGGTTTGCGAGTATCTTGTGGAAAGACAGTAAACGCGCAAGTGAAGCGGCAGCGGTGATGAAATTGACAGCAGCAGACCTGAAGAAACTTGGCGTGATTGAAGCTGTCATTGCGGAACCAGAAGTGTATACAGAAGAAACCATGCAGTCTGTGGTTTTTGTTCTTCAAAAAAAGATCACAGAGTTTCTGGATACGCACTGCAATTTCTCACCTGAGGAGCTGGCGGCGCAGCGTTACGAGCGTTTCCGGAAGATGTAGCAACATAAAAATACCATAGAAAGAAGTGAAATATGGAAAACTTAAAAATCGGAGAAAAAATAACAAAAGTTCCTTTGATCCAGGGCGGAATGGGTGTGGGAATCAGTCTGGGAAGGCTGGCGGGAAGTGTGGCGAAAGCCGGCGGAATCGGAGTGATATCCACTGCTCAGATCGGATATCGGGAACCGGATTTTGATAAACATCCGGAGGAGGCCAACCTTCGTGCGATTGGAAAAGAAATGCAAAAAGCACGTCAAATTTCAGAAAACGGAATCATCGGATATAACATTATGACGGCTTTAAAAGGATATGCAGATCATGTAAAGGCAGCAGTAAAAGCAGGTGCAGACTTGATCATATCCGGTGCAGGACTGCCTGTGGACCTTCCGGCACTGACAGAAGGCAGTGCGGTGAAAATTGCGCCCATTGTATCCACAGCACGTTCTGCGCAAGTGATCTTGAAATACTGGGATAAAAAATATGGAAGGACGGCGGATCTGATTGTGGCAGAAGGGCCTCTTGCAGGAGGTCATCTTGGATTTACAGAGGCGGAACTGGACAAGTGGAAAGGGGATGCCTACCATATGGAGTTTGGGAATATTCTGGACGTGGTACGGCAGTATGCGAAGAAGTACAAGTGCCGGATTCCGGTGATCGCAGCAGGCGGAATTTATGACAGAAGTGATGTCCAAAGGATGGAGCAGCTTGGAGCGGATGGGGTTCAGGTGGCAACCAGATTTGTTACAACAAAAGAATGTGATGCCCACCGGAGGTATAAAGAAGCGTATCTGAAAGCTGTAAAAGATGAGATTGCCATTGTGAAAAGTCCGGTCGGAATGCCGGGAAGAGCCATCTTGAATCCCCTCATGAAACGTGTTATGCTTGGAGAGAAAATAGAACACAGTTCCTGTCACAGATGTCTTGCAAAATGTAACCCTTCTCAGATACCATACTGCATTACAGACAGCCTGATCGCCGCGGTGAAAGGAGACATAGAAAACGGACTTATCTTTTGCGGCGCCAACGCATGGAAGGCAGCGAAGATTGAGACCGTAGAGGAAGTGGTGGCATCATTGTTTGCATAAAGAACAGGAACAAGTGGTTGGTACGGAGAGGAGAATACATCTTTGGATGCATATAAGACCATTAACGATACACTGGTTCACCTGTTCAACGAAATCTGGGAATTGGAAGAAAAAGCAATCATAACAGAGGAATTTAAGGATATTACCAACAACGACATGCATATAATAGAAGCAATCGGTCTGGGAGAGGAAAGCACAATGTCGGCAGTTGCGAGAACATTGGGAATTACAGCGGGTTCCCTGACAACGTCCATGAACAGCCTGGTCAATAAAAAATATGTGACACGGCAGAGGAGCGAGACAGACCGCAGGGTGGTCTATATCCAGTTGACCGGAAAAGGGAAGAAAGCATATGAGCATCATAAGAATTTCCATATGCAGATGACCAATGCGGTGATTGAAAATCTAAAGGAGCAGGAGCTTGCAATTTTGCTGCAGACACTGGATAAATTATCCGATTTTTTCAGAGGTTATCAGGAACGGGAACAGGAAAAGAAAACGGAGCTCTGATATTTTTTTGACGTTTTTGGAAAAATGAGGTACAATATTTGCTGAACCTGCGAAAAGCAGGGGATAACAGTCATGTTCCGGCCGTGTGGTTTGCGGCAGAGCCGGAAGATAAGCGGAGCAATATCCGTTTCGTGTTTTATCAGGAGGGAATTGATATGGCAGCAAAAAAAGGAGCATCTAAGACAACAGCGAAAACAACAGTACAGACACCGGTAAAGACAGCAGAAGAAGTGACATCAGCACAGACAGCAAAGAAAGTTGTTGCAAATGAAAAGGCGACAGAGAAAAAAGAAGAAGTAAAACCTGCAAAAGTAGAGGCGATTGAGACAAAAGCAGGAAAGGCAAAGGCAATCGAGACCAAGAAAGACACAACAAAAGCAATTGAAACAAGAGCAGCTGTGTTACAGGAATCTGAGCCGGCAGCAGAAGAAAAAAAGACAAGAGCAAGAAAAACTTCTGCAAAGACAACGACAGCAGCAAAAACAGCAGTAAAATGTGAAATGTATCTGCAGTTTGCCGGAAAAGAATATTCAGAAAAAGAGCTGATGAAAAAAGTAAAAGAAGTCTGGACAAAAGAGCTGAAGCATAAAGTAGGCGAGCTGAAAGATGTAAAACTTTATCTGAAGCCAGAAGAATCCGCAGCATATTACGTAATCAATAAAGATACAACAGGACGGATTGAATTATAAGAAATGAAAAATGCGTGGGCGATACGATGGCCTGCGTATTTTTTTGCTGTTTTTGTGAAAATTGCGGGATTGTAAACGGAAAGGGAAAAGGGTACAATAAGCATATTAAAAACTGTCTCTGAATGGTTTTATCTTTAGTAATCTTAGGAAAAAGTCTAAACAAATCAAAGAATCAAAAAACGGCAGATCAGCCGAAATATTCAGTTATTTTATGGAAACGTCAGATAGTGATATTGCACTGCAGAAAAAAATGATTATAATGGAGGAAAGTACATGGAAGAAAAGAAGACAAAAAATTTCTCAAAGTATCCAACTTTAAACAGGGAATACAAAGACAGCCTGTTTCGGCTTATATTCAGCGAAAAGAAAGATTTGCTGGATTTGTACAATGCACTGAATGGAACATCTTATAGTGATCCGGAAGAACTGGAAGTCAATACACTGGAGGATGCAGTTTATATTTCCATAAAAAATGATATTTCATTTTTAGTAGGAGGAACCTTGAACCTGTATGAGCATCAGAGTACATACAATCCCAACCTTCCGATTCGGGGGTTGATCTATCTGGCACATTTGTACGAAGGATATATAGAAGACGGGAAAAGACATAGAACCCTGTCTGGAGTGTCAGGTGGTGATGCTGAACATCAATTATGGACATAATCAGGAGCTAATGGAGAAGTGCAGGCGTCTGAGAGAGTACTCGCAGTTTGTTTTCATTGTACGTGAGCAGAAAAAAATGTATGAAGATCCAGAAGAAGCAACTTTGCGGGCAGTAGATATCTGTATCGAACAGGGAGTGCTTGTGGATATTTTGAGAAAGCATAAAGCAGAGGTGATCAGTATGGTATTGTCATCATTTAATCAGGAAGCATATGAAGAGGATATGTATGAGACAGGATATAAAGAAGGGGAACGGAGAATCAATACGCTTTATGAGAAATTACTCAAAGAGCAGCGAATGGACGATATGAAACGGGCAGTGGAGGATGAGGCATATCGGGAGACTCTGTTAAAAGAATATGATTTGTAAAAAGAACTGGCGGTTGAAGCTGAAATCAATCGCCAGTTCTTTTTATATTATTATTTGTCTGAGGAACCTCTCCGGTCGATCCCCTCTCAATTAATTTTGCATGTAACAGAAGTGTTCCGATGGATACTTGATTCATCAGACTGTCCAGAGCATAGTAAGCACTTTTGCCAAGCTGGATCCGTTCCTGGCGTATGGTAGTCAGCGGCGGGGAAGTATATGCGCAGATCGGGAGATCATCAAACCCGATGATGCTGATCTCGTCCGGAACTTTGTATCCGAGCTGCTGACACTGAATCATCGCGGCATTGGCGATCAGATCATGGCTGCAGACAATAGAGGTGATTCCCAGATCCAACAGACGGGGAAGATGCTTTTCCATACATTGAGTGATATAGTAGGAACTTCCCGCATAGGTCGGATCGGACTTTAGGCCGTTTTGTTTCAAAGCGTGGAAAAATGCTTTGTGGCGGATCTGCATGATATGAGAACCAAGGGCGCTGCTCAAATATCCGATTTTTTTATGTCCCAGTTTTTTTAAATGGGAGACGGCGAGTTCCATGCCTTCGTTGTTGTCGATTCCGACATATGCCATATTCGGATTTGCAATAATATAGTTGTCATACAGAACGGTCGGTGTTCTGCTGGTCTGAAAATCTTTCATCCACGGATCATTCAACGAAAATCCAACGACAAAAGCTCCCAGATACTGGTTCTGCAGCATAAAAACATCGTACGGGGTGCTTTTCTGCAGTTTTTCAGTAGTATCTACAATATCTACGGTATAACCGGCAGGTTCTGCAAGCTGGCGGAAGCCGAGCAGGATTTCATATCCAAATTGATGTGACTCTTTGTAATCTACGTTTTCAATCAGAATACAGAGTTTTTTCTCCGCAGCCTTCTGGCGGCGGATTTTTGTATATCCCATTTCAACAGCTGTTTCCAGTACGGTTTTTTTGTAAAGTTTCGCTGATATCAGGTGCACCGTTTAAGGCTTTGGAAACAGTGCCTTTTGAGATATTCAGACGATCAGCAATATCCTGTAATGTAGCCATTGGGGCTCCTTTCTGCGTCCTTTTTTCGTTGCTGTTCATAGTAACCTTTTTCATTATATAGAAAAAAAGTGAAAAATGCAATGAATATCCATGGAAAAAGAGAATGAGTTTCGGAAAGTTTCTTGTTTGCAAAAACATGGATTGTTGAAAGTGAATAAAAATACAGGACAAAAACTATGAAAAACGTAGAAAATAAAGAATACCATGCGTTGTTAGGATTGACGAAACAGGAAAGAAATGATATTATCATCATATACGAAACAATGCGAAACAAAAGTGAAAGGTGAGGGAACATGAAGAGAAGAGTTTGTGCAATTCTGCTGGCTGCAAGTCTGGCTGTGTGTGGGCTGACCGGATGCGGGAATGGATCCCAGAGCAGTGCAGGGCAGGAAAAAGTAAGACTGATGGTTTGGTCTCCGTCAGAGGACCAGTCAAAAGAAAGCGGCGAATGGCTGCAGACGATGTGTGAGTCCTTTGCAGAAGAAAATCCGCAGTGGGATATTACATTTGTGTACGGAGTTGCAGATGAAGCGACGGCAGCGAGTCAGGTATCGCAGGATCCGGAAGCAAGTGCGGATGTATTTATGTATGCAAATGATACGCTGACTACAATGACAGATGCTAATGCGCTGGCGAAATTTGGAGGAAAGTACAGAGAAGAGATTGAAAAAACAAATTCAGAAGAAGTTTTGAAGTCTCTGACAAAGGACGGAGATCTGTACGGAATTCCTTTTACGACAAATACCTGGTTTATGTATTATGATAAAAGCGTTTTTTCAGAGGAGGATGTAAAAAATCTGGATACAATGCTTGAGAAAGGTGTCGTGTCTTTCCCGTTTACAAACTCATGGTATCTGCCGGCGTTTTATGTAGGAAATGGCTGTACGTTGTTCGGAGATGGAACGGATGAATCCAAAGGGGTAGATTTCGGCGGAGAAAATGCAGTGGAAGTAACGAATTATCTGATTGATCTTCGAAATAATCCGAATTTTAAGATCGATGCAGACGGTTCCGGGATTGCAGGACTGCGTGACGGAAGCATCAATGCCATGTTTTCTGGTTCCTGGGATGCCAATGCAGTGAAAGAGGCGTTCGGTGATAATATGGGAGTAGCCGCATTACCGACATATACCTTAAACGGAGAAGAAAAACAGATGACGTCCTATGCCGGATCAAAAGCGATCGGAGTCAATCCTTACAGTAAAAACATGGTTCCTGCCGTAGAGCTTGCACTATATCTTGGATCTGCCAAAGCACAGGAAGCACACTATGAGATGAGAAATGTGATCCCATGTAATACGGAATTGCTTGCACAGGAGAACATTGCGGCAGATCCGCTTGTTATGGCACAGAATGACACCTTTAACCAGACATCGATCCTGCAGCCGTTTGTATCAAAGATGAATAACTGCTGAGTACCGGTAGAAAACATGGGAAAAGGAATCCGAAATGGAAATATCACGCATGAGAATGCAAAAGAGCAGACGGAATCGATGAACGAGGCAATGAACAGTGATGGAATCTAGAAGAGGTGAAGAAGATGGGAATAGTTACAAAACGAGTCAATGAATTTCCAACGCCGTATACATGTAGGAATGCGATACAAAAGGGCGGACCGGAGACAAAGTTATCCATGATCTTAATGGGACTTGGAAACTTTGTACACGGACAGAAAATAAAAGGCCTGTTATATCTGGCGGTTGAAGTAGCATATATCGTATTTATGGCAGTGAATGGAATTACATTTTTAAGTATGCTGGGAGGACTTGGAAGCGTGCCGCAGAAAGAAGTGTGGGACGAAGCGAGTCAGGTTTATCTGTACACAAAAGGGGATCAGTCGATCCTGATCCTGTTATATGGAGTGGCAACCATCCTTGTGAGCGTGCTGATGGTATTTGCCTGGAGAGGTGCGCTTCAGAGTGCATATAAGGCAGAATGTCTTGCAAAAGAAGGAAAACATGTCAATACATTCGGGGAAGATTTAAAATCTCTGCTTCATGAAAATCTGCACAGACTTCTGATGACACCACCGATGATTTTTATTTTCGGATTTACAATTCTGCCGCTGATCTTCATGATCTGTATGGCATTTACGAATTACAGCAAGATCGACAATCATCTGATGCTGTTTGACTGGGTGGGACTGGATAATTTCAAGGCACTGTTTGATTCGAGCAGTATCCTTGGAAGTACATTCTGGTCTGTACTCGTATGGACACTGGTATGGGCATTCTTTGCAACCTTTACAAACTATATTTTCGGAATGATCCTTGCAATCATGATCAACCGGAAAGATACAAAGGCAAAGGGATTCTGGAGATTTTGTTTTGTACTTTCCTGTGCAGTGCCGATGTTTGTCTCTCTTTTGATCATGCGTACCATGCTGCAGCCGGAAGGTGCGGTCAATGTACTGTTAAGAAACTTAGGGTGGATCGCGCAGGATGCAAGTCTCCCGTTTTTCACAGATCCGACCTGGGCGAGAGTGACTGTGATCGTGGTCAATATCTGGGTAGGTGTTCCGTATACACTGCTTCAGCTGACAGGTGTTCTTCAGAATATCCCGGCAGATCTTTATGAGGCAGCCAGGGTAGACGGGGCAAATTCCATTCAGATTTTCTTCAAGATCACACTGCCTTATATGTTGTATGTGACGACACCGTATCTGATCGCGACATTTACAGGAAATGTGAACAACTTCAATATTATTTATCTGTTGTCCGGAGGAGACCCGATCACGGATCTGTCTTCCACGGCGGGAAGTACAGACCTGCTTGTTACATGGCTGTATAAGCTGACGGTTGACAAACAGTACTATAACATTGGTGCAGTCATTGGTATTCTGACCTTTATCATTCTTGCAGTTGGTGCACTGTTTACATACAGAAGAAGTAAATCTTACAAAGAAGAAGGAGGATTCTAGGCATGGGCGAGAAGAAATTTCATTCAGCAAAAAGAAAACGGATGATTAACAATACGATCGTTCATATTGTTCTGGCTGTGCTTGCGGCAATTTGGATATTCCCGATCATCTGGGTTGTGCTCACAAGCTTCCGTGCGGAAAAAGGTTCTTATGTATCCACCTTCTTCCCACAGTCCTTTACACTGGATAACTATACAAGATTATTTACAGATACTTCGATTTTGAATTTCCCGAAAATGTTTGGCAACACGCTGATCATTGCGGTATGCTCCTGTATTCTGGCCACTTTTTATGTGCTGGCAGTCTCTTACTGTCTGTCCAGACTGCGGTTCAAGCTGCGAAAACCCTACATGAACATGGCAATGATCCTGGGATTGTTCCCTGGATTTATGTCTATGATCGCCGTGTATTTTATTTTAAAGGCGATGGGGCTGACAGAGGGAAATCTGATTCGTCTGGCGTTGATCCTGGTGTATTCCGGAGGAGCGGGACTTGGATTTCAGATTGCGAAAGGATTCTTTGATACGATTCCGATCGCCATTGATGAGGCGGCGCTTCTGGACGGATGTACCAGATGGCAGATTTTTACAAAGATCACACTGCCTCTTAGTAAACCGATTATTATCTACACCGTTCTGACATCGTTTATGGGACCGTGGCTCGATTTCATTTTTGCAAAGGTGATCTGCCGGGCAAATTCAGACCAGTATACGATTGCAATCGGACTGTGGAAAATGTTGGAAAAAGAATATATTGACAGCTGGTACACCAGCTTTGCCGCAGGGGCAGTATTGATCTCAATACCGATCGCAATTCTGTTCCTGTGTATGCAGAGATTTTATGTGGACGGTGTTTCCGGTGCAGTCAAAGGATAGATGGAGTAAAAGGATGGGAAAGACAGCAAAGCAATGGAAAGACTTTTACCGAAAAGAAGAATTTCAGAAACAGTATTGTGATCCGGCAGAAAAGCTTGGAATGGAGTGCACAAGTGGGCGGACTTCATTTCGGCTCTGGTCGCCAGTGGCAGAGGAAGTACAGATCTGTTTTTACAAGAACGGAGAGGCCGGAAGTGCATTTGAGATCCATCCGATGCAGCTGCAGGAGCATGGAATATGGAACTATGAGACAAAGCAGTCTCTTCATGGAATCTATTATGATTTTCTACTGAAGATAGAGGGAGAGCAGGTTCAAAGTGCAGACCCTTATGCAAAAGCTTGTGGTGTGAACGGCCTTCGCAGTATGGCGGTGGATTTGAGAAAAACGGATCCTGTGATGTGGGAATCAGATAAAGCGCCGGAAAAAGAAGCAGAGCAAATAATCTATGAGCTGCATGTCAAAGAGTTTTCCTGGGATGCATCCGGCGGATTTCCAGTAGAGGTAAGAGGGAAATATCCGGCATTTTGTTGCAAAGATACTTCTTTGTATGGAGATGGAAAACATCCGACAGGACTTTCTTATCTGAAAAATCTCGGGGTCAATTATGTACAGCTGATGCCGGTGTATGACTATGGATCTGTAGATGAGGCGGGCAGAGCGGATGGATTCAACTGGGGATATGATCCACTGAATTATAATGTGCCGGAAGGTTCTTATTCCACAGATCCATTTCATGGGGAAGTTCGGATCCGGGAGCTGAAAGAAGCGATCCAGGCTCTGCACAGACAGGGATTTCGGGTCATTATGGATGTGGTTTATAACCACACCTATTCGCTGGATTCCTGGCTTCAGAAGACGATGCCGTGGTATTTCTACCGGGTGTGGGAAGACGGCAGTGTTTCCAATGGATCTGCCTGTGGAAATGATGTGGCAAGTGAGCAGGCAATGTGTGCCAAATACATTTTGGAGTCTGTGCTGTACTGGGCCGAAGAGTACCATATGGATGGATTCCGCTTTGACCTGATGGGACTTCTGGATGTGGAGCTGATGAACAGGATTCGAAAGGGACTGGATGCCCGCTATGGAACCGGGGAAAAGCTGGTTTTTGGAGAGCCGTGGAGAGCGGATGAAACGGCTGTGGAAGGAAATGCTCTCCTGGCGGATAAAGCACATATCCATCTTCTGGATGAACAGGTAGGGATGTTTTCGGACGATACGAGAGATGCCATCAAAGGTTCGGTCTTTGAGGCAGAAGAACCGGGATTTGCAAATGGAGGGAAAGATCTGGAAGAGCAGATTCTGGCCTCTGTGAAAGCCTGGTGCGGACAAAAGGAGCCGAAAGTGAAAGCACCATCTCAGGTGATCACGTATGTGTCTGCCCATGATAATCATACACTCTGGGATAAACTGTGTGAAACAACAGCGTCAGAAGAATTGAGAAGAAAACAGTACCGTCTGGCAGCGGGAATGTATCTGACCTGTCAGGGAATTCCGTTTTTGTTATCTGGAGAGGAGTTCGCACGGACAAAAGGCGGCAGGGATAACACGTATAATGCACCGATCACCATCAATCGTCTGGATTGGGAACAGGCATACAAGGAACAGGAGCTGGTGGAATATTACCGGGGACTGATCACACTGCGAAAAATGCTGCCGGGATTGTGGGATAAAAGCGCACAGGCGGCAAAACGCATCTTAAAAACGTGGAAAACAGATGGTTGTGTGGGCTTGTATGTGGATAACCAGACAAAAGAAAAAGCAGAACTGTGGAAAACACTCTGTATTGTATATAACGGCAGTGAAAAACAGCAGGAAGTGAAACTTTTGAAAGGGACATGGGAAGTTCTTGCAGACGGAGAGGACAGCTTTTTATGGAAACATCCACAGATTGCAGCGGAACATATGAAAGTTTCTCCGGTCAGTATTTTGATACTTGGAAAAAAGGAAGAGAGCAGGTAAAGTGTGATGAAATGGATGTATGGAAAACAAGACTGGAAAACAAGAGAGCGGGGACTGGAAAACTGTTATTTGATGACCAACGGACTGGGGGGATTTTCCTCCATGACGATGACGGGGGCAGTGTCAAGAAATGACCATGCACTGTTGATGGCCTGTACAACAGCGCCAAACTGCAGATACAATATGATACACCGCTTAAAGGAAGAACTTCTGACAGAAACAGGAGACGTGCTTACACTGTCCACACAGGAGTTTGAGGAGCAGACACCGGAGGATGGATATCTTCATCTGGCGGCATTTTCCTATGAAGATACTCCGATCTGGAGATTCCTTGTAAATGGTGTGGAGATCAAAAAAGAGATTGGAATGCCACAGGAAGAAAATACAGTGGCGCTTCGTTATGAAATCAAAAACCGCAGCAGCCGGAATGTGGAATTTGTGCTGACTCCATTTTTCCAGTTCGTACCAAAGGGAGCCGATCTCTTGCCGGATCAGGAAATCGTATTTACAAAAGGAGCAGTGGAAAGTGAAGGAATGACACTGCATCTTCGTACAAACGGAATGATAAAAGAGATCGCAGAGACAGAGGAAGTTTATTTTTACCGCTATGATGTCTGTGACGGACGCAGGGCGTATGGACACGCAAGAGCCAACCATCAGATCCGTCTGCAGGCAGAGGCTGGAAAACAGGTGGTCCTGGAAGTAGTCTATGAGATGGAACCATCAAAAAACAGTGCACAGACGATCATTGAGCAGACGAAAGCAGACAGAAAACAGCTGGAGGAAACAGCCGGATTTACTTCGGAGGCTGGGAAAATGCTTTCAAAAAGTGCCAGACAGTTTGTTTCAAAACGGGAATCCACGGGGGGAGATACGATTTTGGCAGGATATCCGTTTTTTGAAGACTGGGGCAGAGATACGATGATTGCACTTCCGGGAATCTGCATTTCTACCGGACAGTTTGAGACTGCAAAAAGGATTCTGCGCACCTTTGCACAGAATGAGAGAGACGGTCTGATGCCGAATCTGTTTCCAGAGGGAGGAAACGAACCGCTGTACAATACAGTCGATGCGGCACTGTTGTTTATCAATTGCGTGTATTTGTATTATGAAGCAACAAAAGATATGGAGTTTGTCCGGGAAGTGTATCCGGTGATGGAGCGGATCATGGATGGATATCAGAGCGGGACAAAGTTTGGGATCCACATGGATACAGACGGGCTGATCTGTGCAGGGGAAGGTCTTGCTCAGGTGACCTGGATGGACGTACGTGTGGGAGAGATTCTGCCGACTCCAAGACACGGAAAGCCGGTGGAGATCAATGCCTACTGGTACAATGCCTTAAAAATTATGGAAACATTTACAGAAGAAACAGAAACAAGCAGATACTACGCGCAACTGGCAGAAAAGGTAAGGGATTCGTTTACAGAAAAATTCTGGATGTCGCAGAAAAATTGTCTGAAAGACCTGGTTTCCGGAACAGAGGCAGATACCCAGATCCGCTGCAATCAGATCTGGGCACTCTCCATGCCGTTTACGATGCTGGAGCCGGAAAAAGAGCGGAAGATAGTGGAAACTGTTTTTGAAAAGCTGTATACTTTTTATGGGATGCGTACACTGGAAGAAGCAGATCCGGAATTTCATCCATACTATGAAGGAGCGATGGAAAAGCGGGATATGGCATACCATCAGGGCACTGTATGGACGTTCCCACTGGGGGCTTACTATCTGGCGTATCTCAAGGTTCACGCATACAGTGAACGCGCAAAACAGGACGTAAAAGAGCAGCTGGAAGTTCTGGAGTGCGCACTTAAGGAAGGGTGCATTGGACAGCTGCCGGAAATCTACGACGGGAAAAACCCAGTGTCTTCCAAAGGCTGTTTTGCACAGGCATGGAGTGTCGGAGAATTGCTCCGTGTATATGAACAGATTGAAAAAAAGAAGAAATAGAACATGGAATCTGAAAGGAGAATGACAATGGAAAAAGAATTAGAGCAGATGTTACAGACAGTTTGCAGCAAAGGAATAAAAGAGGCATCCAGTGAAGAGATCTACGCAGCGCTTCTTCAGTGGTCCAAAGAAAAAATGAATGGTATGAAACACAACGAGGGAGACAGAAAACTGTACTACATTTCCGCAGAATTTCTGGTAGGGAAACTCTTGTCCAACAACCTGATCAATCTGGGTGTATTTGAAGAAGTCAGAGAAGTGCTGAAAAAACACGGACACGATCTGACAGAGATTGAAGAAGTAGAATTGGAACCATCTCTTGGAAACGGAGGATTGGGACGTCTGGCAGCATGTTTCCTGGATTCCATCGCAACACTCGGACTCAATGGAGACGGTGTGGGACTGAACTATCACGACGGATTATTCCTTCAGAAATTTTCTGATAACAAACAGTGGGAAGAGAAAAATCCATGGATCACAGAAAAGAGCTGGCTGACAAAAACAGATGTGAGTTTTGAGGTTCCGTTTAAAGATTTTACCCTGAAATCTACCATGTATGACATTGACGTACCGGGATATCAGAGCGGCTGCAACAAACTGCACCTGTTTGATCTGGACAGTGTAGATGAGAGCATCATTGGAAATGGAATCCAGTTCGACAAACAGGAGATCCATAAAAACCTGACATTGTTCCTCTATCCGGATGACAGTGATGAAGCAGGACAGCTTCTGCGTATTTATCAGCAGTATTTCATGGTCAGCAATGCAGCACAGCTGATCCTCAAAGAAGCCGAGGATCGTGGGGTGAATCTGTATCACCTGCATGAGCATGTGTGCATCCAGATCAATGATACACATCCGACTATGGTCATTCCGGAACTGATCCGTATCCTGACAGAACAAAAAGGATTTAATATCGATACTGCAGTGGACGTGGTGAGCAAGACTTGTGCGTATACAAACCATACGATCCTGGCAGAGGCGCTGGAAAAATGGCCGATCTCTTATCTGGAGAAAGTGGTACCGCATCTGATGCCGATCATCCGCGAACTGGATCGAAGAGTGAGAAGAGATTTCCACGATCCGAGAGTGTATATCATTGATGAGATGGACCGCGTGCACATGGCACACATTGATATTCATTTCGGATATGCAGTAAACGGTGTGGCAGCGCTTCACACAGAGATTTTAAAAGAATCTGAGCTGAAACCGTTCTACGATATTTATCCGCAGAAGTTCAACAACAAGACCAACGGAATCACATTCCGCAGATGGCTGGTACACTGCAATCACAATCTGGCAGAGTACTTAAAAGAACTGATCGGACCTGGATATATGGAGAATGCAGAAGAACTGGAAAAACTTCTGGCATATCAGGATGATGAGAATGTTCTCGCAAAACTGAAAGAGATTAAAAAAGAAGCAAAAGCAGAATTAAAGAAATATCTCAAGATGACACAGAATGTGGAGATTGATGAAAATTCTGTATTTGATATCCAGATCAAACGTCTCCATGAGTATAAGAGACAGCAGATGAACGCACTGTATGCGATCTACAAATACAAAGAGATCAAAAAAGGAAATCTGCCGAAACGTCCGCTCACAATGATCTTCGGAGCAAAGGCAGCACCGGCATATACGATTGCCAAAGATATCATTCATCTGATCCTCTGCCTGCAGCAGCTCATTGACAATGATCCGCAGGTAAGCCCGTACATGAAGATCGTGATGGTAGAAAACTACAATGTGACAAAGGCAGAGAAACTGATCCCTGCATGTGATATTTCCGAGCAGATTTCTCTGGCTTCCAAAGAGGCTTCCGGAACCGGAAATATGAAATTTATGCTCAACGGCGCTGTGACGCTCGGAACAGAAGACGGAGCAAATGTGGAGATCCATCAGCTTGTCGGCGATGACAATATTTACATTTTCGGAGAAAAATCTGAAAAGATCATCAAGCTGTATGAAACAGGAGAATACTGTTCGAAAGATATTTACGAAAACGATCCGATGGTAGAAGAGCTGGTAGACTTTATTATCAGTAAAGATTTGATCCGCATCGGAGATCCGGTGAACCTGGGACGTCTGTACAAAGAAATCGTAGGCAAAGACTGGTTCATGGCACTTTTGGATGTGAAAGATTATATCAGAACAAAAGAGCAGATGCTTTCTGATTATGAAGATGAAAAAGCGTGGGAGAAAAAAATGCTGGTGAACATTGCCAAAGCCGGATTTTTCTCTTCCGACAGAACGATTGCAGAGTATAACAGAGACATCTGGCATCTGTAGGATATGGCAAAAGCCAAAGGAGAGAGTAAAATGAGAAAAACAGGAATTTTGATGCCTGTATCTTCCCTCCCGTCTCGAACGGGAGTGGGAGAGATGGGGGCAGAAGCATATCATTTTCTGACATTGTTAAAAGAAAGCGGTATAAGGATCTGGCAGATTTTGCCGATGAATCCGGTAGGATACGGAAACTCCCCGTATCAGCCATATTCTTCCTGTGCAGGGGATGAGTTATATATCAGTTTGGATACGCTGTATGAGGAAGGGCTGTTAAAAGAAAGACCAGAAGGGTTTCACGAATATGCGACGAAAGTCGATTATGATGCTGTGCGTCTGCACAAAGAGCCTTATTTAAGAGAAGCTTTTCAGACATTTCTTACAAGTGGCGGCTGTGAGACAAAAGACTATCAGGAGTTTGCAGATCAGAGCTGGGTATATGAATATGGTGCTTTCCGTGCGCTGAAAAAGGCAAACGGGGGATGCTGCTGGAATGAATGGAAACAGGAAGATAAAATGTGGCCGGATGCGAGAACGGATTTGGCGCCTGAGTTAGAAACAGAAGTGCAGTATCATATGTTTTTACAGTATGTATTTTTCAGTCAGTGGATGAAACTGAAAGAAAAGGCCAATGCGTATGATATTCAGATCATGGGAGATGTGCCGTTTTATGTGGGGGTAGATTCTGTGGACGTGTGGGCAGCAAAAGACAATTTCCTTCTGGATACAGACGGAAGGCCGATCTTTATTGCAGGAGTTCCGCCGGATTATTTCAGTGCGACCGGTCAGAGATGGGGCAATCCAATCTACAACTGGGAATATTTAAAAGAAAACAACTATCAGTTCTGGGTGGACCGGATCGGATACAGCAGCAAGCTGTTTGACATTATCCGGATCGATCACTTCCGGGCGTTTGACACCTTCTGGAAAATTCCGGCAAGTTGTCCGACAGCTGTGGAAGGCGAGTGGATTGAGGCGCCGGGATATGAAGTGATTGACACGCTCAAAGAGAAGATCCCGGGTGTAAATCTGGTGGCGGAAGATCTGGGAGATCTCAGACCGGAAGTACTGGAATTGAAGGATCACTATCATCTGAAAGGCATGAAGATCCTTGTATTTTCGATTGAGACAAAAGGAAAATATGCATATGACAGCTTCCGCGATGTAGAAAATATGATCGTGTATACGGGAACGCATGACAATGATACTTTGATGGAGTGGTATCATAATCTGACCTGCGCGGCGAAGCGTAAAGTGCGCAGATTTCTCACACGTGAGGGAATCAGGCAGGGAAGTGTCAAAGACCGTCTGCTTGCTTATACATTAAAGAGCAAGGCAGAATATGCGATCATTCCGATGGCGGATATTTTAGGGCAGGGAAAAGAAGGGCATCTGAATACACCGGGGACAGTCGGTTCTCCGAACTGGGAGTGGAGAATGCCGGACTTTACACTTGCCGGGAAAGAACTGAAACGATATAAAAATCTGATCACATTCCGGAACTAAAGGAGAGACAACATGCAATTTGCTGGAATTTTTCATAAAACATCAGAACAGATGAGTTATGCGTTAAATGAAAATGAGCTGATCGTAAACTTAAGAACAGGATATGATGTCAGACGGGTATTCATTCATTATGGAGATCCGTTTGAATCGGGAATCCTTGGCGGAAACGAGAAATGGACCGGAAAGAGAGAGGAAATCTGTTTTAAGAAACGTTTGCGTCACCAGCTCTGGTGGACAACGACATTGGTTCCAAAGTATAAACGCTGCAAATATTATTTTGAATTACATACAGAGGAAGAAGTCTGGTATTATTTTGAGGATGGATTTCTGACAGAAGAACAGATGCAGATGGACGGAAGGATGCTGCAGTGCTTTACCGTACCGTGGATGAATCCTGCGGATATTAATGTGACACCAGACTGGGTCAACGAGACAGTATGGTATCAGATTTTTCCGGACCGGTTCTGCAGGGGAGCAGATACGAAGGAAGAGGCCGGTGTGACGAAGTGGCGCACTGGTACTGTGACCAATGAAGAGAGGTTTGGCGGAAATTTAAATGGAATCCGGGAAAAAATTCCTTATCTGGAAGGGCTCGGAATCACGGGAATCTACCTGAATCCCATTATGAAAGCAGAATCCAACCACAAATATGACACCACAGATTATACGGTGATCGATCCTCATTTTGGAACGGAGGAAGAATTTAAAGATCTGGTAGAAGAGGCACATCAGCATGGGATTCGGATCATGGTGGATGCTGTGTTCAATCATTGTGGAAGAAAGTTTGCACCATGGCTGGATGTTCTGGAGAAAAAAGAAAAATCTGCGTATGCAGACTGGTTTATGATCCATGACTGGGAAACAGTCGAAAAACGGGCAGATACGAGAGACGGACGGTTTTATTCATTTGCATTTACTGATGGAATGCCAAAGCTGAATACAAATAACGAAGAAGTAATTCAATACTTCTGTAAAATATGCGAAGACTGGATCCGCAAATTCGATATTGACGGAATCCGGTTTGACGTGGGAAATGAAGTTTCCCACCGTTTTCTGAAAAAAATCCGGGAGCATTTAAAACAGATGAAACCGGATCTGTACTTACTGGGTGAAATCTGGCATGATGCAAGTCAGTGGCTTCTGGGAGATGAGTACGATTCTGTAATGAACTATCCTCTGATGAGCGGAATCCATGATTTCTTCTTAGATCGGGGAATGGAAAAAGAAGAATTTGAGTATATGGTGAACCGCTGTTATACGATGTATATGCAGCAGAGCAACAATGTGATGTTCAATCTTCTGGATTCTCATGACACGCAGCGTCTGATGAGTCGGTTTGATGATCTGGATCTGTTTTACCAGCAGCTTGCCGTGTTGTTTACAATGCCGGGAAGTGCCTGCATTTATTATGGAACAGAGATTGCAATGGAAGGCGGTTTTGATCCGGACTGCCGCAGATGTATGCCGTGGCAGGAACTGGATTCATCCGAAAACCAGGAAAAAATCCAGATCATGCAAAAGCTGATCGCAATGCGGAAACAGGAAGCAGCCTGCAAAAGTCTGTATTTCCATTTTCCGAATGAGTATGAGAAGAGACGTCTTGTGGAGTATATCAAACTGGATCAGGACGGCAATCAGCTGGAAGTACTCTTAAACTGTTCTGAGGAATCGGTATCAGTAAAAGAAGAGGGAGAAGTTTTGTTTTCCCGCAGATTTGAGCAGGGTGTATTGAAGAAAAACGGAACTTTGATCAGAAGAAAGAAATAAAGGAGAACGTCAATGGAAGGGACAAGAAAAGAACACTGGTGGAGGGATGCGGTGATCTATCAGATTTATCCACGCAGCTTTCAGGACAGCAATGGAGATGGGATCGGAGATCTGCGAGGGATCATTCAGAGACTGGATTATTTAAAAGAGCTGGGAATCGATGCGATCTGGCTGTCTCCGGTCTGCAAATCCCCGCAGGATGACAATGGATATGACATCTCTGATTATCAGGATATCGATCCTATGTTCGGAAGTCTGGATGACATGGAAGAGCTGATAAAAGAAGCCAAAAAGAGAAATATCCGGATTATCATGGATCTTGTGTTAAACCATTCTTCTGATGAGCATCGCTGGTTTCAGGAGGCAAAGAAAAGCAAGGATAACCCGTACCATGACTATTATGTCTGGAGAGATGGGAAAGAGGGCGTGTATCCGAATGATATGAGATCCGTATTTGGGGGACCTGCCTGGGAATGGGTGCCGGAACTGGAACAGTACTATTTTCACCAGTTTTCGGTAAAACAGCCGGATCTGAACTGGGAGAATCCAAAAGTGCGCCGTGAGATCTATGATATGATCCTCTGGTGGATGGAAAAAGGAGCGGGTGGATTCCGTCTGGATGTGATCGATCAGATTGCCAAGGAGCCGGATCAAAAGATCACAAACAACGGACCGAGACTCCATGAGTTTATTCAGGAACTGAGCAGGGAAACATTCCAAAAGGGAGATCTGATCACAGTAGGAGAGGCATGGGGCGCAGATATTGAACGCGCCAAATTGTACAGCAATCCGGATGGAAGCGAGTTTTCTATGGTGTTCCAGTTCGAGCATATTGGTCTGGATCAGCAGGAAGGAAAGTCGAAATGGGATGTGGCGCCGCTTCCAGTAGTGAAATTAAAACAGGTGCTTGCAAAATGGCAGAGAGAACTGCACGGATGTGGATGGAACAGTCTGTTCTGGAACAATCACGATCTGCCAAGAATCGTGTCCCGTTGGGGAAATGATCAGAAATACCGCGTGGAATCTGCAAAGATGCTTGCTACCTTGCTGCATGGAATGCAGGGAACTCCTTATATCTATCAGGGAGAAGAACTGGGTATGACAAATGTGCGCTTTGCAGATATCAGCCAGTATCAGGATATTGAGACACTGAATATGTACAAAGAGCGTCTGGATGAAGGATATAGCAAGGAAGAAATCATGAACTCCATTTATGCAAAGGGCAGGGACAATGCAAGAACGCCGATGCAGTGGAGTGGTGAGGTGAATGCAGGATTTACAAAGGGAACCCCATGGTTGGAAGTGAATCCGAATTATACGAAGATCAATGCCGAGTCGGAACTATCCGATCCCGATTCTGTATTCTACTATTATCAGAAGCTGATCCGGCTGAGAAAAGAACATTCCGTGTTTGTAAACGGAGAGTTTACACTTTTGATGGAAGAGGATCCGCAGGTGTTTGCCTATATAAGAAAAGAAGGCGATACAGAAGTCCTGGTATGTGCAAATTTCAGTGAAACACCGGCAGCGTGCGATCTTTTGAGTGAATGGAAAGACGGAGAGGTACTGATCTGGAATTATAAGGAAAAAGGAGAGACTGGAGTGCTCAGACCTTATGAAGCAATGATGATCAGAAGATAAATAGAGAATCCATATTTGAGAGAGGGGGAGGAATCTTCCTCTCTTTTTACGTAATAAGAAACGATGGAGTTTTCAAGGTGAAAAACAAATTTCAACTTTCTCTTTTTAAATAATCGTGCTATAATGCAGAAAAGCATAAAAATTCTGGTTTTCTAAGCGGAACCATACCGCATCTTTTATTCTAAGTCATATCGGAAAATCTCTATGCTTTGATTTCAATCTAAAACAGCAGAGAGGTTTGAGGGAAAGATGCCGTATTGGAAAGCCTCCTGCAGCTATTTTCATTCAAGGAGGTATTTATATGAACCAGACAACACCAACACAGCCTGTAAACAGACTGTACAAATCGAGGATTTTTGCCATGCTCTACAGTGACAGGAAAGATCTGCTCGATCTGTACAATGCGGTCAGTGGAAAACATTATGAAGATCCGGAATTGTTGGAAATCAATACACTGGAAAATGCAATCTACATGTCGATGCATAATGATCTGTCCTTTCTCATTGATTCCAGACTTTCCCTGTATGAGCATCAGTCCACCTACAGTCCCAACCTGCCCCTGCGGTATTTGTTTTATATCTCGGATCTGTATTCCGGGATGACAAAAGATGAAAACCTGTATGGTACGAAATGCATTCAGATCCCGACTCCGCAGTTTGTGATCTTTTACAATGGAAGTCAGGAACAGCCGGATCGAAAAATTTTAAGATTGTCTGATGCGTATTGCGTCAAAGAAGAACATCCGGCATTGGAGCTGACTGCGGTGATGCTGAACATCAACCGCGGGCATAATGAGAAGTTGAAGGAAATGTGCAAATCTCTGAAGGATTACTCGGAATATACTGCAAGAGTGCGGGAGTACGCCCAGGTAAAGCCGGTGGAAGAAGCAGTGGAACAGGCAATCAGTGAGTGTATTCAGGAAGGGATTATGGCAGAGTTTTTGAAACAAAACAGAGCGGAGGCGAAACAAGTGAGTATTTATGAATATGATGAGGAAAAGCATATGCGGCAGGAGCGGGAAGCGTCCTGGGAAGAGGGCAAATTGGAAGGGAAAATTGAGCTTCTTAGAATGCAGATTCAAAAGAAACTGGTAAAAGGAAAATCTATTTCTGAGATTTCAGAGGAACTTGAAGAAGAGGAAGAGGTTATTGCAGAGATGATCCGAGAAATGGGAGAAGAGAGGGCAACGGGCAAAGAAGAACAATAGAAAATACATATTTGGGGCTGTCGGGAATTAACCGATAGCCCCTTGCTAACTTTGATTGCGTTGGTGTTTATACAAAAGATAAAGAACAACTCGAAAAATATAATCTTTTACCGGCTAAAGTCATGTTAGAGATAGCAGACCAAAAGTCTGTGAAAGGGTTAGGATATATTGGCGGAGTAATGGGACCGAAAGAATTTACGGACAGTAAATCTTATGTTGTTCAGATGCTTTGTTCCAGCAAACACAAAATTTCTTATGTAGAACCTACTCTTGTGTATGGAAACGGACGCAATGATATCGTGTTTAGCTCGTACAAACTGTCTGTTTTGTGCGAGCTTTTTTCATAGCTGCAGTTTTCTGTTGTAAAAGATGTTGTTATCCGCCATATTATGCAGAAATCCGGTTCTTGACTTTGTGTGGTAAAATGTAGAAAAAGGAGGGAACAGCATGAAAAACGGAACAGAACATGATATGACACAAGGAGCAGTGGCCGTTCCTCTGATTGGCTTTACGATACCACTGGTACTCGGTAATTTTTTTCAACTTTTTTATAATGCAGCGGATTCCATCATTGTAGGTCGATACGTGGGGGAGCGTGCATTGGCAGCAGTCGGAACATCCACACCGGTGATGAATCTTGTCATCCTTTTGATCAGCGGTCTTTGTATGGGGGCAAGTATTTTGATGAGTTCCCAGTTTGGAGCGGGAAATTATGAACAGTTATCCCGTCAGATCAGTACCACATTGTTGTCCGGCTGCGGATTTTCAATCGGTTTTTCCGTGCTGACAATCTTGGTGTCAGAACCATTGCTTCGGCTGATACAGGTACCGAAGGAAGTGATGCCGGATGCGCTTGCGTATCTCAGGATCATTTTTATCGGAATTTTGTTTACGTTTATTTACAATTTTCTTGCCAATACACTTCGGGCACTGGGCGATAGTAAAACGCCGCTGTATTTTCTGGTTGCCAGTGCAATTTTAAATGTGCTCGGAGATCTGCTTTTTGTGGCAGTATTTGGATGGGGCGTGGCGGGAAGTGCCATTTCAACGGTATTAAGTGAGGCCAGCAGCTGTCTTTTTTGTGCGTTGTATATCAGGAAGCGGGTTCCGCTTTTGTGCCTGGGAAAGCGGTGGTTTGTGTTTGATAAAAGTTTGATGAAAAAGACTATTAGTTATGGAAGCACCAGTGCCATGCAGCAAGTCTGCCTTCAGATTGGAAAGACAATCATTCAGGCAGTGGTCAACACCCAGGGAGTCAGTGTAATGGCAGCATTTACGGCAGTAAACCGCGTGGATGATTTTGCGTATATTCCTCAGCAGAACATCGGGCATGCCATGACGACTTTTATTGCCCAGAATAAGGGGGCAGGCAAAAGAGAAAGAATCCGCAGGGGACTTCAGAGTGGAATCGGGATTGAACTGGTATATGGTCTGATCTTGCTGGTTCTGATGTATTTTGGTGCAGAGAAGATTATGGGATTGTTTACCTCTCAGGAAGATGCACAGGTGGTGACTCTGGGAAAGTCTTATCTGCATCTGGTTTCCTGGATGTATATTCTTCCGGCGATAACGAATGGGATTCAGGGATTTTTCCGTGGCATGGGAGATCTGAAGGTGACACTGTACAGTACTTTTATGAATATGGCAGGGCGTGTGCTGGCAGTTATTGTGATGTTTCTGGTATTCAACTTGGGATTTGTAAGCCTTGCGTGGGCGAATCTGATCGGGTGGATCGTGATGCTTCTTTTTGAAATCCCTCTTCTGATGAGACAGTTAAAAGAGCTGAGAAAATAAAAACAAGGCTGCTCTTGCAGGATTTTTCAAGATAAGATACAGTAGATATAAAACAGTGATCCAGGGAGGAAAACAAACGATGAATACTATAAAAGTGAGAAATTTAGAGATTGGCACAGGAATGCCGAAAATCTGTGTTCCGATAGTGGGAAAAACAGTACCGGAGATTTTAGAAAACGCAAAAAGTGCAGTACAGGCAAAAGCAGATGTAGTGGAATGGAGAGTGGACTGGTACGAAGATGTATTTTCGTTTGAGTGTGTCGAACATGTCTTGCGTAAGCTATGTGAAATTACAGGAGAGATTCCGCTTTTATTCACATTCCGTACACTGCAGGAGGGCGGAGAACAGGCAATCGATGCAGCGGCGTATAGAGAATTGAATGAAAAAGCAGCCCGGACTAAGATGGCAGATCTGATCGATGCAGAATTATCAGCAGGAGAGAAAACGGTGAAATCTCTCATAAAAACAGCGCATACCTTCGGAGTGAAAGTGGTGGTTTCCAATCACGATTTTGAGAAAACTCCTTCCAAAGAAGAAATCGTGGCAAGACTTCAGAAGATGCAGGAACTTGGGGCAGACCTTCCCAAGATCGCAGTGATGCCGCAGTGCAGGAAAGATGTGCTGACATTGCTTGCGGCAACGGAAGAGATGGCAGGAACCTATGCCGATCGCCCCATCATCACGATGTCTATGGCAAAAGATGGAGTGATCAGCAGACTCTGTGGAGAAGTATTTGGCTCTGCGCTGACTTTCGGGGCGGCAGGACAAACATCTGCGCCGGGGCAGATTGAAGTGGAGAAACTAAGAGGAGTGCTTGAAATTTTTCATTAGAGAAAGAGGCATTTATGCGAATCAAAGCAAAAGAAATTGCGCAGGAACTGGGGCTTTCGGAGGCAACGGTATCTCTGGCTCTCAATAACCGTCCGGGAGTCAATGCCAATACAAAAAAGCGGATTTTGGAATGTGTAAGAGCAAAGCAGGAGAAAGAACTGAAGAATTTTGAGACACAGGAAAATTCGATTCAGGGCGAAGTGATGATGCTCAACTACGTTAAAAACGGAATTATTATGAAGCGAAGTCAAGACCGCCATCCTGCAATGCCATTAAGCTAGTGTATTGACACGATGATATTTAGCAATACTACTGCCCTATCAGGAAGCAGTAGTAAATGTGGGATATAGTGAACTGAGCTTTATTCTGGCATCGTGGGTTCTAAAATGCCAGTTGACCTTTGCTGCCAGTGTATTCCGTTCCGTTTCCCATGCGGACAGTTCGCTGCGTAACTGTTCTATTTCAGCGATGCGGCGGCTAAGGCATTGCCTGGTCATTACATTAAGCTCTATTTCAGCAATATCCAGCCAGCTGCAATGCTTGGGCGTGTAATGTATCTCCAGTTTTTTTATGATACGCCTTTCTTCTTCTGCCGGATACCGTTTGTACAGGGATGACGGTTTATGGGTATTAAGGTTATCCATCACAAGGAGGATCTTTTCGGCATCGGGGTACATGTTGTCCACAAGATACCTGATTTCCTCTGCCCAGTCTGTGGCTGTACGGTGTTCACGTACACTTACATGGTGAACGCCTCCGAGCGGTTCCACAAAAGCAAAAATGCTGACGGTGCCGTTGCGGACATATTCCGAATTGGTTTTCTGGTCGCTTCCGGGAATCATTGGCAAAGGCTCCCTGATCTCTCCCAAAAGCTGGTACGGTTTCTCATCCATACACACAACCGGATGATTCTCATCATAGGGGAGTTCATACATATTCAGGACAGCTGTGATTACCAGAAAATTTTAGTTAAATATCAACAAGCCAATACACTAGGTGTTCGAGGTTTTGTTCGAATTTGCATTGAAACATGTGCAAGAGGATATTTTGGTGCTTGGAAATACAGATTCAGAAAAAAGGGCATGCTGATAAGACAGATGATGTTCATCTGTCAAAAATGACAATCTTCAGTGGTAGAGCCTAACCCGGATAAACCGGAAAAGTTATTTTTATTTTCTACCCCTTGTGTTATTCTAAAGAAAAAGGGGGTTTTTATATGTTACTCACTGATAAATACGTTGATAAAATTCATGGCATCATTACCTGTTATGACCGCATGATCATTCAGGGATATATCCCAAACTGGAGCCATGCGGAAGCAATGACTGCCTATATGAAACTCAACGGTATCCGTATTTTTGATTATCCCACCAGTTTCTCCCAGCCCCTTACGGAACAGGTCCGTCAGAATGCGGAAAAGATTGCTCACGAAAATGGAATGGAAATTGAGTTCATCCGAAAACTCCATGCTTTTCGAAAAGATGACCGCATCCAGAACATCATTGCCGAAACCGGAAAAACGGAAGGTCTGATCCATATCTTTTCTGCTATGGAATGCTGTAATACCTACAGGCCCTGGCATGATAAAACAACTGGGAAGACCTTCCTGAAGTTTGACCAGAGCAAGTGTCTTCATTACTATTTCTATTTTATCGACAGGGAACTTGGCCTTTGCTATCTTCGTGTCCCTACATGGCCGCCTTTCCGTCTTCAGTTTTACATGAACGGTCATAACCTGCTCGCCTATAAGCTTGATAAAAAACAGCTTTCTTACCGGATGCAGGACAACGCGTTCCTTGAAATCTCCGATATTGAAACTGCTCAGAAACTTTCTGACCGTATCAACCCGCAAGGGCTCCATAAAGTTCTCGATGTCTTTGCCAGACGCTACAGTCCCGTTCCGGAATCTCTCGGGCTGGGTTATACCTGGACGGTTCAGCAGATCGAATGTGCCACGGATATCATGTTCCGTAAGCCGGAATACCTGGCACCAATCTATGATGAAATCATCCACACTGCGATATATACTGTGAAGCCTGACAACATCGCCACTTTCCTTGGACAGCGAATCACTTATAACTGTACCAAAGAGATTGGCACAAACTATAATCAGCGCATCCTCGGAACGAGGATCAAGCACCACATGGGTGATGTGTCCATAAAAATGTATGACAAGTTTGGCTGTGTACTGCGAATTGAAAGCACCTGCAATGATATCAGTACGTTCCGTGTGGAGCGGGAAGTTCAGCATAGGGATGGAACATCCGATATTCGGAAAGACCCTTTAAAAAAGAGTATTTACAGTTTATATCAGTTATTCACAATCCTGAAATCTGCGAATTACAGATACCTTGAATTTATCTCATCCTTTGATGATCACAGCAGCGGCAGGAAGAAATTGGATGAAGTCAGTCATTCCCGGAGGGAAAAGGAACGAACCTATCGCGGATTCAACTTTTTTGATTCTCGTGATCTGTCTGTACTGGAAGCCATCAGCAAAGGGGAATACATGACATTCGGGATACAAGGAAAACAGATCCGCCAGCATCTTCCGAAAATCACTCCGTCTGCCATGACAAGGATCTTTAAACGTCTGAAAGTCCATGGACTGATTGAAAAAATCCCAGGA